>NZ_JBHTFQ010000011.1:0-107501 GCF_042666235.1 Halodurantibacterium daqingense | reverse complement strand
GCCGCGCTAACAGGCCTGACAAGAGTCCGCACTCGATCACAAGTCTAACGTTCAGAAATTCCTTGCAAATGAGGGCGGCATCCACAAGAGAAGGTTCGACGGCTTTGCTTGTCGGCAACCAGCTCCAGCCCCGCGATCAGCCCGGCGCCGCGTACCTCGCCGACGAAGGGATGATCGGCAAAACCTGCCAGCCCTTCCTGCAGCAGCTTGCCCATCCGGTGCGCGTTTCCGATCAGGTCACGCTCTTCGATGATCGCCAGGTTCTCAAGGGCAACAGCTGTGGCGACCGGATGACCCGATGCGGTGAAGCCGTGGCCGAAGGTTCCGATCCGGGCGCTGTTGTCGGCCACTGCCTGATAGATTTCTTCCGTAAAAAGAACTGCGGCCAGCGGCATGTAGGACGAGGTGAGCTGCTTGGACAGCACCATGACATCCGGGGTAAAGCCATAGTGCACCGCGCCGAAGGACGAGCCCAGCCGGCCGAAACCGTTGATGACCTCGTCGGCGATCAGCAGGATATCATACTTGCGGCACAGGGCTTCGATCCCTTGCCAGTAACCCGCCGGCGGGGGCATGACACCACCGGCCGCCATCAGCGGCTCGCCAATGAAGCCCGCGATCGTCTCCGGCCCCTCGCGGAGAATGACGTCTTCGGCTTCTGCCAGCAGGCGGGCGGTAAAGTCGTTCTCGCTCTCTCCCTCGGCACCGAAACGGTAGAAATGTGGGCAGGTGAGGTGGTGCACGGGGATGGCTGGCAGATCAAAGTCACGGTGATTGTTCGGCAGGCCCGTTAGGCTACCCGAGGCGACGGTGATGCCGTGGTACCCCTTGATGCGCGCAAGAAACTTCTTCTTTTTCGTGCGCCCGAGGGCATTGTTCATATACCAGATCAGCTTGACTACCGTGTCATTCGCCTCGGATCCGGAGGAGGTGTAGAACACGCGGGTCAGCGGCGCCGGGGTCATTTCCACCAGCTTTTCGGCAAGCCGGATCGAGGGTTCATGGGCCTTGTGCGCAAAACTGTGGTAATAGGGCAGCTGCTCCATCTGCCGCCTCGCGGCCTGCACAAGCCGCGGCTCGCTGAATCCGACGGCCACGGACCAGAGACCGGCAAGCCCTTCAATATACTCCTTGCCCGCCTGGTCATAGACGTGAACCCCCTCGCCCCGCGCGATGACAAGCGGCCCGTTCACCTCGTGGGCGCGCGCGTCGGTATAGGGATGCAGCGTCGTCGCGATATCGACGGCGGCCAAGGAATTTGAAAGGTGGTTCATTTGGTCTCTCTCTCTCCTGGGAAGGGGCGCAGGGCAGGCGGGGCCCGGCGCACTTCTGGATAGTCTGCGCCAACTGGCGCGGGGTTTCCACTCGTTTCAGCTGCACAAGGCGCAGCGAAGCCGTCACTCCATCTTCATCTTCAAGGGCAATCGCGCGGAAGTTATGTGCATGAATGCGCAGTCCGTGGCCGTTTGGGTCAGTTTTCCGACTTTGTGCGCAAGCCTAGCTTCTTCTGCACGGGCACGGGATGCCCTGTCGCCACAATGGTGGCGGAGTGAAAGGATAGACAATGCAGAAGAAACTCGTTCTCGCAGCGCTTGCCGCATGCGTTTCCGCAGGCGCGGCTTCGGCCGGTCCGATCGGCGCTGGCAAGGCCCAGCTTGCGGCCCAGCTTGGCGTGGATGCCGCTGCCTATTCGGTCGCAGACCTGATCGCGCTGGACGTAGCGCGGCGTGACAACGATCAGCTGGCCGAAAGGTTCATCCTGAACGGCACTGGCAAAGCGGCTGCCAAGCGTTCGGCCGCAACCGTGGGCCGCAATCAACTTGCCGCCAGCCTTGGCGTCAGTGCAGCCGACTACACGCTGCCCGAGCTGGTCAGCATGTTGCCGGCAGGCGACGACTGAAAATGGTGAGGGGCCGCCCGATGGCGGCCCCTCCATTCGACCCCTGCGAGGCGGATGCTGTTGCGCAATAGTGGCGGGCGGCTAGGCACTCGCTTCGTCGGGTCTCCGTCCGCCCAGGTGTCGCGTCAATTCGGCCGCCGCATCGCGCACAGCCGCGCCGAACTCGGGCAGGCGCGCCTCGGTCAGGCGCCCGGCATGGGCCGAGACCGACAAGGCGCAGGCTGGCTCGGACGCCGGACCCCAGACAACGGCCGCAACGCAACGCAGGCCCGGAACGAATTCCTCATTATCCACCGCATGTCCCTGCGCCCGGATCCGGGCGATTTCGGCCCACACCGCATCGGCGCTGGTCAGGCTGCGGGCGGTCATCCTGCGCATGCCGCCACGATCAAGCAACCCACTGATCTCTGCATCGGGCCAGGTGGCAACGATGGCCTTGCCCATTCCCGAACACAGCCAGTGCGCCCGCCCCCCCACCGGTGAAATCGCGCGGACGATCTCGCGGCTTTCGGCCTGATGCAAGGTGGTGACATCGGTCCCCTCAAGCACGCCGAGGTTGGCCGTTTCGCGGGTGCGGTCGCGCAGTCGGCGCAGGATCGGCAGGGCCGGTGCCGCAAAGCTTTGACGGCGCAAATAGGCCGAGCCGGTGCTGAAGGCCTGCCGCCCCACATGCCAGCGCGCCGCAGGGGCGTCGAACTGGGCAAAGCCGCGCTGTTCAAGCGTCGTCAGCAGCCGGTGAACGGTCGAGGCCGCCAGGCCACAGCCCTTTGCCAGATCGGTCAGCCGCAACCCCTCGTCTTCCGCGCCGAGAAGTTCAAGCAGTCTCAGCGCCCGGTCGACCGCCTGAACGGTTCCATCACGCCTGTCGTTGGTCATGGGCTTTTCCGCATCGTGAAAAACTTTGACACTGTTGTGCCATCTGCGCCGTGCCGCGGCTAGAGGACAACCAAGTGAAACAGGAGGATTGGCATGACGACCTATGTGGAACGGGCCGGGCTGAAGGTGGCCGCCGGATTGGCCGATCTGGTGGAAAACCGGGTGCTGGACGGGCTGCCGGTGGAAGCCGACCGCTTCTGGCAGGGCTATGCGACGCTGCTGGAGGATCTCTGGCCGCAAAACCGCGCGCTGCTTGAGCGGCGCGATGTGCTGCAGGCCGCCATCGATGACTGGTTGAAGGCGCGCAAGGGCCAGCCGCATGACGCGGCCGCCTACCGCGCCTTCCTTGCGGAGATCGGGTATCTGCAACCCGAGGGGGCGCCCTTCGAGGTGACCACGGCCAATGTCGATGACGAGATTGCCCGGATCGCGGGGCCGCAGCTGGTGGTGCCGGTGATGAACGCGCGCTTCGCGCTGAATGCGGCGAACGCGCGCTGGGGATCGCTTTACGATGCGCTTTACGGCACCGATGCGCTGCCGGGCGCGGCGCAGGGGCCGGGCTATGATTCCGACCGTGGGGCGCAGGCTGTCGCCTGGGCTGCCGCTTTCCTTGACCGGGCGGTGCCGCTGGACGGGGCCGCGCATCGGGATGTGACCTCTTTCCGGCGCGAGGGCGCGACGCTGTTCGCCGAGGTCGCGGGCCGGACGGTCGGGCTCAAGGATCCGGCCGCCTTTGTGGGTTGGACCGAGGATGGCGCCCGTGCGCGCTATCTTCTGCGCCACAACGGGCTGCATATCGAACTGGTGATCGACCCCGATCATCCGGTGGGCAAGGCGCATCCGGCCGGCCTGCGTGATGTGGTGCTGGAAAGCGCCCTGACGGCCATCCAGGATTGCGAGGACAGCGTTGCCGCCGTCG
The DNA here is from genome assembly GCF_042666235.1 of Halodurantibacterium daqingense. NCBI lineage: Bacteria > Pseudomonadati > Pseudomonadota > Alphaproteobacteria > Rhodobacterales > Paracoccaceae > Halodurantibacterium > Halodurantibacterium daqingense. The sequence continues at coordinate 103,806 of NZ_JBHTFQ010000011.1, read as the reverse complement.
ATGCTGCCGACAAGGTTGCCGTCTATGCCAATTGGCTGGGCCTGATGACGGGAACGCTTGAGGAGACGTTCGAAAAGGGCGGCCGTGCGCTGACCCGGCACCTGAACCCCGACCGGACCTACCAGACGATGGCGGGCGAGCTGACCTTGCCGGGCCGGGCGCTGCTTCTGGTGCGCAACGTTGGCCATCTGATGACCACGGACGCAGTGCTGAAGGACGGCGCCGAAACGCCCGAGGGCTTTCTTGATGCGATCGTGACCACCGCCTGCGCGATGCACGATCTGCAAAAGTCCGAGGGGCCGCGCAATTCGCGCGCCGGCTCGGTCTATATCGTGAAGCCGAAGATGCACGGCCCCGAGGAAGTGGCCTTCGCCAATACGCTGTTCGATCGGGTCGAAGATATCCTGGGCCTGCCGCGCCACACGATCAAGATCGGTGTGATGGACGAGGAACGCCGCACCTCGGCCAATCTGCGCGAGTGTATCCGCGCGGTGAAGGACCGGCTCGTCTTCATCAACACGGGGTTCCTGGACCGCACCGGGGATGAGATTCACACCTCGATGCAGGCCGGGCCGGTGATCCCGAAGGGCGAGATGAAGGATGCCCCTTGGCTTGCCGCCTATGAGAACGGCAATGTCGATGCCGGGCTTGCCACGGGTCTGCGCGGCCATGGCCAGATCGGCAAGGGCATGTGGGCAAAACCCGATGCGATGGCCGAGATGCTGGCCACCAAGCAGAACCATCCGATGGCCGGCGCGAACACGGCCTGGGTGCCGTCGCCCACCGCGGCAACGCTGCACGCGACTCATTACCATGAGGTTGACGTGGCCGCGCGGCAGGATGCGCTTGCCGGGCGGGAACGGGCCAGCCTCGACGCGCTGCTGACGCCGCCGATCCTGCAGGGCCGCAACCTTTCCGACGACGAGGTTCGGCGCGAGGTTGACAACAGCTGCCAGTCGATCCTGGGCTATGTGGTGCGCTGGGTGGATCAGGGTGTCGGCTGTTCGAAGGTGCCCGACATCAACGACGTGGGCCTGATGGAAGACCGCGCGACGCTGCGGATCTCGGCGCAATATCTGGCGAACTGGCTGCTGCATGGCCTGACCACCCGCGATGAGGTCGAGGCTTCGTTGCGCCGCATGGCCGTTGCAGTGGACCGGCAGAACCGGGGCGACCCCGCCTATCGTCCGATGGCGCCCGACTATGACGCCTCGATCGCGTTCCAGGCGGCACGCGAGCTGATCTTTGAAGGCATCAACCAGCCCTCGGGCTATACCGAACCGATCCTTCACCGCCGGCGCCGCGATGTGAAAAAGAAGGAAGCCCTCTGATGCTGACGATCCGCAGACTTGACCTTGCCGATGCCGGGGTGCTGCTGGCCGGCGCCCGGGCCCGCGCCGATGCGATCGGCGTGCCCATGTGCATTGCGATCACCGATGAAAGCGGACAGCTGATCGCGTTCGAACGGATGGACGGGGGCAAGGTGACCTCGGCCACCATCGCCATCGACAAGGCCTTCACCGCCGCCGCCGCCCGCAAGGCAACCCATGAATACGGAACGGCAAGCCAGCCGGGCGCCCCCGCCTATGGGATCAGCTCGGCCATCCAGGGGCGGCTGATGGTTGTGGGTGGCGGGCTTCCCGTTCTGGTCGGCGGCGAGGTCGTTGGCGGCATCGGCGTCAGTTCCGGCACGCCGGCGCAGGATCAGGATGTGGCCCAGGCCGGTATCGACGCCTTCCTGGCCGGGCAGGCCTGACCCGCGCGGTCAGGCCACCATCACGAAATGGCCCGGCGCGACTTCACGATAGTCGCGCTGGGGCGGCACATAATCCGGCGCGCGCACCGGGCTTTTCAGATCGTCCACGGCAAGGTTTCTGCGCACCCCGCGCCGCGCGGGGTCAGGCACCGGCACGGCCGCCATCAGCTTGCGGGTGTAGTCATGTTGCGGATTGCTGAACAGCGCCGCGCGCGGGCCGATTTCCACGATCTCGCCCAGATACATGACGGCGACACGGTGGCTGACCCGCTCGACCACCGCCATGTCATGGCTGATGAACAGGAAGGCGAGGTTGAACTCTTCCTGCAGATCCATCAGCAGGTTGCAGACCTGCGCCTTGATCGACACATCCAGCGCCGAGACGGATTCGTCGGCAACGATCACCTTCGGCCCCAGTGACAGCGCCCGCGCAATCGCGATCCTCTGGCGCTGACCGCCCGAGAATTCATGCGGATAGCGCCCGAGCATGTCGGCCGACAGGCCCACGCGCTCCAGAAGATCCGCCGCCTTGTCCCGCGCTTGCGCCCGGCTGCCCAGCTTGTGATGCAGGAACGGTTCGGCCACAGCCTGCCCCACCGTCATGCGGGGGTTGAGGCTGGAAAACGGATCCTGGAAGATCATCTGCACACTGCGCCGCAGGCCGCGCAACCCGCGGGCATCCAGCCGCAGCACGTCATGGCCATCAAGCTGGACATCGCCCCCCTGCGGTTCCACCAGCCGCATGAGCGACCGCCCCGTGGTGGATTTCCCACAGCCGGATTCCCCCACAAGCGACAGGGTTTCGCCCTGATGCACGGTGAACGAGACGTTCTCGACCGCGTGCACGGCCCCTGTGATCCGGCCGAACAGCCCGCCCCGGATCGGGAACCGCGTGACAAGGTTCCTGACCTCGAGCACAGGGGTCTTGCGATGATCGACGGTATCGCGCATCTCGGTCGGTGCGGTCATTTCGCCGTTGGTCATGTCGACGCGGGGAAAGCGCAGCGGCAGCGCGCGGCCTTCCATCGAGCCCAGCTTGGGCACGGAGGCCAGCAGCGCGCGGGTATAGGGTTCGCGTCCGTTGTGGAAGATCTCGGCCGTGGGGCCGGTTTCCACCTGTTCGCCGCGCAGCATCACCACGGTGCGGTCGGCGATTTCCGCCACCACGCCCATGTCATGGGTGATGAACAGCACCGACATGCCCTCTTCTTCCTGCAACTGCTTGATGAGGTCGAGGATCTGGCCCTGGATGGTGACATCCAGCGCCGTGGTCGGTTCATCCGCGATCAGCAGCTTGGGGCGGGCTGCCAGCGCCATCGCGATCATCACCCGCTGACGCATGCCGCCCGAAAACTGGTGCGGGTATTCGTCAAAGCGCCCCTTGGCATTGGGGATGCGCACCTTTTCAAGCGTGCGGATGGTTTCGGCGCGGGCCTCCTCTGCGGTCATGCCGCGGTGTCGGGTCAGCACTTCGGCGATCTGGCGGCCGATGGTGAAGATCGGGTTCAGGCTGGTCATCGGTTCCTGAAAGATCATCGCCATTTCGTTGCCGCGCACGCCGCGCATCTCGCGTTCGGACAATTGCAGCAGGTCGCGGCCATTGAGGACGATCTTGCCTTCGGTTCGCGACTGGCCCTTGGGCAGAAGCCCCATCGCCGAAAGCGAGGTGACGCTTTTCCCCGAACCGCTTTCGCCGACGATGGCCAGCGTTTCACCCGGCATCACATCGAACGAGATGTTGCGGACAACCGATTTCCATTGGCCATCCACCAGGAACGAGGTGGTCAGGTTCTGCACGGACAGGACGGGGCTCATGGGCATATCCTCAGGTCAGGGGGGGTGGCGAACGAGGCCGAGCTGCGGCCTTCGGCCTTGCGGGCGGCGTCCAGTTCGGCGATGCGGCGGTCGATATGGCTGCGGTCGGTGGCGCCATGCGGGTTCTGCCGCGTGGGAAGCACCTCGGCCACGTGCAGGAAACGTTCCTGCGCCACGGCGTAAAGCCTGCGCAGTTCCGCCAGCGGATCGGCGTGGTCGTCAGCCCGGATCGAGAGCCATGGGTAATCCTGGTCGCGGTGGATCACCAGGGCGGCGGACTGGCGGCCCCGCTTGTCACCGCCTGCCGCCTCGCCGGCCTCCATTGCTGCCAGAAGCCGTTCGGCAAAGGGCAGTTCGGTCAGTGTTTCATAGCAGTCCAGCGTCGCGGCAATTACCTCGGGTCCGGCCAGCATGTTGCCTGCGACCGAAACGCCCTTGCCTGCGACATGGCCGGCCCAGTCGATGCAGGCGCTGCCGGTAAAGGCGCCGGTGCGTCCCTGGGCATCGACCAGATGCAGCTGCCGGTTCGCCCGCCCCTCGTCGGGGTTGGTCACAGCGGCGATGGTCGCCTCGGCACCGAGATCGGGCAGAAGACGCAGCGCCTCGGGCCCGTAAAGCGGGCTGATGAAGGCCTGCGTTGCAACGGCGCCCACGCCGGGCCGCACAAAGGGCACCAGCCCGCCCACCGCGAAAAAGCGGCTGGCGACAGCGACGCCAAGCGCGCCGGTCGTCTCGTCCCGGGCTGCGATGGACCAGGTCATCAGCGGCCCACCGCATAGGCCTGCATCAGCCGCGGCGTGGCGGCCGCGCGCAAAAGCCCGTCGGCGTTGCGCTTGGCCGCGGTCAGTCGGCCGATCGACCAGGGATCTGCCACCGTCAGCCGGTGACCGCGTGCGCGCAGGTCGTCCAGCACGGCCGGCGCAAAGTTCGCCTCGATCGTCACCCCGCCCGGTTCGCGGGTGCGCGGATGGAACGAACCCGGGAAATGGCTGGTGTGGAACAGCGGCATGTCGATCGCCGCCTGAAGGTTTTCGCGGTGGTGGACATGGCGCAGGAAGAACGACAGCTGCCACTGGTCCTGCTGGTCGCCGCCGGGCGTCCCGAAGGCAAGCGCGGGCCGGCCCTCGTGCAGCGCGATCGAGGGGGTGAGCGTGGTGCGCGGGCGCCGCCCGGGCGCAAGCGAGGTGGGCAGCCCTTCTTCCAGCCAGAACATCTGCGCGCGGCTGTTGAGGCAGAAGCCGAGCCCCGGAACGATCGGCGAAGACTGGAGCCAGCCGCCCGAAGGCGTGACCGACACCATGTTGCCCTCGCGGTCGATCACGTCGATATGGACCGTGTCGCCCTTCTTCTCGCTCAGATGGGCCATTGTCGGTTCATAGACCGCACCGATCCCGGACACCCGCTCCAGCATTGCAAGCGTCAGCGCGCGCTGATCCTCGAAGCCGGGGACGACGCCGGGGTTCAGATCCAGTGCCGCCCGGTCGGTGATCGCGCTGCGGCGTTCGGCGTTGTAGCTGGCGGACAGCAGGATATCGAGCGGCACCTCGGCATGGGCCGGATCGCCGTAATAGATCTCGCGGTCGGCATAGGCGAGCTTCATCGCCTCGACCACGCTGTGAACGAAGTCCGGGCCGCAGGGGTCCATCGCGGCGATGTCCATGCCCTGCAGGATCGCGAGCGATTGCAGAAGCACCGGCCCCTGGCCCCAGGCGCCGGTCTTGGCCACGGTCCAGCCGTGATAATCATGCGTGACCGGATCCTCGATCGTTGCCCGCCAGCCGGCCATGTCGTCGGCGCTCAGAACGCCCTTGTGACGTGCGCCGGAGCCGTCCATCACCTCGGTTTCGCGCAGGTAGCCGTCGATCGTCTCGGCAACGAAACCACGGTAGAAGGCGTCGCGCGCAGCCTCGATCTGGGCCTCACGCCCCTCGCGGGCCTCGGCTTCGCGCAGGATACGCTTCCAGGTTTCTGCAAGAGCCGGGTTCCGGAACAGCGATTGCGGCGCCGGTGCGGTGCCCCCCGGAAGCCAGGTTTCATACGAGGTCGGCCATTCGGTGCGGAAGAACTCGCCCAGTTCGGCGATTGTGGCCGAGACACGCGCAAGCGTCGGATGGCCATGTTCGGCATAGTGGATCGCCGGTTCCAGCACGTCGCGCAGCGAAAGCTGGCCATAGTCGCGCAGCATCAGCATCCAGCCGTCAAAGGCGCCCGGGATCACGGTGGCCAGCAGGCCATTGCCGGGGATCATGTCGATCCCTTCGGCCTTGTAATGATCGATGGTTGCCCTGGCCGGTGCCGGCCCCTGACCGCAGATCACCTGAACCTTGCCGGTTTTTGCCGAATAGATCAGCGCCGGCATATCGCCGCCGGGACCGTTCAGATGCGGCTCCAGCACCTGCAGGGTAAAGCCGGTGGCAACGGCCGCGTCGAAGGCGTTGCCACCGATTTCCAGAATGCGCATGCCGACGGCCGAAGCGATCCAGTGCGTCGAGGTGACGACGCCATAGGTGCCGAGGATCTCGGGGCGGGTGGTGAATTCGGTCATGTCCAGTCCTTCGGTTTCATGCTTCGCGCGGATCAAGCGCGTCGCGCAGCCCGTCGCCCATCAGGTTGAACCCGATGACGACCAGGAAGATCGCGGCGCCCGGCCACATGGCCATCCAGGGCGCCTGGGTCAGAAAGTTCTTGGCGGTGTTCAGCATCGAGCCCCAGCTGGGGTTGGGCGGCTGCTGGCCCAGCCCGAGGAACGACAGGCTTGCCTCGGCGATGATCGCGGTCGCGATGGTCAGGGTCGCCTGCACCAGGATCGGCTGGAACGCATTGGGCAGGATATAGCGCGTCATGATCTGCCAGTGGCCCAGCCCGATCGAGCGCGCACCTTCCACATAGTCTTCCTGCTTCACCGCCATGACCTGGCCGCGCGTCAGGCGGATGAAGATCGGCATCGCCGACAGGCCGATGGCGATCATCGCATTGGTGAGGTTCGGGCCCAGAAAGGCCGCAAGCGCAATCGCCGTGATCAGGAACGGCATTGCCAGGAAGGCTTCGGTGACGCGCGAGATGATCATGTCGGTCCAGCCGCCGAAATATCCGGCCAGAAGCCCGAACGGTACCCCCAGCGCCAGCGCGATCCCCACCGAGAACACCCCCGCCATCAGCGAGGCGCGCGCGCCCCAGATCATGCGCGAAAGAATGTCGCGGCCGATGTCGTCGGTTCCCAGCCAATGCTCGGCCGAGGGGGCCTGGCGGATCGCGGTCCAGCTGGTCTGCATCGGGTCGGCGATGGGAAGGAAAGGCGCGGCAATGGCCAGGAAGGTGAAGAACAGCACGATGCCAAAGCCTACGACCGCACCCTTGTTGGCGCGCAGCTTGCGCCAGGCGCGGCTGCCGCTGCGGGGCGGTGCCGGATCGGTGGCCGGAGTGTTCTGGGGCGTGCGGGGGGCGGTTTCGGTCATGCTCACAGGCTGGCCCTCATACGCGGGTTGAGAAGGACATAAAGCACATCGGCGAGGATGTTCATCACGATGAAGCCGAAGGCGGTGAACAGCACGACCCCCTGAACCACCGCATAGTCACGGTTGAACACGGCATCGACGATCAGCTTGCCAAAGCCGGGGATGGTGAAGATCTGTTCGGTCAGGACGGCACCTGCCAGAAGCTCTCCGAACAGCAGCGCCGACAGGGTGACGATCGGCAGCAGCGCGTTGCGGAAGCTGTGGCTCATCACCACGTCGCGGTCCGACAGGCCCTTGGCGCGCGCAGTGCGGATATAGTCCGACCGCAGCACGCCCAGCATCGACGAGCGGGTGTGGCGCATCAGCGTGGCGGCAAGCGCCGTGCCCAGCACGAAAGCAGGCATGATCATCGTCTGGATCGATCGCCAGGGATCGACGAAGATCGATTCATATCCCGAGGCAGGCAACCAGCCAAGATTGACCGAAATCAGCAGGATCAGCATGATCCCCAGCCAGAAGTTGGGAACCGACAGGCCCGACAGCGCCACCAGGTTGGCCAGGTAATCGGTGAGGGTGTTCTTCTTCACCGCAGCGAGGATTCCCGCCGGAATCCCCACAAGGAAGGCGAAGAACATCGACATGACCGCCAGTTGCAGTGTCACCGGCAGCTTTTGCAGGATCAGTTCCAGCACCGGCTGGTTCGTGCGCAAGGATACGCCCAGATCGCCCTGCAACGCATTGCCCAGCCAGTGCAGGTATTGCACCGGAACCGGGTCGTTCAGGCGGTATTTCTCGCGCAGGAACTCCAGCACTTCGGGGTTGCGATCCTCGCCGGCAAGGGCAAGCACCGGGTCACCGGGCAGAAGTTTTTGCAGCGCAAAGACGAAGACCGAGATGATGAGCAGCGTTGGTATCGCCACCAGCACCCGTTTTGCGATGTAGATCAACATGGGCAGTATCCCCAATAGGAGGACCGGGCGAAGGGTTCCGCCCGGTCCGGCGACGTGAAAGAAGGCGGGTCAGCCGTCCTTGCGGACGCCCTCGAGGCGGATCATCCCGTCGGGATAGGGCTCGAAGCCGGTCACGTTGTTGCGCATCCCCCAGATCCAGCTTTGGTGGCCAAGATAGATGATCGGCAGATCGTCGTCGAGGATCGCGCCGGCCTGATCGTAAAGCGCCTTGCGCGCGGCCGGGTCAGTCAGGGTGCGGGCCTCGTTCAGCAGCGCATCAACCTCTTCGTTGCAATACTTGCTGTCGTTGATGCCGCCGCCGCAGCTGACGAACTGATGGATGTTCCCATCGGGATCCACGCGCCCCGACCAGTCGGACCGCGACAGCTGGAAGTTGCCGGCGGTCTGTTCGGACAGAAGGGTCGCGAATTCCGTGGCGCGCAGTTGCACGTTGAAGCCCGCCTCGCCCACCATCGCCTGGATCACCTGCATCTGCTGCATGGTGACGGGGTTGTTGGCGGCCTGGATCTCGACATCGACGCGGTCATGGCCGGCCTCGGCCATCAGGGCGCGGGCGCGTTCAAGATCACGCTCGGGGACGGGGATCGCTTCGTTGAACCAGGGGCTGGTGGGCGGATAGGGCTGGTTGCCGGCCATGTTCGTGCCTTCCGACACGACCTGGTTCAGCGCCTCGCGGTCGATGGCCAGGCTGAAGGCCTGCCGCAACAGCTTTTCCTGCCCCATCGGGTTTTCCGAGCGCGCGCCATTGGCGATGTTCACATAGATCGCCTGATAGCCGATGCCCACCACATCGGCATAGGTCAGGCTGCTGTCAGCCCGCACCGTCGCCGCATCCGAGGCCGCGACCCGCTCGATCATGTCCAGATCGCCCGACCGCAGGTTGGCAAGCCGCACGGTGGTATCCGGGATCGGCAGGTAGATCACCCGGTCGAGGTGGATTTCATCCGCGTTCCAGTAATCGGCAAACCGCTCCAGCACGATGCGGTCCTGCTGCACGCGCTCGACGAATTTGAACGGCCCCGAACAGACCGGCGCGCTGCCGAAATTGGCACCCGCGGCTTCCGCTGCGGTCGGCGAAATCATCATGCCGGCGCGGTCGGAGAGCTGCGCGAGCAACGTCACATCGGGGCTGTGCAGGTGGAACGTCACCTCGTGTTCGCCCGTCGCCTCGACGCTCGCGACCGAGGCAAGCTCGCTCTTGCGGCGGGATTCGGGCAGGTTGATCGACCGCTCGATATTGGCGACCACGGCCGCGGCGTCGAAGGGCGTGCCATCATGAAAAACCACGCCTTCGCGGAGCGTCATCACCAGCCGCGCCGCGTCATCCTGCCATTCCCAGGCGGTTGCAAGCTGCGGAACGAAATCAAGCTCAGGCGTCAGGTCGATCAGCTTGTCGCAGAGCGCGGTATAGACGATCCGCCCGACGAAGGTGCGCGATTCGTCCGGATCCAGAACGTCCGCGTCATCCTGAAGGCCGATGCGCAGCGTCTGTGCCGCGGCCGGTGCCGCCAGCGCTCCGCACAGCAGCGCGGCAAGCAGCGGTGTGATACCGAGAGCTTTGTGTTTCATTATCTTATCCTGTTGGTTGCTGGTGCGTCGCGGCGGCCGCCATTGGTGCGGCCGCTGCAAAATCTGTCGAGCTTTGTTCGAGGAGGATTTCCTGCAGCATCATCAGGTGCTGATGCATCGCCTCGCCCGCGCGTTGCGGGTCGTGGGCGGCGATCGCCTCGATGATCGCCGCATGTTGGGCCTGGGCCAGACCGGCCGAGCCCGCAGTGCTTCGGGCGCGTTCCCGCAGCGCCTGCCATGCCTCATCCTGGCGCACGCGGTTCACCACGTCAAAGAGCGCGAGGAACAACTGGTTGTCCGCCGCCAGAGCAATCTGCCGGTGAAGGGCGCCATCCCACAGTTCGCGGGAATCCGCATCTTGGCTGCTGTCGAGCTTCTGGGCCAGCTCCCGCATCCGCGCGATGTCGGCCGGCCGGGCGCGCAATGCGGCAAGCTGCGCCAGTTGCGGTTCGATCCGCAGGCGGACCTCCATGATCTCCATGTAATCGGTCTCGCTGACGATCGCGCTGACATGATCGCTGAGACTGTCGGGGCGGCGCCCGGCATAGGTGCCCGACCCTTGGCGCCGCCAGATCTGGCCCTCGGCCTCGAGCACCTCGAGCGCGCGGCGGATGGCACGGCGGCTGACCCCCAGCCGTTCTGCCAGCCCGCGTTCTGGCGGCAACTTGCCGTTTGCGCCGAACTCGCTTCGCAGCAGGCTGCGCATCGCGGCCAAGGCAAAATTAGAGTTCTCGTTCGAGGCCGGTTCCGGCGCCTGATCTGTCATCTTTTCGCCATTGGTGCGGACCATTTATCTGATTGGTCCAAACAAGCGGAAACCCGCCGTTCTGGTCAAGCGAATTCTGGACCTCATCAAGGCTGTGGCGCGATTGATGAAAATTTGTGCAGACGCAGGGGCGATTGGTTTTCCGGGTGGCGCTTTCAGCGTCGCCCCTGCGCCATGCGCTGTGCATCGGGATGACGGCGCAGCAACAGCATCGCGGTCACTCCGGCAAGAGGTCCGGGCACCAGCACAAGGAAGGCCCAGCGCCAACTGCCAAGCCAGGTGGCAACAGCGGGTGTCAGCCAGATGGCCAGAACCGTCAGGGCGAAGCCCAGCCCAAGCTGGAGGGCCAGCGCCGAACCGACAAACCGGCTGTCCGCGAGTTCGGTCACCGCGGCGGAAAATTGCGCGGAATCCCCCACGATGGTCAGGCCCCAGATCAGGGCAATGGTGACGAAGGCCCATGTCGGCCCGTCGAAGGCAAGGCCGATCGCCAGCGCCGAACTGCCCGACAGCCCCATGAGGATCGCGGTCGTCAGGCTGCGTCCGATCCGGTCCGACAGGATGCCACCGAGGATGCAGCCCGGCACGCCAGCTGCGACCACCAGAAAGGTCAGAAGCGACGGATTCCCGCCAAGGGCGGCGGGGCTGGCGGCCGCGGCATAGGCCAGAAACCAGCCCCACATCGCGTAAAGCTCCCACATGTGCCCGAAGTAGCCGATATTGGCGAGCATGAGCGCCCGGCTGCGCAGAACCACGCCGAACTGGCGCGGATCAAGGCGCGCTGCGGCAAAGGGATAGGGGCCTTCGCGCAGGGTGAACAGGAACAGAAGCGCGGCCGCCAGGCTGCAGGCCGAACTTGTCGTCACGACCGTCTGCCAGTCGAGCGCCGCGCCAAGCCCGCGAAAGAGATGCGGCAGCGCCGAACCCAGCGTCAGCGCCCCGATCAGCAGGCCCAGCGCCAGCCCGCGCCCCTTGCGAAACCATGTGGACATGAGCTTGAGAGCGGGCGGATAGACCCCCGCCAAAGCAAAGCCCGTCAGGACCCGCGCCGCAATGGCCCCGGCCTGGCCGGGTTCGACAAGAAGCGTCAGGTTCGCAGCCGCCGCGAGCAGCGCCGCACCTGCCATCAGCCGTTCAGGCCGCAGCAGGTCCGGCAGGTTCAACCCGGCCGACAGAAGCGCGCCGCAGACGAACCCCAGTTGCACGCCATTCGTCATCCAGGCCGCACCCGAAACCGAAAGATCCCAGGCCACCGTCAGCTCCGGCACCACCGCCGTGGCGGAAAACCAGGTGGTCAGCGACAGAACCACCCCTCCACAGATCAGCACCAGGAAGCGCCACGCGGCCGCGCCGTTACCAGCCTCGGTCATCCCGGTTCTCCCTCTGCTGGGGCGCCTCCATCCCGCTTAGGCGGCAAAGACCGAGGCGAAATCGGCGAAACCCTTGATCTCGATCGGGTTTCCTGACGGGTCGAAGAAGAACATGGTGCGCTGTTCGCCCGGCTCGCCCGGAAAACGGACGACCGGCGGAATGTCGAAGGGAATGCGCCGTTCCTCGAGCCGCGCGGCAAGCGCCTTCCAGTCCTCCAGGGCCAGAACCACGCCCATATGCGGCATCATCACCATATGGTCGCCGACCTTGCCGGTGCGGTCGGTGCGGAAGGGTTCGCCCAGATGCAGCGACAGCTGATGGCCGAAAAAGTCGAAATCCACCCAGGTATCGGTGCTGCGCCCCTCGGTGCAGCCAAGCACGCCGCCGTAAAAGGCGCGGGCTTCGTCAAGGTCGGTTACATGGATGGCAAGATGAAAGACGGATTTCATGACGGCTCCTTTGATCTGGTCCCGAGCATAGACCGCGTGGATCAGCCACGGAATACCTGACGCGCCAGCAGCACCCGCGACAGCGCGGTCAGAAAGCAAAGCCCCGCAAAGATCAACGCTACCGGCCCAAAGCCCGCAGGCCAGAGGCAAAGCAGCACGAAGAACAGGATGGTTTCCGTTCCCTCAAGCAGCCCGCCGGTGAAATAGAGCGACTTCACGCCGCGCGCGCTGCTTTGCAATCCGCGCCGTTCGGCCAGAATTGCATAGCCCAGAAAGCTAGCGCCATTCGCGTAGAAACTTGTCAGAAGGATCGCGCCGGCTACACCGTTCGCCAGCGGGTCATGCAGAACGAAGGCCAGCGGAAACAGTCCGTAGAACAGAAAGTCACAGGTGATATCCAGATAGCCGCCAAAGTCGGTCGTCCGGCTGGCACGTGCAACTGCGCCATCCAGCCCGTCGGCCAGCCGCGAGGCCAGAAGCAGCCCAAGCGCCATGCCAAAGGCGCCGACGACCACCGCTGTCGAAGCGGCAATGCCCAGCGCCAATCCCGCCAGCGTCAGGGCGTCGGCAGTGATGCCCCGGCCTGCGAGGCTGCGTCCCAACCGGTTCAGGGTTGGATCGATCAGCGGCCGGAGGTGGCGGTCAAGCATGGGGTGCTTCCTCTGACTGTTCGCTCTGATAGGGTGATCCGATGCTGCCGGATCTTGATCCCGTCGTATCACGCTGCCTGAAGGAAAAGGAAACCGAATGAAACCAGTTCTTGCGGCCGGCGCTCTTGCGTTCGCCCTTGCCGCCCCGGCGGTTGCCGGCCCCGACCCGGCTGACTGGGACGCGGTTCTTGCAGAAGCCCGTGGCCAGACAGTCTACTGGAACGCCTGGGGGGGCGATCCGAGGGTCAATGCCTTCATCGAATGGGTGGGCGATCTGGCCGCGGCGCGCCATGGCGTGCGGCTGGAACATGTCAAGCTGGCGGATACCTCGGCCGCTGTCACACGGGTCCTGTCGGAAAAAAGCGCCGGCCGCGATACCGGCGGCGCGATCGACCTGATCTGGATCAACGGCGCGAACTTCGCGGCGATGAAGGAAAACGATCTGCTGTTCGGCGGCTTTGCCGAGGCTCTGCCCAACTGGCGGCTGCTGGATCCCGACGCGAACCCGGCGCTGGTGACCGATTTCACCGTGCCGATCGAGGGCTATGAATCGCCCTGGGCGCTTGCGCAGTTGGTCTTCGAACATGATGCCGACCGCTTGCCCGATCCGCCCCGCACAATCCGCGCGCTGGCGGATTGGATCGCGCAGAACCCGGGGCGCTTTACCTATCCGCAACCGCCCGATTATCTGGGCACCACCTTCCTCAAGCAGGTGTTGCTTGAACTGGCACCGGATGCTGGCGCCCTGTCCGCCCCGGTGGACGAGGCCGAATATGCGCGGCAGACGGCGCCGCTGTGGGACTGGCTGGACGAGGTGTCGCCACATCTCTGGCGCGGCGGGGCGGCCTATCCGGCCAATGAGCCTGCCCTGGCACAGCTTCTGGCGGATGATGAGATCGAGATCGGCTTTGCCTTCAACCCGGGTCGTGCCTCGGCGGCGATCGCCGCAGGGGAGCTGGCCGATACGGTGCGCACCTTCGTGCTGGACGGTGGCACGATCGGCAATGCGAGCTTCGTCGCCATCCCCTACAACGCCAGCAACATAGCCGGAGCACTGGTCATCGCCAACCTGTTGCTCGAACCCGAGGTTCAGGCCCGCGCCCAGGATCCGGCCGTTCTGGGATTTCAGACCGTTCTGGCCATGGACCGGCTTGAGCCCGCAGATGCGGAACGTTTCCGCGCGCTGGAGCTTGGCATCGCCACCCTCCCGCCCGAGGCGCTGGGTCCGGTGCTGCCCGAACCCCACCCCTCGTGGATGACGCGCATCGCTGCCGACTGGCTCGGCCGTTACGGCGTCGCGCAGTAGGTGGTGGCCAGGGCCTTACCCCGCCGTCCCATCGGGCGGTTTCCGGGCTGGGCGCCCAGCGCGACGGTGCTGCTGCTGGCGGGACCGGTCGTTGCAGGCATGGCGGGCGTGGCCCTGCCGGCCTTCGGCTACTTCCCGGCGCTGGGTCGTAACACTCCGGGGCTTGAGGCCTGGCGCGACCTTCTGGCCTCGCCCGGGTTCTGGCCGGCGCTGCGCCTGAGCTTCTGGACCGGAACAGCCTCGACCCTGCTCGCGCTGGGGGCGGCACTGCTGATCGTCGCCGCGCTTGAGGGAAGCCGGAGCTTCCGGGTGATGATGCGGCTGATCTCGCCGCTGCTTTCGGTTCCGCACGCCGCTGCAGCGATAGCGCTGGCCTTCGTGATCGCGCCCTCGGGGCTGGTGGCGCGGTGGCTGTCGCCCTGGGCAACCGGATGGACGCGGCCGCCCGACGCGCTGGTGGTGCAGGATCCGATGGGCCTTGCCCTGATCGGCGGGCTGACGATCAAGGAGCTTCCTTTCCTGCTGCTGATGATTCTTGCGGCGCTCGGGCAGGTGCGGGCGGGGGCGGCGATGCGTATCGGCGCAAGCCTCGGATATGGCCGGATCAGCGCGTGGTTCCGGCTGGTCCTGCCGCAGATCTGGCCGCAGTTGCGCCTGCCGGTCTACGCGGTACTTGCCTATGGGCTGTCTGCCGCCGAGATGGCGATGATCCTTGGCCCCACACGCCCGCCCACGCTCGCGGTCGTGCTGCTGCAATGGATGGGAGACCCGGATCTTGCCCTGCGCCTTCGTGCGGCGGCGGCGGCGCTTGTGCAGTTCGGCCTGGTTCTCGTCACGATCCTCGGGGTGCGCCTGGCCGAGGCCGCGATCGCGCGGCTTGCACGCGGGTGGCTCACAACCGGGGCGCGGGGGCAGGCCTGGGACGGCGCCGGGAGGGCTGTGGCGCTGGCGGTGGTTCTGGTGGTCTGTGTGGCGGCGGCACTCGGGCTGGCGGGGCTGGCGCTCTGGTCGGTGGCGGGGCTTTGGCGGTTTCCGGAGCCTTTGCCCGCCACCCTGTCTGCATCGGCCTGGACGCAGCCAGGGCTGTGGCGCGCGGCCGGGGAATCGGCGCTGATCGCCGCGACAAGCGTCGCCGTGGCGCTGGCACTCGTGGGCGCCTGCCTTGAGGCGGAATACCGCCGGGGTGCCCCCCCGCCGCATCGCGCCCTGTGGCTGTTATGGTTGCCGCTGCTGGTGCCCCAGGCGGCCTTCCTGCCGGGCATGCAGATCCTCATGCTTGCGACGGGGCTGGACGGCGGGCGCGGCGCGGTGATCTTCGCCCATCTGGTCTTTGTGCTTCCCTATGTGTTCCTGGCGCTTGCCGCGCCCTGGCGGGCCTGGGACACGCGCGCGGGGGTGGCTGCGGCCAGCCTCGGAGCCGGGCCAGGCCGCGTGCTGTGGCAGGTGCGGCTGCCGATGCTTTTGCGCCCGCTCCTGACCGCGGCCGCAGTGGGTTTTGCCGTGTCGATCGGGCAGTATCTTCCCACCGTGCTGATCGGAGGCGGGCGCGTCGTCACCCTTACGACGGAGGCGGTCGCACTGGCGGCCGGAGCGAACCGCCGGCTGGTGGGTGCCCTTGCCCTGATGCAGATGGTCGCGCCGTTGCTGGCCTTCATGCTGGCGCTGGGGCTGCCGGCGGTGGTGTTTCCGAACCGACGCGGGATGCGTCCATGAACGGGCTGGTGTTGCAGGGGCTGACGATCCGGCGCGATGGCGTGCCTCTCGTCGATCTGGACTTGTGTGTCGGGCGGGGGGAAATCGCGACGATCATGGGGCCCTCCGGGTCAGGGAAATCGACGCTTCTGGCGGCGATCATCGGCGATCTTGCGCCCCCGTTTGTGATGACCGGGCGGATCGAGCTGAACGGCCGTGATCTGAGCGGGCTTTCCACGCAGCGGCGCCGGGTCGGGATCCTGTTTCAGGACGATGTTCTGTTCCCGCATCTGTCGGTGGCGGGCAATCTGGCCTTCGCGCTGCCGGCAACGGTTCGGGGCCGTGCCGCGCGCCGGCGTCAGGTGGAAGAGGCGCTGGAGAGCGCCGGCCTTGTCGGGCTGGGCGGGCGCGACCCGGCGACGCTGTCGGGCGGTCAGCGCGCGCGGGTCGCCCTGATGCGGACGCTTCTGGCGGAACCTGAAGCCCTGTTGCTGGATGAACCCTTTTCACGACTTGATGCCGCGCGTCGCGCGCAGATCCGATCGTTTGTCTTTGAACGAGCGCGGGAATGGGCGCTTCCGGTCCTGCTCGTGACCCATGACGCCGAGGATGCGGCAGCGGCAGGTGGGCCGATCCTTGATCCGCTGGGTCGAAGCCTCAGCGCGTGACGCGGGCAAGATACTCCATCAGCGCCGCACGATCGGCGGGATCGGCGATGCGCTGATCGGGCATCCGGCTGCCGGGGGTGAAGCTGGCCGGCCCATGTTCGAACAGCGCCGACACGGTCTCGGGCGTCCAGACCAGATCCAGGGTGCGCAATGCGGATGAATAGGCATAGCCCGGCGCAGTTCCTGCCCTGCGCCCGAAGATCGCATGCAGCGTCGGGCCCGCGCGGTTCTGGTCATCTGGTCCGACGGTGTGGCAGGCGGCGCAAGCGCGCCAGACCTCGGCGCCGCGGCTGCCATCCTCGGGCTGCGCCTGCGCGCGGGTTGCACCTGTGCCGAGGGGGCGGCCGTCGGCCGCGCTCCAACGCCGGATGCGGCCATCGGCACCGCCGGTCAGAAGCTCTTGCGCCGACAGCGCCAGCGCCCAGACCGGACCCTGCCCCGCGTCCAGCATCGTCGGCGGGCTGGTTCCCGCCTCGTCCAGAAGCCAGACGGTGCCATCGATCCCCGCCACAGCGATCCGTCCGGCTGCGGCAGCCACGGCGATCAGTGGCCGCTCGGCCAGAAACCGCTCCCGCAGGATTCCCTCGTCCGGATCGAGGATCCGCAGCGCCCCGTCCGCAAAGATCACCGCCAGGCCTGCATTGCCCCTGGCCAGCCCGTTCGGCTGCGCGGGCAGGTCCAGCCCGCCGGCCGGATCCGTGCCGTCCCAGATCCGCAGCCGCAGATCGCCGCCGACCGACACGATCCGGCCATCCTCAAGATGCGCAACGCCCGTGACCTGGCTCTGATGCGCCTCGTGGTGATATGCCTGCCCGTCGGCACTGATCCCGCCGATGCGCCCGTCCCATCCGGCCGAGGCGATGCTGCCATCCGGTCCGATCGACAGGGCCGCGACCGGGGCCTCGTGCAGGGGGTGAAGCACCGGCGCCGCATCGCCTTCGGCTGCCCAGATGGCGACGCGCCCGTCCTGCCCAGCGGTAACCGCCGTCCCATCGGGGGCGAAGGCCACGGCCGAGACATTGCCTTCATGCACATGCAACACCCGGTCCGCCGCCGAGCGCTGCAGAGACCAGCGGATGGCCCGCGTATCGAACGAGCCCGACAGAACCGCATCCCCTGCCATGGCAAGCGCGCTGACCGGCCCGCCATGGCCCGCAAGATCGTCGCCGTGGACGGGCTGTACGCCCAGGGTCAGCAGCGCCAACAGGGCCGCGTGCATCTTCCGCATTCCTAGCCTCTCTCTATCTCGGTCCGGCAAGGGTAGGGCGCCGAACCCTTCGCGGCAATGGCAGATGCGACGCCGCGCGGGCTGGACAAAAGCCCTGCCGATGTTGCAGTTTCACGGACCGGCCCACAGCCGCAACAGGTGAGCGATGACCGCAGACGACCCCCTTCAGGTTCCCTTCCTCATCGGGCCTGCCCCACAGGATCCGCGCCTGACCCGTCCTCTTCGGGGCCGCGACCATACGGGTGCGGAAATCGATCTGCGCGTGGTCGAGGAGCGGCCGCTGACGATCTTTCTCAACAGTCAGGAAATTGTCACCGCGATGACGATCGGTGACTATCCCGAATACCTCGCGCTGGGATTCCTGCGCAATCAGGGGATGTTGGCGCCCGAAGAAACGGTCACCGGCGTCGATTACGACGAAGAACTGGAGACGGTCGTCGTGCGCACCGCCAGCCAGACCACCTACGAGGAGAAGGTGCGCAAGAAGACCCGCACCTCGGGCTGTGCGGTGGGCACCGTCTTTGGTGACATGATGGAGGGATTGCAGGGGGTCAGCCTGCCGCCGACGCCGCTGCGCACCTCGTGGCTTTACGCGCTGGCCCATCAGATCAACCGGACGCCAAGCCTTTATCTGGAAGCTGGCGCGATCCACGGCACGGTCCTGTGCCGGCAGGATCGCGCGCTGGTCTATATGGAGGACGTCGGGCGGCACAACGCCGTGGACAAGATCGCGGGCTGGATGCTGTCGGAAGCGGTCCCGGCGGGGGACAAGATCCTTTACACCACCGGGCGGCTGACCTCGGAAATGGTGATCAAGACTGCGATGATGGGCATTCCGGTGCTCGCAAGTCGTTCGGGCTTTACCGCCTGGGGGGTCGAGATTGCGCGTCAGGTGGGGCTGACCCTGATCGGACGGATGCGCGGCCGGCGCTTTGTCTGCCTGTCGGGCGAAGAGCGGCTGATCCGCGACGCCGATCCCGCCGCCGTGAGCGAGGACGAACCACGCCACCGCCGCAAGGGGGCCGCTGATGACTGAACGCGTGATGACAGACGCTTTTCTGGGCGTGATCCTTGCCGGCGGGCGCGCCACGCGCATGGGCGGTGGTGACAAGGGCCTTCTGCGCCTTGAGGGCGAGACGCTGCTGCACCGCGTCGTGGCGCGCCTGGCGCCGCAGGTGCAGGGGCTGGCAGTGAACGCGAACGGGGATCCAACGCGGTTCGCAGATCTCGGCCTTCCGGTTCTGGCGGATACGGTGCCGGATCAGCCGGGGCCGCTTGCGGGGGTGCTGGCGGGGCTGGACTGGGCCGCCGAGCAGGGGGCGGCAGCCATTGTCAGCGCCGCCGCGGACACGCCGTTCTTTCCGCGGGATCTGGTTGCGCGCCTGAAGGCTGCCGCCGGGGCGTCGGGGCTTGCGCTGGCTGCGGCGCCCGATGGCGAGGGGCGGTTGCGGCGCCATCCGACCTTCGGCCTCTGGCCCGTCGCGCTGCGCGAGGATCTGCGCGCAGCCTTGGAAGGCGGGCTGCGCAAGATCGTCCTCTGGACCGATGCGCATGGCGCGGGCACGGCAGTCTTTCCGGCAGGGGCGGTCGATCCCTTCTTCAATGTCAACACACCCGAGGACATGGAACGCGCCCGGACTTTGCTGCGGAGTCAGGCATGAGGGTCTATGGCGTCACCGGCTGGAAGAATACCGGCAAGACGGGGCTGATGGAGCGGCTTGTCTCCGAGATTTCGGGCCGCGGCTACGGCGTTTCGACGATCAAGCACGCCCATCACGGTGTCGATGTGGACCAACCCGGGCGCGACAGCTATCGCCACCGCGCCGCGGGCGCTCAAGAAGTGCTTCTGGCCTCGGCAGGGCGCTGGGCCTTGATGCATGAATTGCGTGGCCAGGCCGAACCATCGCTGCCCGATCTTCTGGCCCGTCTGTCGCCGGTCGATCTGGTGCTGGTCGAGGGCTTCAAGCGTGGCGCACACCCCAAGATCGAAGCGCACCGGCAGGAAGCCGGGCGCGACCTTCTGGCGTGGACCGAACCGACGGTGCGCGCCGTTGCAAGCAACGTGATCCTGGCGGGGCTGTCCGTGCCGGTATTCGGCCTTGACGATACGCGTGCCATCGCGGACTTCATCCTGCAGGAGGTCGGCCTTGCCGTTTGACCGGATCGTGATCATCGACTGGTCGGCGGCCTCTGCGCCCTCGCCCGCCCGCCCGAGCCCTGATGCGATCTGGCTGGCCGAGATCAGCGCCGAGAACCAATCCACACGGTATCACCGCACCCGCGCCGCGGCGGCGGCGGATCTTCAAACGCTTTGCGACCAGGCGATCACCAGCGGCGAGAGGCTGCTGATCGGTGCGGACTTCCCCTTCGGTTTTCCCACCGGCCTCGCTGCGGCGATTACCGGGCAAGGCGGGGCGATGGCGCTCTGGGACTGGCTTCGTCGGAATGTCGAGGATGGCCCCGACAACAGCAACAACCGCTTTGCCCTCGCGGCGGCGATGAATGCGCAGCTACCGGGAATCGGCCCCTTCTGGGGGCGGCCGGCCACGCTTGACCTGCCCGACCTTCCCGAACGTGGGGCAATGCGCAACGGTCACGGCTTGCCGGAACGGCGGCTGGTCGAGGAACATGTGCCCCGCGCCCAGACATGCTGGAAGCTTTATACGACCGGGGCCGTAGGCTCGCAGGCGTTGCTGGGCATCCCAATGCTCGCGCGGTTGCGGCAGAGGTTTGCCGGCCATGTCGGCGTCTGGCCGTTCGAACCTGCGTCGGCGCCGGTCGTCCTGGCCGAGGTCTATCCGTCGCTGCTTGCAGGGGCGGTCGCGGCAGAACAGGCAAGAGATCCGGCGTCGATCCGCGATGAGGTTCAGGTGCGGCTTCTGGCGCGGGCGCTCTGGCAGCAGGGCGAGGGGCTTGAGGCGTTGTTCCGGCCGCCGGTGCAATCGGCGCGGTTGGCGGAAGAGGGCTGGATCCTGGGCGTGGGCCATCAGCAGGCCCTGGAGCGGGCGCTGCTGCCGTCGCTGGAGCCGCCGCGGCTGTCGAACGATTGCTTCGCCCTGCCGCCGGGGGTGGACTGGACGCCTGTGGATGTGGCGCTGGGGCTGCTACGCCAGCGCCTGCATCCGATCACCGGCGCCCAGAGCCTGCCCGCCACGGAAGCCCTGGGACGGGTTCTGGCCACGGATGCGGTCACGTCACGTGCCAATCCGCCGGCGGCCAATGCGGCGGTGGACGGTTATGGCTTTGCGCATTCCTGTCTCGTCGGCGACGGACCCTATCATCTGCCGCTGCATCCGGGGCGTGCGGCGGCCGGCGCGCCCTTTGCGGGTGCGCTTCCGGCGGGGCGTGCGCTGCGGATCCTGACCGGGGCCATCCTGCCCGACGGCGTGGATACGGTGGTTCTTGAAGAAGACACCGCCACCGACGGCGCCCATATCGCCTTTCATGGGCCCGTCAAGGCCCGCGCCAATACGCGGCGCGCGGGCGAGGATCTGCCGCAAGGCACGGTTGCCCTTGCGGCGGGCCATGTCATTGCGGCGCCCGATCTCGCTCTGCTGGCGGCGACCGGGATCAGTGCCGTGCAGGTTCGGCAGCGCCTGCGGGTCGGCGTTCTGTCCACGGGCGATGAAATCGAGCCCGATCCACGAAGGGTGATCAAGCAGCCGCATCGCCTTTACGACGCGAACCGCCCCATGCTTCTGGCGCTTGCGCAGCGATGGGGCCATTGCCCCGTGGATCTGGGGCATGTGCCTGATGATCGAGGCGCGCTGCGCCGGCGACTTGATGCGGCGCGGCTGCAGGCGGATGTCGTGCTGACCTCGGGAGGAGCCTCGGCGGGGGATGAAGACCACGTCTCGGCGCTGCTGCGCGCCGAGGGGAAACTGTCAAGCTGGCGCATCGCGATGAAGCCAGGTCGACCGCTCGCGCTGGCGATGTGGGGTGACATGCCGGTCTTCGGTCTGCCGGGCAACCCGGTCGCGGCCTTTGTCTGCGCCCTGATCTTTGCACGGCCCGCGCTGTCGCTTCTGGCCGGTGCCGGCTGGCTGGAACCCCTGGGATTTGATGTCCCCGCCGCATTCGAGAAGCGCAAGAAGGCAGGCCGGCGGGAGTATCTGCGCGCGCGTCTGACGTCGCACGGCCATGCCGAAGTCTTTGCCTCGGAAGGGTCCGGCCGGATCAGCGGGCTGAGCTGGGCGCGCGGGCTGGTCGAACTGGGTGATGACGCCCGGCATGTGCGGCCGGGCGATCCGGTTCGTTATTATCCCTACGCGGGCTTCGGCGTCTGACCCTCAGTACTGGATAAGATTGCGGCCCGGTTCGCCGGGGCGCGCGCCTTCGGTGGTGAAGGCCTCGGGGCTTGTGATCTGGAACGTGTTGTCCAGAACAAAGGCCGCACCGGCGGCGACGCCGATCGCGACGACAATCGCTGCAAGAAACGCTTTCATTCCTTCATCCTCCTCTTTGGATGGCTAGTGTAGCGGAAACCCCGCCTGTTGAACCATGAAATTACGCAGGCAGGCGTGCGACAAGGTTGCGCGCGATATCCTGATAGACGCGCCCCAGAACGCCGTCGGGCTCGAAGGCCACCACGGGTCGTCCGCGGTCCGAGGCGGCGCGCAACTCCATTGTCAGGGGCACGGCGCCCAGATAGGGAACGCCGAGGCGCGCGGCTTCGGCTTCAGCGCCGCCCGAGCCGAATATGTCATGCCGCGCCCCGCAGTCGGTGCAGATGAAATGGGCCATGTTTTCGACCATCCCCAGAATGGGCACGTCCACCTTGCGGAACATGGTGATCCCGCGGCGGGCATCGATCAGGGCGAGATCCTGCGGCGTCGAAACGATGATCGCGCCGCGCAGGGGGGCGCCCTGCGCGATGGCAAGCTGTGCATCGCCGGTTCCCGGTGGCATGTCGATCAGCAGCACGTCCAGCGCGCCCCAGTTCACCTCGGCCAGCATCTGGGTGATGGCCGACATGACCATCGGCCCCCGCCAGATCATCGCGGTTTCCTCATCCACCAGAAGCCCGATCGACATGGCCTTGATCCCGTGCGCCTCGGAGGGAAGAAGCTGGCGGTTGGCATCCACGCGCGGTTTGCCATGCAGGGCCAGAAGCGTGGGCAGGGACGGGCCGTAGATATCGGCATCGAGAATGCCGACCTTCAGCCCAAGCGCGCGAAGCCCAAGGGCCAGATTGACCGTGGTGGTGGATTTGCCCACGCCGCCCTTGCCCGAGGCCACCGCAATCACATGGCGCACGTCGGGCAGGACCGGCGGCTTGGCCGCGGGCTTCGCGTCGGGTTTCGAAGGCGCACGCAGATCGGGTGGGGCGCCGCGCTCTGCGGTCAGCACCACCATTGCCCGCGTCACGGATGACATCTGTCCAAGGGCAGCCTCGGCCGCCGCGCGGATCGGTGCGAAGGTTGCGGCTTCTTCCGGGGTGATCCGGATCGTGGTGGTCAGGCTGCCGCCGTTCAGGCTGAAGCCCGCAAGCCGGTCCGATTGACCCAACGCAGTGCCATCGGGCAGCGGCACAGCCTGAAGTGCTGCGCGTATGCTTTGTTCCAGTTCTGCGGCGGCGCGATCAGACATGGGGGCTCTTTTCGTGACGAAGGCCCGGCAGCAGGTGCCGGGCCAACGGTAATGGCGGCGTGCCGGTTATTCGGCCGGGGTGCCGACGGTACCAGCGCGGGTTTGGGGTTTGGTGTCCTTGGCCATCATCTCATCGACCCAGAGCGAATGGTGCTCCTTGGCCCAGTTCAGATCGACCTCGCCCTTGCCCATTGCGTCAAAGGCGCCCTCCATGCCGACCGAGCCGATATAGATATGCGCGATGATGATCGCCGACAGGATGGCAGCCACGACACCGTGGATCACCTGATAAAGCTGCCAGTCGGCGGGCGTGCCGGCCAGATGCGGGAAAAGCAGCATGACGCCGGTGAAGGAAAGCGCCGCACCACCGATCACCACTGCCCAGAAGATCATCTTCTGGCCAAAGTTGAACTTCTTTGCCGGCGGGTGAACGCCCTTCTTGAGGATACCGCCGCCCTGCTTGATCCACTCGAGATCGACCTTGTTGGGGATGTTGTGCACCACCCAGACAAGGAACACGATCGCCAAGGCAATCATGAACGGCCAGGCCAGATAGTTATGCGCAAGCTTGCCCCAGGCGGTCATCGTGCCAAAGGCGCCTTCGCCGATGATCGGACGGATCACCGCCCGTCCGATCACGAGGTTGAGACCGGTGAGCGCCAGGATGATGAAGCTGGCCGCCAGCATCCAGTGAGCAAAGCGTTCAAGCCCGCCGAAGCGCGGAATCATGCGCCCCGAAAGCCCGCTGTCCACCCGGATCCGACCGCGGATGAGGTAGAACAGCAGAAGAGCAGCAAGAACGCCCACGACCGATACGACGAAAAGCGTCGTGATGGTGCCGCCATGCAGGTTTGCCCAGCCGGGGTTGCCCGGCTTGATCAGGTCGGCGGCGCGCTGGTCCGGGATGGTGACCCGGCCCGACAGGTTCTGCCCGCCCTGCAGCGCCTCGAGAAGCTGCTGTTCCTGGACCGAGCTTTGGGTGGGGTTGATCTGTTGCGCCGAAAGCTGGGGCGCCGATACTGCCATGAGCAGCACCACCGCCAGCAGGCCCAGGCACCGCGCTGCGAGTGTCTTGAGTGTCATTTTCCGTCTCCCTCGCTCGCGATCAGACCGCAACGGTTTCGCCATAGGCCGTGCGCCAGCCCCAGGCACCCGAGCCATAGCCACGCGTGACCACGCGCTCACGGTAGATGTCGGCGATGATGTCACCGTCACCCGCGAGAAGCGCCTTGGTCGAACACATCTCGGCACAAAGCGGCAGCTTGCCCTCGGCCAGGCGGTTCGTGCCGTAGCGGACATATTCTGCCTCGGTCATGTCGGCTTCGGGCCCGCCCGAGCAATAGGTGCATTTGTCCATCTTGCCGCGTGTGCCGAAGTTGCCGACGCGCGGGTACTGCGGCGCGCCGAAGGGGCAGGCGTAGAAGCAGTAGCCGCAGCCGATGCAGGTGTCCTTGGAGTGAAGCACCACACCGTCGCCGGTGGTGTAGAAGCACGACACCGGGCAGACGCTGGCGCAGGGCGCATCGGTGCAATGCATGCAGGCCATCGACACCGATCGTTCGCCCGGCAGGCCGTCATTGATGGTGACGACGCGCCGACGGTTGATGCCCCAGGGCACTTCATGTTCGTTCTTGCAGGCGGTGACGCAGGCGTTGCACTCGATGCAGCGGTCGGCGTCGCAAAGGAATTTCATCCGTGCCATTGTTGTTTTCCTCCCTTATGCCGCTGCGATCTGGCAAAGGGTGACCTTGCCTTCATGCATGCCGGTCACCGGGTCATAGCCATAGGTGGTGATGACGTTCACGGATTCCCCCAGAACGTAGGGATCGGTGCCCTGCGGATAATTGCCGCGTTGATCCTGCCCCTGGAACCACCCCGCAAAGTGGAAGGGCATGAAGGCCACACCGGGTGCGACGCGCTCGGTCACAAGCGCCTTGACGCGGGCCCGGCTTTCGCCTTCCGGCCCGGTCACCCAGACCCAGCCACCATCGGTGATGCCACGCGCACTGGCGTCGGCGGGGTTGATCTCGACGAACATGTCCTGCTGCAGTTCGGCCAGCCAGGGGTTCGACCGGGTTTCCTCGCCGCCACCTTCGTATTCGACAAGCCGGCCCGACGTCAGCACGATCGGGAAGGACTCGCTCAGGCGGCGTTCGATCGCCGATTGCTGCACCGAATGGCCGACGTTCGGCATCCGGAACTGGCGCCCGTCCTCGCGCGTCGGGTAATCGGCCACCAGATCGGGGCGCGGCGTGTAGATCGGTTCGCGGTGAACCGGGATCGGATCGGGCAGGTTCCAGGCGATGGCCCGGGCCTTGCCGTTGCCGAAGGGCACGCAGCCATGTTCGATGGCGACACGCTGGATGCCGCCCGACAGGTCCGTGGACCAGCTGACGGCGTCGATCTTTTCGGGGTCGCCGCCGCCGATGCGCTCGATCACCGCAAGCTCTTGCGCGGTGAGGTCGCCATCCCAGCCCAGACGCTTGAGCAATGCCATGGTGAACTCGGGATAGCCGTCCTCGATCTCGGATCCGACCGGCCAGCTGCCTTCAGCAAGCAGCGTCTGCCCTTCGTGTTCCAGGCCGAAACGGGGGCGGAAGGCGCCGCCGCCGTCCTTTACAGGCACGTCGGTGCTGTAGAGGATGTGCGTGCCGGGATGACGGAATTCCGGCGTCCCCCAGCAGGGCCAGGGCAGGCCGTAGAAATCGCCGCCCACTTCCGGGTCATCCGCCGGGGCACGCAGCGTCACCAGGTCGAACTTGTCCTGGTTGCGCATATGCGCCTTCAGACGTTCCGGGCTTTGGCCGGTATAGCCGGTGGACCAGCCGCCGCGGTTGATCTCGCGCAGGATCGACTCGGGCGTCGGCTCCAGGCTGAACTTGCCCTCGACCATCTCGAAGTTCTTGAACATCGGCTCGGCAAAGCCAAGCTTCTCCGACAGGCGATAGATCACCGCATAGTCGTTGTCGGCCTCGAAGATCGGATCGACGACCTTTTCGCCCCACTGGACCGAGCGGTTCGACGCGGTGCGGCTGCCGGAGCATTCGAACTGCGTGCCCATGGGAAGCAGATAGGTATTGTCGGTCCGGTCATGCAGCGCGGCAAAGGTGGTCGGATGCGGGTCGGCCACGACCAGCAGGTCAAGGGCATTCATGCCCTTCTGCGCATCCTGCATCCGTGGCACCGTATTGCCGCCATGGCCGAAGATCACCATCGCCTTGACGTTGTCGCGCTGATCGACTTCTTCGCTGTCGATCAGGGCTGCGTCGAACCAGCGGGTAGATGGGATGCCCGGGATCGTCATGTTCTGGTCGGGCGTGCGCGGATCGCGGCCACCCTTGGCCGGAACGGCATCGAAACGGCCCACGAAATAGTCGTAGGGTACGTCCCAAACCCGCGCCCAGTGCTTCCAGGCGCCTTCGCCGAGGCCGTAGTAGCAGGGCAGGTTGCCGATATCGAGGCCGAAGTCGGTCGCGCCCTGCACGTTGCAGTGGCCGCGGAAGATGTTGGCGCCGGTTCCGGCCGAACCGACGTTGCCGGTGGCCAGCAGCAAGGCGCAATAGGCGCGCACGTTCGCGGTGCCCACGGTGTGCTGCGTGCCGCCCATGCACCAGATGAAGGTTGACGGCTTCTGCGTCGCAAAGGTTTCGGCCACGCGGCGCAGCTGGTCTTCCGGAATGCCCGTGACGCGCTCGACCTCGTCCGGCGTCCATTTTGCCACTTCGGCGCGGACCTGATCCATGCCGTAGACGCGCGCGTTCAGGAAGTCAGTGTCTTCCCAGCCGTTTTCAAAGATGTGCCACATGATGCCCCAGATGATGGCAATGTCGGTGCCGGGGCGCATGCGGATGTAATCGGTGGCGTGGGCGGCGGTGCGGGTGAAACGGGGATCGATGACGATCACGTTCGCGCGTTGGGTTTCCTTGCCGGCAAGGATGTGCTGCATCGCGACGGGATGCGCCTCGGCCGCGTTCGAACCCATGAAGATCACGGTCTTCGAGTTGCGGATGTCGTTGTAGCTGTTGGTCATCGCACCATAGCCCCAGGTGTTCGCAACACCTGCAACCGTGGTCGAGTGGCAGATCCGCGCCTGGTGATCGACGTTGTTCGTGCCCCAGAAGGCGGCGAACTTGCGGAACAGATAGGCGCCTTCGTTCGAGAACTTGGCCGAGCCGAGAAGATAGACCGAATCCGCGCCGCTGTTCTGACGGATTTCAAGCAGCTTGTCGCCGATCTCGTCGATGGCCTGATCCCAAGTGATGCGCTGCCACTGGCCGCCGACCTTCTTCATCGGGTACTTCAGGCGACGGTCGCCATGAACAAGCTCGCGCACGCTCGCGCCCTTGGCGCAATGGGTGCCGCGGTTGATCGGGCTGGTCCAGCTGGGCTCCTGCCCGGTCCAGACGCCGTTCTGCACTTCGGCGGTCACCGTGCAACCCACCGAACAATGGGTGCAGATGTTCTTCTTGATCTCGACGTCGAGGTTCGGGTTGGTGTAGCCGGCTTCGGCCTTGCGCACCATGCCGGCACCAAGGGTCGAGACGGCCGCCAGGCCGCCAACGGCAAGCCCGGAGGAGCGAAGGAACGAGCGGCGGTCGATCGTCTTGGCGGCCAGACCGGTCGCCATCGAGGCAAGCCGTCCGCGCGCGGCTTCAGCGGTTCTGCGTTTGACCAGCATGCGTCATTCCCCCTGCTTGTAGTAGCGATTGGTGCGGTAAAAGGCCTGCACATGCTCCGTTTCCTGGTAGCGGGCCTTGGTGCGTTCGTCGCCGACCTCTTGTGCCACCACAGGGCGCGCGCCGCCTGCCGTGAGGGCCGCTGCCGAGGCTGCGCCCAAAGCCGCGCCAAAGAAGCCACGCCGACCGATGCGGTTGGTGCTGTCTTGTTTAGCCATTTCTGCCTCCCTTTCAGTCGGGGCGAGAGGCCCCGTTCCAGTCTTGTTCATGCTTCATCCGACTTAGTGAACCGGTCGTTCCTAGCCTGAAAAGGCGAAGGCGCGACTTTCGATATCAACAAAAACCCTGCCGACCTCGGCCAGCGGGCGGTAGAACCCGGCGCTGGGGGCGATCGCCAGATCATCAAAAAACTGCGCGGCCCAGGGGGCGATGTGACGCGTGAAGAACACCCGGTCATCCAGGCCCTCGACGCCATGTTCGCCGATGGCAAGGCCCGACATCACCTCGAACAGGAACGCGATGTGATCTTCGGGCTCGTGCCGGTCGGCGGCGCGGGCAAGCCCCAAACGGGCAAGATCGCCACGCAGATCCGCCAGCGGGCGCTCGTTCAGGAAACCGGTAAGGTAGAAAGAGGCATAGGGCAGCAATTCGCCCCGGCCGACGCCGATGAAAAGCTCGAAGTATTCCCGTTCCACGGCCTTGGGCGCTGTTTTCGCGGCAGCCTGGCGCAGCGCATCATAGGCTTGGCCAAGTGGCGTTCCGGAATCGCCATCCATCCGCGCGATCGCCGACAGCAGGTCTGCGTCCGGTGCAGATGCCAGGGCGCGCGCGAGAAAGCCGTATTGCTGGCCCCTCAGCACGTCATGATCAGCGATGGCTGGCCCGGCATTCGCCGGGCTGGCGGGTGACATCCTCGAAGCCCTTCCTGACTTGCTATGCCGTTTTCCGGCCTTTGCTTGCTGCGTTGATGTTAGCGCATACCACGGTATCCACAAAGGAGGAAATAGCGTTTCTCGACGTTTTTTGTGAAATGGTTCCGCGCGGTTAGGCGAAATGGCCCTTGGTTCCTGCGTCAACTTGTCGCTACTCGGGGCGGGCCCTTCCGTGTCGGCGAGAGACGGTTTTCATTTGTCTGGAACGACTTGCTTCCTCAACGTCATCTTCTGACCGCGCGGTGGCGGCGGCAGGGCCCTTCGCCGGAGCCTCGTCCGGGACAGTCGTCGCGGGCAGCGGCTGCAGGTCGGCCGATCCGGCTGCCTGTGGTAGCGCTGCATCATCGGAATCGGCCTTCACGGCCTTCGGCTGCGGCTCCTCCTCGCTGCCGGAAAGGCTGCGCAGCACCCGTGCCACACTGTCGTTCGAGATTGTGCCGCTGCTGCCGGGAAGCCCGCCGGGTGTGTTCCAGTCCCAGGCGTAATCGACCGCGATGTCCTTGTGCGTGCTGATCACCGGGTCTAGCGCCCACATGCGGCGCATCGCGGCATTGCGCAGCGCGGCGGGCACGCCCTTCTGCAGAAAGAGCGTCAGATCGCTGTCCTTGGTGAGGCTGTCGATATCAGGCAGATCCGGAAGGGGCGCGGGCTCGACCTCGGGCACGGCCTCTTGCGGGGGGTGTTGCTCGGGCGTGGCCGGCGATGCGGGTTGCGCATCGGTGACGGACAGCTCGGCATCGGCCGAAGGCCCTGGCGGGGCGTGCTCGGCCACGGCGCCTGCCTTGCGCTTGCGTTGCGACCAGCGTTCCAGAAAGCCGCTCATTTCCGCTCCCATTTGTCCTGGGGGTGCAGGATGCGGGGCGCACGTGGATCGGTGGTCAGATCGACGGGCTTGCGCTTGCGCTTCTTGAACTCCAGCTCCACATGGTGCTGCGCGACAAATGATGCCAGGGCGCTGCGCAGGGCATCGGGTATGGGCACGGCCTCGACCAGAAGCGCCGTGTCGCTGGCGAGTCCCTCGCCCTCGTAGGGGTCGGCGGTGACCATATGCACCCGGGCCCTGGCAGGCGACTGCGCATCCTGAAGCGCAACCCAGACCGCAGGCCGGGCAGCGGCAAGGTTGTCGCGGTAATAGGCGGTGTCGCCGGAATGCAGCACCAGTTCGTGCGGCCCGAGATACCAGGTTTCGATCCCGTCCTCATCGCTCAGAAGCGTTCCGGGCGCGGTCGCGGGCACCAGCGGCAAGAGCGCGAGCGGGCGCAGAATCCGTTCGCCCCAACGCGAAACGGGCGGGCGCGACTGGGCGAGGACACCGACTTTGATTGTTTCCCTGGGCATGGCGGCAGTCTAATGCAGTTGCGCTGTTGGGGCCAGAGGCAGGCCCATCACCAGGTTCTGTGGTTTGAGCCGGATCGACATGTCATCGGGCAGGCCCATGATCAACCAGATCGGATGTCCCTGAATCTCCGGCAGCAGCGGCGCGGGGTCCAGGAAATCAAGCGTGAACAGCCCGACCATCGCCGCCGGCGGTGGCTCTGCCTTCCAGAGCGCGTTGCCGATGGCCGTGCCGGTCTGGTCAAGCCCCACGAACCAGCGCAGATCCACCCCTTCCGCGCCGGGTTTCGGTGCCACCAGAACCGAATGGCCCAGCAGATGCGTGACAAAGGCGGAAAGCGCCACCGCAAGCCCCTGACGCGCCTGGGGATCGCCGCCGAAGTTCAGCACCATCGTATGCGCGTCCGATCGGCTCCAATATGTCCAGGCATTGGCCTCTGACAGGACATCAAGCCCTTCGACCCCGCCGCCCAGCATCGCGGTCAGGGGCGAGCTATGCCGCTCGGCCTCCAACTCGGCCACGATCTCGGCATCGGCAAGCATCAATGCCCCGTCCTTCACATGCGCCCGCTGCGGCCGGAACAGAAGTTCGGCGGCGCGCAGCGTGTGCACGTCTTCGCAGCCCTGCAGCGCGTTGCGCAGGACAAGCTGCACAAGCTGGTCATAAAACACCACCGGCAGGCGTCGCCCCTGCCGCACAAGCGCAAGATACCCGGCCTCGACGGTGCCCGCCCCGACCAGCGTGTCGCGCAGGCTGATGAGGAACTCCCAGTTTTCCCGCGCATCGGCATCGGCAAGCGCGGCGATCTCGGCCGTGTCCACCGGGGCCCGCGGGTCGGCACGCAACCGCGCGTGAAGCGCGCGTTCGGCCGCACAAGCCTCGGGCGGGGGCAGGACCTCGGGCCGGGCCAGCCAGGCCAGCAGCAGTTCGTCGGTAACGACCATCCAGCCCCGCTTGTCGAGCCGGGTCAGGTGATGGCCGCTTGCAACCCAGAATTCCCTCATGTGCCGTCGCCCTTCAGGTTCAGCAGATCAATGTGATGGGGCTCGTCGTCCGCGTCGGTTTCGACGATGAAGAAGGCGCGGTCGTGCCCCTGAAGATGGCCCGCCGAAAAGGCGGTCTGATCGCGGGGCCGAAGCGTGCGGAACTGTTCGCGGATGTCCTCGCCCTCGCGGCTGCGGTGCAGGGCGATCAGCGTGCCCTGGTCGTGACCGCGGCAGATATCTTCGGCGAGGCTGACTTCCTCTTCGGCGGCGGGGCGTGCCGTGGCCAGATCCGGCGCCCCGAGAAGCGCCACGAACTGTGCTGCAAGCGTCTCGACCAGGGCCGCGCGTTCCTCGGCGCGGGCGGGGGTCACGGTGACAAGGGTGGAATGGCCAAAGCTCGTGACCCCCAGAAACCCGCTGCGGAAAGCGATCTGTTCCTTGCGACCCAGCGTTTCTGCCGGGCGTCCGGCGAACAGGAACGTGCCGGGCACCGCCCATTCGCCCGGTTCGGCCGCTGGCGCAAAGATCACTGCGTCCGAACCGTCAAGCCGGATGGTGCGCGGCAGAAGGGTTCCGCCACGCGTCACAGGCGCGGCCCCTGCGCATCGCGCCAGCTGCAGGCGGCAAGGCCTTCAAGAAGGCTGATGCGGCGCACAGCCCCGGCGGGGCTGCGTTCGACCAGATCGCCCTCTTCGATCATGCGGGTGCCGCGCAGCATCGGCGGGTCGATCCGGCCGAGGTAGCGTTCTGTCACCGCGCCCAGCCCCTGATGTGCCCAGCGGTCGAAATAGAGCATGAGATAGGAAGCGAAGCTTTCCAGAATCGCCGCGGGCGCGTCGAACTCTTCCTCGGCCAGCGAGGTGCTCTCGGGAAAGTGACCGGGATCTGTCAGGTGGCTGCGGCCTGCAATCAGTTCGATTCCGAACACCAGCCACTGCGGCACGTCGGCCTCGCCACAGTCCGGCGGGGCAACGAAGCGCCCGCCGCCCAGCCGCGCCTTGTCATAGATCAGCCCGTCGGGGAACTGGAACCGCACGGCACGTTCCGGGGCGCAATGGGCGGCCAGCGCATCGGCAATGGCCGCCATGCCCACGAAAAACGCCATCCGTGCCGTCGCAAGCGGCTCTTCGGGTTCAAGCACCACGGCAGCCGACACCAGCGCAGGATCAATCCGGTAGATGAAGGTTCCGGCTCCGTCCAAAGGGGCGCGGCGCACCGCTTCCTCCAGCACGCAGCCTTTCGGATGCGGGTGCTGCGCAAAGGGCGGGGGCAGCGTGAGGCGCGTGATCTCTGCCGTGGACATGGTGACAATTCCGTTCCGGGGGACTAGATAGTGCGCGTAACCCACCTTGCCCCCCTGCGGCAAGGTTCTTCGGACAGCCAGCCACAGGACAGCCAGCCATGCCCGCATCGCCGCGCCTCATCATGACCTGCACGTGCGAGGGGACAATGCCGCTGGATCCGGGGGCGCTGGACCGCGCCGGCTGCGGGCGGATCGCAGATGCGGCCAGCCAGCTGTGCCGTGCCCAGCTGGACCGGTTCCGCGCGGCTTTGGCCGAGGGCGGCCCGGTCACCGTGGCCTGCACCCAGGAACAGCCGCTGTTCCAGGAGGTGGTCGATGAAATGGGTGCGCCCGATGTCGTCTTTGCCAATATCCGCGAAACGGGCGGCTGGTCGGCCCAGGCGCGCGACGCCGGCCCGAAGATGGCGGCCCTTCTGGCGGCCGCCGGTGAAGAGGCTGCAGCCTTCGAAGTGGTATCGCTGGAAAGCGAGGGCGTTGCGCTGATCCTTGGTGCGGGCGAAGAGGCGGTCGCGGCCGCAGCGGTTCTGGCCGAAACGCTGGATGTGACGGTGTTGCTGCTGCCGGGCGCCGATGTCACCCCACCCCGGCAAACCGGCTTTCCGGTCCTGCAGGGGCGGGTGCGGCAGGCGCGCGGCCATCTGGGCGCGTTCGAGCTGGCAGTCGATGCCTATGCGGCGCCTGCGCCCTCGTCGCGGGCGCGCCTTGTGTTCGAGGGGCCGCGCGATGGTGCCGTGTCGCGCTGTGATCTGGTGATCGACCTCACCGGCGGGCAGCCCCTGTTTCCGGCGGATGATCTGCGCCCGGGTTACCTTCGCGCCGATCCCCGCGATCCGGTCGGGGTGGCGCGCCTCCTGCGCGAGGCCGCGGGCATGGTCGGCACGTTCGACAAGCCGCGCTTCATTTCCTTCACGCCGGATCTTTGCGCCCATTCCCGCAACCGCCAGACCGGCTGCACAAGATGTCTGGATCTTTGCCCGACGGGAGCGATCCTGCCGGCGGGCGATACCGTCGCCATTGATCCGAACATCTGTGCCGGTTGTGGCCAATGCGCCGCCGCCTGCCCGACCGGTGCGGCCAGCTATGCCTTGCCGGATGTCGGCACGGTTGCGCGGCGCCTGCGGGCGATGCTGCGCGCCTGGTATGCGGCCGGCGCTGACCACGCGCCGGTGATCCTTCTGCATGACGATGCCCACGGCACCCCGCTGATCGATGCTTCAGCGCGGTTCGGGCAGGGGCTTCCGGCCCATGTGCTGCCGCTGATGGTGAACGAGATCACCCAGATCGGCCCCGAGGTTCTTGCCTCGGCCCTTGCCTACGGGGCAGGGGCGGTGCGGCTGTTGCTGCCGCTGCGTCCGCGCCATGATACATCGGGCCTGGAGGCAACGCTTGCCCTGATGAGCGAGGTTCTTCTGGCCACGGGACACCTGCCCGACACGGTGGCGCGGCTGGAGGCGGATGACCCTGACCTGTTCGAAGCAGCGCTTCACGCCTTGCCGCGGCGGGTCGTGGGGGCCCGGTCGGCCTTCCTGCCGCCCGAGGACAAGCGCAGCCTGCTGACCTCGGCCTTCGAAGAGCTCAACCGCCATGCGCCGCAGCCCGCCGATCTCATTGGCCTGGCCGCGGGTGCGCCCTTCGGGGCCGTGGTGCTGGATACCGCAGCCTGCACGCTCTGCCACGCCTGCGTCGGCGTCTGCCCCACCGGCGCGCTGTCCGACAACCCCGATCTGCCGATGCTGCGCTTTACCGAAAGTGCCTGCGTGCAATGCGGCCTGTGCGCCGGAACCTGCCCCGAGGCAGCGATCACCCTTGCACCGCAGATCGATTTCGCCGCGTGGGAAACACCGCGCCGGGTCCTGAAGGAAGAAGAGCCCTTCTGCTGCACCGCCTGTGGCAAGGCCTTCGGCACCCGGTCCAGCATCGAGCGGGTGCAGGCCAAGCTTGCCGGGCACTGGATGTTCTCGGGCCCAGCAGGGCAGGAACGGCTGCGTGTTCTGGCGATGTGCGAGGATTGCCGCGTTCAGGCGGTGGTCAACGAAGGGTTCGACCCGCACGAGGACAATCCGCGCCCCCGCGTCCGCACGGCCGAAGATTACCGCAACTGATCCTTCTTGCGGATCAGGAACACGAGCGTATCGCCCTCCTGTTCCGAACCGATCAGGTCATGCCCGGCTTCGGCGCAGTAATGCGGCACATCCACATGCGCGGCGGGATCGGTGGCCAGAAGGCGCAGAACCGCACCCGGAGGAAGGGCTGACAGGCGCTTGCGCGCCTTCAGCACCGGCAGCGGGCACAACAGCCCGATCGCATCAAGTTCGGCATCCCACTTCATTGCGCGACCATAGGCGCGGGCAACAGGCTTGTCCACGGGGCGTGGGGCTTCGGCGCCGTGGCGGATACCGCCGGCGCTGCCCGCCTGCGGCAGGGGAGGCGCTTCGGCTCGGGCCGCGCGGCCTGCGCCCTGTCGAACCAAGGGCGCCGGAAGAACCTGGTGTCGCAGGCGAGAGGGCAAGGGGGCCTGACCCGGCGCTGACGCCCGCCCACCCTCGGTGCCTCGGTGCCGGATGAGGTTCCGGTTGCGAGGGCGGACTGGCTGTGCAGGCGTGCACAGACGCCGCGCGGCACGTGCCAAGGGACGCACCTTGCCGCCGGACGCGTTGCGCACCAGTTTGCTTGCAAGCGGTTAGCGCAAGGAGGCCACGATGACGACACCTACCACCCCCGGGTTGCACCATGTGACAGCCATTGCAGGCTTGGCGCAGGCAAACGTCGATTTCTATACCCGGCGGCTTGGCCAGCGGCTGGTCAAACGCACCGTCAACTTCGATGACCCGGGCACCTATCACCTTTACTATGGCGACCGGACGGGCGGCCCCGGCTCGGTGCTCACGTTCTTTCCCTACGCAACGGCGCGCAGGGGCCGCGCCGGATATGGCATGGCCGAAAGCTTTGCCTATGACATCCCCGCCGAGAGCCTCGACGATCAGGCGGCGGCCCTGCGCGCCCAGGGGGTGACGGTTCTGCCCGAGGAAGAGCGCTTTGGCGCCCGCGTTCTGCCGCTCGTCGATCCCGACGGGCTGAAGGTCGAACTCGTCGCCAGCGCCACGGGAACAAGCGAGGGCTTTCATTCGGCAACGTTGTGGCTGCGCGATCCCGAAGCGACGGCGCGCATCCTGACCGAGGGGCTTGGCTATCGCGAAGCCGGGCAGGAGAGCGGCGGAGCGCGGGAACGACTGCGCTTCGTTGCGACACCGGGTCCGGATGGCCCTGCACGCGGCGCGATCATCGACCTTCTGCGCGTGGACGGCGCTCCGGCCGCCCGCCCCGGGGCTGGTACGATTCATCACATCGCCTTTCGGGCCACCGATGATGCGGCGCAAGAGGCGCTGCGCAGCCGGCTCGGGGCGATGGGGCAGCAGGTCACGCCGCAGATAGACCGGCAATACTTCAACGCGATCTATTTCCGCGAACCCGGCGGCATCCTGTTCGAGATCGCCACCGATCCGCCGGGCTTCACGGTGGACGAGCCGATCGAGATGCTGGGCCAGGGGTTGATGCTTCCGCCGCAATACGAATCCCGGCGGGCCGAGATCACCGCCCATCTCCCGCCGCTGGTGCTTCCGGCCTGACCGTCGGGTCAGGCCACGGCCGACTTGGTCCGTGATCGCCACCAGTTGAGACCGACGATTCCGGCCAGAAGGGCTGCGCCTGCGATCTCGACCGGCAGGGCAGGATAGAAGATCCCGATGGTGCCCGGCACCACCGCCACGCGCGAGACCAGATCCATCCGCGTGAACAGCCACCCCTCCAGCGCGGCGGCAAAGCAGACAAGCGCCAGGACGGCCACGGCGCCGGTCCAGATCACATAGGGCAGCGGGCCGCCCATGATGATTTCCGGGTTGAAGACCATGAAGGCCGGAATGAGATAGAGGCCCTTGGCGAATTTCCACGCCTGGATGCTGGTTTCCATCGGTTTTGCGCCGGCAATCGCGGCGCCGGCAAAGCCCGCCAGCGCAACAGGGGGCGTGACGTTACTGTCCTGACTGTACCAGAATACGACCAGATGCGCGATCAGCAGCGGAATGCCGAATTCGTTGGCAAGCGCCGGCCCGACCAGCACGATCAGCACGATATAGGCAGCTGTCACCGGCAGCCCCAGCCCAAGAACCAGGCTGGCGAGAAGCACAAGCACCAGCGCCAGGACGATATTGCCGCCGGACAGCGCAATCATCATCGAGGAGAACTTGAGCCCCAGCCCCGTCAGCCCGACAACGCCGACGATGATCCCCGCCACAGCACAGGCCACCGACACGGAGACCGCATTGCGAGCCCCCAGCGCCAGCGCCTGGAAGAAAAGCGTCACGCCGCTGCGCAGTGCCTCGGCAATCCGTTCGGCAGTCAGCGCGCGGCCGTGGCGCGGGTCGATCAGGACCAGTTCCACCACCTTGCGCAGCACGCTGACCGCGATCACCGAAACGATCGCCCAGAAGCCCACCCGCATCGGCGAGACATTCATCACCAGAAGCCAGACCAGAACCACCAGTGGCACGATGAACTGCCAGCCCGCAGCCATGACAGCGCGCACGGCCGGCAATTCGGCCGCCGGCATTCCCTTCATGCCGGCCTTCATCGCGACCAGATGCACGAACAGATAAACCGTGCCCAGATAGAGCACCGCCGGAAAGATCGAGACGAGCACGATGTCGATATAGGGGGTGCGGGTGAATTCCGAGATCAGGAAGGCCCCCGCGCCCATCAGCGGCGGCGTGATCTGCCCCCCGGTCGAGGCTGCGGCCTCGATTCCGCCGGCCTGGGCGGGCCGGTAGCCCAGCCGTTTCATCAGCGGAATGGTGAAGGCGCCCGTGGTCACCACATTGGCAATGGCCGAGCCGGAAATCGATCCCATGCCCGCCGAGGCAAGCACGGCTGCCTTGGCCGGTCCGCCCGCCTTCCGCCCCGTCGCCGCATAGGCCAGATCAATGAAGAACCGCCCCGCGCCCGTGACCTCCAGAAACGCGCCGAACAGCACGAATATGAAGATATAGGTCGCGGCCACCCCAAGCGGCAGGCCGAAGATTCCCTCCTGCCCGAGGTAAAGCTGCCCGACCAGACGATCGACGCTGTTGCCCCGATGGCTGAGGATGCCGGGCATCCATTCGCCCAGCCAGGGAAGCGCCCCACGCGGCCCCGCAAGGGCATAGAGGATCGCCACCGTGCCGATCACGGTCATGCCAAAGCCGATCGCCCTGCGGCTGGCTTCAAGCACGGCGATGGTGGTGATGATGCCCATCGTGATGTCCATCGGCGACCAGAACCCCGCCCGGGCAATGATCGCGTCAAGGTTCAGCACGATATAGGCGCCGCTTGCCGCCCCGGCGATCACAAATCCCGTATCGATGATCCACCCGAACGGGCCGCGTCGGCGCAGCGGGCCGAAGACCGGGAAGATCAGGAAGGCCAGCACCATGATGAAGGCCAGGTGGATGGAGCGCTGGTAGAACAGGCCCAGCGGCCGGATGCCCGCCGAATACAGTTGGAACAACGACAGCGCGATGCCGATCAGGGCGATCAGGCCGATGACCATGCGCGGCTGGAACCGCGCGTCCGTCCTCAGCGCGTCCGGGATCTCTGCCGTCGCAGTGTCGATGTGCTGGGTCTGTCGGGCCATCCAGGGCTATCCTTCATCCTGTCATTGGGCGCAGGCGGAGGCCGCCTGTCCATCGCTGTGCAGCGAAATCTCGACCCGTTCGCCCGCGGCCAGGGCCGACAGCGGGATCACATGGCCGGCGATCCGCAATTCATGTCCGACGCGCAATGCCCCGACCCGCAGGATCAGGCGGTTGCAGGGCAGCACCTCGTTGATGCCTTCGATCCAGTAACCACCGCCGGCTGCCGGGCGCATGTCGCCCCGGCCCGGAATATGGCCAAGACCGGCGGCGGCGTCATGCAGAAAACTCCGGACCAGAACCATCCGGCCATCGCGATCGGCAAAACAATCGGCCACCGCACCTCCGGTCACCGAATGCGACCAGTGCAGGCACCAGTCATCCGCGGCATCCTGCCGGACCAGCAGCCGGTCGGCCGAACGCACTTCAAGCACGCCGGCGCCGGCTGCGCCGGGCAGCACCAGCAGGGCGGCCAGAAGCCGCCCGGCCAGACTACGGAACAAGATGGCCCGGCACCTCGGCGCCGATTTCCTCATAGTAGCGGATGGCGCCGGGGTGGAACGGAATGGGGGTGGAGCTCAGCGAGAAATCGACCGTCGTGTCGTTCGCAGCCGGGTGAATCGCGATCAGTTCGTCCACATGCTCGAACAGGGTGCGGGTGATCTGATAGGCCAGATCCTCGTCCATCTCGGCGTGGACCACCAGAACGTTGGGGATGGCGATGGTTTGCACATCCTCGGCCATCCCGTCATAGGTTCCGGCGGCAAGGGTGTAGGAGGTGAACACCGGCTCCAGCTCGACCGCATTGGCGATTTCCTCGTCGCTGATCGGGATGATGCGGATCGCGCGCGTGGCGGCAAGGTTCATGATGCTGCTGGTCGGCGGTCCCACGCTCCAGAACCCGGCGACGATGTCGCCATCGCGCAGTGCATCGGCCGTTTCGTTGAAGTTCAGCCGTTCTGCCGTCAGATCGTCATAGGTGATGCCGTTCGCCTGCAACAGTGCCTGCGCGTTGACCTCGGTGCCCGATCCCGGCGCGCCCACGGAGATGCGCTGTCCGCGCAGGTCGGCGAGGCTGTTGATCGGGCTGTCGGCCAGCACCACGAGCTGAACCGCATTGGGATAGATCGCGGCCAGCGCCCTTGCTTCGGGCATCGGGCGGTCGGCGAAGGGGTCGGTGCCGTTGTAGGCGGCATAGGCCGTATCGGCCAGAACCGTCGCGATATCGCTGTCCATGCGCGAAATCAGCGCCATGTTTTCCACCGAGGCGCCCGTCACCTCGGCCGAGGCGGTGTGGCCTTCGACATGACGGTTGATCAGTTCGGCCAGACCGCCGCCATAGGGGTAGTAAACCCCCCCGGTGCCGCCAGTGGCGATCGAAAGCTCGAAGGCCTGAACGGATGTGGCAAACCCCAAAGTGGCAGCGAAGGCCAGTCCCAGATGTTTCATCACTCTCTCCCTGTCTGTCAGCGGCATGGCCGAAGGAGCGGCCCGCCACGGTTGCCGCGCCATTGACCCCGAAAACGGCGTCCCTTGTCAACCGTAACGCGCAGCGAACGCCTGATGTCGTTCTGGCTGCTTTTCCTTCCATCGGATCCGTGATTTGCTGCAAGCAAAGAGGGAGGGTCCTGTGCCTCAGAATTTCCGTCAGTCCGAAATCCTTCAACTGGCGCGCGACCGCGGCAAGGTTGTCGTGGAAGAACTTGCTGCCCATTTCGGCGTCACCCTTCAGACAATCCGGCGCGATCTTTCGGAACTTGCCGATGCGGGCAAGCTCAACCGCGTTTATGGCGGCGCAATTCTCAGTTCGGGGGTGGAGAATATCGGCTATGAAGAACGTCGCAAGCTCAACCCCGACGAGAAGGACAGGATCGGCAGGCTTTGCGCCTCCGAAATACCGGATGATGCCTCGCTGTTTCTGAATATCGGCACCACAACCGAGGCGGTTGCGCGCGCCCTTCTTTCGCATCGCAATCTCATGGTGGTGACCAACAATCTCAATGTTGCGAATATCATGGCGCAAAATCCCACGGCCGAAGTCATCGTGGCGGGCGGGGTTTTGCGGCGCGCGGATGCCGGCCTTGTGGGTGACATGACGCTGGAAATCGTGCGGCATTTCAAGGTGGATTTTGCCGTGATCGGAGCCTCGGCGCTGGATGAGGATGGCGATCTTCTCGATTTCGATTTCAGGGAGGTGCGGGTAAGCCAGGCCATTCTGGCGCAGGCGCGGCGGCGGTTTCTGGTGGCCGACCGGTCCAAGTTCAACCGAACGGCGCCCGTCCGGATTGCATCGCTTGCTGAAATTGATGTCTTCTTTACCGATGTCGCGCCGCCACCGCCGGTTG
This sequence comes from Halodurantibacterium daqingense, assembly GCF_042666235.1. Taxonomy (NCBI): domain Bacteria; kingdom Pseudomonadati; phylum Pseudomonadota; class Alphaproteobacteria; order Rhodobacterales; family Paracoccaceae; genus Halodurantibacterium; species Halodurantibacterium daqingense. The sequence continues at coordinate 63,280 of NZ_JBHTFQ010000011.1, read as the reverse complement.
TGAAACGTTGTGCAGAATGGGAAACCGAAATCCGGCATCTTGCACAGGAATAGACGCCCGGCACGAAGGAAAGCGCGGCCTATTTGAAGCCAGCCATTTTTTATATTGAACTGCGGTGCGCATCTGATTATTGGATCAGTCGTTTTAATGACCTATTTAAGCATTTCCGTATAAAGGATGGACCCATGGCCATGAACCTGAATGACCTGTCGCTCAAGGAGCTCAAGCAGCTTCAGAAGGACGTGACCCAGGCGATCGAGACCTACAAGGATCGCCAGCGCGAGGAAGCCCTGCGCGAGATCGAGAATATCGCCCGGGAAAAGGGCTTTTCGCTTTCGGAACTGACCGGAGCGCTCAAGAAGCGCCGCAAGACGGTAGCGCCCAAATACGTTCATCCCGAAGAGCCCGACCTGACCTGGACCGGCCGTGGCCGCCAGCCGCGCTGGGTCGGCGAGGCGCTTGCCGCCGGCAAGACGATGGACGATCTGCGCATCAGTGCCTGATCCGGCGCCTGGCTTGCAGGTGACGGCGCGGAACTTTTGGCGGCAGATGCCATTGAACCCTAGCCGCGGAATGTGTCGCGGTTCCCGATCCCTTGCAGCGAGGCACGGATGAAGATTACCGACGCGAGGTGGTTCCGGATCCTGCATGGCATGTGGACGGTCATCAGCGAACGCCACATCGGCCTGATTTCCTCGGGCGTCGCCTTCTGGACGATGTTCTCGATCTTTCCCGGCGTGGCGGCGCTGATCTCGTTGTTCGGCTTTCTTGCCGATCCGGTGGTGATCGAGCAGCAGATGCAGCTTCTGGCCGAGTTCGTGCCGCAGGATGCCTACGCGGTGCTTCAGGCGCAGGTGCGGGCATTGCTGCGGGCGCGGGAAACGACGCTGGGCTGGACCACGGCCATTTCGCTTGGCGCGGCACTCTGGACGGCGCGGCTGGGCGTTGCGGCGCTGATGCGGGGGCTCAACGCCGTTGCGGGCACCGAACTGCGGGCGGGGGTGATGGAGATCGTCGTTGCCCTCCTGCTCACGCTCGCGCTGATCGCTGTGGGGATCATCGCGCTGGCCTCGCTTGTGGTGGTGCCGGTCATTCTTGCCTTCGCCCCCGTGGGGCCGGTGGCAGGCCTTTTGCTGAGCGTGCTGCGCTGGGCAATTGCCGTGGGGGCGCTGGTGTTCGGCATCGGGCTTTTGTACCGCTACGGGCCGAACACGCCCCTGAAGCGCGCGCCCTGGCTTTCGCCGGGGCTGGTGCTGTCGGTGGTGATCTGGGCGGGTGCCTCGGTGGGCCTGTCGTTCTACCTGTCGAACTTCGGAAATTACAACGAGATCTACGGTTCGATCGGCGCGGTGATCGCCCTGCTGATGTGGCTTTACCTCAGCGCCTATGCAGTGCTTGTCGGGTTCTGTCTCAATACCGAACTTGGGCACGTGGCCGCAAACGAGCGCCGGCACGAGGATCTGCTGGCCCCCTGCCCGGACGAGGGTGAGGGCCAGCGGGCCGCGGCTCAGTAATCGCGCTCGTAATAGACGCCAAGCCCGGTCTCGCCGCTGTTGTCCAGCCGCCCCCGCACCGTGACCGAGCGTGAAACATCGAGGTTGAGGTTGATCTCGGTCGTGCCGTCCGAACCCACCGTCACATCCGTATAGATGTTTTCCGACAGATAACGGCCCAGGCGCACGCCGGTGCCGCCGTCTTCGTCGGTCGTGATATCCAGATCATCCAGCCCGAAGTTCTGGCGCAGCCGTCCCACGATGCCCTCGCCACCCCGTCCGGCAAGTGTCGCCACCGCGCCGGCGAGCTGTGCGGCCTGCAGCGGCGACAGATTGGTCAGCCCGCGCCCGAACAGCAGCCGCGCAAGCACCTCTTCCTCGGGCAGGTCGGGCGAGGAGAGGAAGCGGATCTCGGGCTCGTTCGCCTCGCCCTCGACAAGGATGGTGACGCTGACCCCTTCGGATTCGGTCGAGGCTGCCAGCCGGATGTAGGGGACGAACCGCCCCTGCAGGCGCGCAAGCCCTTCATCCAGCACGAAGCGTTGCCCCAGAAGATCAAGCCGCCCGCGGATCAGGGAGAACTCACCGATCGGGATGATGTTGGCGGTTGTTCCGGTGAGCTGGATGGCACCTCCCAGTTCCGCATCAAGGCCGCGGCCGCGGATGAACACCTGGTTCGGCGCGCTGATCGTGACATCGAGGCTGAACGGGGCGGCCCCGCCGCCCGTGGCGCCGTTGCCGCGGCCATCCCCCAGAAGCCCGGCGCGGCTGCGCGTCTCGCGCACGGCGGCAGGTTCATTCACATGGGTCATCGGCTCGGGGATATAGCCGGCGGGGCCGAAACCGGTCGACGGGATGCGCAGGTTGGTCTCGCCGAGACGCAGCTCCCCGGTGATCCTGCCGCCTCCGGCCAGGGGGCCGGTGATGGCCACCGTGCCGGAAACGCTGGTTTCATAAAGCTCCGGATCCACAAGCCGCGCATCCTGCAGCGCAAGCCGGAGGTCGGCATTGAAGGGGGCGGTCAGGCTGATGGGGCCGCTCAGGCTCAGTTGCCCGCCCTGCGGAAAACCGGCCGAAGCGGCAATCGTCGCCTGCCCGCCCGCCAGATCGGCGCGGACATTCCCCTGTTCGAGGGTCAGGCCAAGCTCGGGATCAACGATGCGCAGGCCCTGGCCGGTCAGATTCCCCGAAACCGATGCAAGTGCGGGCGGGCCGTTCAGGCGCAGATTGAAGTTCAGCGGCCCGGTGACGCTTCGCGGCTGGATGAACAGGTTGGCAAGCGCCGCCTGGGCGCTGCCGACTACGGCAAGATCCACCGCCGAGAGGTCCGAGGCGGCGCTGCCGGTGATGCGGGCATCAATCCCGCCTGGTCCCTGCGCCGTGACATCCACACCGTAGCTGCCGTTTTCCGTGATCGTGCCGGCGATTGTCAGCGGCCCCGGAAACTCTGGCTGGATAACCGCAAGGTTTGCCAGACGCGCGGTCAGATTCACCAGTCGGCTGTCACCTTCGGCGGCGCCGGTGGCGCTGGCGGTCAGTTGTGGATTGCTCAACGTGAAGGCCTGCACGCGCAGCCGCCCGTTTTCCTCGGTCGCATCCAGGGCCAGCTGGGTCGGACCCCGCAGAAGCGCGTCTGCCTGAGTCTGGCCGATGGCGAGGTTCGTTCCCTGTGCCTCAAGCTGCAGTCTGCGCAGCGCGCCGTTCTCGTTCAGCTGGGCCTCGGCTTCCAGCGCACCGGCGAAACCGGGCCCCAGCACCGACAGATCGCTGAACCCCAGTGAGGCGGCCAGCGCGCTGGCCCCCTCGGCCAGGGTACCGGTCACCCGGGCCGCGAGGGTCGCCGCATTCACCTGAAGGGCCTCGACCGTGATCACCTCGTCGGCGCGGGTGGCATCAAGGCTGATGGTGCTTTCTCCCGCCAGAAGGCGGTCCGCCTGGTCCTGTCCGATGGCAAGGCCCTGCGCTGTCGCCTCGAGCCGCAGCCTTTGCGGCCCGCCCTCGGTTTCGGTAAACCGCGCGGTGCCGACAAGGGCGCCACGGAAAGGGCCGCCCAGCACCGAAAGGTCCGAGAAATCCAGTTCCGCGGTAATATCGCTTCCGGCCGTCGCCAGTTGCCCATGCGCCAGCGCAGACAATGTTGTTGCCGTTGCGCGAAGGCTGCGCAGCGTCAGCCCGTCGGTGTTGCGTCGCGCCGAAAGCTCGATCCGGCTTTCCCCCGCCAGCAGCCGGTCCACCTCGGGCTGATCAAAGCGCAGGTCGGTGCCGGTTACTGCCGCGACCGCGTCAAATGCACCGGTCAGGGTGGCATAGCTCCCGGTTACCTCGGCCGCGGCCGTGCCCGACAGATCCCGCTTCGCCAGATCGGACAGCCGGGCGATGTCATCTCCCCGCGCAGAGATCGTTCCATTGATCGTAAGCGCCTCTTCAAGCCCCGCGATGATGGCGTTTCCGGCCAGTCCGTAATCCTCGCCCGAGAGGGTGAACCGGGGCAGTTGCACCTGCCCGTCGTCCTGCCAGAGAATTTCCATCTCGCCGCCGATATCGTCCCCCAGGGCGCGGCGCAGCGCAGCGTCGCGCGGATCGATCCCCTGTGCGGCATAGGCGAGCGTGCCCCCGATGAAACGCCCGTCTGCATCGCGCCGGATCGTGCCCGCCCCGGTCAGACGCAGCGCCTCGATGCCAAGGCTGCGGCGGTCCAGTCCTGCGATCTGCAGCCGGAGATTCCAGTTGTCATCCGCAAGTCCATCCAGGGCCAGAACCAGATCGGCCGATGTGATGCGGGTGCGTGGCCGGATCGGCAGCAGGATGGGGCTGCCATCGGCAGTGCCGATGCGCCCGGTAACATCCACACGTTCCGGGAGGCCATCGGCGCCGATCTCCAGTTCACCGCGCAGGATCAGGGCCTGTGCCCGCAGATCCAGTTGCGAAAGAACGACGCGCCCGTCCGGCAGGCGGGCCCCTTCGGATTGCAGCACGATCTCGGGGCCAAAGAAGTCCTGGTAGTCGGGGGCGAACAGCGGTGCGATATCGCCCGCCACATCGGTCGAGAACCGCCGCGTCGCGCGGCCCTCGGCGTCGGTTTCCGTTATCAGCGTGACACGGCCAGCCAGCCGCTCGACGTCGTCTGTCACCAGGCTGATCCGGGCGGCGAAGTCGTCCAGGGTGCCGCTTCCGTCGATTGTAAGCGACAGGGCCGGGGTTCCCGGCACGCCGATCAGCCGGGATATGATCCCATCCTGATCCTCGGACAGATCCAGATCAAGGTCGAGTTCCCGCGTGGCGTTGTCGTAATGCCCCTCAAGGCGGAACCGGGCCTCGGGTCCGTCGATGCGGCGGATGTCCAGCGCTGCCGTTCCTTCGCCCCGTTCCAGTTGTACCGATCCGCCTGCGGTAAAGGTCGCCTCCTGGCCGAACAGCGCCGCACCCAGGTCCAGCCGTGCCACGTCCAGGCGGTTGATCCGGACCGCGACCGGAAGCTCGGGCAGGGCGAAGGGTCTGGCTTCGGGGGCGGGGCCGGCAGGCTCGGCGGTTTCGGGGGTCCGGGTGATGGCGATGTGCTCGGCGGCAAGTTCGCTGATCTCGATCCGCCCGCGCAACAGGGCCGTGCGGTTCCAGTCCAGCACGGCATCGTCGATCGTCATCCAGATGCCTTCATCATCGGCAAAGGTCATTCGTTCGATCGTCGCGCGCGAGGACAGCGCCCCGGAAAAGCCGGTGATGACGACGTTGCGGTTTTCACCCGAAAGCGCGTTTTCAACAAAGCGGGTCAGGAAGGTGCCGCCGCCCTCGTCTTCCTGGGCAAGGGCAAGCGAGGGCAGGAAGCAGAGGAGGAATACCATAAACCGCATCAGAAGGCCTGCCCTATCCCGATATACACCTGAACGCCGTCATCGCTGTCTCCGCGCACGGGCGCGGCCACATCCAGCCGGATCGGCCCGATGCCGGTGTCATAGCGAATGCCGATCCCGGCACCGGCGTGCCATTCGCCATCTCCGAAGCTGTCCGCGCCCACAAAGCCTGCGTCGGCAAAGCCCACCAGGCCGATGCTGCGCCAGACCCGGGCGCGCAGTTCCGCCGAAGCACCAAGGAAACTGCGCCCGCCGGTGCGCAGGAACGTTGCGCCGTCACTGGGGCGGGTGCCGGTATAGGGGGTTTCCACGCCCAGCGACTGGAAGGGATGGCCGCGCACCGTGCCGCCGCCACCCGAATAGAACAGGAATTCGCGCGGCGTCTCGAACAGCCCCGCCCCGATTACCGAGCCGCCCTGCACCCGTCCCGCCACCACAAAGCGGTCATCGCTGCCGAAACCGCGATAGGCGCGGCCATCGAAGGACAGGCGCGCGCCATGCCCCGCCGCGTCGGACAGGCCGGCGAAAGGCGTCACCGTTGCCTCCAGGAAGGTCCCGCCGGTGGGGTTGAGCGTGCTGTTTCGCCGGTCCCAGATGCCGCGGGTGGGCAGGGCAAGGGTGCTGTAGGTGATGCGGCCCAACTCATCCTCGACACGTTCATAACGCAGATCGAGCGCGACCTCCCCGGTGATGCGATCCGTGAACTGATGGGCAAGGCCGACGCTGACGAAGGCACGGTCGGCATCGTAATCGCGTTCGCTGGTCCGTTCGACACCGGTGAAGACAAAGACCGATGTGTCGGGTGTAAAGGTGGCGGGGCGATCAAGCCGCGCGGTTAGCCCATAATCCAACCCGCCCGACTGCGCGCCGATGCCGCCAACCTCGGCGTCAAGCCGCAGCCTTTCGCCGCCGCCGCGCAGGTTGCGGTGCATCCAGTAGGCCGTGACCCGCGCGCCGTCGGTCGAGGCGATCTCGGCCCCGAAGCCAAGGCGGCGGGGCAGTTCCTCGACCACAGCGGCGGTGACGTCCAGCACATCGCCCGGGCGCAGGTCGTCAGCCTCGCTCAGCGCGACCGAGCGGAAGACGCCGGTGCGGCGCAGCCGATCGGCCGAGCGTGCAATCGCCTCGGGGTCAAAAACCTCGCCGGTCGGAAAGCCTGCGATCTCCTGGATGCGTTCGGGGCGCATCCGGCGTTGCCCGGTCACGACCAGATCGCCAAAGGTGACCCGCGGGCCTGGCACCATCGACACCTGCGCCGAAAGCCGGGCAGAGCGATGATCGGCTGTGATCTGTTGCGCGCCGGTGGCGGCCTTGGCATGACCCACCGCGCGCCAGCCATCCACCGCAGCCGTGGCCGCATCACGGATCAGGTTGCTTTCGGCCGGCTGACCCACGGCAAAGCCATCAGGCAGTTCGGTATCGGGGGCAAGCGGGGCAATCTCGGCGCGGGAGAAGGTGAATTGCGGCCCCGGCGCCACAAGAACCTCGACCAGGGTAATCTGCGAGGGGGCGGAAAGGGGCGGGATCGTCGCGGCCTCGCGGCCATCCACGCGGATCTGCACCACGCCCGAATAATGCCCCGCGCCATAAAGAACGCCGACAAGCCGGCCGTAGTCCGAACGCGCCGCTGCCAGAAGCTCCTGCGCGGTGGTCGCACCGTTTTCCTGCTGCTGAAGAGCCAGCGAGGCATTGCGCAGCAGGTCGAGCAATTCCTCGTCAGCGCCAGGGGCCGTCAGGCGCACCAGATCCTGCGCCTGACCCGGCCAGGATTGCAGTGTGAAAAGCGCAGCGGCCGCCAGACCAAGTCGCAGTTTCGCAAGTCTGCCCGTCATGCTGCCCTCCCACGCACTGATCCCCAGTCTTGCACGCCGGGAATTCGGCTTCAATCACGCAACGCCCGCTTGCGTCGCGCGGTTCCCGAGCCGCGGCGGGAAACGGCCGTTGCGCCCGCCGCGGCTCTGCGGCATGCTGCGGCGCAGCAAGTCGGAGGCGGCATGTACGGCATCATGGTCATCCTTCTGGCGCTGGGCGCGATGATCTATCTTGCCTATCGTGGTGGCAGTCTGATCCTGCTTGCGCCGCTGATGGCGGTTCTGGCGGTGGCGCTTTCGGGAACGGGCGCGATCCTTGCCGCCTATACCCAGATCTTCATGGGGGCGATGGGGGGATTTGTCATCGCCTATTTCCCGATCTTCCTGTTGGGGGCGGTCTTTGGAAAACTGGCCGAGGCGACCGGCGTGGCCCGGGTTCTGGCCGAGGGGATCATTGCGCGGGCGGGCGCGCAGCGGGCGATCCTTGCAGTGGTCCTGTCGGCTGCGGTGATGACCTATGGCGGCGTATCGCTGTTCGTCGTGGCCTTCGCCATCTATCCGATTGCTGCCAATCTGTTCCGGCAGGCCCAACTGCCCAAGCGCCTTGTGCCGGCCACGTTGGCGCTGGGGGCCTTTACCTTCACCATGACGGCGCTGCCGGGCACGCCGGCAATCCAGAACGCGATCCCGATGCCCCATTTCGGCACGACCCCCTACGCCGCCCCGGGGCTGGGCATAGTCGCGGCGCTGATCATGTTCCTCGGCGGCTGGCGCTGGCTTGAATTCAGGGCTCGGCACATCGGGCCCGGCTATGGCGCCGAGGATGACGTGCCGCCCCCGGATGCCCGCCTTGACCGGGACAGTGGCGATTTCTGGCTGGCGCTCGTGCCATTTCTGCTGATGATCGCCACCAATGCCCTCTTTACCTGGGTCATCATCCCGCGCCTGCAGACCGGCTACCTTGCCCTGCCGCTTTACGGGGCCACCGATATCTCGGCGCTGCGCGGGCTCTGGTCGATCATTGCGGCGCTGGTTGCATCGATCCTTGCGCTTCTGGCGATGAACTGGCGCAGATCCGGGCTGGCGGAGGCGCTGAATGCCGGGGCGGCGGGGGCCTTGATGCCGATCTTCAACACCGCAAGCCTTGTGGGTTTTGGCGCCGTCATCGCGGCGCTGCCTGCGTTCGGGCTGATCCGCGATCAGGTTCTGACCATCGGCGGGGCGAACCCGCTCCTGTCGCTTGCCGTCGCCACGAACCTTCTGGCGGGGATCACCGGATCGGCCTCGGGGGGAATGTCGATCGCCCTTGCGACGCTGGGAGAAACATATCGGCAGATGGCGGCCGAGGCCGGAATCGCGCCCGCGCTCCTGCACCGGGTGGCTGCCGTGGCAACCGGGGGGCTGGATGCGCTGCCCCATAACGGGGCGGTGATCACACTTCTGTCGATCTGCGGGCTGACGCATCGCGAAAGCTATGGCGACATCGCGGTGGTGGCGGTTCTTGTGCCGCTGCTGGCGCTTGCCGCAATCATCCTGCTGGGAACTGCCTTCGGCAGCTTCTGACCCCTTTCCGAACGGCGCGGATGATGCTTCACTTCCCCGTGTCATCACCTGGGGAGGATGTGCATGGACAAGGGGATCCGTGGCCTGGCCATCGCGTCTGCCGCCCTGCTGGCTGCGGCAGGTCCGGTGCCGGCTGACACGCGCGTGCCTCAGCCGGTAACGGACGCGCTGTTTCATCCGGTTGATCCCGCCGAAGCGCGACTTGGGCAGCTTCTGTTCTATGACCCGATCCTGTCGGGCAATCGAAACATTTCCTGCGCGACCTGCCATCACCCGCGCTTCGCAACGGCGGACGGCGTGTCGCTGAACCTTGGCGAGGGGGCGATCGGGCTGGGGCCGGATCGCCGCGTGGACCCGGCCAACCCGCCGGAACAGCGCCTGCCGCGCAACGCGCCCGCCCTTTTCAACCTTGGCGCGCGGGAATTCACGGTGATGTTCCACGACGGCCGCATCGAAAGCGATCCGAACCGCCCCAGCGGCCTCCGCACCCCGCTGGAAGAGGAAATGGTCCAGGGCTTCCGCGACATCCTCTCGGCCCAGACGATGTTTCCGGTTCTGTCTGCCGATGAGATGGCCGGGCACTATGGCGAAAACGAGATCAGCACCGCCGTGCGGCAGGGACGCATCACCGGCCCGGGTGGCGCCTGGGATCTGATCGCGCGGCGGGTGTCGGATATTCCCGCCTATGCGGCGCTGTTCACCGAGGTTTATCCCGATATCGCAGCCGGCAGGGCCATCGGCTTCACGGATATTTCCGATGCCATCGGGGCCTTCGTCGCCTTTGAATGGCGCTCCGACGACAGCCCCTTTGACCGGCATCTGCGCGGGGAATCGCCGCTTGAGCCGACCGCGCAGCGCGGCATGGCGCTGTTTTACGGCGAGGCGGGCTGTTCGGACTGCCATTCGGGGCCGTTCCAGACCGATCACCGCTTTCACGCAATGGGGCAACCGCAGATCGGCCCGGGCAAGGCTGAACGGTTTGAAAGCCATCAGCGCGATATCGGGCGGATGCGGGTCACCGGCAGGCCCGAGGATGCCTATGCCTTCCGCACCCCCTCGCTGCGCAACGTATCGGCAACGGGGCCCTGGGGCCATGCCGGCGCCTTCAGCGACCTTGATGCCTTTCTTGTCCATCACCTCGATCCGGTTGCAGGGCTGGACAGCTACAGGCTTCAGGCCGCGCTGCCGACGTTTGATCCGCAGCGCCCTGACCTTGCGGTGATGTCGTCTGATGAAGACCGGGCGGCGATTGCTGCCGCGGTTCGGCGGGCGCCGCTTCAGCTTGCCGCGGACGACCGGTCGGCGCTGCTTTCCTTTCTGGAGAGCCTGACTGACAAGGGGGCGATCGCGGGCCGGCTGGGCATTCCCGAGGCCGTGCCAAGCGGCCTGCCAGTCGAACGTTAGCGCCGCCTGTCAGTCGGGCGCGATCTGCAGGGACTGGTTGACCGGCACGACATGCCAGTCGGTCAGTCGCCCGTCAGGCCAGAGAACGCGCAGTTCGGCATTGTCGTGGTCGCCAAGGCCGAAGTGCAACGGCCCCGCCTGGCCGCTGCCATGGCCGCCGCCGACGGTTACCTCCTGCACCTGCGTCCGCCCTGCCGTGCGCAGCTCCACCCAGGCACCGACAGCGTTGCGGTTCGGCCCCTCCATCCGCGGCGTCACGGCCACCCAGTTTCCGGTGCCGCTGCTGACATTCTGCCAGATCTCCAAGGGCGCGCGCCGGTTGACGACCACAAGGTCAAGCCGCCCGTCGCCATCCAGATCCGCAAGCCCCGCGCCCCGTGCCCGTGCCAGACTGGCCACACCCGCCGTATCGGCACGTTCGGCAAAGCGGCCATCGCCCTCCTGGATCAACAGGTTGTTCGGATCCTTCATCGCATTCGACGGCATCTGGTCGACATTGCCCTTGGCAATGAACAGATCGGCCAGCCCATCATTGTTCACATCGCCGAATTCCGCGTGCCAGCCGGTTGACGGGCGCCCGTCGTCGCCGAACCAGGGCCGCTGGGCGGCGCTGCCCTGTTCATAGGGTGCGTTTACGTAGTGCGTGCCGTCATTGAACTGCAGAAGCTGGTCGCCCATCGAGGTCAGCATCACATCCGGAAAGCCGTTGCCGGTGATGTCGCGGCTTGCGATCCCCATGCCCCAGAGCGAGATCAGCGGCCAGCCGTCGTCGCTGCCGCGCGGTTCAAGCGGCTCAAGACGCCACATTTCCTCGTACCCGCCACGGATATAGTAATGCCGGTCGTTCGAAATCCGCAGTTGCGGCCGACCGTTCCGCTGCCAGTCGGAAATCAGCATCGACAGCGCACAGTAGCCGGGACTCAGGATTTGCGGCGGGGCGAAGCCTTTGCCGCTCGGGCGGTGCAGTTCGTTCACGTCACAGGCGCCGAAAGGCCCGTCGGGGGCCCTGCGGTCCACATAGTTCCCGATCGCCAGCGTCGGCCAGGCCCGTCCCTGTTCCCAGGTTGCGCTGAAGGCCGTTGACCAGGCGTCACCGCGGTGAAACCCCCAGGCGTCGCTCGCATCCTCAAAGCGGCAGTCCCCGTTGCCGCGCAGCAGCAGGTTGGGGCCAACCCGCAGCACCGCAAGATCCAGATGCCCGTCGCCGTCGATATCAAGGGGATAGGCACCTGTGACCCCGGTGATCGGCGCAATCTCTGCCGGTTCGAAGCGCAGCGGGTCTCCGGGCGCCGCAGTCCGGTTGATCAGAAGCGCGGCGGGGCCGGCGCCGCCCGCCACAAACAGATCGGGCCGGCCCGAGCCGTTGCAATCAAGGATCGCCACGCCGCCGCCGACGAAATGCTCCCACTCGCCGGAATAGATGTGCGGCACGGGCAGCGGGTCGGCCGGCCGGAACAGCACTTCGGCGCCCAGGGGCTGCGGCAGAAGTGCCAGAAGCGGTGCGAGGTATCTCATGCCACTGCCGGTTCGCGCGAAGGGGCAAGCAGCGCCTCGCTGACCGCCGATAGCGCCAGCGCCGCCGCGCCATGGGCCCACAACAGATCGCCCCAGGCGTGGATCTTGATCGGGGGCGGCGGGCGGCCGGTGTTCAGCACCAGCGCTTCCATTTCGGCAAGCGTGTCGGCGGCATAGAGATAGTCGTATCGCATCCGTTCCCCCGACAGGATGATCAGCGCCGGGTCGAACAGGTTCACGACATTGGCCAACCCCACGGCAAGATAGCGGCCCGCGCGGCGGAAGATCGACCGCGCGGCCTGATTGCCGGCCTTGGCGTGATCATAAAGGCTTTCCAGCAACACCGAGATCGGCTGCCCGTCCTTGTGGGCAAGGTTGAGCGCCGTCGTCGCCTCGCGCACCAGCGCGTAATCGGCCACATAGGCCTCGAGACAGCCGCGCTGCCCGCACCGGCAGAGCGCACCATCCAGATGAACCTTGGTGTGGCCCAGCTCCATGCCCAGCCCCTGGGCGCCCCGATGAATCCGGTGGTTGATCACCAGCCCCATGCCCAGCCCGTGTTCGATGGTGACGACGGCGAAATCCGACAGGGTGCGTCCCGCACCGAACCAGAGCTCGGCCAGGGTCACAAGGTTCGCGTCATTGTCCACATGCACCGGCAGGCCCAGTGCCGCGCTGGCCAGCGCGGCCAGCGGCACATCCCGGTCCCGCAGCACCGGCGACCACAGGACCTGGCCGGCGCCGCTGTCCACAAAGCCGGGCACGCCAAGCCCCACGGCGGAAAGATCGCTGCGCAGAAGCCCGGCCTTGGCGCAGACCCCGTCCAGCAGCGCGGTGGCGGCCGCCATGATTTCCGGCAGGTCAAGCAGCCCGGGGCGGCGCGGGATCACATCTCCCGCAATCAGGTTTCCGGCAAAATCCACGATGACGGCAGTGTGTTCGCGGTCGGAAAGCTTCATTCCCGCAACCCACAGCGCGCCAGCGCGCACCCCCAGCGCCACGGCGGGCCGGCCGCGTCCGCCGTCGCTGTCGCGTGGGGAGGTGACTTCCTCGATCAGGCCGCGCTCGATCAGGTCCGAGGTGATGGTCGTCACCGAGGCCGGGCTGACGCCCAGATCCTTCGCGACCTGCACGCGTGGGATCTGGCCCGCCGCACGCACCCGCTCGAATACCTGCTGCCGCAACGGGCGCATCGTCTCTGCCAGGGGCGGGATCAGTGGCCCGCAGCCGGCTTTGCCGGCCCCTGATCCATGCTGATTCATTAATTCGCCCCCCTAATGAATTATCCCGCGCGACGCGCTCCTGCTGCGTGCGTGTCGCCCAGTCTTTCGCCGCGCTGCAGAAATGCGGCCATTCCGCCGTGCGGTTACAGAATTGACCGACATAAATTTTTTGACAACTAAAATTAATAGGTGCATTTTGATCGCGTTTAGGCGAATCCGCCAAACCCGTAGGGAGGTCTACATGCATAAAACCGTTCTCGCCGCCGTGCTTGCCACGGCAGGCTTTTCCGTTGCCGCGCAGGCGCAGGACATCACCGTCGGCGTGAGCTGGTCGAACTTCCAGGAGGAGCGCTGGAAGACCGATGAAGCCGCGATCCGTGCGGCGCTCGAGGAAGCCGGCGCGCGCTATATTTCGGCCGATGCGCAATCATCCTCGTCCAAGCAGCTGTCGGATATCGAAAGCCTGATCGCGCAAGGCGTGGATGCGCTGATCATCCTCGCACAGGACAGCCAGGCCATCGGCCCTGCGGTGCAGGCCGCGGCGGACGAGGGGATCCCGGTCGTGGGTTACGACCGGCTGATCGAGGATCCGCGCGCCTTCTACCTGACCTTCGACAACGTCGAGGTCGGCCGCATGCAGGCGCGGGCGGTTCTCGAGCAGGCGCCGGAGGGCAACTACGTGATGATCAAGGGTTCGCCCACCGATCCCAATGCCGACTTCCTGCGCGGTGGCCAGCAGGAGGTGCTGCAAGAGGCGATCGACGCCGGGCGCATCACCATTGTCGGCGAAGCCTATACCGATGCCTGGCTTCCGGCCAATGCGCAGCGCAACATGGAACAGATCCTGACCGCCCAGGACAACAATGTTGACGCCGTCGTGGCTTCGAATGACGGCACGGCGGGCGGCGCGATTGCCGCGCTGACCGCGCAGGGCATGCAGGGCATTCCGGTGTCGGGACAGGATGGCGACCATGCCGCCTTGAACCGCATCGCGCTGGGCACCCAGACGGTTTCGGTCTGGAAGGATGCACGCGAACTGGGCCGTAACGCCGCCGAGATCGCCGTCGCCATGGCCAATGGAACCGAGATGGCTGATATCGAGGGCGCGCAAAGCTGGACCTCGCCCTCGGGCACCGAACTGACCGCCCTGTTCCTTGCACCGATCCCGGTGACCGCCGAGAACCTCGATGTCGTGGTTGAGGCCGGCTGGATCACGCAAGAGGCGCTTTGCCAGGGTGTTTCGGGCGGTCCGTCGCCCTGCAACTGAAACCGGCCGGCGCCCCCGTCTGCGGGGCGCCCCCTTCCGGCCGCGCATCGCGGCCGGCCTGCCACAGGACATGCCCATGACTGACGCGGCCCACATGCCCGCCCAAAGACGCCGTCTGATCGACACGTTGGAAATCGACACCCGCCTTCTGGGGATGATCGGAGCCTTCATCCTGCTCTGTGTCGGATTTCATCTGATCACCGACGGACGCTTCCTGACTCCGCGCAACGTCTTCAACCTCACGATCCAGACGGTGTCCGTGGCCATCATGGCAACCGGAATGGTCTTTGTGATCGTGACCCGCCATATTGACCTGTCGGTGGGGGCGTTGCTTGCCACCTGTTCGGCGATCATGGCGATGACGCAGACGGTGTTTCTTCCGCAGGTGATGGGGATCGCGCTGAACAGCGGGCTGAACGCGCCGCTTGCCATCCTTGTGGGGCTTGTTGCCGGAACGGCCATCGGCGCCTTCCACGGCTGGCTGGTCGGCTATCTGACGATCCCGGCCTTCATTGTCACGCTGGGGGGGCTTCTGGTCTGGCGAAACGTTGCCTGGTACCTGACAAGCGGTCAGACCATCGGCCCGCTCGACAGCACCTTCATGCTGTTCGGTGGCGCCAATGGCACTATCGGCGAAACCGCCTCCTGGGTGGTGGGGATTCTTGCTGTGCTTGCGGCGCTTTATGCGCAGTGGATGTCGCGCCGCGGCAAGATGCAACACGGCTTCACGGTCAAGCCGGTCTGGGCAGAGATGGTCATGGCCGCAATCATCGCCGGTGCCATCCTGGGCTTTGTCGCGACGCTGAACGCCTATGAAGTGCCGGCCGCCCGGCTGCGCCGCGTCTTCGAGATGCGCGGCGAGATCATGCCCGAAGGCTATACCGAGGGCTACGGTCTGCCCATCTCCGTTCTGGTGCTGCTGGCCATCGCGATCATCATGACGCTGGTCGCGCGGCGCACCCGGCTGGGGCGCTATATCTTTGCGACGGGGGGCAACCCCGAAGCGGCAGAGCTTTCGGGGATCAACACCCGCCTGCTGACGGTCAAGGTGTTTGCGATCATGGGGGCGCTTTGCGCACTCTCGGCGGTGGTGGCCTCGGCCCGCGCGGCGAACCATGCCAATGATATCGGCACGCTGGACGAATTGCGCGTGATCGCCGCCGCCGTGATCGGAGGCACCGCTCTGTCGGGCGGAATCGGCACGATCTATGGCGCGATCCTTGGCGCGCTTATCATGCAGTCCCTGCAATCGGGGATGGCGATGGTGGGGGTGGATGCCCCGTTCCAGAACATCGTCGTGGGATCGGTTCTCGTCTTTGCCGTCTTTGTCGACATCGTCTATCGCAAGCGCACAGGAGCGAAGTGACATGACCCCTCTTGTCGAAATGCGCGACATCTCCATCGCCTTTGGCGGCGTCAAGGCGGTAGATCACGTCTCGGTCGATCTTCATCCCGGCGAGGTCGTGGGCCTTCTGGGCCATAACGGGGCCGGCAAGTCCACGCTGATCAAGATCCTGTCCGGCGCCTATCAGGCCGATAGCGGCGAGATCCTGATCAACGGGGAAAAGGCCGATATCCGCAACCCGCGCGATGCCCGCAGCTACAATATCGAGACGATCTATCAGACGCTGGCGCTGGCCGATAACCTCGATGCGGCCTCGAACCTGTTTCTGGGGCGTGAACTGACCACGCCGCTGGGGTTTGTCGATGATGCGCGGATGGAGGCGGAAACCCGCAAGATCATGGGCCGGCTCAATCCCAACTTCCGCAAGTTCGCCGAACCGGTAAAGGCGCTTTCGGGCGGACAGCGGCAATCGGTGGCCATCGCGCGCGCGGTCTATTTCAACGCGCGGATCCTGATCATGGATGAACCCACCGCCGCGCTTGGACCGCAGGAAACCAAGATGGTCGGCGAGTTGATCGACGAGTTGAAGCGGCAGGGCCTGGGGATCTTCCTGATCAGCCACGACATCCACGACGTGATGCATCTGTGCGATCGTGTCACGGTGATGAAGAACGGCAAGCTGGTGGGGACCGAGCGCGTCGAGGACGTGACCGAGGACGATATCCTTGGCATGATCATTCTGGGCAAGAACCCGTCGAAGGCGGCGTGATGTTCATCGGTCTTGATCTGGGGACCTCCGCGCTCAAGGGGATCGTCATCGACGAAGACCAGCGCGTCCGCGCCGAGGCGACGGCGCCGCTTTCCGTCAGCCGGCCTGCCGACGGCTGGTCGGAACAAAGCCCCGCCGATTGGATTGCCGCCGCCGAGGCCGTTTTCGATGCGCTTGCCGCCGCGCTGCCACTGGATGCGGTGCGCGCGATTGGCCTTTCGGGGCAGATGCATGGCGCGACGCTCCTGGATGCCGCCGACGAGGTGCTGCGCCCTTCGATCCTGTGGAACGACACGCGCGCCCATCGCGAAGCGGCGGCGCTGGATGCCAATCCCGCTTTCCGGCGGGTGACCGGCAACATTGTCTTTCCCGGCTTCACGGCACCCAAGATCAACTGGGTGCGGGACCATGAGCCACGCCTGTTCGAACGGCTGGCGAAGGTGCTGTTGCCCAAGGACTACCTGCGCCTGTGGCTGACCGGAGCCCATGTGGCCGAAATGTCGGATGCGGCGGGCACAAGCTGGCTGGACACCGGGCGGCGCGACTGGTCGGACGACCTGCTGGCCGCCTGCGGGCTGGATCGCAGTCACATGCCGGATCTGATCGAGGGGTCCGAGGTGTCTGGGCAGATGCGCGCGGGCCTGGCCGACCGCTGGGGCCTGCCGCGCGATGTGGTGGTGGCCGGCGGCGGTGGCGACAACGCGGCCTCGGCAATCGGGGTGGGCGTGGTGCGTGCGGGGCAGGCGTTTGTGTCGCTTGGAACCTCGGGTGTTCTGTTCGCGGCCAATGACGGCTATGCGCCGAATGCGGCCACGGCGGTACATACCTTCTGCCATGCCCTTCCGGAGACATGGCACCAGATGGGCGTGATCCTTTCGGCCACCGACGCGCTGAACTGGTTCGCAGCCCTTGCGGGTGAAGCCGCGTCGCAGCTGACGGCCGATCTCGGGGCGCTTGTCGCGCCCTCCAGGACCCTGTTTCTGCCCTACCTTGGCGGGGAGCGGACGCCTCTGAACGATGCCACGATCCGCGGCGCCTTTGTCGGGCTTGAACATGCCACCGACCGTGCGGCCGCGACGCGCGCGGTGCTTGAGGGCGTTGCCTTTGCGTTGCGCGATTGCCGCGATGCGCTGGCAGCAACCGGCACCAGCATCGAGACGCTGCTGGCGGTGGGCGGTGGCAGCCGGTCGGACTACTGGCTTCAGGTGATTGCCACGGCGCTTGACACCCCCGTGACTCTGCCTGTCGCCGGCGATTTTGGCGGCGCCTTTGGTGCGGCGCGTCTGGCCCTGATGGCGGCCACCGGCGCCGGCGCCGAAATCGCCACCCCGCCCGAGGCCGCAAGAACCATCCTGCCCGATGCCGGCCTGACCGCCGCCTTCGACGCTGCCCACAGCCGCTACCGCGCGGCGCAATCCGCGATAAAGGGACTGACATGACCGACTTCTTCAAAGGCATCGCGCCTGTCCGCTTCGAAGGCGCCGACAGCACGACTGATCTTGCCTTCCGCCACTACAATCCCGACGAAGTGGTGATGGGCAAGCGGATGCAGGACCACCTGCGCTTTGCCGTCGCCTACTGGCACAGCTTTGCCTGGCCCGGAACCGATCCCTTCGGTGGCCCGACCTTCGAGCGGCCCTGGTTCGGCGAGACAATGGATCTGGCCCGCCTGAAGGCCGATGTTGCCTTCGAGTTGTTCGACATCCTGCAGGCGCCGTTCTTCTGTTTCCACGATGCGGATATCCGCCCCGAGGGCGCGGATTTCGCCGAAAACACCCGCAATCTGGAAGCCATCGTCGATTACATCGGCGAAAAGATGCAGCAGTCGCGCACCCGCCTGCTGTGGGGAACGGCCAACCTGTTCTCGCACCGCCGCTACATGGCCGGTGCCGCGACGAACCCCGATCCCGATGTCTTTGCCTTCGCCGCCGCGACGGTCAAGACCTGCATGGATGCGACGCTGAAACTGGGTGGCGAGAACTACGTGCTGTGGGGTGGGCGCGAGGGCTACGAGACGCTGCTGAACACCGATCTTTCGCGCGAGGCCGACCAGATGGCCCGCTTCCTGTCGATGGTGATCGACTACAAGCACAAGATCGGTTTCAAGGGCGCGATCCTGATCGAGCCCAAGCCGCAGGAGCCGTCGAAACACCAGTATGACTATGACGTGGCCACCGTCTATGGCTTCCTGCGCCGCTACGGGCTGGAAAACGAGGTGAAGGTCAATATCGAGCAAGGCCACGCGATCCTCGCCGGCCATTCCTTCGAACATGAGATCGCGACGGCCGCGAGCCTTGGCATCTTCGGTTCGATCGACATGAACCGGAACGACTATCAGTCGGGTTGGGATACGGATCAGTTCCCCAACAACGTTCCCGAAGTTGCGCTGGCCTATTACGAGATCCTGAAGGCGGGTGGGTTCACCACCGGCGGCACCAATTTCGACGCCAAGATCCGGCGCCAGTCCATCGAGCCCGAGGATCTGATCCTGTCGCATGTGGGCGCGATGGACATCTGCGCGCGCGGGCTCAAGGCGGCCGCGGCAATGCTCGAGGACGGCACACTGGAAAGGCAGCGGGCAGACCGCTATGCCGGCTGGTCCGCCCCGGCGGCGCAGGAGATGCTGCAAGGCGGCACGCTTGACGCCATTGCCCAACGCGTTCTGTCGGAAGGCATCAACCCCAAGCCGCGGTCGGGCCGGCAAGAGGCGTTGGAGAACCTTGTGAACCGCTTCGTCTGACGCTGCCGGGCGCGGCCGCGACGGGCCGCGCCTAGTTCTGAAGCGCGCCAAGGATGGATCCGGTATGTTCGGGCAGACAGGCCCGAAGCCAGGGCGTGAACTGATCGGGATGCCGCGCCACCTCGGCCGCCAGATCATGAATGCCGAGCCAACGCAGCTCGGCCACTTCGCGCGGGTCGGGGGCCAGGGGCAGCTCTGGCGGGGCATAGGCGACGAACAGGTCGACCAGCTCATGCTCGATCAGGTCGGCCCCGAGCCTGGTGCGATACTCGATCTGGCCGCGATGATTGGGATAGATGCCGGTGATCCCCAGTTCCGCGCGCAGCCTGCGGATGGCACAATCTTCGGGTTGTTCCTGCCAGGCGGGATGTCCGCAGCCACTGTTGGACCACAGGCCCGGCAGATGCTGCCGGGAAAGGGCGCGCCGCTGGATCAGTACATCCTGCCCGCGCAATATGAACACCGAGACTGCCCTGTGCCGCAGCCCCCGGCGATGCGCGTCGTGCGGCTCGACCGGGATAAGCGAGCCGCCGAGCCAGGCAGGAATGAGATGCGGCATGAAAGGCCCCTTTCATCTTCGAAAAGACATCGCAAAGATGGGAACGAAACCGACCGGTTTCAGCCTCGCCTGTTGCCGCGCGCGGATATGCCGCGCCCTGCCCCGACAGGGGTTCCGTGGCTACCGTCACATCCTTGTCGCCCTGCGGAAATCGGGCCGCGCCCCATGGTGATGCTTGATGATTGTGCTTGGCGGGTTGCTGGCAAAGCAGCAGGAAGTTGACAGGCACAATTATTCACAGGGAGGGAATATGCGTATCACCAGAACAGTGCGCGCCGCATTTGCCGCGTCTGCCTTTACCCTTTGCGCTGCGGGCCTTGCGGCTGCGCAGGAGTATACTTTCAAGCTGCACCAGCCGCTCAGCGCCCAGGCGCCTGCCCAGACCCAGATGCTGGAGCCTTGGGCGCGCCAGGTCGAGGAAAACTCGGGCGGGCGCGTGAAGATCGAGATCTTCCCGGCCATGACGCTCGGTGGTCGCCCGCCCGAGCTTATCAACCAGGTCCGCGATGGCGTGGTCGATCTGATCTGGACGGTCAATGGCTATACGCCCGGTCTCTTCCCCCGTTCCGAGGTGTTCGAGCTTCCGAACGTATTCGAGGGTGACCTGTCGGCGGCCAACCTGGCAATGCACGACATGCTGGATGATCTGCGCGAGGATTATCGCGGCACCGAAGTCATGTTTCTGCATGTCCATGCCGGCAACGGTATCCAGATCGCCGGCCGCGAGATCCGCAGCCCCGCCGATCTTTCGGGCGTCAGCCTGCGGACGCCATCGCGCACCGGTGCCTGGGTGATCGAGGCGCTGGGTGCCACCCCGGTCGCCATGCCGGTTCCGGAACTGCCGCAGGCCCTGCAGCGCGGCACGGTCGCCGGCGCGCTGATCCCGTGGGAAATCATCCCGGCGCTTCAGATCCAGGAACAGACGGATTACCAGATCGAGGGCGAGAACAACTATCGCTTCGGGACGACGGTGTTTCAGGTCTCGATGAACCAGGCGCGCTGGGACGGCCTGCCCGAGGATATCCAGCAGGCCTTCCGCGATGCGTCAGGCCCGGAATGGTGGGCCCAGGTCGGTGAGATCTGGCGCGGCACCGATGACTTCGGCATCGGCGTGGCCACCGGGGCCGGCAACCAGCACATCGTGCTGAGCGCCGAGGAAACCCAAGCCTTCCGCGACGCGCTCGAGCCAGTGGTCGAGCGCTGGGTGGCCGAGGTTTCGGGGCAGGGCATCGACGCGGCAGGGCTTGTGGAAAAGGCGCGCACCCTGATCGCCGAGCATAGCGCCGGCAACTGATGGCATCCAGTCACACACCACGCCGCACCGGGTTCGCCGGTGTGGCAGAAACGGTGATCACCCTCTGGGCGCTGTTCGGGGGGGTCGTTCTGATCGCGCTGGTCGTGGTGAACATCTATGCGGTGCTGTCGGGCTTTGCCGGGCGGCGCTTCTCGGGCGACTTCGAGCTGACCGAGATGTTCGCTGCGGTGGCGGCCTTCTGTTTCCTGCCCTATACGCAGCTCAGTGATGCCAATGTCACCGCGGACATCTTTACCTCGCGCGCCTCGCCGCGCTGGGTGGCGCTGTTCAAGCTTGTGGCGGCGCTTGTGGCGCTTCTGTTTGCGCTGCTGCTGCTGTGGCGCATGTATTACGGGCTGAACGACCAGCGCGATTACCGTTACACGACCACGATCCTTCAGGTGCCGATCTGGTGGGCCTTCGTGCCGATCCTTGTGTCCCTGGCGCTGCTGGCCCTGGCCGCAGCAATCAATTTCGTTGAATACGGGCGCAGTATGATGCGCGGAGGGCAAGCATGACCGACCCGACGACGCTGGGTTTTCTTGGCCTTCTCGTTCTGCTGATCCTGATCGCGCTGCGCATGCCCATTGGCTATGCGATGATTCTGGTCGGTGGCGTGGGAATCACGCTGCTGAACGGGCCGGCCCTGATGCTGAACCAGCTCAAGACGCTGGCCTATGGGCAGTTCTCGGTCTACGATCTTTCCGTCATTCCGATGTTCGTGCTGATGGGGGCGCTGGCCACCAAGGCGGGGTTCAGCCAGCAGTTGTTCCGCTTTACCAATGCCTGGCTGGGCTGGATGCGCGGCGGCACCGCCATGGCGGGTATCGCGGCCTGCGCGGGGTTCGGGGCGGTTTCGGGATCATCGCTGGCCACCGCCTCGACCATGGGCAAGGTGGCACTGCCGGAGCTGCGCCGCTACCGTTATTCGGGCGCGCTGGCGACCGGGTCGCTCGCGGCGGGCGGGGTGCTGGGGATCCTGATTCCGCCTTCGGTCGTTCTCATCATCTATGCCATCATCGTCGAGGCGAATATCGTCACGATGTTCATGGCGGCCTTCATCCCCGGCATCCTGGCGGTGATCTTCTTCCTTCTGACCATCGCGATCTATGTCCTGATCGTGCCCGAGGCCGGCCCGGCCGGCGGCAGCAAGGACCGGGCCGAGTTCCTGTCGGCAACGCTCGGGGTCATCCCGGTGCTGGTGATCTTCGGCCTCGTGCTGGGGGGTATCTATGGCGGGCTTTACAACCCGACACCAGCAGCGGCAGTGGGGGTGTTTCTGGTCTGGCTGTTCGGGACCGCGCAGCGACGGCTGTCCTTCGGGGCGATCCGCGAATCGCTTATGGAAACCGCCAGCACCACCGGCATGATCTTCCTGATCCTGCTGGGCGCCGAACTGATGAAGATCTACATGTCGCGCATCGGCCTTCCGCAGGCGGCGGCAAGCTGGATCGGCACGTCCGGCCTTGAACCGATGACGGTGCTGATCCTGCTGTTGCTGGCGCTGATCCTGCTGGGCTGCCTGATGGACAGCCTGTCGATGATCCTTCTGGTCATCCCCTTCTTCTGGCCGGTTCTGGTGGAACTGAACGGCGGGCTTTACCAGGGCGCCGAGGGTTCCGGCTTTGGCATGAGCACGAACGAGCTGAAGATCTGGTTCGGCATCCTCGCGCTGATCGTGGTGGAACTGGGGCTGATCACGCCACCGGTCGGGATGAATGTCTTCGTCATCTCTGCCCTGTCCAAGGACACGCCGATGATGGAAACCTTCAAGGGCGTCATGCCGTTCTTCGCGGCCGAGATCATCCGGGTCGTGCTGATCCTCGTGTTCCCGGCCATTGTGCTGTGGCTACCGCGATACCTGGCGGGATAACTGCCGGGCTGAAACTGAAAGGACTAGAATGATGCTCACCCCTCCGTTCCGCGCCGATCATGTCGGAAGCCTGTTGCGTCCGCCTGCGGTGGCGGCGCAGCGCAAGGCCCGTGCCGAAGGCGCCGACAACGCGGCCGAGCTGCGCGCGGCCGAGGATGCCGCGATCCGCGACGTGATCCGGATGCAGGAAGAGATCGGCTTCAAGGCGGTCACCGATGGCGAAATCCGCCGGTCCTTCTGGCATTACGATTTCATGGGCATGCTGACCGGCTTCGAGATGGAAGAGCGTGATCCGGACCAGGGCGCGCAATTCGCCGGGGTCAAGCTGCGTCCTGTATTCCCGACCATCAAGGGCAAGCTTGATTTCCCCGATGACCACCCGATGCTGGAGCACTTCCGTTTCGTTGCGGACAACACCAGTGTCGTGCCGAAGATCTCGATCCCCGGCCCCTCGTGCTGCCATTTCCGCACTGCCAAGTCGGATATCCATCCCGCGGAGTACCAGGACCCGGAGGTTCTGTTCGCCGATCTCGCCGCAACCTATGCCAAGGCGGTGGCGAAATTCTACGAGGCGGGCTGCCGCTATCTGCAGATGGATGACATCTTCTTCGCCTATCTCTGCGATCCCAAGCACCGCGCCGCCAAGCAGGCCGAGGGGCAGGATCCGGACTGGCTCATCGATCAATATGCCAAGATGATGCATGACGCGATCAAGGATCGCCCCGCTGACATGGTGATCGGCATGCACATGTGCCGCGGCAACTTCCGTTCCACCCATGCGGCCGAAGGCGCTTATGATGCGGCGGCGGATGCGGTGTTCAACAAGACCGGCGTCGATATCTTCTTCATGGAATACGATACCGAGCGTGCGGGCGGGCTGGAGCCGCTGCGCCTGCTTGCCAAGGGCAAGCAGCGTGTCCTGCCGGGCTTCATCACCACCAAGACCGGCGAGATGGAAAGCATCGACGACCTGAAGCGGAAATTCGACGAGGCGTCGAAATACGCTGACCTCGATCAGCTTGGCATCGCCCCGCAATGCGGCTTTGCCTCGACTGAAGAGGGCAATGCCGTGGCCTTTGACGACCAGCGCCGCAAGCTGGAGCTTGTGGTGGAAACCGCCCGCGCCATCTGGGGCGAAGTCTGAGCCTCCGGGCGGCCCGGCGGGTTTCAGCCCGTCGCCTGCCCCGATTCCAGCAATCCCGCGCCCATGCCGCGCGGGATTGCGCCGTGGTCTGGCGGCAGACGCTGCACAATCCTAATTAAAGGTCTTGTTTCGGAGCATCCGGAAGGAGACCCAGATGAAGACATACCTGCTCGGCCTCGGCGCCTGTGTTGCGCTGGCCATGCCCGCCCTTGCGACCGAGTTCAGCGAGATCGACGCCGACGGTGATGGCGTCCTGTCGTTTCTCGAACTGCAGATGATCTATCCCGATCTTGATGCCGGTCAGTTTGACCGGATGGACAGCAATGGCGACGGCTATGTCGATGCGGCCGAACACGAAGCCGCGGTTCAGGCGGGCGTCCTGGGCCCGGCCCCGGCAAGCGAGACCTGAACCGCGGGATGAGGACGGCAATGGGACGGGCCGCGTAGAACGCGGCCCTTTCATCATGCGGCGGGGGCGCCTTCCTGCCAATCCAGCCGTTCCAGGTTTTCGCGGAAGGCAAACCGGACAAGGTGGCTTTCGATGACGCCCTTGCCGCGGGCAAGCCCCTCGGCATCGTCGGCCTCGACCAGGAACGAGATGCCGGTCTCGTCTGCCTCCATGAGGGCCTGGCCCGACGGCAAGGTGCAGTGGCCGCGGTGGGCATCGTATTCAACCTTGATCTTGTGTTCGAAATGCTTGCAGAGGCGCTGCAGATACGAACTTCCATTCGGGGTTTCAAAGCGGGAACGGGCTGTCAGCATCACGATTTCCTAATCCGATTATTTTTGTCATCTTAAGGACTGGACGCTTGGAGCGCAAGCGGCTAAGGCCATGTCATGCTCCTGTCCCAGCTGTTCAGGGCATTGGTTTCAAGAGGATGTTCGAGATGTCGCGTATCACCCGCCTGTCGTTTTCAGCCGCGCTTGCCGCCGCGCTTGCCCTGCCTGCCTTTGCCGCTGATGTGACGATCCAGACCGCGCAGGGGCCGGTCACGCTTCCGCAAGAGCCCCGGACCGTCGCGGTTTTCGATATCGCGGCCATCGACACGCTGACGGCGTTGGGCGTGCAGCCGGCGGGCGTTCCCGACAACCTCTATGTCACCTACCTGCCGGAACAGCTGCGCGACGCGGCCGTGATCGGCACCCTGTTCGAGCCGAACCTCGAGGCATTGGCCGGGCTTGCGCCCGATCTGATCATCGTCGGGGGACGCTCGGCCGGGCAGGCAGAATCGCTGTCACGCATCGCGCCGGTCATCGACATGACGATCACGGGCGATGAGCTGGCCCAGGAAGCCCTGGCACGCCTGGAAGCCTATGGCACGCTTTTTGCGCGCGAAGAGGCAGCCGATGAACTTGCCCGGAATTTCAATGACCGGCTCGAGGAAATCCGCGGCCTTGCCGCAGATGAGGGCCGCGCGCTGGTGGTGATGACCAACGGGCCCAAGATCTCGGCCTATGGCCGCGGCAGCCGTTTTGGCTGGATGCATGCCGAGCTGGGCCTTGCCGAGGCTGTCGATGTCGATCAGGAAGCCACCCACGGTGAAGCGATCTCGTTCGAATTCGTGCGCGAAGCCAACCCCGACTGGTTGATCGTGGTCGACCGTGCCGCCGCGATCGGCGAAGCGGAAAGCGCGCGCGAGACGCTGAACAATGCGCTTGTCGCCGAAACCACCGCCTGGAAGCAGGGCAACGTGGTCTATCCCAACCCGGTCAATCTCTACATTGCGGGGGGTGGCTACAACTCCATGATGGGCACGATGCAGGAACTGCTCGACGCGTTCTCCAACTGACACCTCAAGGGGTCGGCGCGTCCGGCCCCCAACCTCTCGCAAGGAGGGGATGCCAGCATGAGCCGCGCCAGCGCATTGTATCTTGGTCTTCCGATTGCCGTGATCGCCCTTGCGGCGCTCAGCCTGTTCGTGGGCGTCGCGAACCTGCGCCCGGGTGCACTCTGGTCGGATCCCGAGGCGCTTCGGCTTCTCGCGATCAGTCGTATTCCGCGCACCTTTGCGGCGCTGCTGACCGGCGGCGCCATGGCGGTGGCGGGCGTCATCATGCAGATGCTGGTGCGCAACCGCTTTGTAGAGCCGGGCACCGCCGGCACGGCCCAGGGTGCCGCGCTTGGCATTCTGGGCGTGACGCTGCTGGCCCCCGCGCTGCCGCTGTTTTTCAAGATGATCGTGGCAAGCGTGTCGGCACTTCTGTCGATGCTGCTGTTTCTTGCCCTGATCCGCAAGATCCCGCCACGGGCGCCCCTTCTCGTGCCTCTGGTCGGGCTGGTCTATAGCGGCGTCATCGGCGCGGCCGTTACCTTCATCGGCTATCAGACCGATCTGCTGCAATATGTCGAGATCTGGATGAACGGCGAATTTTCCGGCGTCATCTCGGGCCGCTATGAATTGCTGTGGCTGGCCGGGGGAATGGCGATCGCCGCCTATGTCACCGCCGATCAGTTCACCATCGCCGGGCTTGGCCGCGACGCAAGCGTCAACCTCGGGCTCAATTACCGGCAGGTGGTGGCGCTGGGGCTTGCTGTCGTTTCGATGACCACGGCGCTGGTGGTGGTGACGGTCGGCATGATTCCCTTCGTGGGGCTGGTTGTGCCCAATATCGTGGCGCGGCTCATGGGCGACAACCTGCGTGCAAGCCTGCCGATGGTGGCCTGCCTTGGCGGTGCCATGGTGCTTGGCTGCGACATCTTGGGCCGGGTGCTGCGCTTTCCCTACGAGGTTCCGGTGGGAACGGTGTTCGGGGTGCTGGGGGCAGCAGTCTTTCTGTGGCTTCTGTTCATGAGGCCGGCCCATGCCCGATAAACGGCTGATCGCACTGGCGGTCGCCTTGGCTGCGGCCTCGGCCTTCTTCATGTTCTACGGTCTTGGCAGCGGCAACCGCGGCTTCATCCTTGGGCTTCGGTCTTCACGGCTGGCAACCCTGCTGGTGGTGGCCGTGGCTATTGCCCTTGCCACGATGATGTTCCAGACCGTCAGCGCCAACCGGATCCTGACGCCGTCGATCATGGGGTTCGATGCGCTGTATCTGCTGATGCAGACGGCGCTGGTGTTCTTTCTGGGGCCGGTCGGGTTCGTGGCCCTGGGAACCGAGGCCAAGTTCCTGACCGAGACGGCGATCATGATCGTCGCGGCGCTTGCGCTTTTTGGCACACTCCTGGGCCGGGGGCGGATCGACATCCACCGCATGATCCTGGCCGGCGTGATCTTTGGCGTGCTGTTCCGCAGCCTGTCGGTCTTTCTCCAGCGGCTGATCGATCCCAATGCCTTCGCGGTGGTTCAGGGCGCAAGCTTTGCGCGGTTCAGCGCGGTGAACGGGCCGCTCTTGTGGCTGGCGGCGGCGGTTCTGGGCCTCGCAGCGCTGGTCATCTGGCGCATGGTGCCGGTGCTTGACGTTCTGGCGCTGGGGCGGGCGACGGCGATCAACCTTGGCCTGCGGCAGCGTCTGGCAAGCCTGGGGGTGCTGACGTTGATCGCGGTTCTGGTCGCGGTATCGACGGCGCTGGTGGGGCCGGTGGCCTTCTTCGGGCTTCTGGTCAGCGCGCTTGCCCATGCGCTGATGAAGACCCATCGCCACGCGCTGCTGCTGCCCGCCGCGGCAATGATCGCGGGCCTGGTGCTGGTCCTGGGCCAGACCCTGTTCGAGCGGCTTCTGAACCTGCAGTCAACGCTCAGCGTGATCGTCGAGTTCGTCGGCGGGCTGTTCTTCATCTGGCTTTTGCTGAAAGGGCGTGTGCGATGATCGAAATCAGCGGCGTAAGCCATTCCATAGGTGCGGCCCGGATCCTGCATGATGTGTCGCTGCAGCTTCCGGCGGGTGGGATAACGGCGCTTGTCGGCCCGAACGGGGCCGGGAAATCGACGCTTCTGCATCTGATCGCCCGGCTCGACCCGGTTCAGGCCGGCCGCATTACCGTCGATGGGCTGGATGTGAACCGCACCCCTACCGGCCTTCTGGCGCGCAAGCTGGCCATCCTTGCGCAACAGACCCATATCGGCAGCCGGTTGCGGGTGCGCGATCTGGTCGGCTTTGGCCGCTATCCGCATCATCACGGCCGCCCGCGCCCCGAGGATGAAGAAGCCACGGAGGCCGCGCTGCGGGAATTCGATCTGCTGCCCCTGGCCGGCCGATTCCTCGATTCCCTCTCGGGAGGACAACAGCAGCGCGCGCATCTGGCCATGGTCTTTGCCCAGGGCACCGATTGGCTGCTGCTGGACGAACCGCTGAACAATCTGGACATGTATCACGCCCGCGCCCTGATGCGGCGGTTGCGGGATGTGGCCCAGGCGCATGGCCGCAGCGTGGTGATCGTCGTGCATGAGATCAACTATGCCGCGGCCTATGCCGATCATATCGTCGCGCTCAAGCACGGGCGCGTCGCGGCGGTGGGCACGCCCGAGGAAGTGCTGTGCCCGGTGGTGCTGGAATCGGTCTTTGACATGCCGATGCGTGTTCATCAGGTCGATAACCGGCCGCTGGTTCTGCATCATGTCTGATTGCACAGAAACCGGGCATCCTGCCCGGTTTTCGTGCCAAGGCCGGTCCGCAGCGGGCTGAGAGGGCAACGCTGGCTTGAGCCGCGGCCGCTGACAGGACAGGTTCTGGGCGTCAGCCCATGAGGAGCCGTATGAAACGATTGATCCTGTCCACCCTGCCGATCCTTGCCGCCGCCCCGGCACTGGCCCATCCCGGCCACGTCGGGCAGGCGCCCTTTGTGGCGGGTGTGGTGCATCCGCTTCTGGGGGCGGACCACCTTCTGGCGATGATAGCCGTTGGCCTTTGGGCCGCGCATCTTGGCGGGGCGGCCCTTCCCGGCCTGCCGGCAGCCTTCGTCGCTGCCATGGTGGCGGGGTTCACCGTTGCCCTTGGTGGCGGGGTGCTGCCGCTGGTCGAGCCGATGATCCTTGCGTCGGTTCTGGTGCTGGGCCTGATGCTGGCACTGGCGCTTCGCCTGCCCACCGGAGCGAGCGCGGCGCTGGTGGCGCTGTTCGGGCTGTTTCACGGCTTTGCCCATGGGCAGGAAATGGGCGAGGGCGGCGCCGCGGCCTTCGGCGCGGGCTTTGCCCTGTCCACCGCGCTTCTGCACGCGGCGGGCGCAGGGCTTGGCCTGGTGCTTGGCCAGTGGTTTCCGCAGGCCCGGGGACAGGCCCTGCTGCGCGCGCTCGGGGCTGTGACGCTGACCGGCGGCGTCGTCATCGCCATGGCCTGACGGGCAATCCGGCGTGTGCCGGACGGAAGCCTTGTCTGCGGGAATCGCGGACAGCGCCGTCCGGCCGCCTTATTGCCCCAGATGCCTTTCGCCGCGGGAGGCTGCCAGCGCGATCTGGCGCTGGCGCTCGCGGAACGCCTCGCGCCGGGCAGGGCTGTATTCGTCAATGCAATGCGGGCAGCTCACGCCCTCTTCGTAGCTCGGCTGTGCCCGGTCCTCGGCGGAAAGCGGGCGGCGACAGGCATGGCACATCTGCAACGCGCCCGGCTGCAGCCCGTGGCCCACCGAGACGCGCTGGTCAAAGACAAAGCACTGCCCCTGCCACAGGCTGTCTTCTTCGGGCACCTCTTCCAGGTATTTCAGGATCCCGCCCTTGAGGTGATAGACTTCATCCACGCCCTGTCCCAGCAGGTAGTTGGTGGACTTTTCACAGCGGATGCCGCCGGTGCAGAACATCGCGATCCGCTTGTTGTGAAAGCGGTCGCGGTTTGCTTCCCACCAGGCGGGGAAATCGCGGAAGGCCCGTGTCTGCGGATCGACCGCGCCGGCAAAGGTGCCGATCGCCACTTCGTAGTCATTTCGGGTGTCGATGACCACGACATCGGGGGCGGATATCAGGGCGTTCCAGTCCCGGGGGTCGACATAATGCCCGGTGCCGGCCAGCGGATCGACCTCGGGCTGGCCCATGGTCACGATCTCTTTCTTCAGCCGGACCTTCATCCGCCCGAACGGCATGGCGGGCGCGGGGCTTTCCTTCCACTCCAGCGCTGCGCAGCCGGGCAAGGCGCGCACATGGTCCAGCACCGCATCGATCCCGGCCCGGGTTCCGGCGATGGTTCCGTTGATCCCCTCCCGCGCCAGCAGCAGCGATCCGCGAACGCCCGCGGTTTCGCAGCACTGCAGAAGCGGCCCGCGCAGGGCGGCCGGATCGGGGAATCGGGTGAAGTGGTAAAGCGCAGCAACGGTCAACATGGCCGTCACATAGGCGCCCAGAGGCCGCCTGCGCAAGGCCCAAGCCATTGACCTGCGGGCGCTTCACACTTAGCAAACGCACTGAGCCATAGGGAGGAGCGGCCATGCAGCCCGAGCATCAGGCCCTGATCGTGATCGACATGCAGAACGATTTCTGTCCCGGGGGCGCCCTTGGCGTTGCGGGGGGCGATGAAATCCTGACCGGCATCAATGGGCTGATGGCCGATTGCGCCACGGTGGTCCTGACCCAGGACTGGCACCCGGCTGATCATCGCTCCTTCGCCTCCAGCCATCCCGGGCGCGATCCCTTCGCGATGATCGACATGCCCTATGGCCCTCAGGTTCTCTGGCCCGACCACTGTGTGCAGGGCACCAGTGGCGCCGACCTGCACCCGGATCTGGACACCAACCGCGCGCATCTTGTGCTGCGCAAGGGCTTCCGCGCCGAGGTGGACAGCTATTCGGCCTTCTTCGAGAACGACAAGACCACAGCCACCGGGCTTGAGGGCTATCTGCGCAACCGCGGCGTGACCGAGGTGGCCTTTGTCGGGCTGGCGCTTGATTTCTGCGTGGCCTGGTCGGCAATCGATGCGGCACGGCTGGGGTTCCGGGCCTCGGTGCGCCCCGATCTGTGCCGCGCCATCGATCTTGACGGATCGCTGACCGCGGCGCTGGCAGCCATGCGTGCGGCAGGCGTGCGGCTGGAGGACTGAGAATGGCCGATATTGCCACCCGCGTCTATAACCACAAGTGGAAGATCGACCCGATCGTGCGTTCGCTGATCGATACCGATTTCTACAAGCTGCTCATGTGCCAGTCGGTGTTTCGCAACCGGCCCCGCACCAATGTGACCTTCAGCCTGATCAACCGCTCGCATTCGGTCCGGCTTGCCGATCTCGTGGACGAGGGCGAGCTGCGCGAACAGCTGGACCATATCCGCAGCCTCGGGCTGTCGCGGGGCGAAAGCACCTTCCTGCGGGGCAACACCTTCTATGGCAAGCGGCAGATGTTCCGCCCCGACTTCATGGAATGGTTCGAGGGCCTGCGCCTGCCGCCCTACCATCTGGAAAAACGCGACGGACAGTATGAACTGACCTTCGAAGGCGCGTGGCCCGAGGTGATGCTGTGGGAAATCCCGGCGCTCTCGGTTCTGATGGAGTTGCGTTCGCGCGCCGTGCTCAAGACGCTGGGCCGGTTCGAGCTTCAGGTTCTCTATGCACGGGCCATGACCAAGCTGTGGGAAAAGATCGAGCGTCTGCGCCAGATCGAGGGGCTGCGCATCGCCGATTTCGGCACGCGGCGGCGCCACAGCTTCCTGTGGCAGGACTGGTGCGTGCAGGCGATGATCGAGGGGCTTGGCGAAAGCTTCATCGGCACCTCGAACTGCCTGATCGCCATGCGCCGCGAGGTGGAAGCGATCGGCACCAATGCGCATGAACTGCCAATGGTCTACAGCGCGCTTGCCCGAGACGATGCCGAACTTGCCCGGGCACCCTATCAGGTTCTGGCCGACTGGCACGAGGAACATGACGGCAATCTGCGCATCATCCTTCCCGACACCTATGGCACCGAAGGTTTCCTGCAGCGCGCGCCCGACTGGTTGACCACCTGGACCGGCATCCGCATCGACAGCGGCGACCCGGTCCAGGGCGCTGAAACCGCGATCCGCTGGTGGCAGGAGCGAGGCGAGGACCCGCGCAAGAAGCTGGTCATCTTCTCGGATGGGCTTGATGTAAACCGGATCGAAGAGCTTTCGTCCCGGTTCCGGGGCAGGGTCAAGGTCAGTTTCGGATGGGGGACCATGTTCACCAACGATTTTCGCGGGCTTGTGCCCGGGGATGCGCTGGCGCCGTTTTCGCTGGTCTGCAAGGCGGTGTCGGCGGATGGCCGCCCCACGGTCAAGCTGTCGGACAACCCCAACAAGGCGATGGGGCCGCCCGATGAGGTTGAACGCTACAAGCGGGTGTTCGGTGTCGGGCACCAACAGGCGCAAGAGGTTCTGGTCTGACCTCAGCCGGCGATCAGGCTGATGGCAACGAATACCGCGCCTGACAGAAAGGCCGCCGCCGGCACGGTCACCACCCAGGCGGCAACAATGGTCATGAAATGCGACCGGCGCACCAGCTTGCGGCGCCGGCGCTCTTCCGGGGCGACGGGTTTGCCCTTGGTGATACCAAGCTGGCGCGCCCGGCGTTCGGCATGCCATTCGCGGAAGAAGCCGACGCCAAAGATCGCGCCGACGGCGATATGGGTCGAACTGACCGGCAGCCCCAGCCAGCTGGCCACGATGACGGTGATCGCCGCGGCCAGCGAAACGCAATAGGCCCGCATGGGATTGAGCTTGGTGATCTGGCTGCCCACCATGCGGATCAGCTTGGGTCCGAACAGCACCAGCCCGAAGGAAAGCCCCATGGCGCCAATGATCATCACCCAAAGCGGTATCACCACCCGCGCTGCGACATCGCCGGAGTTCACTGCATGGACAATCGCCGCCAGCGGTCCCACGGCATTCGCCACGTCATTGGCGCCATGGGCAAAGGACAAAAGTGCCGCCGACAGGACAAGCGGGATCGAGAACAGCTTCTTGAGCGATTTCTTGCGGTTCTCCATCCCCTCTGACTGGCGGCGGATCACCGGGGTCACGGCCAGCTGCGTGACAAGCGCAAAGCCCAGGCCGATCAGAAGCGCGGTTCCCAGCTGAACCGAGATGATCCGGTTCAGCCCCTTGATCGCCAGATAGGTGGCGAAGCTGCCGGCCATGATCCCGATCAGCACCGGCACCCAGCGCCGGGCGGCGGCGATCTTGTCGTCCTGATAGATGATCCGCGCCTTGATGAAGGCCAGAAACAGCGCGGCAATCACCCCGCCCATCACCGGCGAGATGATCCAGCTTGCCGCGATCCGGCCCATCATCGGCCAGTTCACTGCGGCAACGCCCGCGGCAGCGATGCCGGCGCCCATCACGCCCCCCACGACGGAATGGGTGGTGGATACGGGTGCCCCGATGACGGTCGCGAGGTTGATCCAGAGGGCGGCCGCGATCAGGGCTGACATCATCGCCCAGATGAATACCCCCGCATCGGCCACGCTGGCCGGATCGACAATTCCGCCCGAGATCGTGCCGACCACATCCCCCCCGGCCAGAAGCGCGCCCGCCGTTTCGCAGACAGCGGCGATGATCAGCGCCCCGCCCAGTGTCAGCGCATTGGCGCCGACGGCCGGGCCCATGTTGTTGGCCACATCATTCGCGCCGATGTTCAGCGCCATGTAGGCACCGAAGGCCGCTGCCGCGATGATGATGAGGGACGAGGCCGACTGCCCCACGATGACCGTCGCTGCAAGCGTCACCAGCGCGATGAAACACAGCGCGATCCCCGGCGCGACAAGCGGGCGCCCCACATAATGGGTCGCCTGCTCGAGCAGGTTGATCCGGTTCAGATCCTTGTCCAGTGTCTTCCACTGGTTGATCGGCTTCTGTTCGGTCACGGCGCCCCGGGTATTGTCATGAAACTGTTACGCGCGGGGCAGTAACGGGGTTCCGATGACGGGACAACAGAAATCGGTTGCTGCCGGCGGATCGGGATCACAAAGCGGCCAGCAGGTCACGCAGCCCGGGTTCGTTGACGCGCTCGGCCGCCTTTGCGGGTGCCATCCATTTCCGCTTGCGCCGGGCGCTTTCGGGGAAGCTGTCGGCAAGCCTGTCCACCGCCACCGCATAGACATGCACCGTCGTCGGCAGCGCCATCCCCCCCTCGGCGATCTTGGAGTAGCTGTAGTGGCCCACCGGTTCGGGGGCAACGCTGCCCTGAACGCCGGCTTCCTCCCAGGCTTCCTGCAGCGCCGCTTCGGCAAGGCTGCGGCCGTCCATTGGCCAGCCCTTCGGCAGGATCCAGCGCCCTGTGCCAAGGCTGCGGATCATCAGAACCTGCTGCTTGCCATTCTTGCTCCGCAGGCACAGCGCAGCGACCTGAATATACGCGGGCCGGCTGATAAGCGGAACAACCGCATCGCGGAGCGCCCTGGCAAGGCGGGTCTGGATCATCATGAGCTGCCTGTATTCTGGTTTTTCTCAGTATAGCTGCGAATGGTTAAATCTTCCACATGAAGTCATCTGAGTCGTGGCCGGACCTTTTCAAGGGCGCCGTGGGCCTGCCCAGCTTCAGGGCCGAAGGGTCGGCAAGCCTGTCGCATCCCGGGTTGGCATGTGGTCAGTCCTTGCCCACAAGTCCCTCCCCGCGCAGAAGCTGCGCCGAAAGGCGGGTCGCCCGGTTGATATAGCTGCGGTGCAGCGGGCTTTCTTGGGGGATCCGGGTCATGGTCCAGCCGACGGAGGCCAGGCAGCGCATCAACGTCATGACGGGGATCAGGGCCTGGTCCTCTGGCGCAAGCGGCCGGAGGCTCGCATAGCCATCAACCAGCGCGGCCAGGATCGCGGGCAGATGCGGTTCGGACAGGTTCTGTGACAGTGCCGTTCCCAGATCGTAAAGCCGGAACCCACGGCCACAATCGTCGAAATCGATCAGCACCGGGCCGTTTTCCGTCAGAAGCACGTTTTCCCGCAGCACATCCGCATGGACAAGCCCCTGATCCGCGCCACGTGCGGTGGCATCGCGCGTTGCCTCTGCGCAGAAGGCGCGGGCCTCGACCAGCAGCCGCGCCTCGGCGGGGGCAAGACCGGGATGCTCCCAGAACCGGCCCCACAGGGGGGACTCGCCCAGAAGCCCTGGCAGATCCCAGTGCGGGCGCTCAAAGTCCTGCGGTGGTTCAAGTCGATCCGTCGCCGAATGAACCGTCGCCAGAAGCCGCCCGAGGGCGTGATGCTGCGCGGCCTGTTCCTGCGCGGTCCCCGAAAGCGGGATACCTGCCGCCCCAAGCGGCGCCCCCTCAACCCAGGCCAGGGCCGAGGCGATGCGCCCGCCCTGCAGGCAATGGGTCAGCGCGCCTGTCGCTGTCCGCAACGGATGCGGCACTGGCTGCGCCCGGTCGGCCAGGGCGCGCATCCACCACAGCTCCGACCGGATCGCTGCTTCGGTCTGGTAGCCTTGGCGGTGCAGGCGCAGCGCGGCGCGTCCGGCGGGAGTGATGATTTCGAATACCGCATTCTCGCGGTTGCGGATCAGGCGCGGCGTTCCGGTGCCGCCCCAGGCGGCCATGGCTTCGTGCGCCTGTGCAAGTGCCGTGTCATCCCGCATCAGCGGTCTCCGTCGGCATTGCCGCCAGAACCTCGCCGAGGGTATCGACCAGAAGATCGGCGTTGTCGCGGCTGAAGGGCATCGGCGGGCGGATCTTGAGCGTGTTCATATGCCGGCCGATCCGGTTCATCAGGATGCCGCGTTGTCGCATCCGTTCGACCAGTTCGGTCGCAAAGGCGGTTGCCGGTCCACCATCGTCGGTCACACATTCGAGCCCAAGAAACAGCCCCGCGCCGCGCGCTTGGGCGATGGCAGGGTGGCGAAGCGCGCGCAGGCGGGCGAGGGCATAGGCGCCGGTGTCGCGGGCATTGGCCTGAAGGCCCTCCTCCTCCATCACCTGCAGCGTTGCCAGTGCGGCGGCGGCGGCCACGGGATTGCCGCCGAAGGTGTTGAAATACCCGAAGGCGCTGCGGAAGGCGCCCATCACATCGGGCCGCGCCAGCACTGCCGCCACCGGATGCCCGTTGGCCATCGGCTTGCCCACGGTCACGACATCCGGCACCAGCCCCGCGCGGTCATGACCCCAGAAATGGCTGCCAAGCCGGCCGAACCCCGGCTGCACCTCGTCCACCAGCATCAGCCCGCCGGCCGCGCGCACGATGCGCGCCGTGGGGGCAAGGAAATCTGCGGGCAGGTCGGGAAAGCCCTCGTTCGCGAAGAAGGGGCACAGCATGATCCCCGAAAAGCCAAAGCCGCTGTCTTCAAGATCCGCGATGGCATGGGCGACATTCTCGGCAAAGACGTCGGCCTGCCGTTCTGCGCTGCCGCCCAGCGGCGCCAGGCTTTCGGGCGCGGGAACAAGCCGGACATGTGGCGGATAGCCCCCGATCGGCGGACGCCGGGTTGAAAGCGCCGCGGTGGCGACCGTATTGCCGTGATAGGTGTTGTCGGTCGCGATGATCCCGGTCTTGCCGGTCACGGCCTGGGCCATGCGCAGGGCGATGTCATTCGCCTCGGAGCCGGTGCAGACCATGATGCCCTGGCTGATCCCGTGCCCCAGCCGCGCTGTCAGCTGTTCAAGGTAATCCAGCACGCCCTCGTGCAGATAGCGGGTGTGGGTGTTCAGGGTCATGCTTTGGCGGGCGATGGCCTCGACCACCCTGGGATGGCAATGGCCGACATGGGCCACGTTGTTGTAACAATCCAGATAGCGGTTCCCGGCGGCATCCCATAGCCACACGCCCTGGCCGCGCACGATATGAACCGGGTCCCGGTAGAAGGTTGGCACATTCGGCCCCATCAACCGGTTGCGGCGGGCGAGGATCGCGTCACTCATCATTGTCTCCGATCTTGCCGCGCAGCGCCTTGACCGTGCCCCGACGTGTCTTGGCGGCCACGCGCCGGCGCTGACTGGCGAGGGTGGGCTTGGTGGGCACCCGCCGCTTGGGCGGGACCAGGGCGCTGCGGATCAGCTCCGCCAGCCGTTCCCGCGCGATTTCGCGGTTGCGCGCCTGGCTGCGGGTTTCTTCGGCCCGGATGACGATGGCGCCGTCCAGCGTCCAGCGCCGGCCCGCAAGCCGACGGAGCCGCGCCTTGACCGGGGTCGGCAGGCTGGGCGAACGTTCGGCCTCGAAACGCAGCTCGACCGCGGTTTCGACCTTGTTGACATTCTGTCCGCCGGGACCGGAAGAACGCGAAAAAGTCTCGGTCATTTCCCAGGGCTGAAGGGTGATCTGATCGGTGATGCGCAGCATGTCGTCACGCTAGCGCAGCTGCGGAGCAAGCGAAAGGTGGCGCAGTGGGACGGGGGCTTGCGGCGCGGCAGCCGGGGCGCAAAAGAAAGGGTCGCCCGCTGGGGGCGACCCTCCGAGTTCCAGGAGATGGGCCAGTTAGAGACCTGAGCCCAATCAGGCGACACTGCCCTCGGGGCTGCCCTCAGGCGACATGACTCCTGACTGTTCTGACACCTCTCTCCAATATCACTCTCGACACTGGACCACCTCCTTTCAAATGGGTTTCACTAAGGGAAGGGTGGCACAGATTTCGCCTTTGGCAAGTGATTTTATCCACGATTTTTAGCAAGCCGTCGGACGATGATGCGGAAGGGCATCAGGGCCAGAAGGGCCAGCCCCAGCTTGACCAGCCAGTCTGCAAGGGCCAGCGACACCCAAAGCGGCACGATCGGGCCAAAACCGATCAGCGGAAGCGGTTCTGCGGCCCAGGACACGTCGTTGGCCGGCTCGATGAAGGCAAGGGCGGAAGAAAAGGCGATGCTGAAAAAAAGGGCAGTGTCGGCAGAGCTTCCGATCAGCGTCGAGGCAAGCGGTGCGCGCCACCAGCGTCCGGCGCGCAGCTGGTCGAACACAACGACATCCAGAAGCTGTGCCGTCAGGAAGGCCAGCCCCGAGCCGATGGCGATGCGCCAGGTGACGAGCGGGCCGTATTCCCCGATGATCTGCGTGCCGATCAGTGAGCAGAGCACGCCGATCGCAAAGCCCGCCAGCACCACCTGCCGTGCGGCCCGAGGTCCGTGGACGCGATTCATCACATCGGTCACCAGAAAGGCAACCGGATAGGTGAAGGCCCCCCAGGTGAGCCATTGCCCGAACAGGAACTGGACAAGGATGTTCGAGGCCACGACGATGGCAGCCATGGCAAGAATGCCGGGAAGATGTGCGCGGGTCACGTGAGGGTCCGTTTTGACAAGGTTGCGGAAACTTGATGGCGATGTGCCGCGCGGGGCGCGGGATGAGGGCTTTTATCGCTGCAGCCCCACCGCGGCAAGCGCCAGCCCAACCTGCGGGGTGATTCACCCGCACAGGATGGAGCGTGCAGGAAAGCCCTGGTGCACCGGCCGGCGCCCGCGCCGTGCGTCGCTGCACGGCGGAGGGCGGATGCAAGCTGCGTGGGGATGCACGCGAAAGGCCGAGGTATCGGGGAACGCTCGGCGCGTGAACGGGACGGCGGAGAGGGGGCACTGACAACGGGCGGAACATCTGGTTCCCACGACGCGAGAGGGCGCCCGCCGCGGTTCTTCATGACGGACGGCAATGTCAGGGCGGTGTGCCCAGGACAGCCTGGCGAAGGCTGATCCGGACAGGGAGACGCCGCCGTCTGGTTCTGCGTGGCTTCGAAAGTCGGGCACTGCCCCGGTGAAGGCCTGCCGGGATGCCGCGCGGGAAAACGCGGCCAAGCGTCCAGTGCCGCAACCGGGCGAGATCATGGTCCTCTCGGGGAAGGGCGTGCGGGGGGTTCTGGGTGTCGCGACAGGTGCCGAACGTTCTCTTCTCCGCAGCTGCCTTGGAGGCGCATGTTTGGGCTTTACGATCCGGCGCCTTTGAGGAATCAGCGCCGGCGGGTTGCGGTCGCGGACGATCTGCTGGCGCAGCGAATGGCGCACCTGCCGGCTGTCCGCGATCGCAGGATTGCCGGCGAGCCGGGATGGGCACCCCGCGGCCTGCGCAGCCCCGGGGATGCGCACCATCCTAGCCTCGCCGCATGTTCACGGCGTCAGTCGGTATTCCACGATCTCTGTCCGCTGCACGGGCAGGAAATTGTCGTCGCTGATCAGTGTCAGGCGGATGGCACCTGCCGGATCACGCCAGACCGAAAGCCCTTCAAGATTGTCGTGCTGGCCGCGGCGCGACTGAAACAGGGTCTCGCCCGTGTCGATGCCGGAATCGGAAATCTCGAACCGGCGCACGCGACTCGTGAAACCGCCAAACAGGCGGAAGTCGCGTTCCAGAAGATAGAAGCGTCCATCGGGACCGAAGGTTGCCTCGACCGCAAGGAAGCCATCCATCTGGGCGATATGAAACGGCTGCTCCCACGACCCGTTCCGGAAGCGATAGACGGGAAAACCCTGCGGGCCAACCGGCTCTTCCGGCAACGTGTAGAGGGTTCCGTCGGCTGCAACGGCGAGCGACTCGAGCGACTTGTTCGGCCCGAAGCCCGCGAAATCGGGATGGGTCGGCAGGGCGGTCGCGGTGCCGCCAAAAGTGTCATAGCGCAAAACGCGATGCACCCCTTCGAACGAGATGAAGATCCGGCCATCGCCATTGATGGCAAGCCCCTCGGCATCCTGCGCGGCCTTTGGCAGAACGGCTCCGTCCGGGCCACGCAGCATCTGCGCTGGTTCGGACCGGATCGCGCGGATCTGCCCGTCGTCGCCGCGGAGCAGCTCTCCGCGCAGGATCGCGCCCCGGTCGGAGATCGCCGTGAACCGCCGCCCGTCGGCATCCAGCGCAATGCCGGAAAAGCCGCCATAGCCATGGTCCGAAGCCGGCCAGTTGTACGATGAGACCAGCATCGCCTCGCGCTGGGCAGAAACGCCACATCCCGGAAGCGCCGCAAGCGTCAGCGCAACGAGACAACCTCGGAGCATTGCTGCGGCAGATCGGCCATGGTGAATTCGCGCGGATGGCGTGGGCGCGGCGCAGGCGGCGTGGCGGGCCGTTCGACCTTCGGGGGATTGAGGTAGTCGGTCACCCACCATTGCAGCGTCTCGTCACAGCCATTTCCATTCTTTGAAAGCTCGGCAACCGTTGGGGTCTGGGTCACGCAACTGGCAGAATCGGCAGGACATTTCAACCTGACATGAAAGTGGGTGTTGTGCCCTTCGATCGGCCGGATCTTCTGCAGCCAGGGCGTATCCGCGGCGGTTGCGGTCCTGCACATCTCGATCTTGACGGCCGCAGCGACAAAGACCCTGTCCACCCGCGGGTCACCGGCGGCGCGGCGCAGGATTTCGTGGTGAACCGGCGTCCAGTTGCGGTTGATGCTGCGCTGATCGTCCGTCCGCACCGAGATCGAGCTGATCTGTTCACGTTCGGCGCGGCTCAGGTCAAGGCGGCGGGGCGGCAACATCCAGATGTCGGCATCAAGACCGATCTGGTGGCTGGAGTGGCCCGAGGTCATGGGCCCGCCGCGAGGTTGGCTGATGTCGCCGATGTAAAGCCCCGGCCAGCCCAGAAGGCTTGCGGTATAGCTGAGATCCACCAGGAACTGCACCATTTCGGGGTGGCCCCAGTTGCGGTTGCGGCTCAGGCGCATCGCCTGCCAGTAAGGGCCGCTTTCGGGCAGTTGCATCAGCCCGGCGGCGCAGCCCTTGGCATAGCTTCCGATCGCCGCAGGGGTATGCGCCGAGGCGGTGCGATGCGCGCCGAACAGTTGGTTCGCAAGCGGTTCCGCCGCGACCGGCGCGGCAAGGGCCAGCGCGCCGCCGAACAGGCCGGCCCTTGTCAGCGTCGTCAGGATGCGGCGCATGTCGTGATCCTTTCGCCCTCTGGTTCAACCCAGAATAGCAACAGAAGCGCGAGAATAAAAAGCACGATCAGCGGCGCGACCCCCAATCTCTGATCATTCGTGATCATCGTCGCCATGGCAACCAGCGCGGGCGCCAGAAAGGCCG
Organism: Halodurantibacterium daqingense; assembly: GCF_042666235.1. Taxonomy (NCBI): domain Bacteria; kingdom Pseudomonadati; phylum Pseudomonadota; class Alphaproteobacteria; order Rhodobacterales; family Paracoccaceae; genus Halodurantibacterium; species Halodurantibacterium daqingense. The sequence continues at coordinate 22,700 of NZ_JBHTFQ010000011.1, read as the reverse complement.
TGGCCTTGCCCGAAAGGGCATAAAGGCCGAACGCCTCGGTCATCCGGGCCGGGTTGGCCTGACGCACCATCATCGTGCGGCCCGAGGCCTGCAGCGATCCGCCCGCCGCGCCGATCACACCGCCGCAGAGGAAAAACGCGATGTCGGGAAGGCTGGAGCCCGCCGGAACGGCCATGCCCAGAACCATGGTCCGGTCGGTCAGCACCACGATGACACAGACGGCGATCAGGGCGCAGATGCAGGCGATGATCACCGGCATCGGCCCGAAGCGGCTGTCCGCGCGTCCGCCAAACCAGCAGAAGACCGCGCCGGCGATCGCGGCCACGATCCCGAACAGCCCGATCCGCGTGATGTCCCAGCCAAGCACCCCGGCGGCATAGATCCCGCCAAAGGCATAGATCCCGTTCAACGCGTCCCGAAACAGCATTGACGATCCAAGCCAGGCAAAGAGGCTGGGTTGCCGCGGCAACCGCCGCAGCGTCCCGCCCAGATCGCGCAGTGCCGCCCGTGTCGCCTGGATCGGCTGGCGCCGAGTTGTCTGCCGGCGGTCTTGCGGAACCCAGAGAAAGAACGGGATCACGAACAGGACATACCAGGCCGCCGTCAACGGGCCGACCGCACGGGTCCCTTCGCGGGCTTCGGGATCAAGGCCGAACAGCGGTTTCAACCCGATCAGCGTATGCCCGGTTTCGTTTTCGGCGAGAAAGGCCAGCACGATCAGCAGCGACAGCACGCCCCCGGCATATCCGAATGCCCAGGCCGAGCCCGAGATGCGGCCGAGCGCCTCTCTCGGCCCAAGCTCGGGCAGGATGGCGTTGGTGAAGATGATGCCGAATTCAAGCCCGATCACCCCCAGGCCGAAGGCGACAAGGATCCAGAAGGTCGTCTCCATCCCCGGCTCCGCCCACCAGAGGCTGAAGGCCCCGCCGACATAGAAAACCGACCAGAGCAGGATCCAGCCGCGCCGCCCGCCGCCACTGTCGGCCACCGCGCCCAGAACCGGGGCCAGAAGCGCGATGCAGAGCCCGGTGACGGTCAGCATCGTGCCCCAGTCCTGCTGGCCCCGCACCGGATCCGCCGCGACGGCCGAGGCGAAATAGGGCGCGAAGATGAAGGTCATAAGCAGGGTGCTGTACGGCTGGTTTGCCCAGTCAAAGAAATACCAGCCCCAGATGCGTTTCCGCTCGGTCATGCGCCTGCCCCTTGCCACTGCGGCGATAGAAGGGGCAAATGCGGTTTTTGGCAAGCCCGGCCGCGGTTCCGCAAGCCGACCGGGGGCAGCATCACCCGCCCCCGGACCCCGCCGAAAAACCTCCTGCGAAAGAGGCGGTGGAATGAACCGGTTCGCGCCCGACATGGGGCGCTGCGAATGCGCAGGGCGTCCGCGCAAGCGCAGGTGCCTGGCAAAGCCTGTCGCACGTGACGGAGAGGAGGCCCACAGGTGCCGCCAGCAATCCCTGTCTGTCCCCTGGTGGCCTATGGGGCGCCGGCACAGCCGCGCCCCTCGGGGTTGCCTGCTGCCCGATGCGGCTGGGCGCCGCCGGTGCTCGGACATCCAGCCACTTGCGGCTTCCTGCCCGTTTCAATGTCTCAAGCCTCAAAGCCTCAAAGCCTCAAAGCCTCAAAGCCTCAAAGCCTCAAAGCCTCAAAGCCTCAAAGCCTCGGCGGCACCAGGGCGCTCACAGGTCCTCGGGGCGGGCAGGGGGCCAGGGACGCGTGGCGTCGGCAGCGATCCAGGCGGTGACCCAGTCGGGCAAGGTGGGGCTTTCCTCGGGATGGCCCATCGCCGCCAGCACTTCGGCGGGCGGGACGATGCCGTTGCGGCTGGTCACCGCGCTGCGCAACAGCATGTGGCTGGTGCAGTCGCCACCTTTCCACATGCTCTGCTCGATGTAGAAGAAGCGGCGATCCCATCCCAGGCAGCGGGTCAGCATCTCGACCCGGTCAAAGGCGCGCACCCGGCGACGATAACGCAGCGAGTTGCCGGCGACCGTCATGCCCCAGCCCTGCTTGCGCAGCGCCGCCTCGAAGCCGATCCGCCGCCCATAGGGCACCCGCCCGAGGTCATAGAGCGTCAGCGTGCGGCCATTGTTCAGCTCGATCCAGGGGTCAAGATCCCAGGGCCAGCAGATGTGATGGGACACATGCGTTCCCGTAAGCGGCAGCGGCGGCATGCGGCGCGCCCGGCGCGCCTCTTTCATCAGGCGGAAAATGGGGTACATCTTGGTCTCCGTTTGGCACCGGGGTCGCGTGCGGGTGGCGCAAGGTCAAGCGAAACGTGACGGAAGGCGGTTGCCCTTGAGGCGCGGCGCCTATACCTCTGGGGGCGACAGTTTCGGGACAGGCACATTCATGACGTCGCTTCTGCAAATCATCCTGATGATCCTTGATGTGGTGTGGTTCATCATCATCGCCCACATCATCATGAGCTGGCTGATCAATTTCAACGTGCTCAACCTGCGTCAACCGCTTGTAGCGCAGATCTGGGACGGGCTGAGCCGGCTGCTGGAGCCGATCTACGGCCGGATCCGCGCCTTCCTGCCGCAGATGGGCGGGCTTGATCTTGCGCCGCTGATCGTTCTTCTGGGCATCTATGCCCTGCGCATCGTGCTGATGAACAACGCCGCGCTGTTCTACTGAGCCCATGCCGACGTGAATGATCTGACCCCCCTGACGCCGCAGGCGCTGCTTGCCTCGGTTTTCGGATTTTCCAGCTTCCGTCCCGGCCAGGCCGAAATCGTCGAGGCGGTGCTGGCGGGCCGGAATACGCTGGCCATCATGCCCACGGGGGGCGGCAAGTCGCTGTGCTATCAGCTGCCCGCGCTGTGCCGCGACGGGGTAACGCTGGTCATTTCGCCGCTGATCGCGCTGATGCGCGACCAGGTGCGCGCGCTGCGGGAAGCCGGGGTCGAGGCGGGGGCGCTTACCTCGGGCAATACTGACGAGGAAACCGAGGAGGTTTTCGCCGCACTCGACGACGGGCGGCTGAAGATCCTGTACATGGCGCCCGAACGGCTGGCCTCGGCCGGGGCGCTGTCGCTGCTGCGCCGGGCCAATTGCACCCTGATTGCGGTGGATGAGGCGCATTGTGTCAGCCAGTGGGGCCATGATTTCCGTCCGGATTATCTGCGGATCGGAGATCTGCGCCGCGCGCTGGGCGTGCCGCTGGCCGCCTTCACGGCCACCGCCGACGAGGAGACGCGGGCCGAGATCATCGCCCGCCTGTTTCCCGAGGCGCCGCCGCAGGTGTTCCTGCGCGGATTTGACCGGCCGAACATTCATCTGGCCTTCGCCGTCAAGGATAATCCGCGCCGCCAGATCCTGGCCTATGCCGCGGCACGCAAGGGGCAGTCGGGCATCGTCTATTGCGCCACCCGGGCCAAGACGGAAACCCTGTCGCGCGCGCTGGAAGAGGCGGGACATCTCGCCTGTCACTATCACGGCGGCATGGATCCGATCGAGCGGCGCACGGTCGAGCGGCGCTTTCAGCAGGAGGACGGGCTGATCGTGGTGGCGACGGTGGCCTTCGGCATGGGGATCGACAAGCCGGATATCCGCTGGGTCGCCCATGCCGATCTGCCCAAGTCGATCGAAGGATATTACCAGGAAATCGGGCGCGCCGGCCGTGACGGTGCGGCCGCGGACACGCTGACCCTTTATGGCCCCGATGATATCCGCCTCCGCCGCGCCCAGGTCGATGAAGGGCTGGCTCCGCCTGAGCGCAAGGCCGCCGATCATGCGCGGCTGAATGCGCTTCTGGGCCTGGCCGAGGCGACAGGTTGCCGGCGTCAGGTTCTGTTGCGCTATTTCGGCGAAGATCCCGAACCTTGCGGCAATTGCGACATGTGCCGCCTGCCGGCGCGGTTGTTCAATGCTACCCAGCCGGTGCGCAAGGCGCTGTCGGCGATCCTGCGCACAGGGGAATGGTTCGGCACTGGGCATCTGATCGATATCCTGACCGGAAATCCTACCGCAAAGGTGAAAGAACGCGGCCACGATGCCTTGCCCACCTTCGCTGTTGGGCGTGATCTGGGCCGGCCGGCCTGGCAGGCTGTGTTCCGTCAGATGATGGGGCGCGATCTGATCCGGCCCGATCCGGAACGGCACGGCGCGCTGCGCATGACCGATGCCGCCCTGCCGATCTTGCGCGGCGAGGCCGAGATCATGCTGCGCGAGGATACGGTCGAAAAGGCCACCGCCCGCCCCGTCGTCAAGGCCCTGGTCAGCGACGAGGATGCGCCGCTTCTCTCGGCGCTCAAGGCCAAGCGCCGCGCCCTGGCCGAAGCGGCACGTGTGCCCGCCTATGTGATCTTCACCGATCGCACACTGATCGAGATGGCCGAAACCCGCCCCCGGACGCTGGACGACATGGCCCGCGTCAGCGGGGTGGGGGCGAAGAAGCTGGAAAGCTATGGTGCCGCGTTCCTTTCGGTGATCAGCGGCGCACCTGCAGAAGAAGTGCATCCGATCCGGCGCAAGCTGGCCGGCCGTGCCGCGGCCCCGCTTTATGACCAGCTGAGCGAGGCGCATGCCGGGCTGATCCGGGGGGCGGACGGCACCGAAAAACCGCTGAGCTGTTCGCCGCAGCAGCTTGCCAAGGTGGCGGAACTGCGCCCCGCCGACGCGGCGGCCGTGGCGCGGATCCTCGGCGAGAGGCGGTCCGAGCGGTTCGCCGATGCGTTCCTGTCCGTCCTGCACCACGATCCTTCCTGACGTCCCGAGGTTTCATGCTTGTCGTCATCTCTCCTGCCAAACGTCTTGACTGGTCCGAAGCGGCCGTCCCTGCCGTCACCGATCCTGCTTTCCAGTCGGATGCGGTGGCCCTTGCGCAGGTGGCGCGCGGGCTTGATGTCGCCGCCCTGCGCAAGCTGATGCATATCAGCGAGGATCTGGCCCGGCTGAACCGCGATCGCTTTGCCGATTTCGCTGACGCCCCCGATCCGCAGCAAACCCGGCCTGCCGCCCTTGCTTTCGCCGGTGATACCTATGCCGGGCTTGAGGCACGGACGCTTGACCCGGATGCGCTGCGCTGGGCGCAGGATCATCTGCGCATCCTGTCGGGGCTCTACGGGCTGTTGCGCCCGCTTGACCGCATCCAGCCCTACCGGCTGGAGATGGGCAGCCGCCTTGTCACGCAGAAAGGTCAGTCGCTTTATGATTACTGGTCCGACCGGCTGTCGCATGCCCTGAACGAGGCCGCCTCGGCCGTCGGTGCCAAGGTGCTGGTGAACTGCGCCTCGGTCGAATATTTCTCGGCCGTGCGGCCCGAGGCGCTGCGCCCGCGCGTCATCACCCCGGTCTTCATGGAAGATCGTGGCGGCAGTCCGAAGATCGTCAGCTTCTATGCCAAGAAGGCCCGGGGGGCGATGGCGCGCTTCATCGTCGAACACCGGCTGACCGATCCCAGGGCGCTGACCGCCTTCGATGCCGGCGGCTATCGTCATGCCCCGGATCTGAGCGAGGAGGATCGCCCGGTATTCCTGCGCAGTGGCGAAGCCTCCGAGGCCGCCTGACAGGCCGGCAGAGGCAGCCCGCAGTCCCGCACAGTCCTGCGTGGCTCTCAGCGACCAACCGCCAGCAGCGCCCGCGCCTTCGCAAAGGATCCTGCAGTGCCTGCCTGCGGCAGTGCCCGACCTGTCGGGCTGACTGATCGCCGACGGTGGCGCAGCATACCGGGCTTCACTGCAGGGGATCGCGCTGAACCCGTCGGGAGCGCCAGTTGGGGGGCGTCCTGAACATGCCCTGCGGCGCGCCTGCCGGGCTGACTTCGGGGGCGATCCTCGGCCTTCGGGATCGCTGCGGCCATCCCGCTGCCACGACTGCCCGGGGCATTCCGCCTGCCGGTGCGGCTGGTTCTTGCGCACGGCGAAGCCGCGTGCCAGCATTCCCGCAATAAGGGAGATCCCCATGCGCAACATCCTGCTTGCCGTGCTTTTGCTGGGCGCCACTCCGCTTCTTGCGCAGGAGGGGCCGGTTCCCGAACGGCGCCTTGTCGTCACCGAGGATGTGGATTTCTACGGCGGCGATCTCAGCCCCATGTTCAACACGACGCTCGAGGCTTGTCAGCGCGCCTGTCTGGCCACGGAGGCCTGTCAGGCGCTGACCTTCAACAGCCGGTCGGGCGCCTGTTTCCCGAAATCGGGCGTCGCCGAAGAACGCCCCTTTGCCGGTGCCATTTCGGCCCGGGTGCGCAATGCCGCAGCGGGGGTGCTTGCGGGTGTGGCCGCACGGCAGGCCGAGCTTTCCTTCCTTGACCCCGGCTTCGCGGGTCGTGCCCGCGATCAGGCGCTGTCGCTGGCCGGCGCGCATCCCGCCGATGGGCGCAGCGCCGCCGAACTGCGCCAGGCTGCCGATGCCGCTGCGCAGGGTGATCCGCGTGCGGCCAGCCGGTTGATGGGGCAGGCGGTGGTTCTGGAAGACCTGCCAGAAGACTGGACCAGATATGCGCGGCTCTTGTTCGCGATTCCCGCACCCGAGTTCGATGAGCGCATGATGCTGCTCGATGCTGCGGAACTGGCAGCGGTCAATGCGATTCTGCGTGCCTCGGACGGGGCAGAAACGCGGGCCGGCGCATTTCTGGCGCTTGCTGATGTGCTTGAAAGCCGGGGCAACGGGCGAGCGTTTCTGGCCGCGCTGCGCCGCGCTGCCGAGCTGGCGCCGACGCCCGAGCTTGCGGCACGGATCGAAGCCGCCGAACTGCAGTTCGGTTTCCGGATCATCGAACATGTGGTCGAAAGCGATCTTGCCCGCCCGCGCGTCTGTGCACAGTTTTCCGAGGATCTCGCGGTCGGGGTCGATTATGCCAGCTTCGTGCAAGGTGCGGCAACCCTTACGGTCGAGCCCGACGGCAGCCGCCTCTGCCTCGAGGGGGTGGAGCATGGTCAGAACTATCAGGTGACCTTCCGCCGCGGCTTGCCGTCGGCCGCCGGCGAAAGCCTTCCGGCGGCGGTGCCAGTGGAGTTCTATGTGCGGGACCGCGCGCCTGCCGTGCGGTTTCCGGGGCGGGCCTATGTGCTCCCGCGGGGTAACGGCATCGCCCTGCCGGTCGAGACGGTGAATACCGCCGCGGTGGATCTGGTCCTGCGCCGCGTCAGCGACCGGAACCTTCTGGGGGCGATCCAGAACAACTGGTTCGGACGGTCGCTTGATCCCTGGCAGGATCAGAGCTTTGCCGAAACCATGACCGAGGATGTCTGGCAGGGTCAGGCCGAGGTGGCGCAGGACCTCAACCGCGATGTCACCACCAGCCTGCCGCTGAGCGAAAGCCTCGGTGATCTGCCACCGGGCATCTATGTGCTGCGCGCCGCTGTTGCCGGCACCGAGGCCTACGATATCGCCGAAGCCTCGCAATGGTTCGTGGTCAGCGATCTTGGACTCACCTCGCTCTCGGGGACAGACGGGCTGCATGTCTGGGTGCGCAGCCTTGGCAGCGCCGGCCCACGGCCCGGCGTGCAGGTTTCGCTTGTGTCCCGGTCCAACCGGGTGCTTGAAACGCTTGAAACGGATGCGGATGGCCATGGCGTGTTCGCGGCGGGGCTGGCGCGCGGCACGGGCGGCGCGGCACCGGCGCTGATCACCGCCGAGGAAGAGGGCGTGGACATCGCCTTCCTGCCGCTGACCGATCCGGAGTTCGACCTGTCGGATCGCGGCGCCGAGGGGCGCGAACCCGCGCCCCCCGTCGATGTGTTCCTGACCACAGACCGGGGCGCCTATCGCGCGGGTGAGACCATCTTTGCGACGGCGCTTGCCCGCGACGGGCTGGTGCGCGCGCTGCCCGGCCTTCCGCTGACGGCGCGGCTGGTGCGCCCCGACGGGGTGGAATACGCGCGCCAGCTTTCGGCCAATGATCACGCGGGCGGCCATGTCTTTGCCTTTCCGCTTGCCCCCGAGGTTCCGCGCGGCCAGTGGCGATTGGAAATCCGCGCCGACCCCGATGCGCCCGCGCTGCGCGCCGCCACCGTTCTGGTCGAGGATTTCCTTCCGGAAAGGATTGATTTCCAGCTTGATCTGCAGGATCCGCCGCAGCTTGACCGGGCGGCCACGCTTGGGATCGAGGCGCGCTATCTCTTTGGGGCGCCAGGCGCCGATCTGGCGATCGAGGGCGAACTGGCGCTGCATGCGGCGGACGGGCTTGCGGCCTTTCCGGGATACCGCTTCGGCCTGCAGGATGATCCCTTCCTGCCGGTGATGACGGCGCTGCCGCCGGGCCTGCGCACCGATGCCGAAGGGCGCGCGCAGATCGTGGCGCCGCTCCCCGAGGCAACGGATCCGGGCCGCCCGCTGGAGGTGCGTGCGACGGTGCGGCTTTCGGAAGGTTCAAACCGCCCGGTTGAACGCCGGCTGACGGCGCCCGTTCTGGGAACCCGCGCGATGATCGGCCTGCAGCCCCTCTTTGACGATGTCGCCGCCGAAGGCACTGAGGCCGGGTTTCGGCTGATCGCGCTTGATGCCGACGGGACCCGCCGTGCGATGACGGTCCGCTGGACGCTCAGCCGGATCGAGACCCGTTATCAGTGGTACCAGATGTGGGGGCAGTGGAACTGGGACGCGGTGGTCACCCGCAGCCGCGTGGCCGAAGGCGTGGCCGAGATCGGTGACGCGGGGCCTGCCTCGCTTGCCATTCCCGTGACCTGGGGTGAATATGAACTGCGCGCCGAAGAGGCGGGCGGCGCGGCCGTCAGCGCGCTGCGCTTTCACGCAGGCTGGTATGCGCCTGCCGATACGACCGAAACGCCCGATACGCTGCAGATGTCGCTTGATCGCCCGCTTTACGCACCGGGCGATGTCGCGCGGCTGCGGCTGGTTGCGCGGGCAGACGGAACGGCCCTTGTTTCGGTGCTCAGCGACCGGGTGATCGACCGGCAGGTTGTCCAGGTCAAAGCCGGAGAAACGCTGATCCCGCTGAACGTGACCGAAGACTGGGGCGCGGGTGCCTATGTCACCGCCTCGGTGCTGCATCCGATGGATGCGGCAACAGGGCGCAATCCCGCACGGGCGCTGGGCCTTGTGCACGCGGCGGTCGACCCGGGGCCAAGGCGGCTGGCGGCACGTTTTGATGTGCCGGCCGAAGCAGCCCCGCGCACACCCCTTGAAATCGTGCTGGAGGTGGATGGGCTGGAACCTGGCGACGCGGCCCACGCCACAATTGCTGCAGTCGATCTTGGCATTCTGAACCTCACGGGGTTTCAGGCCCCCGATCCCGACGGGCATTACTTTGGCCAGCGCAAACTGGGGGTCGGTATCCGCGACCTTTATGGGCGGCTGATCGATGGCATGGCCGGGGTTCCGGGGCGGTTGCGGTCTGGGGGCGATGCCGGAAGCGCGCGCCTTCAGGCACCGCCGCCCACCGAAGAGCTTGTGGCCTGGTTCGACGGCCCGCTGCGCGTCGATGCAGATGGGCGCGTAAGGGCCGAGGTCCCCTTGCCGCCGTTCAACGGCACCGTGCGCCTGATGGCCGTGGTCTGGAGCGACCGTGCCGTTGGGCAGGCGGAGGCAGATGTGGTGGTGCGCGATCCGGTTGTTGTGCAGGCGACGCTGCCACGGTTCCTCGCACCGGGCGACAGCGGTCGCCTGCTCCTGGATCTCAGCCACCTTTCCGGTCCTGCGGGCGAGATGGCGCTTGAAATCCTTGCCACGGGGCTTGAGATCGGTGCCCATCCCGACCGGATCACGCTTGCCGAAGGGGCAGCGGCGCGGGTTGCCGTTCGGCTTGCCGCGCCGGAGGCCGGGGTCTACGAGGTCGAGATTGCCCTGACGCCGCCTGATGGCGAGCGCCTGACGCAGCGGCTGGTTCTGCCAGTGCGGGCCAATGATCCGGACATCAGCGTGACGCGGCAGATCACGCTGGCGCCGGGCGAAAGCTTCACCCTGAGTTCGGACATCTTTGCCGGCCTGCGGTCCGGCACCGCCCATGCGACGCTTGCGATGGGCCCCCTTGCCCGTCTGGATGCCCCCGGGCTTCTGGCAGCGCTGACGCGTTATCCCTATGGCTGCACTGAACAGATCACCAGCCGCGCCTTGCCGATGCTCTATCTGGACGGTGTGGCGCAGGCAACGGGGCAGGATGCACCCCTTCCGCACGAGGACATCGCAGCCGCGATCACCGCGGTGCTGGCGCGGCAGGCCACCAACGGGGCCTTCGGGCTCTGGCAGGCAGGCGCGGGGGATTTCTGGCTTGATGCCTATGTGTCCGATTTCCTGTCGCGTGCCCGTGCGGCCGGCCATGCGGTGCCCGAGGTTGCCTTCCGCGCCGCGCTGGCCAATCTGCGCAACCAGCTGAACTATGCCGCAGAGGAGCCGGGCGCCGGCCCCGCCGTGGCCTATGCGCTGATGGTCCTTGCCCGTGAAGGGGCGGCGGCGGTGGGTGATCTGCGCTATTACGCCGATGCCCGGCGCGACATGTTCGACACGCCCTTGGCTGCCGCGCAACTGGGCATGGCGCTCGCGCTTTATGGTGACCAGCCACGCGCGGATGCGCTGTTTGCCCACGGCGCGGCGCAGCTTCAATCCTGGCCCGAAGCTCAGGTATGGCGCACGGATTACGGCACAGCGCTGCGCGACACCGCCGGCCTTCTGGCCCTCGCGCTCGAGGCGGGAAGCACGGCGGTTGACCAGCCGGCGTTGGTGGGCCGGTTGGCCGACCGCCCCGCGCATCTTTCCCCGCAAGAGGCCGCCTGGTCCCTGCTGGCCGCCCATGCGGCGGCGGGGTCGGCGGCGGTGCAGGGCCTCACGGTTGATGGGGCGCCCGCGCCCGGCCCGGTTCTGGCGCTTGATCCGGATGCGCCCGATCGTGTGATCAGGAACACAGGCGCCGCGCCAGAAGTGCTGACCCTGACCACCTTCGGCACGCCCGAGGTGCCGGAACCCGCCGGCGGCAACGGCTATGCGATCACCCGGCGTCATTACACGCTTGAGGGCGCCGAGGTCGCATTGGATACGGTCGCTGTGGGCACGCGGCTGGTCACGGTGCTGGAGGTGACGCCCTTCGACGGCGGCGGTGGCCGGCTGATGGTCAGCGATCCGGTTCCCGCAGGGTTCGAGATCGACAATCCCAACCTGTTGCGGGGCGGGGATGTCCGCGCGCTGGACTGGCTGGATGTGCTGGAAGAGGTCCGTCACAGCGAGGCGCGCGAGGATCGCTTCCTTGCCGCGGTGGATTGGCAGAGCGCGGAACGCTTCCGGCTTGCCTATATCGTGCGCGCGGTCACGCCGGGGCAGTTTCACCATCCCGCGCCCGGTGTGGAGGACATGTACCGCCCCGCTTTCCGCGCCCATGGCGATACCGGGCGCGTCATCGTGACGGAATGAGGCGGATCGCGGCCCTCGCGCTGCTGTTGTGGCTGGCGGCCGGTGCGCGCGATGCCCTTGACGCCTGGGTGGATGCAACGGTGCTGCCACCCTTGGGTGCAGGCCTGTCGGTCGAGGTGCGGGGGCGTGACGGCGACCTGTTGCGCGCCTTTACGGCGCCGGACGGGCGCTGGCGGCTTGCCGTCGATCCCACAGCTGTTGATCCGGCCTATCTGGATCTGCTGATTGCCTATGAGGACCGGCGCTTTTACAGCCATTCCGGAGTGGATCCGCTGGCGCTGATCCGCGCCACGGGCCAGGCGGTGATGCAGGGGCGCGTCGTGTCGGGCGGATCGACCCTGACGATGCAGGTCGCGCGGCTTCTGGAGGCGAGTGGCACGGGGCGCTGGGCCGGCAAGCTGCGTCAGATCCGGCTGGCCCTTGCGCTGGAGCGGCGCCTGTCCAAATCGGAAATCCTTGCGCTTTATCTGCATCGGGCGCCCTTCGGCGGCAATCTCGAGGGGGTGCGGGCCGCAAGCTTTGCCTGGTTCGGCAAGGAGCCGCGCCGCCTGACCGAGGCCGAGGCAGCGCTTCTGGTGGCACTGCCGCAGGCACCGGAACTGCGCCGGCCGGATCGCAACCCGGCCGCGGCCCGTGCCGGGCGGGACCGGGTTCTGGCGCGGATGGTGGCCCAGGGGCGGCTGAGCGAGGATCAGGCTACTGCGGCGCGGTCCGAGAGGATCCCTGACGTGCGCCGCCCTTTCCCCGCCCATGCCCCGCATCTTGCCGAACGTCTGGTGCGCGCCGCGCCCCTGCGACCGCTGCACCAAACGACGCTCGACCCCGGCCTGCAGCGCCAGCTCGAGGCGCTGGCGCGGGACGCGGTGGGACAGCGCGGCGCCCGTCTGTCGCTCGCGCTTGTTGTCGCCGATCACGGCACGGGCGAGGTGCTGGCCTCGGTCGGCGCGGCCGAGTATGGCGACGAGGCGCGGCAGGGCTTCGTGGACATGACACGGGCGCTGCGCTCGCCGGGATCGACGCTCAAGCCGTTTGTCTATGCGCTGGCCTTCGATGACGGGCTGGCCCATCCCGAAACGCTGATCGAGGATCGCCCCACCCGGTTTGGCGATTATGCGCCCCAGAATTTCGACCGGCTGTTCCGGGGCACGATCCGCCTGCGCGATGCGTTGCAACTGTCGCTCAACATCCCCGTGGTGGCGCTGGCCGAGGCGCTTGGTCCTGCCCGCATTCCCGCGCTGGCGCGGCGCGCGGGCGTCGATCTGGTGGTGCCGGGCGGACAGCCGGGGCTGGCGGTGGTGCTGGGCGGCGCGGGGGTGCATCTGGAAGGGATGGTGCAGCTTTATGCCGGGCTTGCGCGTGGCGGCCGTGCCATCACGCTCAGCCATGCCGGGCCGGGCGCCGAAGGGGCGCGGCTGATGGGCCCGGTCGCGGCCTGGCAGGTGGCGGATATCCTTGCCTCGGCGCCGCCACCGCCGGGGGCGCCGCGTAACCGGCTCGCCTACAAGACGGGCACAAGCTATGGGCATCGCGATGCCTGGGCGCTGGGCTTTGACGGACGGCATGTGGTGGGGGTCTGGATGGGCCGCGCCGACGGAACGCCAGTGCCCGGAGCCTTCGGGGCGGACAGCGCGCTGCCGGTGCTGTTTCAGGCCTTCGCGCGGCTCAAGCCGGCGCTTGATCCCTTGCCGCCACCGCCCGGAGCCACGCTGGTTGCCACCACGGCGCAACTGCCGGCCCCGCTGCAGCGGTTCCGCGGCCGCGAGGGCGCGCTTTCGGCGGATGCCGATGCGCCGGCGATCGCCTTTCCGCCGGATGGCGCCGTGATGGAACTGGACGGGCCGCTTGTCGCCCGTGTGGCCGGGGGCGAGATGCCCTATTCCTGGCTTGCCGATGGCCGGCCCGTGGCGTTGAGGGCCGCCGGCCGCGATGTGGTCATCGAGGATCCTGGCTCGGGCTTCGTGACCCTCACGGTCATAGATGCGCGCGGCCGCGCCGCCCGCGCGCAGGTGTCGCTGCGCTAGAGCCGCTCGATCGCAAGGGCAATCCCCTGGCCACCGCCGATGCACATGGTGATCAAGGCCCGCCGTCCGCCGCTGCGCTGAAGTTCGTAAAGCGCCTTGACGGTGATGATCGCGCCAGTCGCGCCAACGGGGTGGCCCAGTGCCACCGCGCCACCGTTGGGATTCACCCGCGCCGGATCAAGCCCAAGGCCGCGGCTGACAGCCAGGGCCTGAGCCGCGAAGGCCTCGTTCGATTCGATTACATCGAAGTCCTCGACCTTCAGGCCCGTGCGGGCGCAGAGCGCCTCAACGGCGGGGATCGGCCCCAGCCCCATCACCCGTGGCGCCACCCCGGCATGGGCATAGCCCAGAACCCGCGCGAGCGGCCGAAGCCCCGCCTTCTGTGCGGTCTCGGCCCGCGCCAGCACCAGGGCCGCCGCGCCATCGTTCAGCCCCGAGGCATTGCCTGCCGTCACCGTCCCGTCCTTCTGGAAGGCGGGGCGCAATGCGGCAAGGCCCTCGAGCGTTGTTTCCTTGGGATGTTCATCCCGGGCGAAGACCTGCGGCCCCTTGCGGCCCTGCACCTCGATCGGGACGATCTGATCGTCAAACCGCCCCTCGGCGATGGCGCGGGCGGCGCGGGCCTGGCTTTCGGCGGCGAAACGATCCTGGTCCTCGCGGCTGATGCCATGCTCGGCCGCGACGTTTTCCGCCGTGACGCCCATGTGGCCGGTGCCGAACGGACAGGTGAGCGCGCCCAGCATCATGTCCTTCGCGCCGGTGTCGCCCATCTTCTGGCCCCAGCGCGCCGCCGGCAGGATATAGGGCGCGCGGCTCATGCTTTCGGCGCCGCCGGCAAGGGCGAAATCGGCATCCCCAAGCGCAAGGGCCTGAACGGCTGAAACCACCGCCTGTGCACCCGAACCGCAAAGGCGGTTCACGTTCATGGCCGGCACCGTCTCGGGGATCCCGGCCTGCATGGCGGCAAGGCGCGACAGGTACATGTCGCGCGGTTCGGTGTTGATGACATGGCCAAAGACCACCTGGCCAACCTGTCCCGGCGCCACACCCGCCCGCTCAAGCGCCGCAGTCGCGGCTGCAGCGCCCAGATCGACCGGGGTGACGGTGGCGAGACTGCCGCCAAAGCTGCCGATGGCGGTGCGCGCACCGCTCAGGATCACGATTTCGTCCATGGTTCCCCCCTGATCTTGGCTGGCGCAGCATCGCGCGGATGCCGCATCCGGGCGAGTCTGACGTTGCGTTCAACCAGGCGCAAACGCAACTCTCTCGCCGGCGGCCGGTCCGGGGTGGCGCGTGGTCCTGCCGATCCGGCACGTGGCGCCCGAGCGGCCCATCGGACAGAAGACAGCGGTGGTAGGACACGCCGCGACAGGCCCTGTCGCGGTGTCCAGTTGACCTGGTCAAGGAACTGGGCCACAGCCGTCATGTGGCCTTCCGCCTTGCCAGAAAGGAGCAATGATGCCGATGATGTCCTCTTTCGCCGAAGTGGCGCTGCTTCTGGCCATGGCGGCGGTCGTCGGCCTTTTCGGCACGTTCCTGCGGCAGCCGCTGATTGTCAGCTTCATCGCTGTCGGGCTGATTGCCGGCCCCTCTGCGCTGGATGTGGTTCATTCCGACGAACAGATCCACCTTCTGTCGGAGCTTGGCATCGCCGTGCTGCTGTTTCTGGTCGGCATCAAGCTTGACGTGAAGCTGATCCGCTCGCTCGGGGCCGTGTCGGTGCTGACGGGGCTCGGTCAGGTCGCCTTCACGGCGTTCTTCGGCTATCTGATCGGGCTGGGGCTGGGGCTGGGCCACGTCACGAGCCTTTATGTCGCCGTTGCGCTGACCTTTTCTTCAACCATCATCATCGTGAAGCTGCTTTCCGACAAGCGCGAGATCGACGCGCTGCACGGCCAGATCGCGCTTGGCTTCCTGATCGTGCAGGATCTGGTGGTGGTCCTGGCGATGATCGTCCTGTCGGCCATCGGCATCGGCGCAGGCGGCGAAGGGGGCGGCTCGGTGCTCTGGGTGTTGGGATCGGGGCTGGCGCTGGTTGCGGCGGTGGTGCTGTTCGTGCGCTTTGCAGCCAATCCCCTCACCGAAAAACTGGCGCGCGCGCCCGAGCTTCTGGTGATCTTCGCCATTGCGCTGGCGGCAATCTTCGCGGCGGTGGGCGATCGGGTCGGCCTGGGCAAGGAAGTGGGCGGGCTGCTTGCCGGCGTGGCGCTCGCCTCGACGCCCTACCGCGAATCCATTGCGGCGCGGCTGGCGCCCCTGCGCGACTTTCTGTTGCTGTTCTTCTTCATCGCCCTTGGTGCAACGCTCGATCTGTCGCTTCTGGGGGCGCATGTCACGGGGGCGGTCATCTTCTCGCTTTTCGTGCTGATCGGGAACCCGCTGATCGTTCTGGCGATCATGGGCGCCTTGGGCTACCGCAAGCGGACGAGCTTTCTCGCCGGGCTGACGGTCGCGCAGATCAGCGAGTTCTCGTTGATCTTCGTCGCCATGGGCGTGGCACTGGGCCATGTCCGTGACGATGCGCTGGGGCTGGTGACGATGGTCGGCCTCGTGACGATCGCGGCCTCGACCTACATGATCACCTGGTCGCACCAGCTTTACGCCGTTTTCGAACCGCTTCTGGGTGTGTTCGAACGACGCGGCACCCCGCGCGAGCCGACCGGAACAACGGCCGAGCCAGACCGGAGGGTCGAGGTGATCATCTTCGGCTTGGGGCGCTTTGGCACTGCCATCGGCATGCGCCTCAAGAAGCGCGGGATCCGTGTTCTCGGGGTGGATTTCAATCCGCTGGCAGTGCGCCGCTGGCGCGCACTTGGTCTCGAGGCCCATTTCGGCGATGCGACCGATCCGGAGTTCGTGGCGGAACTGCCCCTCATGGGGACCGGCTGGATCGTTTCCACCGTGCCTGTGCATCTGACGGGCCTCAGCCATGAGGACAGCCGCACCACGCTGATGCAGCTGGTGCGCGGTGCCGGCTTCGCGGGCCGGTTGGCGGCCGCATCGCACAGCGCCTCCGAGACCGAGGTGCTGATCGCTGCAGGGGCGGATCTGGTATTCGAGCCGTTCCAGGATGCGGCCGATCGCGCCGTGGAAATGCTGTGCGGCGGCGAGATCGAGG
Organism: Halodurantibacterium daqingense; assembly: GCF_042666235.1. NCBI lineage: Bacteria > Pseudomonadati > Pseudomonadota > Alphaproteobacteria > Rhodobacterales > Paracoccaceae > Halodurantibacterium > Halodurantibacterium daqingense. The sequence continues at coordinate 6,254 of NZ_JBHTFQ010000011.1, read as the reverse complement.
AACGCACCGAAATCCCCGAGATCGAGACGGAGGGCCGCGAGCCCGCCTGAAGTCCAGAGGCCGGGGCGGGCGGCGCGATCAGATAGGCCGCAGTGCAGCGGTGGCGCGCCCGTCAGCCGGCGTGCCCCGGGCCCTCGCTTTTGCATGATACGGAAGGACGACCGGATCCGGGCTTGAGAAGGCCTGGCCTTCAGGGGCGGACCGGACCGGCGCGATCCCGATGTTGCATCTGCCTGCCGGGGCTGTGGGGTCAGCCTGGGGTGCGGGAGGTGCCACGGGCGGCAGAGCCGAAGCCGGACCGATCAGAAGAAGATGTCGTCGATCGCAGGTGCAGCCGCGGGTGCTTCTGCCGCCGCAGGTTGGGCGGGTGCGCCAACGACGCGGTCGTGGATCTGGCGTTCCTCGGGCATGGTGTAGATCATCCGCAGGCTGGCGACGATGTCGTGATCGGCTGTGCCGACCTCCGGCGGCTGCGGCGCGAAGTCCGGCTGCGGCCCGAGACGTTTCAGTTGGGCGCGAAAGCTTGCCAACCCGCTCAGATTGCGGCTATAGCGCCCAAGCGTCGCTGCCCCGCTTGCAAGGGCGGTCGCCAGAGACCGGCCGGTCTGGCCGAACATGGTGCCCGAATCGCGCAGGGCGCTGTCGGTGCTGGTCAGAAGGGTCCGCAAGCTGTTCATTCCGGCTGCGACGTGGTCGAGATCCTGCGCGAGGTTCGCGACGGCGTCGGTACCGATCGCGGCCGCCCAACGTTCCGTTTCCTCGAGACGCAGATGCAGCCGCGCAAAGACGGCGCCAGACAGGCGGGTGAGTTCGCGCAGCTGGCGCGACACTTCTTGCAGCGCCCGTCCCTCCTGTCCCAGCTTGGCGCAGACGATCACCGCGTTGAGCCCCAGGAGCCGGACCTGATCCTCGATGCGGCGCATGCGGATTTCATGGCTGCGGATCAGGTCAAGATGGCGGCCGATCTGTTGTGCCTGGGCAGACATGACCTTCAGATGACCTGAACAGCGTTGCAGCCCCTGGCCCACCTGCGCCGCGCGCCGTGCCATGGCACCGATCGCCACCATGTTCTGGCCCGGCCCGTCGAGATACAGCGTCCGCGCCGTGCTGATCGCACTGGTCGCGGCATCTTCCACCGTCAGGAGGCGGCCGGACACCGCGGCGAGTTCGGCCGTCAGGCGGTCCTGGGTGCCGGCCGCCAGGGCATCGGCAAGGTCCAGTAGCAGGGCGCGTAGCCCTGCCGAGCGGCCTTCGTCCATCGCGGCCGCGGTCACCGCCTGAACATGTTCCAGCCGCTGACGTGTGGCATCGCCCACCTGCAGCGACAGGATGATCTGGGCAACCTCGGAAAAGATCGTCTCCATCCGCGCGGCAAGGGCGCTGTTGCCCTCTGCCAGGCGCAGGCGGTCTTCTTCCGCGGCGGTGCTCAGGGTGCCGATTTCGGCCAGAGCTGGCTGAACGGCCCCACCCAGTTCCCGCGCAAGCGAAAGCGCCTCGGTATCCATGACATCGGCGCGGGCCACGATCCCCGCCATCGCATCCTCGACCTCTTCGACAATGCGCGTCGCCTCGGCTGCGAGACCGGTGAGGCCAAGCGTGAAGGTTTCGACGCGCTGCCGGTTCGATGACAGGGCATTGCCCAGGATGCGCGCATGAAGGGTCACGATCGAGATGGTCCGGATCGTGGCGACCAGCTCGGACACTTCCGACTGCATGGTGCCGACGGCGCCACGCAGATCCTGGCTGTGCTGAAGGAAGCGTTCAAATCCTTCGCGCAGCAGAAGGGTCTGACGCCCGGTTTCCGAAGTGAGGTGCTGGAAATGTGCCGTCTGATCGGGACCCAGAAGCGCATCCAGCCGGCCGAAGCTGTTGCGCAGTGTGTTCAGATCGCTGACCGCGGTTCCCAGGCTTGCACCCGCCGATGAAAAGGCCGCTTCGGTATCGCGCAGTGTGGGCGCGAGGGCACGAAGCGTGGCTTCGGCGGTGTGGGGCATGGTCTGGGCAAGGGCAGTCATCCGGCGGCTCCGGTTGCATGGTTGCGCGCGAACTGCATGATCAGGGCTGGGATGCGGTGCAGCGGCTCTTGCCGGGTCACGCCGCCCAGCCGCATCGCCTCGCGCGGCATGCCATAGACGACGCAACTGTCTTCGTCCTGCGCCACGGTCATTGCGCCGGCCTGATGCATTTCAAGCATCGACCGCGCCCCGTCATCGCCCATTCCCGTCAGGATGATCCCCAGCGCGTTGCCGGCAGCATCCTGGGCCGCAGACCGGAACAGCACGTCAACCGCGGGACGATGCCGGCAGACATAGGGTCCGCCCACGACCGCCACACGATAGGCGAGGTTGCGCCGGCGCAGCAGCAGATGCCGGTCGCCCGGCGCGATCAGGACTTGTCCGGGGAGCACCGGGTCGCCATCGGCCGCCTCGGTCACCGACAGGGCGCAAAGACTGTCCAATCTGCGTGCAAAAGCGGCGGTAAAGCCCTGCGGCATGTGCTGGACCACCACGATCGGCGGCGCCGAAGCCGGCAGTTCCGTCAGGATCGCGCGCAGGGCTTCGGTCCCGCCTGTCGAGGCGCCAATGCAGACCACAGGGCCTGTCCGGGGCGTCGGACGGATATGGGCAAGGGGCGGCAGGATCTCGTCCGCCGTCAGTTTCGGACCGGGTGCGAGCGGCCGGAGGTCACCCCTGCCTGCACTGCGCCGGGTGCTGGTCGCGGCGCGGATCGCGTCGCAGATCCGGATCGCCGCTTCCTGCCGTTCGTCGGGAGTGCGTGGCGCGGGCTTCACGATGACTTCGACCGCACCAAGCTCAAGCGCCGTCATCATCGCGGACGACCCCTCGGCTACATGGCTTGAACAGACGATTACCGGAAGGGGATGCTGCTGCATGATCTTGCGCAGGAAGGTGAGCCCGTCCATGCCCGGCAGCTCCAGGTCCAGCAGGATCGCATCGGGCAGTTCCTCGCGCATCCGTCGTGCGGCGGCGAAAGCATCGGGAACCGCCGCCATTACGGTCAGGGCCGGATCGCTTTCGATGATCATCTTGAGCATGGCGCGCGCTGCCGCGGAATCGTCCACGATCAGCACGCGTGTCGCCTGAGGTCGCGCAGGGGGGGTGACCATGGGCTACTCCTTTCTGAACACGGCAGGAGAGATCTGGCGCAGTGCCGGATGATTGACGATCATGGATTCCGCATGTCCCACGATCAGGTAACCGCCCGGCGCGATATGCGCCGTCAGTCGCGCAATCACGGCGGCCTGATCCTCGGGTCCGAAGTAGATCAGGATGTTGCGCAGGAAGATGACATCCACGTCATGATCCACCGGATAGACGGCATCCATGAGGTTGAGATGCCGGAACCTGACCCGGGCGCGCAGCTCGGGCACGATACGCGCAGTGCCCCGCGCCGCGGCTGTGCGTCCGGGCATGGTGTAGCGATCCCGCAGTGCCTGCGGAACAGGCGCGAGCTGCTGCGCCGAATAGATTGCCTGATTGGCCTTGGCGATCATCCGTCGCGAAATGTCGGTTCCCAGTACGGCAAAGGTAAAGCGGTGGCGGCGGGTGGCCTCGGCCAGCACCATGGCTGCGGTGAAGGCCTCGGCGCCTTCCGAGCTTGCCGCGCTCCAGACCTTGAAGCGCAGAGCCGAGGGCGCCGCCCGACCGATGGCCTCGGGCAGGATCCTGTCGGTCAGGATCTCGAAATGCGCCGGTTCGCGGAAGAAATCGGTCTTGTTCGTGGTCAGGAGGTCGATCGCCTGCGGAAGCTCCTGATCCAGAAGCCCTTTGTCGAACAGTTGAACCAGATACCCGTCAAGATCCGTTGCGCCCAGTGCCTGAATGCGGCGGCGCAGGCGGATTTCGATCATCTCCTTGCGGCCGCTGTGCAGCTTGATGCCGGTCTGGGTGCGGATCAGGTCGCAGAACCGGCTGCGGTAGGACTGGGCGGAGGTGAGCATGGCAGCCCTAGCCCGCGTCGGGCAGGCTGGAGGCGAGTGCGGCCGTCATCCGCGCCGGATCGAACAGGCGTTCAAGGTCAAGCAGCGCCACGAAACCCCCGTTGCGTCGTCCGACACCCGCCACCGCGATGTCGGTGCAATGCATCAGGTCTGCCTCGTGCAGGGTTTGCACGCGTTCTTCGTCGAAGGCGCTTACTTCGATCACCCGTTCTGTCCGAAGGCCGACAAGGCGCTGATTGTCCGGCTGGCCGGTGACGCAGACAAGAATCCGCGTCTGGGCACTGTCGTTGACCGGATCGAGTTGCAGAAGCTTGCGCAGGTCCACGACAGCGATGCCGGTGCCGCGCAGATCCGTCAGTCCCAGAAGATGCGCCGGGGCGTTCGGAAGCGGCACGATGGGCTGCAAGTCAAGGATTTCCTGAACCTGGTGGACCGGCAACGCATAAAGCGCGCTGCCGGCCGCGAAGATCACGACCTGTCCGCCCTGGACCATGTCACGCGGCATCATTGCGCTGGAAACCTGCATCCAGATCATCCCCGTCGACGCCATCAAGATCAAAGTCGAATCCGCCATTCTTCGGTCCGGCCGGGGCCCGTCCGGACGGCTGCGCGCCGGCGGCACGGTTGCGCGCGGGGCTCTTCTGGGCGGATTGACCTGCGGTCTGACGGTTCGGGCTCGGGTGGCCCGCGTCATGTGCCGTCTGGCTCTCGGTGCGGAAATAGGCCATGGTTTCCTCAAGCTGTTCAGCCTGAGCAGAAAGCTGGACCGCCCCGGTGGACAGTTGTTCGGCGGCCGCATTGTTTTCCTGCGTCACCTTGTCCAGCTGCTGGATGGCGGTGCTGACCTGGGCCGCACCGGTGGCGAGTTCGCGCGAGGCGACCGAGATCTCCGAGACGAGGGACGAGGTGCGTTCGATGTCGGGAACAAGCCCGTGCAGCATGTCGCCAGCTGCCTGCGCGGCGCGCACCGTGCTTGCCGAGAGCGCCGAGATCTCGGTCGCCGCGGTCTGGCTGCGTTCGGCCAGCTTGCGAACTTCGGCGGCAACGACCGCAAAGCCGCGGCCGTGCTCGCCGGCCCGCGCTGCCTCGACGGCGGCATTGAGGGCAAGCAGATCGGTCTGGCGGGCGATTTCCTGCACGATCATGATCCTCTCGGCGATCGCCTGCATCGCCTCGACCGCATCGGAAACGGCCTGGCCGCTGGCGCGCGCGTCCTGTGCGGACTTGATCGCGATCCGCTCGGTCTGTGCGGCATTGTCGGCGCTTTGCTTGATATTGGCCGCCATCTGTTCCACCGAGGCCGAGGCCTCTTCGGTGGCCGAGGCCTGTTCATTGGCGCCCTGCGAAAGCTGTTCGGAAGTTGCGGCCATCTCTGAACTGCCCGAGGCAACCTGCCGAACGGCCGAGGTTACGTCGCCGACGACGTCACGCAGCTTGAGGACCATGTCGTTGGCGGCGCGCAGAAGCTCGGTGATCTCGTCATTGCCGCGAAGGTCGGCAGTCTTGCCGAGATCGCCCTCCGCCACCCGGCGCGTCAGGTCGATCGCGCGGCTCAGCCCGCGCGAGATCGCGATGGTGATCCATGCGGCCGCAGCAGTGCCCACAAGCGCGGTGGCACCCATGATCAGCAGCAGGTTGCGCAGCGCGGTGTCGTATCTCTGGTTCGCCAGGGCCACAGCCGCATCGTTTTCCCCGGCATAGTTGGCCCTGATGCGGTCAAGCGCATCCTCCATCAACTGCAGCTTGGGGTTTGAATCGCTGTTCAGCAACCGGACGGCGGCATCGTGGCGCACCTCGTCGGAAAGCTGAAGAATCCTGTCGTTGATATCGCGGACCTCGGCCCAGAGCTCCTCGTAAACGCGCAGTTCGGCTTTGCTTTGGTCGGTGGCAAGTGCATCAAGCGCATCGAAATTGGTGCGCATGTCCGCGCGCGCCTTGCCAAGCAGCGCCCGCGCCTCGTCTTTGCCCTGGCTGGTCGTGGCAAGCAGGTAGTTGCGCAGCGCAAGCTGCACCATCGACTGTTCTGCCTCGAGCCGATCGGCATGGGTCAGCTTCTTGAACGGGCCCTCGACGATGTAGTTGATCTGGCTCTTCAGTTCTTCCAAGTCTTTGATCGCGTGAAACATCGCGGCGCCTGACATGAGAAAAACCACAAGGAATGTGGCAGCCAGCTTGAGCTTGATGGTCAGTTTCATTGAACCTTCTCTTGTGGATGCCGCCCTCATTTGCAAGGAATTTCTGAACGTTAGACTTGTGATCGAGTGCGGACTCTTGTCAGGCCTGTTAGCGCGGC
>NZ_JBHTFQ010000010.1:0-109745 GCF_042666235.1 Halodurantibacterium daqingense | reverse complement strand
TCGCCAGCCTTCGGCCCCTCGAGGTTGACCTCCATGATCTCAAGCGGCTTCCCGGCCTCAACGGCCACCGCAGCTCTCGTCCGCATCGCTGTCTCCTGTAGTTCAGCGCAGATTGGGCGAAACCTCGCGCAGATGCAACCGCTAGCCACGGCGGGCCTTGTTGTTTGGATACCAAAACACAACAGTCGGAGCAGATGACAGAGGAGAGAAAGATGACCCGCGCATCATGCCTAGCTGTACTTGGCCTTGCGATGGCGCTTGGCGCCTGCGCACCGCTTCCACCGACCGAGGACACGCCTGAAACGACAAGTTGCGGCGCCGAGGGCTTCCAGAACCTTCTGGGCCAGAATCGCAACGTCCTTGCCACGATGGCCTTCACCGGCCCTGTACGCGTGATCGGCCCCGATGACATGGTCACGATGGACTATCTTCCCCATCGGATAAACTTTGACGTGGATTCCTCCGGACGGATCCAGAACATCCGCTGCGGCTGAACGGAAGCCGCTTGAATTGTCACTGGACCGTCGTACACTCGTCTCATGACGGTCCAGACACCGAGCCCATTGAACCCCCAGGCGACACCGGAACAGACAAGTTTCGATCGTCACGAACTGGGCGCAATCCTCACCCTCTATGGTCGCATGGTTGCTGCAGGCGAGTGGCGCGACTACGGCATTTCCTGCCTGCGGGACATGGCGGTGTTTTCGATCTTCCGCCGGACGGCTGAGCATCCGCTCTATCGGATCGAAAAGCGGCCCCGACTGCGCAACCGTCAGGGCATGTACGCCGTGGTGGCCATGGACGGCCAGATCCTGAAGCGGGGGCATGACTTGCCGACGGTGCTGCGGGTGCTGGAACGCAAGCTGATCCGACCGGTCGAGTAAGCGGCCCTCCCGACCTTGCGCCGAGGCGTTTCCGGCCGTCAGGCCGGCGCCGACACCCTCGGGCTTTCGGCCCTGTCCTGCGGCGGGCGTCTGCGGGCTGTCACCGGGCCGCCGCCTTGTTTCGCAATCCGGGTGATCGCGGCCTCGGTCGCTTCGTGGCAGGTGGACATCGCGTGGCCATTGGCGTGCAGAATCCGGTTCTCATCCGCCACCAGCGCCACATGTCCCTTCCAGAACAGAAGGTCGCCGCGCTGCAAAAGCGCATCCTCGGGCAGGGGCGTGCCGAAACAGGCCTGCTGAAGATCGCTATCGCCCGGACAGGAGATGCCGCAGGCCAGATAGGCAGCCTGCACCAACCCCGAACAGTCGATGCCGGTGCGGCTGTTGCCGCCCCAGAGATACGGCGTTCCGAGGAAAAGCTCGGCCACGGCCACGGCATCGTCGAACCAGTCGCCGATCCTGCGCAGGTGCTGGCGCGGAATGAACAGGCCAAGATCGGTTTCCACGAAATCCGGATGCTCGGCCACTGCGGTGACACCTGCCCCGAAAGACAGGGCGCAGCGTTCAATCAACTTGATATCCGGCCCGGGATATCCGTGGCTTCCCGGCGCGGCGATCCAATGCGTCGCCACCCTGTCGGGTCCGAGCGCCTCGGCGCGTATCCAGCCGCAATAGCCGTCGCGGGCGATCTGCCCATAGGCCATGTCCTGACGCCGCTCCAGCACCAGAACCCGTTCGCCCAGAAGAACCTGACGATCTCGCGGCCCGTCCGGCGCGGCAAGCAGGTCGGCAACCGGAAGGATGACGCGGTGCCATTCGCCCTCGACGAACTGTTCGGCATCGACCTGGCCCCACAGGCTGGCGGCGGCGACCTTCCCGTTGAACGGGATCAGGCGCCGGTCATGGATAGGGGTCCTCACAGGTCAAGAACCCGTGGCAGTGCTGCAAGCAGTGCCCGCGCCCCCTGCCCCACACCGCCCTTGGGGCGGGCCGGGGCATCGCTGGGTTGCCAGCCATAGATGTCGAAATGAACGTAGCGCGGGCTCGCCTCGACAAAGCGGCGCAGGAACAGGGCGGCGGTGATCGACCCGGCAAAGCCACCCTTCGGCGCATTGTCGAGATCGGCGATTCCGGGCTCGATCATCGTTTCGTAAGGGGACCAGAACGGCAGCCTCCAGACCGGATCGCAAGCTGCCGGAGCCTCGGCCTCCAGCGCCGCGGCAAGCTGCGCATCATCGGTGTAATAGGGCGCGAGATCGGGACCGACAGCCACACGCGCCGCCCCGGTCAGCGTGGCCATGGAAACCAGCAGATCGGGTTTTTCCTCATCTGCCAGGGCAAGCGCGTCAGCCAGAACCAGCCGACCCTCGGCATCGGTATTGTTGATCTCGACGGTCAGACCCTTGCGCGAGGTGAGAATGTCCTGCGGGCGCATCGCATTGCCGGCAACCGCGTTTTCAACGGCAGGAACCAGCACGCGCAGCCGCAGCGGCAGCCGCAGGGCCATGATCATCTGCGCGAGGCCAAGAACAGTCGCGGCGCCGCCCATGTCCTTCTTCATCAACCCCATCGAGGCCGAGGGCTTCAGATCAAGCCCCCCGGTATCAAAACAGACCCCCTTGCCCACAAGCGTGACCAGCGGCCCCGCCGACCCCCAACGCATGTCCAGAAGGCGCGGCGCGCGCACCGATGCACGCCCGACGGCGTGGATCATCGGGAAATTCTGCGCAAGCAGATCATCGCCGCGAATGACATTCGTCCGCGCGTCGAACTGCCGGGCAAGGCCAAGGAAGGCCTCCTCAAGCTCTTGCGGGCCCATGTCGCTGGCGGGCGTGTTGATCAGGTCGCGTGTCAATACCTCGCCGGCGGCCAAGGCCTCGATCCGCGCTGCATCGACGCCATCCGGGGCGACCAGTCGCGCGCGCAACGGCGCCGCCTTGGCATAACGGTCAAACCGATAGCCCTGCAGAAGCCAGCCCAGCGCCGCTTCCTGCAGCGCCACGGACGGAAGATCGTGAACAAGATGCCAGTTTCCTTCCGGCAGGCGCGCCGCGGCCCGCGCCAGGACAAAGCGGCCGCGGGCCTGATCGCGCGCAGTGCCAAGCCCCGCCACCGCGCCTGCGATCGCCCCCTCGGCACCCGGCAGCAGGCACAACTCCCCGGCGCCGGCAGAAAATCCGCAGCCTGTCAGCCAGTTGCGCTCGGCGGTGCTGCGCCTGGCGACCCAGTCTTCAAACTGATCGGCGGCAACCACATGTAGCGGCAATGATGCGGCATCAGCGGGCGCGAAGATAAACGTCATCGGATATTCCTTGCAGGTTTTGCGGTCAGCCTAACGGGCCGGCACGGCGGGGGAAAGGGCAAGCGCCTCCATCGGGCGTTCGCGCACAGGAAGATGCACCAGCGCCGAAAAGGCCCCCACGCCGACCCCGATCCACCAGACCAGCGTGTAATCGCCCGTGATGTCATACATGCGGCCACCCAGCCACACCCCGAGGAACGAGCCCAGCTGGTGACTGAAGAACACAAGGCCATAAAGCGTGCCCATGTAGCGCAGCCCGTAGATATGCGCGACCAGTCCCGAGGTCAGGGGCACCGTCGCCAGCCAGAGACTGCCCATCGCCACCGAGAAAAGGATGACCGATCCGGGCGTGATCGGCATCAGGATGAACACCCCTGCCACCACCGTTCGCGCCGCATAGATCCCGGCCAGCAGGTATTTGCGGCTGTAGCGTTTTCCAAGCCAGCCCGCGAAGATCGTGCCGCCGATATTGGCAAGGCCGATCAGCGATATCGCCACGGCACCCAGCGTCTGTGTCGAGGACACGCCCAGCGAGGCGAGCATGCCGGCGGGATCGATGCCCGCGCACATCTCGGTGACAAAGGCCGGAAAATGCGCCGTGATGAAGGCAAGCTGATAGCCACAGGAAAAGAAGCCAAGGAAAATCAGCGTGAAGGAAGGATCGCGGCAGGCGCGCACAAGGACGCTGCCCATGCTTTCTTCCAGCGTGGCGCGGCTTGCCGGTGCGGGGCTTCGCATCATCGGCAGCGCAAGAAGCGAGGCCAGAATGACGCCGGCAAAGATCAGAAACACGGCTTGCCAGCTGAACAGTCCCAGCAGGGCCTCGGCAACCGGTGCGCCGAAAACCTGCCCGGCCGAACCCGCCGCCGTTGCAATGCCCAGCGCAACAGAGCGGTTTTCATCCGAGGCTGCGCGGCCCACCACTGCAAGCACAACACCGAAACCAGTGCCTGCGATGCCGAATCCGACAAGAATTTCGAGCATCTGATGCTGACCTGGCGTCACTGCATAAGCCGAAAGCACCAGCCCCGCCGCATAGGTCAGCGCCCCCGCGACGATTGCACGCCGGTCACCGAACTTTTCGGCAAGCGCGCCGAAAATCGGCTGGCCAAAGCCCCAGGCAAGGTTCTGGATCGCGATTGCCAGGCTGAACTCGGCCCGCGCCCAGCCGTATTCCTCCGCAATCGGGATCTGGAACACGCCAAAGCTGGCCCGCACCGCGAAACTCAGCATGATGATGATGCAACCGCCGATCAGGACGGGGGTGAACAGCGGGGCGCGGTGGCTTTGCGGCATTGCAAGAACTCCTGCACGCGGCATTTCCGCGCGCCCGGCAGGTTTCGCCGATCGCAGGGCAAGGTCAACCGCGAATTTCTGCAGCTTCTCATCGCGAGTCGTGATGGGCGGCTTCCAAACCCCGACGCGCGGCGCTATGCAGCCGGCATGAGCCAGAGCCTGATCGAGATCTATGATGCCCGGGTGGCCCAAGGCGCGCTGCGCCCCGACCCCGCCCAACGTGCCGTCCTGCCCCTTATGGAAACACTCCGTCAGGGCCTTCAGGACCGCGCGGCGCAGCGTCGAGGCTTCCTGACAGGGCTTCTGTCGCGCAAGTCCCCGCCGCCGAAAGGGCTTTACCTCTGGGGAGGTGTCGGACGCGGCAAGTCCATGCTCATGGATCTGTTCACCGAAGCCGTGGACATCCCCGGCAAGCGCCGGGTGCATTTCCACGCATTCATGCAGGAAATCCACGCCGGAATGCACGCCGCCCGCCAGCAGGGGGTGGATGATGCGCTTGCCCCGGTAGCACAACAGGTTGCGTCGGACCTGCGGCTGCTGTGCTTTGACGAAATGCAGATCACCGACATCACCGATGCGATGATCGTGGGGCGCCTGTTCCAGATGCTCTTCGATGCGGGCGTGGTGGTGGTGACCACCTCCAACCGGCCCCCAAATGATCTTTACAAGGACGGGTTGAACCGCGCGATCTTCCTGCCTTTCATCGGCCTTCTGAAAGAGCGGATGCATGTGCACGCGCTCGACAGCGACACGGACTATCGGCAGGACAGGCTCAGTGGGGCGCAGGTCTATTTCACGCCTGCGGGCGCGGCTGCCCGCAAGGCAATCGATGCGATCTGGGCCGATCTGGTGCCGGAACCGGCCGGACCGCTTGACCTGACGGTCAAGGGAAGGAAAGTGCGCCTGCCCGCCTTTCACAACGGCATCGCGCGGGCCTCGTTCTGGGACCTCTGTGGTCAGCCCCTGGGCCCGGCCGATTACCTGGCCATCGCCGAGGCAGTGCGGCTTCTGGTGATCGAGGATATCCCGCGCCTTTCGGCCAGCAATTTCAACGAAGCGAAGCGCTTCGTCACCCTGATCGACGCGCTTTACGAGGCGAAGGTCCGTCTTGTCGCCAGCGCCGCCGACAGTCCCGAACGGCTTTACAACGAAGGCACTGGCAGCTTCGAGTTCGAGCGCACCGCCAGCCGCCTGCGCGAAATGCAGGCGGCGGACTGGGCCTCCTAGCCGTTGTCGCGCAGAACCGATCCGGCCAGGTAAAGCGAGCCACAGATCAGAACCCGCGCGGCCGGATCATCTGCAACGATCCGCGCCAGCGCCTCGGACACCGAGCGGGCGGTCTCTGCGGTGATCCCCGCAGCCTTGGCCGCGACACGCGTGTCATCCGCGCTCAGCGTTGCGGTTTCACCCGGGATCGACACGGCGTAAAGCCGGTCGGCATGAGCTGCGAGCGGACGAAGGTAGCCGGCAATATCCTTGGTGTTCAGCATCCCGCAGATCAGCCGGGTGTTCCGGGCAGGCATCCGCGCCAGAGTGGCGGCCAAAGCCTCGCCCGCCGATGGGTTGTGCCCCCCGTCAAGCCACAACTCGGCCTGCGGTGCGCTCTCGGCAAGCGGTCCGCGCCGCAGCCGCTGCATCCGGGCCGGCCATTCTGCCTGCGATACGGCCGCCGCGCATGCGACCTCGTCCAGGCCGAGGTGCCGAAGCGCGGCAACCGCTGCGCCGGCGTTCTGCACCTGATGCGCACCCGGCAGGTTCGGCAACGGCAAGTCCAGAAGGCCGTTTTCATCCTGAAAGACAAGCCGGTCGCGTTCTTCCCAGACATGCCAGTTCTGGCCATATGCCAGCAGCGGCGCGCCAAGGCGCGCGGCAGTCCGTTCGATCACCGCAAGGGCGGCATCATCCTGCGGACCGACGACACAGGGAACGTCGCGCTTGATGATTCCCGCCTTTTCAGCGGCGATTTCCGGCAGCGTTTCACCCAGATACTGCTGATGATCCAGCGACACCGGGGTAATTACCGTCAGGGCCGGACGCTCCACCACATTGGTGGCATCCAGACGCCCGCCAAGCCCGACCTCGAGCAGCGTGTAATCCGCGGGGCAACGCGCAAAGGCCAGCAGGGCAGCGCAGGTCGTGATCTCGAAATAGGTGATGCCCTCGCCGCCATTCGCGGTCTCGCATTCATCCAACAGCGCCGACAGCGCGGGTTCGGACACAAGCTCTCCGGCCAGCCGGATCCGTTCGTGGAACCGCACAAGATGCGGCGAGGTATAGGCATGGACGCGCTTGCCCGCCGCCTCGAGCCCGGCGCGTATCATCGCCTGGGTCGATCCCTTGCCGTTGGTGCCGGCGATATGGATCACCGGCGGCAGCGCCTTTTCGGGATGGCCAAGGCTGGCCAGCAGGCGCCAGACGCGTTCCAGCGTCAGGTCGATGATCTTTGGGTGAAGCGACATCATCCGTTGCAGGATGATGTCGGATGAGGGCGCGCTCATGGCTTGGCGTCGTTGGCCGCAATCTCGTCCGCGGCCGGTTGCGGTGCGGGCTCGGCCGGTGCGGCAAGCTCGGGCGCGGCGTCGGACGCAGGCGCCGGAAGATCGGCCACCACGACAGGCGGCTGGTTCGTCAGCATCCGCAGAATGGTCACAAGCTCATCCCGGAGGGCCTTGCGATGGGTGACGCGATCGAGCATTCCGTGATCCAGCAGATATTCGGCCCGCTGGAAGCCCTCGGGCAGTTTCTCGCGGATGGTCTGCTCGATCACCCGAGGCCCGGCAAAGCAGATCAACGCATTGGGTTCGGCAATCTGGACATCGCCCAGCATCGCATAGGATGCCGTGACGCCGCCGGTCGTCGGATGGGTCAGCACCACGATATAGGGCAGACCGGCCTCTTTCAGCATCTGCACGGCTACCGTGGTCCGCGGCATCTGCATCAGCGACAGGATACCTTCCTGCATCCGTGCCCCACCGGCTGCGGAAAACAGTACGAGCGGGCGTTTCAGCAATACGGCGCGTTCGGCGGCGGCGATGATCGCATTTCCGACATACATGCCCATCGAGCCGCCCATGAAGCTGAAATCCTGCGCCGCTGCGACAATCGGCGTGCGCCCGATCTCGCCTTCGGCGACCAGCATCGCCTCTTTCTCGCCGGTGGATTTCTGCGCCGCCTTCATGCGGTCGGGATACTTCTTCTGATCCCGGAACTGCAGCGGGTCAGTCACCGGCTCGGGGACTTTCACCTCGTTGAAGATCCCGCCGTCGAACAGCGCGACGAAACGCGCCCGGGGCGTGATGCCCATGTGATGGTCGCAGTTGCTGCAGACATTCAGATTGTCGGCCAGTTCGCGGTGGAACAGCATCGTTCCGCACTCAGGGCATTTCGTCCACAGATTCTCGGGCACCTCGCGACGCGAGAACAACGAGTTGATCTTGGGGCGGACGTAATTCGTGATCCAGTTCATGCGGCGGCGACCTTTGATCCTGTTTGGTCCCTCAGATAAGGCGCAAGGGCCGGGAATGCAATCAGCGGCGCAGGGCACGGCGCGCAAGCGCCCAGATCAGCACCAACCCGGCCATGTCGAGCAGAAGCAAGGGCCGCATGGCGGCCACATCATGCTGCGAAAACGGATAGGTCCACAGAGAAAGTCCGTCCAAGGGACCTTCGGCCGAGATGAACAGAAGCGCCACCGCATTGTTCGCAAGATGCAGCCCCCAGGCCGCGCCCAACGTGCCGGTGCGCGCGGTCAGATCCGCGGCAATCAGGCCGAACAGCGCGGTCGCTGCCACGATCAGCCATGCATTGCCCCCCATCGTCTGCGGATCGTAATGCAGCAGCCCGAACAGAACCGACGGCAGCACCATCCAGGCCAATGGCGTCGCAAAACGTGCCGCAAGTTGCTGCTGCAGATATCCGCGAAACACAAGCTCCTCGGCGCCGGTCTGCACCAGGATGCCCAGCAGCGCCAGCGGAAGGAACTGAAACCAGAGGCCCAGATCCAGCTTCCGCTCAAGGGGCGGGCCGCCCGGAAGCAGCATCCACACAAGCGACAGCGCCAGCACGACGCCCGCAGTAATGCAGAAATCGCGCAGCGCGGGCCGGAGTGGGCCGATCAGCGTCAGCGGGCGGCGTCGGTGCAGGATGACAACCGCGAGAACCGGCCCAAGCGCCATGCCCAGGAAGGTGGCCAGCACCAGAACCGTGCCGACCGGGCTGCGGGCCTGCAGCAGCCGCTCGGCGCCCGGGCCGTACCATCGGTCGATCGCCAGAAGGAACAGCGCCAGGAGTCCGGCATAGATTCCCAGAATGAGAATGACACCCAGCAGCGTGCGCCACAGCTGCGCCCGCCCCCGCGCGGGCGCGACATAGGCCGAAAAGGCGGGGGACGTCAGACGGGCGGGCATTGAAGCGGTCATGCGTTTTCCTTTCGTCACATCTAGGCGCGCCGGAGGCGTCGGGCAATGCGACGGGCCGATCCGGCTTGTTAACCCGGGCCCGGTCGCCTATCCAGAGGCCAAGGACAGCCATTCCGGAGCCAGCCATGTCGCAGTCGCGCTTTGACAAATCCCGCCTGCCCAGTCGCCATGTCACCGAAGGCCCGGCGCGCGCGCCGCACCGGTCCTATTTCTATGCGATGGGCATCACCGAGGAGGAGATCCACCAGCCCTGGGTTGGCGTCGCGACCTGCTGGAACGAGGCCGCGCCCTGCAATATCGCGCTGAACCGACAGGCGCAGGCGGTGAAGATGGGCGTAAAGAAAGGCGGCGGCACTCCGCGCGAGTTTACCACGATCACCGTCACCGACGGCATCGCCATGGGGCACGAGGGCATGCGCTCCTCGCTCGCCTCGCGCGAGGCGATTGCCGATACGGTGGAACTGACGATCCGCGGCCATTGCTATGATGCGCTTGTGGGTCTTGCAGGTTGCGACAAGTCGCTGCCGGGCATGATGATGGCGATGGTCCGGCTGAATGTGCCGTCGGTGTTCATCTATGGCGGCTCGATCCTGCCGGGGCGGCTGAACGGCCAGGATGTGACGGTTCAGGACGTGTTCGAAGCTGTGGGCAAGCATCAGGCAGGCAATTACAGCGATGCCGAGCTTGCGATCCTCGAGCGCGTCGCCTGCCCCAGCGCCGGCGCCTGCGGGGGTCAGTTCACCGCCAATACCATGGCCTGCGTGTCCGAGGCGATCGGCCTTGCGCTGCCCAATTCCTCGGGCGCGCCCGCCCCCTACGAAAGCCGCGATCAGTATGGCGAGGCGTCGGGCGTGGCGGTTATGAACCTGATCGAACGGAACATCCGCGCCCGCGACATCGTCACGCGGAAATCACTGGAAAACGCGGCCCGCGTGGTGGCCTGCACCGGCGGTTCGACCAATGCAGGCCTACACCTGCCCGCAATCGCACACGAAGCGGGGATCGATTTCGATCTGTTCGACGTCTGCGACATTTTCCGCTACACCCCCTATTTCGTGGATCTCAAACCCGGCGGGAAATACGTTGCCAAGGATCTTTACGAGGCCGGCGGCGTTCCGGTTGTCATGAAGGAACTGCGCAAAGCCGGGCTGATCCACGAAGATTGCATCACCGCAACCGGCCGCACGATCGGCGAGGATCTTGATCTTGTCGCGCGCGAGGCGGATGGCCGCGTGATCTATCCGGCCGCGACGCCGATCACCCGAACCGGTGGCGTGGTGGGTCTGCGCGGCAACCTTGCCCCCGAAGGCGCGATCGTCAAGGTCGCGGGCATGTCCGAACAGGAACAGGTCTTTACCGGCCCGGCGCGGGTGTTCGAATGCGAAGAGGACGCTTTCGCCGCCGTTCAGAACCGCGACTACGCGGCGGGCGACGTGCTGGTCATCCGCAACGAAGGGCCCGCTGGCGGCCCGGGCATGCGCGAAATGCTCGCAACCACCGCTGCCATTTCCGGGCAAGGAATGGGCAAGAAGGTCGCGCTTATCACCGATGGCCGCTTTTCCGGTGCAACACGCGGATTCTGTGTCGGCCACGTGGGGCCCGAGGCAGCGCATGGCGGGCCGATCGCCCTCCTGCAGAACGGAGACATGATCACGATCAACGCGATCACCGGCGAAATCTCGGTCGCCCTGACCGATGACGAGCTGACCGCACGCAAGGCGCAATGGCAGGGGCCGCGGCCCACCATCTATGCCTCGGGTGCGCTATGGAAATATGCCCAGCTTGTGGGCTCGACCCGCAAGGGGGCCGTTACTCATCCCGGAGCCGATGCAGAAGTTCACGTCTATATGGATCTCTGAGAAGCGGGCGGTGTCCCGCGCTCTGGTGCTCGCCGCGGCAGTAGGTCTTTCGGGCTGCATGGAGGGCGTGCCGCAGGCCGCCTCCGTCGATGTGCCGGCGCGCGTCGCCGTCGCCGAGGGTCTGATCATCGTGGCCGGCCCCCGGGGCTACTGCGTGGATTTGGGGGCATCGCGCGACACGGCCGAGGGCGCGCTTGTCGTCTTGGGAAGTTGCGCGGCCATTGCCCAGGATCCGGCCCTGCCGCAGCCCGATATGGCGGCAGTGCTGACAGCCGCCGTCTCCGCTCCGGGCCGCGGGATGAAGGTGCGGGAATCTGCAGCAGCCTTGGGGCAATACTTCCGCTCGGACGGCGGCCGGGCTGCGCTGGCACGTTCCGGCCGCGCGGCGGATGTGACCATACTTGAGGATTTCAGCCGCGGTGGCGCCTATTATCTGCGCCTGCGCGACGTCGGTGCAGCACCTGGCCCGGCCTTCGAGCCTGACTACTGGCGGGCACTCATCGACATCGGCGACCGCATCATCACGCTTTCGGTGCTCGCGCCAAAGGGGCGACCCATTAGTCGAGACGACGGGTTGGAAACGTTGAGCGGGTTCTTGCAGCGCATCCTGTCAGAGAACCGGGGTATCATGGCTGGCAACACCCTGCGCGCCGACGTCGGCGTCGATACTGGCTGAGCTGACGTCCTCCCCATCTGCCCTTGCCTGCGCGCGCGGGCGCGGCAACAGAATGACGGCAGGTTGCGGCTTCGTGCAAAGCGGCTGCTGACGCATCCTTGCATGAACGTCGCTTGCGACATTCCAATGCTGAGTTTTCGGAGCGAGCCTATTGATCCGGCCCGCTCGGCCCGGGCGGTCCACCTCGAACCTGCATCACAATGCAGGTCCACCCGGACTTGGGACCACTTCCCGCGCAAGGGGCGCGGGCGGGTGGGCCAGATTGACCCGCCCCTCGGCAGCAGCCGTGACAATCCGATGGTCCTGATGATGCCGTGATCCGCTGCGCCCCATGGCCGCAACGCAGCCTGGCGATCCCTCGGATTGCGCCAAAGCCCATTTCATCCATACGCATGGCTTTTACGGCGCTCCAAAGTATGTAAAATGAAACCATTCGTCTGTGACCGCGTTTCAGAACCAAATGATTCGGAGGATTGCCATGCCCGGCTCGACTGCGGGTGCGCGTGTATGGAGCTCAGCAGCCATGTTCCAGAAGGCTGGTGCTGCTGACTGGGTAAGGGGAACAGGGATGTCACGCCTTGGTCGTCTCGGCTCGATGGCGCTTCAACTCGGTCGTCGCGGCGACCGACTGCCACATCGGACCCATGAAGACAGCGCTGGACGCGCCGTGGCGCTTGCGCCGGGCTATGACTGGGGCTGGCGGCCGCTGCCGTGGGTCGAGGCACTAGGCGCAGAGGCCAGGACCGTTGCAAACCAAACCAACGCTGGCGAGGGGGCCAATCTCTTCCACGATTGCTCGGACAGCGAAATCACGCTGCGCCAGTTGCGAAGTGATGCCCCGGGTTCGGCCGACTTCGCGCTGCAGTTCGAGGTCAGCCGCTTTGACGGTAGCTTTCTCTCCGTCGTGCTCGACATGCCTGACGAGGGCGTCCGAAGCCTTCGGCATCGTCATGTCCTTCGGCTGGATGTCAGCCTCGAGTCAGACGAGCCTGTCAGGGTATTCTCGCGGATCAACATCAAGTTCGGCCCGAACGTCGAACAGGTGGTTCAGGAGCTTGTCTTCAATGACGGGCGTGGCGTGGCCGAGTTCGACCTTGCCTATTCACAGATCAACGAAAAGCGGCTTGAAAAGGTCTGGGTCGATCTGATCTTCGAAAAGCCCGGCGTGAACCGGATGCTCGTCCGCGATCTGACGCTTACCCGCCGCCCGCGGGCCGAGTTCTGAGGCGCTGACACGGCCGGGGCCCGGCGGGCGAAGGCACGTGCCGGCGCGAACCGCAGGATGCTCGACTGGCTGGCGAGGGCAGCGCGACCCATCGCCATAAGGTCGATGGGGTTTTCCACAGGGCCGTCACCTGGAAACCCGAAGGAAAGCCTGCCGGCACATGCGGTCCAGCGTCCGAGCTTCGCAAGCCCCTTGTGGTCAGCATAACGAAGGCCGCCCATCAGAACCGTCACCACATCAGGCGCCCCTGTTCCCTTCATCCCTCGGAGGCCGCGACGCCCCTTGGCCGAGTGGGCGCAGCGATCGGCCACCGAAACCATCTTCGTGACGCCGCGTTGTGCGTGACATTGGCCGGGCCGCTGCGCATCCTGCCGCCAAGGAGGCGCAATGACCGATTATCCCAATCTTATGGCCCCGCTCGACCTGGGTTTTGTGACGCTGAAGAACCGCGCCATCATGGGTTCCATGCACACCGGGCTTGAAGAAACCGGCGACTGGAACCGCGTCGCCGAGTTCTATGCCGAGCGGGCCCGGGGCGGTGCCGCGCTGATGGTCACGGGCGGGATCGCACCCAACCCCGCCGGTGCTGTCTTTCCCGGGGCGGCAGGGCTCTACACCGCTCGGGATGTGGCAAACCATCGGATCGTGACAGCGCGCATCCATGATGCGGGCGGGTTGATCGCCATGCAGATCCTTCACGCAGGGCGCTATGCCTATGGCCCGGATTGCGTTGCCCCTTCGGCGATCAAGTCGCCCATTTCGCCCTTTCCCCCCACGGAGCTTGACGAGGCTGGCATCGAACAGCAGATCGCCGACATCGTGACGGCCGCCCGGCGCGCACAGGAAGCCGGATATGACGGGGTCGAGATCATGGGTTCGGAAGGCTATTTCCTGAACCAGTTTCTTGTGGAACACACCAACCGCCGGACCGACCGCTGGGGCGGCAGCGTTGAAAACCGCATGCGCCTGCCGCTCGAGGTTGTGCGCCGGGTGCGGGAGGCGGTGGGCGATAGGTTCATTCTGATCTACCGCATCTCGCTGATCGATCTTGTTCCCGGCGGTTCCACCTTCGACGAGGTCATCACCCTTGCACAGCGCATCGAAGCGGCCGGCGCCACGATGCTGAACACGGGGATCGGCTGGCATGAGGCGCGGGTGCCCACCATTGCGACCAGCGTGCCGCGCCGGGCCTTTTCATGGGTCACCGGCAAGCTGATGGGCAAGGTCGGAATCCCGGTGGTGACATCGAACCGCATCAATCGCCCCGAGGTGGCCGAAGATATCCTTGCCGAAGGCCTCGCGGATCTGGTGTCGATGGCGCGGCCTTTCCTTGCGGATGCCCATTTCATGCGGAAGGCCGCCGAAGGACGGGCGGACGAAATCGCGCCCTGCATCGCCTGCAATCAGGCCTGCCTTGACCATACGTTCAGCGGCAAGATCTCAAGCTGCCTCGTCAACCCCCGTGCCTGCCACGAGACCGAACTGCGGTATGAACCGGCGGCGACGCCGCGGCGGATCGCGGTGATCGGCGCCGGGCCTGCGGGGCTTTCGGCGGCGCTGGTGGCCGCCGAACGTGGTCATTTCGTCACCCTGTTCGAGGCCGGCGACCGGATCGGCGGGCAGTTGAACCTTGCGCGGGTGATCCCCGGCAAGGAGGAATTCCACGGCCTCGTCGCCTGGTTCGAGACCATGGTGGCGAAGGCACAGCTTGAACTGCGGCTCGGGGCGAGGGTGACGCCCGAGGATCTTGACGGTTTTGACGAGGTGGTCATCGCCACGGGCGTGCGGCCGCGCGATCCCCGGATTCCCGGACAGGATGCAGCGCATGTGCTGAACTATGTGGACCTGCTGACAGGTCGGGCCACGGCAGGCCGCCGCGTCGCGGTTGTTGGCGCCGGAGGTATCGGTTTTGACGTGGTGGAATACCTGGTTCACGCGGGCGAGAGCCCGACCATGAACCTGCCCGAATGGTTGCGCGAATGGGGGGTTGCCGATCCGGAACAGGTGCGCGGTGGCCTTGATCCGGAAGGCCCGCACCCCGCACCGCCTGCGCGCGAGGTGACGCTGCTTCAGCGAAAGCCCGGCAAGCCGGGCCGTGGCCTTGGCAAGACCACCGGCTGGATCCACCGCGCGACTCTGCAGATGAAAGGCGTCCGGATGCTGCCTGGTGTCACCTATGAACGGATTGATGCCGAGGGGCTGCACCTGCGCATCGGCGCAGACGCCGCCCGAGCCGAACTGCTGCCCGTAGACACGATCGTGCTGTGCGCCGGGCAGGAACCGGAACGCGACCTTGCTGATGCGCTTGTTGCCGCGGGACGGCGGGTGCATGTCATCGGCGGCGCGGATGTCGCGGCGGAACTTGATGCCAAGCGAGCGATTGACCAGGGTTCACGGCTTGCTGCGACGCTTTAGGGCGCAGCCTCGATCAGCGCCTCGACCCGGCGATTCTGCTGGCGGCCCCCCGGGGTCAGGTTGCTCGCCCTCGGAGCGAGGTGCCCGACTCCTTGTGTGGAGATCTGCCCGGCCGCCACGCCGTGTTCCGCCACAAGCACGTCCCGCACTGCATCCGCGCGCTGCCGGGACAGGGTGATATTTCCTGCGAGGCTGCCTTGCGCATCGGAATGACCGACCAGAATGGCCCGCGCCCCTGGGTTGGCCCGCAGAAAGGCCGCCAGTTCGGCAAGCGAGCCTGCGCTTCCCGCCGACAGCCGGGTTCGGCCGGTTTCAAACCTCAGATCATCAAGCGCTACGACCGCACCGTATTCATAGTCGGCGGCATCAGGATCACGGGCCTTGGTTGACAGGCCCGAAGTCACCTCGGCCGGTTCGCCGCTCGGCGCGACATGGGTCAGCTGGGCATAGCCGCGACCACTGCTGCGGCTGACGATCAGGCTGATGAACTCGTGGCCTGCATCGGACGCGCGCCGGGCGGAAAGAAAGCGGTAGTCGCCAAGGTCCACGTGCATGTCGGGCTCGGGAAAGAGCTCGATCGCATATCGGAAGTCAAAGCCGCCGCAATGCTCGGTCGCACATTCAAACAGGATCTCGAAGCCTGCCGCCGCCAGCTCATCCCGCAGGGGCGTCATCAGGGCCAGCGTGCTGGCGGGACGCGACGTGCGCCAGGCGATCTGGCGCAGCGCGCCCTCGGCCTGCAGCGCGGGAAGGGTCCCGTCCCGCCAGCTGCCCGTCGGCACCCGATGCGACGCGAAGGTCTCCTGACGCTCGGCGGCGACATGGACATCGGGTGGAAGGCTCAGGGGCATACAGAGAGCCGGGGCGCCCAGCAGGACACCCGCGACGGCAAGCATCAGCGTCCTTGCCCGGACGGAACCGGCTTGAAGTTCACGTAAGACAGGCACTGCTCGGCCTCTTGCGGCTCATTTCATGCGATAATGATAGTGTCCCACAAGTTGCAGTCCAAAGGAAGCATAGAGCTTTCTTGCCCGCACATTTGCCCGGGTCACCACAAGCGACAGCCAGTTGGCGCCATTGTCCTGTGCCCAGCCGACGGCACCGCGCAAGATGTTGCGTGCGACGCCTTGCCGACGCTGCGAGGGCACGACCTCGAGCGCGTGCAGCATCGCAACATCGTGATCGCAGGCAATGAAGGCGGTGCCTGCGGCACGGTCGTTGACACGGCCCAGAAGCGCAGCCTTGGAGCCCTGCACCCGCTGCATCACCGCCTGGCGCTCTGCGCCGATCCCCGCCTCGGTCCACAGGCTGGTCTGAATGCCCAGCGGCGGCCAGCATGAAAAAAAGGAAACCGGCGGCACGTCGCGGCAAAGCCCCTCGAGGGGCGCAAGGTAAACCGCCACCGGGTCCACGACGGCATAGCCTTCCGCCGCAAGCTGCCGATCAAGATCATCCTGATCGCCCCTGATCATGAACAGCCGGTCCTGGCCGAGGTTGGCCATAGCAGCTTCTGCGGCCCGAATGTCGGCGGCGGTGACGGGCCCTTCGGCGCTTGCCGCAGAAACGCGCTTGCCGCCGCCCCTGCCTTCGCGGATCGTCCAGGGGCCAAGTTGCACCCTTGCCGCAGGGGGCCAGGTCGCCTCCAGCACGCGACAGAGATCTGCGAGGCCGGGCGCTGTCACGCAAGCGCCTCGGGGAACAGGGCGGCGAGCCGGACCATCGCGGCATCGACATCGGCGGCTTCGGTTCCGCGAATGACGATCGTTGCGCCGTGAGCCCCGTTCGAGATGAAAGGATAGGATCCGATCGAGAGGGTCGGAAATGCCGAAGCAAGCTCCGCAAGCGGCCCGGCAATCTCGCCCTCGCCGCGCGGGATGCGCAGCGACTGGGTCAGAAGCGGTGCTCCGCCGCTGATCCTTGGCAGAAGCGATGCCACCATCGCCTGAAACACATTCGGCACCCCCGCCATGACATGCACGTTTTCGAGGCTGAACCCCGGCGCCGAGGAGATCGGATTTTCGATCAGCGTCGCGCCGGCGGGGATCCGCGCCATCCGCAATCGCGCGGCATTCAGTTCCGAACCCGTCTTGGCATAATGGGCCGCCAGAATCGCCCGCGCATCATCGCGGACATCAAGACCCAGACCGAACGCCGCCGCCACTGCATCGGCGGTGATGTCATCATGGGTGGGACCGATACCGCCCGAGGTGAAGACGTGGTCGAACCGGCCCCGCAGGCCATTCACGGCCGCAACGATGGCATCGTGCACATCGGGCACTACCCGCACCTCGCGCAGGTCGATGCCGCGGTTCGACAATTCGCCGGCAAGGAAGTGCATGTTTGAATCGCGGGTTCGGCCGGACAGGATCTCGTCGCCGATGACGATCATGGCTGCGGTCGGGTTTGGCATGGGATGGCTCCTCGTTCCGGGACGTGATCCGGTCGGGTCTGGTATAGGCCTGCAGGTAACGCTTTCAAACCCCTTTGATCCTGTACCTGGTCAAGCTCTGCCGTGTCGGGCGCGGCGGGCGCGGCCCGCGCCGACACCTGCGGCAAGAGGTGTCGGCACCTGGACCATCGGGACGGCGCGATGGGCCGGCACGCTTCAAAAGGCGGGATGAGGGCGCGCCAGGGACATCTGGCTGATCCTTATTGAAAAACCGGAACCTGCGACCGGATACGTTCCAGCCGTTTGCGGATGCCCGATCGCCTTTTGAGCAAAAGCGACGCTGCCGCGGCAGACCTAGAAACATCAGGCATTCCTTTTGAGCCTGTTCATGCCGATCGTCGATTTTTCCCAAGGGACCGCCGTGAGCGGTTACGTGAGCCCGCTTCTGTTCGGAGGCAACATCCTGTTTCACAAGGACAGGGTTGGCGACCAGGGCACGTTCGACGAGGCGGTCGACCAGCTTCGGCTGACCGGACTGAGGTATCCGGGCGGGTCGATCACCGAAGACTATTTCGACATCCGCAGGCCGAACGCCACAAGCGCCGTCGATCCGGTCACCGGCCTGACAGTGGATCTGCTGCCGCTTGACAGTTTCCTGGCCTATGCCGCGAACGCAGGCATTGCACCGACGCTGGTGATACCCACGCGGCACGCGCTGCTTCCCGGCGATCATGGCACACGCGCGCTTGACCCCGCCTATATCGCTGACATGCGTGTCTTCGTGCGCGAGGTTCTGGCCGGGGCGCATGGACAGGTCGATATCTTCGCCTTCGAAATCGGCAACGAATACTGGGGTTCAGGCCGCATGACCGCGCTCGAATACGGGCGGGTGGCTGCGGCCATGGCGGTGGCGATCCAGCAGGAAATCGATGCGCATCGCTCCACATTCGGCGGGGCGCATTGGACCGAGCCGCTTATCGCCGTCCAATACGGCCAGGCCGGGGAATACTCTCCCGGCTCGGGCTGGGTGCAGAACCAGCAGATCATGGCGCAGTTCGATGCGGCGGCGCGCAAGGCCGTCGACGCCGTGGTCAGCCATTACTACCTCAAGGACTCCTATGACCAGGTGACCGCCACCGACTGGTATTTCAATCGGCTGGACAGCTGGCGCAACAGCCCCGGACTGGAGCATGTGCAGTTCTTCGCGACCGAATGGAACACGTGCTATACGAACCGCAACGAACTGGGGCTCGTGCAGGCCTCGACCATGCTCGCGAAATTCGCGATGATGGTATCGCGAGGGATCAATGCGGCCTGGGCCTGGCCGATCCAGCAATCCACGATCAACAATCTGGCCGGCCCCGAGGGCAGCGATCTGCTGCGGGCCGGCGGGATGATCTTCCAGCTCATGGCCCAGAATATCGCGGGCGGGCGACTTTTGCGGCAGGATTACCGAGATCCAACCTTCGGCAGCCAAGTGTACCGGGTGGGCCACACGGATGTCATCTATCTGTCCTCCCGCCTCGACCAGACGCGCGACTTCTCGATTGACCTGTCGGCCTTCGGCCCGGGCGTCACGAATGTAAGCGCGGTCATCCTGGGTGCTGCCGGCGATCCCGTGCTGCGCAATACGATCCCCACGCTCGAGGTGATTTCCGGTCTCTCGCTGGCGGGGGGCCGCATCAACCTGACCCTTGATGCCTACGAAATCGCACAGATCACGGTGACATACGGCAGGAACGGGATCGTGCTGCGCGGTCACCAGGTCGCGACCGAGGTGCCGGGCGTGTCCTACGACGACCTTCTGATCGGCAGTGACTTTTCCGACCAGTTGTTCGGGTTCAATGGCAACGACACGCTGATGGGAGGTGCAGGCAACGATCAGCTGCATGGCGGTAACGGCGATGACTGGCTGCAGGGCGATACGGGCAACGATACGCTTTTCGGTGGCAGCGGAAATGACACGCTGCATGGCGGGCCGGGGCATGACGTGCTGGAGGGGGATGACGGGAACGACCAGCTTTTCGGCGGGCTGGGCAATGACCTTCTGCGCGGCGGGGCGGGCAATGACAGCCTGTGGGGCGGCGATGGTGACGATACCGTGCTTGGCGGCACCGGCCGCGATGTGCTGCATGGCGGGGCGGGCAACGATCTGCTGGGAGGCGGCGGCGGAGATGATATCCTGTTCGGCGGGACGGGCAACGACACGCTTTACGGCGCCGACGGCAACGATGTCCTGCACGGCGATGATGGCGATGACCTCCTGTTCGGCGGGAACGGCAACAACCAGCTCTTGGGCGGAAACGGCAATGACACCCTGTGGGGCGGCCCAGGGCATGACCTGATCGGCGGGGGCGCGGGGGCAGACCTGATCCATGGTGGATACGGCGACGACAGCCTATATGGCGCCGACGGCAACGACACGATCCTTGGCGGGGCCGGAAACGATCTTGTTTTCGGAGGAGAGGGCGATGACCGGCTGTTTGGTGATGCCGGCAACGACACCATTGCTGGCGGCGCAGGAAATGATCTGATTGGCGGCGGCGCGGGGGACGACCTGATCCATGGCGGCGACGGCAACGACAGCCTTTACGGCGCCGACGGCAACGACACGATCTTTGGCGGGGCCGGAAACGACCTGGTGTTCGGCGGGCATGGTGCCGACGTTCTGGGCGGCGGTGCAGGTGCCGACATCTTCGTCTTCCGTTCGGCCCAGGAAATCGGCATCGGCACGACCAGCGACCGGATCATCGACTTTGCTCGGGGCGAGGACCGGATCGACCTGACGGCGCTGGCGATGCGCAGCTTCATCGGCAGCAATGCCTTCAGCGGCAGCGCCGGGGAACTGCGCTTCGTGCAGGCAGGCGGCACCGGCCTGCTGCTTGGAGATGTGAACGGCAACGGCCAGGCGGACTTCATCCTGCTCGTGGACGGGATCGCCGATCTGTCGCGCGGCGACCTGATTCTGTAGCGCCCCTGCGACGTGGCCGCATTGCGGCCCGGCCCATGGCTTCGGTTGCCCCAGGACAATAACTGTGGCAAGAACGTTCTGACACAACTAGACCGAAGAGTTCAGTCCATGCCGGATTACGCTGCCCGCCGTAGCAAGATGGTCGATCACCAGATCCGACCCTCGGACGTCACCAAGTTTCCGATCATCGACGCGATGCTGACCGTTCCACGCGAACTCTTTGTGCCCGACAGCAAGCGCGAAATGGCCTATATGGGCGAAAACCTGGTCTATGGGCTCGGCCGCTACCTGCTCGAGCCGCGAACCTTTGCCAAGATGCTTGAGGTAATCGATCTTCAGCCAAGCGATCTGGTGCTCGATATTGGTTGCGGGCTTGGTTATTCCACCGCCGTGATCGCACGCCTGGCCGAAGCCGTGGTGGCCATCGAGGAAGACGAGCCCCTCGCCGCCGAGGCGCAGGCGATTCTTTCCGATCAGGGCGTCTATAGCGCCGCCGTGGTTACCGCCCCGCTGACCGAAGGTGCCCCGCAGCATGGCCCTTATGACGCGATCATCGTGGAGGGCGCGATCGAGGTCTTCCCGGATGCGCTGGCCGCGCAGCTCAAGGAAGGTGGTCGCGCCGTCTGTCTGTTCATGGAGGATGTTCTGGGCGTCTGCCGCGTCGGCTTCAAGTTCGACGGCAAGATCACCTGGCGCGACGCCTTCAATGCCTCGGCTCCGGTATTGCCCGGGTTCGAGAAACACCGCAGCTTCACCTTCTGAAACCGGGCCGGCGCCATGCACGCCACCGGGATGTGAATGATAACGAGCAGGATCGTGTAATGTCCCTTCGCAGCCTTCCCCTTTTCGCCGCCGCGATTCTGACCTCGTTCGCGCTGGTGGCGCCTGCCGCAAAGGCCGACACGCTCGCCGATGCGCTGGTGGCGGCCTATCGAAACTCCAACCTTCTGGAACAGAACCGTGCGGTTCTGCGGGCTTCGGACGAAGATGTGGCGCAAAGTGTCGCGGCGCTTCGTCCCGTCATCAGCTTTGCGGCCAGCACCACCTATACTCACCGTGCGCAGGGTTTCCTGCTGGAGGACCTGTCCGGGCAGGCAGGGCTTTCGGCGGAACTGACGCTGTTCGACTTCGGCCGCAACCGGCTGGCCATCGACATTGCGCAGGAAAGCGTGCTGGCCACCCGCTGGGCGCTGGTCAATGTGGAACAGAATGTCCTTCTGAATGCCGTTTCGGCCTATATGAACGTCTGGAGCGCAACCGAGAACGTCCGCCTGCGCCAGAACAGCGTCAACGTGATCTCGGAAGAACTGCGTGCGGCCCGGGACCGGTTCGAAGTGGGCGAGGTGACACGAACCGATGTCGCGATCGCCGAGGCCCGCCTTGCCGCCGCCCGGTCGTCGCTCTCGGCAGCCGAGGGGGAACGCGCCATTGCGCTCGAGGCATATAATGCCGCCACGGGTGCCTTCCCGACCAGCGCCGTGCAGCGCCCACCGGCCCCGCCCGCAACGGCGGGCAGCCTTGACGATGCCAAGGGCATCGCCCAGCGCACCCACCCCTCGATCCGTCAGGCGCAGCATCAGGTGACGGCGGCCGAGATGAGCGTGGCCCGCGCCGAGCCTGCCCGTTCGGGGCGGATCAGCGCCGGCGCGAACCTTGCTGTCGATCAGGATGGCAACGACACCTCGCGGCTCAGCCTCAGCTACAACCAGCCGCTTTATACCGGCGGGGCGAATTCGTCGCTCTATCGTCAGGCGGTTGCCCGGCGTGATCAGGCACGGTCATCGCTGCATCAGACCGCGCTGGAAATCGTGCAGGAAGTGGGAACGGCCTGGGCGCAGCTCAACGTGGCGCGGGCACAGCTGGAAGCCTCGGACCTGCAGATCCAGGCGGCCGAGATCGCCCTGAACGGTGCCCGCGAAGAGGCGGCCCTGGGCGCGCGGACCACATTGGACGTGCTCAACGCCGAACAAGAACTTCTTGATGCCCAGGCCAGCCGCGTGAATGCCGAGGCAAACCGGCATGTGATGGTCTATCGCGTTCTGGCGTCGATGGGTCTTCTGACGGTCGAGCATCTCAATCTCGGCATCCCGACCTATGATCCCTCGGCCTATTACAACGCCGTGCGCAATGCGCCGGCGCGCAGCCCTCAGGGCGAGGCGCTGGACCGGGTGCTGGGCCGGATCGGTCGGAACTGAGGGTTCCAACAGGATGGTTGTTTCAAGGGGCGACTGCGGCTAGACTTTCCGGCGCAACGGGGGGATGACCATGTCCGACGCACACCGGGAAAAAGACACCAACCCTGCGGCCAGCCTGCGGGATGACGGCCCGCTTGGCCCCTTGGTCCTGACGCCTGATCTTCGGATCGTCCCGGATGCCGGCCCGCAACCCGTGCCCGCTGCGCCGGTTCTCAGCCTTGCCGATACGATTGCCGAGCTTGAGGCGGCCCTTTCCGGGGGGGATTGGGAGCCTGATACACCTCCCGCCTTTGAGCCACCGCCTCCCCTTGGCCGCGCGCCCTCACCGGAACCGGCCGCGATACCGGTTGCGGATCTGCGCCCTCTTGTCGCGGAATTGCTGCGGGAAGAGCTCCGAGGCCCGCTGGGCGAACGCATCACCCATACGGTCCGCAAGCTGGTTCATGCCGAAGTGGCACGCACGCTGGCAGCGCGTGGCCTGCAGTGACCGGGCTCTGACCCTTGGGGGCCGGGACCGGCGTTCAGCGTCACCACACAATCCCGCCGATGAGATCTGACAGCACTTCCGCCCCACTTCCCCTCCTGCCTCACCGTGTGCATGAGGCGTCCGGGCCTGGCCGGCGGCTTTTTGGGCTGTTGCAGGTCGCGCGGTGCGAGGGGCCGGTGTTCTGGGTTCAGCCGGATCATGTGGCGGAACAGCTGATGCCGCAGGCGATGCCCGAAGGGCTGGCGGCGCAGCTGCATATTGTGCGGGCACCGTCCGAGACCGAGCTTCTGCGCGCGGCGGAGGAGATCCTGCGCGAACCCGCCGTCGCCGCGATGATTGCCGAGCCGCAGAAGCCGCTGTCGCTGAAGGCGGGGCGGCGGTTGCAGCTGGCCGCCGAGGCGGGGGGGACGCTGGGGATCCTGCTGACCGGGTCGGCGGGGGGAAGTGCCGCAGTCGAGACCCGCTGGCACTGCACACCTCTGGCCGGCCTCGGGCCGGAGGACTCGACTCTGCATCGCTGGACGCTCATCAAGAACAAAAGCGGAACATCAGGGGAGTGGGATCTGCGCTGGGATGGCTCGTCGCCTGCTTTCGACATGGTTTCCGCGACTGGCCAGCGACCGGGCGCTGCGGAAACGTCCGGTTGACGGGCCTTTCGCGCTCAGCCTCCGGACCGGGAACAGCGAGCATCTGCACTGCCTGGCGTGAATTCCTGACGCTGGAGGATGAAACCGGCGTCTCCAACATCGTCGTCTGGAAACGCACCTACGAGATGTTCCGCAGCGCCGTCTCCGCCGGCCGCCTGCTGCGCGTCACCGGCCGGATCGAGCGCGACAGCCCGGTCATCCACATCATCGCCACGCGGATCGAGGACCTTTCGCCACAGCTCTCGCGCCTGGCGAGGCGCAGGCAGACCCCATCGACCCGCGGACGCGCCGACGGGGCCGTCCGCCCCATGCAAGGCAGCGCCCAGCACCCCGGCGAACAGGCAAAGCTCCTCTTTCCCAGCAGGGTTTTCACTAACCTTGATCGGAAGCGGCACGCATGCAGGGCCAGATCTGCTGCACCCGCATCACCGGCACCGCCAGCAATCGCGGAAAGACGCGCGGCTGCCCGACAGATCCAGGCCACTCAGGCAAAAGGGCTGCGCCGCCCGATCCCGCAGCGCCGCCCTTATGACCGGCTTTGGCCCAGGGTATCTGCAGCCTGCGCCCCGCGCTGCCCCATGGGCAGCGGTGCGCCTGTTGTGGAATCCCGGCGCGTCTGACGCTCCATCTCGGCGTTGAGTTCGGCGCCCATGATCACGATCGTTGCGGAAACCCACATCCATACCATGAAGGCGATCACCGCCCCCAGCGATCCATAGGTTTCATTGTAGCTGTCGAAACTGGTGACATACCAGGAAAACCCGATCGAGGCGGCGACCCAGACCACCGCTGCAACCAGCGCCCCCGGCCAGACCCAACGCCAATCCGGGCGTTCCCTGTCCGGGGCGAAGCGGTAAATCACGCAAATCGCTCCGATCAGCGCCAGCAGCAACACCGGCCAGCGGCCCACCCGCAGCGCCAGTTCGCCCAGCCCGTCAAGGCCCACGAACCGCAGCGCGACCGGCAACAGCACCACAACCCCGATGATGACCACGACCAGTGCCATGGCGCAAAGCGTGAAGAACAGGGAAACCGCCGTCAGGCGCAGGAAGGAACGTCCTTCGACCTCGTTATAGGCCACATTCATCGCGTCGAAGATCGCCTTCATGCCGTTGTTCGCGCTCCAGAGCGTGATGCCAAGGCCCATGACGAAGCCGAACCCAAGCTGACCCGTAGGCTGTGCGGCGATCCGCTCCATCTGGCCGGACAGGATCTCGATTGCGCTATCGGGCAACAGCCCTTCCATCATCCCGACATGCCGCACCACGGTTCCCGCATCCGCGAACAGGCCATAGACCGAGATCAGCGCCGTAAGGGCCGGAAACAGCGCGAGCAAGCCATAGAACGTCACCCCCGCAGCAACCAGCATCACCCGATCCTGCCCCAACTGTCCGTAGCTGCGCCAGAGGATATCCTTCCATCCCGCCAGCGGGATCTGAAGTGGCCCCGCCGCCGTCCGGCCCCGCCCGCCCTCTGCCATGGGGGCACGCCCCGCCCGCAGGCGCGTCCCGGGCGGCGCCCGGTGCGCCCGTTCAGGGCCGCGCACCGTCAGGAGAACCAGCAGCGCGGCAAGTGCCGCGACCATCGCCGGACCGATGACACCACGTCTCATGGCACCAGCCCGCGGCCTCGTGGCACCGCCACGCCTGCCCGCGCCCCGGAACTGCCCTGGGGTGCAGCGGCGTGCGGCAGGCCCCTGCCGCAGCGGGCCGCCGATGCCTGGAGCCGGACCGCCCCGAACGCCATCTTCATGCTGAACACATTGCCTCCCGTTTCGACTTCACCATCCTGTGCAGATGCAGCCCTTGCGGGGTACATCCTGTCAGGCGAACCGCTGGTCACAGGGAATGGTTCCGGCCACTGCCTGTGGGAAGGGCATCGAACCCAGGCAAGAGCGGGGGCGCTTACCGGCGGGGATGCTGCTGTTCGCAGGCCGCGATGCTGCTGGCGGCCCGGATCGTCAACTCGTTCTGCTTGGCACGCAGTTGTGCCAGCTTGCGTTCCTCGGCGCGAATATCGATGGCGGTGGGGCGGTCGGTGACCGTCGGCTGGGCGGTGCTGCAGAAGGTGAACGGGTTGGTGGGTGACAGGCAGAAATGCAGCCCCGTGCGCACACCCGGTTCGCGGATCAGCGTATAGCCCCGGTCAAGGTTGGTTTCGGTCTCGGCCACCAGGGCATTGACCACCCGCAGCTCTTCCGTAGCCGCATTGATGCAGCGTTCGCGCGGATTCGAGCAGGCGGCAAGCGCAAGAGGCGCGACGAGGCAGAGTGTCAGGGGCAGGCGCATATCATCTCCGGGGGCTTGCGGTTCCGCTCAACATAAGGGCAAAGCTGGGAAGTGCCAATTCACGGCTTGCAGAGCGGCAGGCCACAACCGAAGGGGGAACCATGTCCGCACCGTTCGAAGCCGAGAAATCCCGCGCCGCCAGCTGGTTCCGCAGCCTTCGCGATGAAATCTGCACCGCCTTCGAAACCCTCGAGGATCGGCATGAGGACGAGGCACTGCCCCCGGGCCGGTTCGAACTGAGCGAGACGCGGCGCAAATCCGACGGCGACAGCGACGCAGGCGGCGGCCTGATGAGCGTGATGCGTGGGGGCCGGGTTTTCGAAAAGGTCGGCGTGAACGTCTCGGCCGTCTATGGCCAGCTGGGCGAGGCGGCGCAACGCGCCATGGCCGCGCGCGGCGTGCCCGGAATGGACAGCGATCCGCGGTTCTGGGCCTCAGGCATCTCACTTGTCGCGCATATGCGCAATCCGCATGTGCCGGCGGTGCACATGAACACGCGGATGTTCTGGACGCCTCATGCCTGGTGGTTCGGCGGCGGCGCCGATCTCAACCCCTGCATCGAATATGAAGAAGATACCGCCCATTTCCACGACACGCTGCGCCAGGCCTGCATGCCCCACAGCCCCGACTACTACCCGCGCTTCAAGGCCTGGGCGGATGAGTATTTCTTCATCCCGCACCGAGGCCGCGCGCGGGGCGTCGGCGGGATTTTCTATGACGATCTGAACACCGGTGACTGGGAGGCCGATTTCGCCTTTACCCAGTCGGTGGGGCGCGCCTTCCTGCCGGCCTTCCTCGGCGTGGTCGAACGCCGCCGCCATCAGGACTGGACGGCGGCGGACCGTGACGCGCAGCTTGTCCACCGCGGGCTCTATGCCGAATACAACCTTGTCTACGATCGGGGGACCAAGTTCGGGCTTGCCACCGGCCATGATGCGAATGCGGTATTGATGAGCCTGCCCCCGCTCGCCAAGTGGGTCTGACGCCCACAGGCTGATCCGGCGGGGCAGAAGGCAGCTCCGCCGGGCCGATGGTGCGCTCAGCCGCCGCGCACCACGTCGATCATGCGCTGGACATTGCCCGGATCGGCGTCCGGGGTGATGCCGTGGCCCAGGTTGAAGATATGCGGCCCCTTCGAGAAGGCGCGGACAATGCGCCGCGTCTCCTCATCCAGCGCCTCGCCCCCCGTCACCATGTGGCGCGAGGCAAGGTTGCCCTGGACACAGCCATCGACCTGAACATGTTCGGCCGCCCATTCCGGCGTCACCGAATTGTCGAGCGCGACGCAATCGGCGCCCGTCGCGCGCGCAAAGCCGACATAGCCTTGGCCGGCCTCACGCGGGAAGGCGATCACCGGCACGCCCGGATGGCGTTGCTTGAGCTCTGTGATGATCTGGCGCGCCGGTTCCAGGGCATAGCGTTGAAAATCGGCGCCGCGAAGCGAGCCGGCCCAGCTGTCGAACAGCTTCACGACTTCGGCGCCTGCCTGGATCTGCGCGGAAAGGTATTCGATCGTACCCCGCGTGATCAGATCGATCAGCGCCTCGAAGGTAGGGCGATCCTCATCCTTGAGGCGGTGGGCCGGGGCCTGATCCGGGGTGCCGCGCCCCGCGATCATGTAGGTCGCGACCGTCCAGGGCGCGCCGGCAAAGCCGATCAACGTCGTTTCGGCCGGCAATTCCCGGGACAGGATCCGCACCGTTTCATAGACCGGGTTCAACACGGCGTCGATCTCGGCTACCGGTTTCAACCGTGCCAGATCCGCCGCGCCCGTGACGGTGGAAAGGCGCGGCCCTTCGCCGGTGACAAACCACAGATCCGCCCCCAGCGCCTGCGGCAGAAGCAGGATATCGGCAAAGAGAATCGCTGCGTCGAAGCCATAGCGACGGATCGGCTGCAACGTCACCTCGGCCGCCAGTTCGGGCGTGTAGCACAGCGACAGAAAGTCGCCCGCCTTTGCCCGGGTGGCCCGGTATTCGGGCAGATAGCGTCCTGCCTGGCGCATCATCCAGATCGGCGGCGTCGGAAGAACCTCGCCTTGCAGCGCGCGCAGGATCGTCTTGTCACGGGGGGATGTGCTGGTCATCTCGGCTCCTCTTTGCTGTGTCGTCCCGGTTTGGCGGCGTGATGTCAAGGCGGCGGGCAGTTGTCAGGCGCAAGTGTCGCGGCTATGGCTGGGCGCATGACACAGGATTTGCCCACCCCCGACCGCCCCCTGAAGATCGGCACACGCGGCTCACCGCTGGCGCTGGCCCAGGCCCACGAGACACGCGACCGCCTGATGGCGGCCCATGGCCTGCCGCAAGAGGCCTTCGAGATCATCGTCATCAAGACAACCGGGGACCGGGTGATCGACCGGCCGCTGAAAGAGATCGGCGGCAAGGGCCTGTTCACCAAGGAAATCGAGGACGCCATGCTGAGCGGCGGCATCGATATCGCGGTTCATTCGATGAAGGACATGCCGGTTCTGCAGCCGGACGGGCTGACGCTGCGCTGCTTCCTGCCGCGCGAAGATCCCCGCGATGCCTTTGTATCGCTGCATCATGGCGGCATTGCGGATCTGCCACAGGGCGCGGTTGTCGGAACCTCGAGCCTGCGCCGGCGTGCGCAGCTTCTTGTCCGTCGCCCCGATCTGCAGGTGGTCGAGTTCCGCGGCAACGTCCAGACCCGGCGCCGCAAGCTGGAAGATGGTGTGGCAGTGGCGACCTTTCTTGCCATGGCAGGCCTCAATCGGCTGGGGCTGACCGACTTGCCGCGCGCGCCGATCGAAACGTCCGATATGCTGCCGGCCATCGCGCAGGGGGCGATCGGGATCGAGTGGCGCGAGGCCGACAGCCATATCGCCGCGCTCCTGGCGCAGATCCACGATGTGCCTACCGGGCAACGGCTTGCGGCAGAACGGGCCTTGCTTGCCGCCCTGGACGGATCCTGCGAAACGCCGATCGCGGGCTTGGCGGAACTGCAGGGTGACACGCTGTGGCTGCGCGGCGAGATCCTGCGCCCCGATGGCTCGGAAGCGCTGTTCGAGGAAGGCCGCGCGCCGATCGCCGACGGCGCCGCCCTGGGCCGTGAGATCGCCGAACGGCTGTTGGCACGGGCGCCGCGGAACTTTTTCAGCTGGCGCCAATGATCCTCGGGCCCGGAGGCACCGCCCCCCCCCCCGCTCATCTGCTTGCGCCACATGACGAAGCCGGCGTCCTTACGGAACCGGATGGCGACCAGTCTCTCTTCCGGCGGCGGCTATTCCCCGCACTCGGGGGGCTGTCGCAAGTCCTGCCGCCCTGCCCGGCCAACGGACGTGATTGCCCTGATCGCATGACGTGCCGGCCTGATCCTGATCTCCTGATCCTGCAGGACAAACGCTCGCGCTGTTCGGACCGGCTGCGACGCTGCGTCGGGGCGATGATCCGGACGGCTTCCGTCTGGTCGCCGCTAGCGGACCTGGCCAAGGATCGCCGAGTTCCGGCCTGTCATGCGAACCGACGGAGTGTTGCGTTCCCACACACCGATGCAAAGCACCATCGTTCCGGGCTTTGACGAGATGATCCCGATGATGAGGGTGCAGGCGCGCGCAGGATCCGAACATCGTCCGCCCCCCCCTTGACCCCTGCAAGGGTGAGCTTCTCCATGGCACCGAAGGTGACGCAGGGGTCGCCAGCAACAACACCCGTCGGGCAGCCGAAGCAGATCCAGTTGCGCGGGTGGGCTTGACAGCGGGGTTATCTGAAGCCCGACCACCCCGCAGCGTTTGCACCTGCGCCACGGGCTCATACCGCATTTCACGGCGGGAAATGGCATCGAGATCAGCAAGACCAGGCATCCGGGAGGATGCCCGGTCTCCGACATCAGCCCCGGCAGGACGCGGTTGCACCCTCTCGACAAGACCGTCGGGCGCAATTGCCTCACGCCTGGTTTTCATGTGGTGTGATGGTAGCGGAGGAGGGACTTGAACCCCCGACACGCGGATTATGATTCCGCTGCTCTAACCAACTGAGCTACTCCGCCACTGGGTGCGCGCTAGGTAGGGGAGCGGCGTCCGGGCGTCAAGAGGAAATTCACCCCCGCACCGATAGGAACGATCGTGCCACAGTCTGCCCCGCGAACGCGCGTCTTGCCCCGGAAGGAACCGCACCTTGTGATGGTGGGGGGTGGCCACAGCCACGCGCTGGTGCTTCGGGATTATGCCGGCAAGAACCGCCCGCGCGCGCAGCTCACACTGATCGATCCCGCACGTCAAGCAAGCTACAGCGGCATGGTGCCGGGGGTGCTGGCGGGGCACTATCCGCGCGAACTGGCCCAGATTGACCTTGCGCAGCTGGCTGAACGCGCAGGTGCGACGCTGCTTCAGGCGCGGATGCTGGCCCTGGACATGGACCGCAGATCGCTGCGGCTGAGTTCGGGCGACGAGATCCCGTTTGATCTCCTGTCGCTGGACATCGGCGCTGACCTCCGGCTGGATCTGCCGGGCGCCCGGCATGCGACGCCAGCCAAGCCTCTGACGCCGCTGATCGACCGCTGGGACAGGTTTCTCGCCGATCGCGCGGCCGGGGTCTGTCCGCCGAACCTCTGTGTGATCGGCGCGGGGCTTGCCGGGTTCGAGCTTGCCCTCGCCGCAGCCTGGCGCCTTCGATCAGACCCGGCGCGGCCCGAGGTTCTGCTTGTCGACCGGAGCAAGGCCTTCGCCGGCCTCGGGAGGCGCGCAGAAAGGATGCTGCGCAAGGCCATCCATCGTGCCGGTGTCATTCTTCTTGAAGAAACGGTCGTCGCAGGCCTGGGCAGCAACAGCGTGACACTGGCGGATGGCGTCAGCCACCCGGCCGGCATGGTCATCACGGCAGCCGGGGCACGGGCACCTCAGGCGCTGATCGGGTCCGGCCTGCCGCTTGTCGAGGGTTTTGTTTCGGTGACGCCCCAGTTGCACATCCCCGGCGATCCAACGATCTTTGCCACAGGGGATTGCGCCCATCTGGCCCATGCGCCGCGCCCGAAGGCCGGGGTCTTTGCCGTGCGCCAGGCGCCGATCCTGGCCCATAACCTGATCGCCGCAACGACGGGCGACAGCTTGCGCCGCCATGATCCGCAAGGCGATTACCTGCGCCTTGTCTCCTGCGGTGACAGGCGGGCGATTGCGATCTATCACGGCCTCTCACTTCGGGGGCGATGGCCGTGGTGGCTCAAGGACCGGATCGATCGGAGCTTTGTGGACAGCTTTCGTCGCTGAGATCGCTATTCCTGCTGGCGCAACACCTGGGCCGGGCGCGCTGCCAGGGGTCGCAGCGCGAACAGCAGGCTTGCGAAAAGCGTCGCCACCACCCCACCGGCCACGATGGCAAGGGCTGTCATCGGCTCGAACCGGAACGGAACCTCCATCACGAAGCGCATGACCGCCCAGGCCGCCGCCGCCCCCGCAGCGATTGCAACAGCGCCCGCAGCCGCGCCCATCAGTGCGGCCCGCAGGGCAAAACTTGCCAGGATTGTCGCCCGGCTGGCCCCGACCGTCCTGAGCACCGCCGCCTCGAACAGACGGCCCCGTTCGCCCGCCGCCGCCGCACCGATCAGCACGATGAACCCGGTCAGAAGCGTGGCGCCTGCCGCATAGGCCGTGGCCGTGGCAATCGCCGAGAGCGCCTCGGAAACCTGGCCGATCACGTCCCGAACCCGGATCGCGGTGATGTTGGGATAGGCCGTGGCCAGGTCGCGCAGGATCGCCGCTTCGGCCATTTCCTCGGCATAGACGGTGGCAATATGGGTGTGGGGCGCGCCGGCAAGCG
Organism: Halodurantibacterium daqingense; assembly: GCF_042666235.1. Lineage (NCBI taxonomy): Bacteria > Pseudomonadati > Pseudomonadota > Alphaproteobacteria > Rhodobacterales > Paracoccaceae > Halodurantibacterium > Halodurantibacterium daqingense. The sequence goes on along the minus strand of NZ_JBHTFQ010000010.1, from coordinate 77,922 downwards.
CCGAGGGGTTCATCGACAGCACGAAGCCGATCCCGCCGGTCGAGAAATCGACATTGCGGAAACTGGTGATCGCTGCGGTGATGTCGCGGCCAAGGATGTTGACAGTGACCTCATCCCCCAGACGCAGCCCCATCTCGGCGCCGGCTTCGGCGGCAAAGCTCATCACGGGAGGGCCGTCGTAGTCTTCGGGCCACCATTCGCCTTCGGTCAGTTCGACATCGTCGGGGCGGGCGGCGGAATAGGTCACGCCCCGGTCGCCGCGCAGCACCCAGTGGTCACCACCGACCTCGCGCGCGGGGCGGCCATTGATCCGCGTCACGATCCCGCGCAGCATCGGCGCCGTTTCCACCTGCGACACCCCCGGATCATCCTCCAGACGCGCAAGAAAGCCGGGGAGCTGATCGCCTTGAATATCGACGAAGAAGTAGGAAGGCGCGCGTTCGGGCAGATCGCCTTCGATGGCGCCGCGCAGGTTGCTTTCGATCTGTCCGACCGCGGCCAGCACCGCGAGACCCAGGCCCAGCGACAGGATCACCGATCCCGCCTCGGACCGTGGGCCACCGATGGCGCCGACGGCCAGCCGCAGCGCGGTATGGCCACGCAACACCGATGATCGCGCCAGCCGCCGCATACCAAGGCGCAGCGCAAGCGCCGCGAGCGCCAGCACCCCAAGTGCCGCCAGAACGCCACCCGCCGCGCCCAGCGCAAGCCGTGCCACGCCGGAAAACCACACGGCCGAGCCCACCAGCGCACTCAGCAGAAGGGCGGTTGCGGCAATCCAGATCGGCCCCGGCCAGCGGCGCGCACCTTGGTCCGTTCCGCGAAACAACGCCGCTGCACGCAGTTCGCGGGTTGCCGCAAGGGGCCAGAGCGTGAAGACCGCCGCCGTCAGGACACCGTAAAGCGCAGCCTCGGCCAAGGGGGCAGGATAAAGGGCAAAGGTCGCCGGAATCGGAAGCCGCGCCTCGATCACCGGCGCGAGCGCAAGCGGCACCCCCGCGCCCAGAACAAGGCCAAGCGCTACCCCCAACAGCGTCAGCGCACCGATCTGCAGCGCATAGATGAAGAAGATCATGCCCCCGGTCGCGCCAAGTGTCTTGAGCGTGCCGATAACCGGCACCTTGCGCTCCAGATAGGCGCGCACGGCCGAGGATACGCCGACCCCGCCCACCGCCAGCCCGGCCAGGCCCATCAGCACAAGGAAGGCCCCCACCCGGTCCACGAAGCGATCAACCCCGGGCGCGCCGTTGCGACGGTCCTGCCAGCGCAGGCCGCTGTCGCGGAAGGCGCGCAAGGCCTCGGCACGCAGCGCGCCAAGGTTGGCGCCTTCGGGCAGATCAAGCCGGTAGCGGGTATCGAACAGTGTGCCGGGGCCCAGAAGTTCGGACCCGGCCAGCGCCTCGGTCGCGACAATGGTGCGGGGGCCGAAGGTAAAGCCCCCGGCGCTGCTGTCAGGCTCGCCCACAAGGATCGCGGTCAGCCGGAACTCCTGCACACCCAGACGGAACACATCGCCGGGCGCAATCGCAAGCCGGTCGGCCAGCAGCCGGTCCATCACGCCACCCGGCAGATCGCCACCATCAAGCGCCGCCGCCATGGGCATAGGGGGATCAAGGCGCACCTCGCCCACAAGGGGGTATGCATCGTCCACGGCCTTGACCTGGGTCAGGGCCCGGTCCGCACCCAGCCCCTCGCCCACGGTGGCCATCGAGCGGAAATCCACGATCTCGGACACGCGTTCAGCCTGATCCTGCATCCAGGCCCGCTCCGCATCGGTGGCAAAACGATAGGTAAAGCTGAGTGCCGCATCGCCACCCAGAAGAACAGCGCCCTGTTCGCGCAGGCCAGCCTCAAGGCTGGCGCGGATCGTGCCCACGGCGGCGATCGCGGCGACACCCAGCACAAGGCAGGCCAGAAAGATCCGGAAGCCGGCCAGGCCACCGCGCAATTCGCGGCGCGCCAGGCGAAAGGCGACGGCGGCGCTCATTCCGCCGCGCGCTTCTGCTGGCGATCCTCGCCAACGACGAGGCCGTCGCGCAACCGCACGATCCGGTCACAGCGATCGGCAAGCTCGGGCGCATGGGTGACAAGAACAAGCGTCGCACCGTGGCGGTCGCGCAGATCGAACAGCAGGTCCATGATCGCCGTGCCCGTCGCGCCATCAAGGTTCCCCGTCGGCTCATCCGCAAGCAGCAGCGCCGGCCGGGGCGCCGCGGCACGCGCCAGGGCCACACGCTGCTGTTCGCCGCCCGACATCTGCGCAGGATAGTGATCCATCCGGTCACCAAGACCCACGGCGCGAAGCTCGGCGGCGGCGCGGTCGAAGGCATCGCTGTGACCGGCCAGTTCCAGCGGTGTCGCTACGTTTTCAAGGGCGGTCATTGTCGGGATAAGGTGGAAGGATTGAAACACCACCCCCATATTGCCTCTGCGAAAGCGGGCCAGCGCGTCTTCGTTCATGGCCGTCAGGTCATGGCCCAGGGCCTGCACCGTTCCGCCGGTGGCGCGTTCCAGCCCGCCCATGAGCATGAGGAGTGACGATTTGCCCGAACCCGATGGCCCGACCAGCCCCAGCGTTTCCCCGCGCCCGACCTCAAGCGTGATTCCCTTGAGGATATCGACCGGGCCGGCGTTGCCCTGCAGCGTCAGCCGCACATCCAGAAGCCTCAGAACAGGGTCCGTCATGAAGTACCTCCGCGCCACGCTGATCAAAGCCTTTGCCAAGCCATATGGTGCAGCGGCGCAATTGCGCAACCGCTGCATCGCGGCATCAGTCGCCGCTATACTCGCCCTTGCCCCCGGTTTCGCCACTGCAACAACACTTCTGGCCCTGGGCGACAGTTTGACGCAAGGCTATGGGCTGCCCCCCGAGGATGGCCTTGTGCCCCAGCTTGAACGGTGGCTGCAGGATCAGGGACGGGATGTGACCGTCATCAACGCAGGCGTATCCGGGGATACAACCGCTGGCGGCCGGGCACGCGTTGCCTGGGCCCTCGCCGATGCGCCCGATGCCATGATCGTGGCGCTTGGGGGCAACGACCTTTTGCGCGGCATCGATCCGGCCACAAGCCGCGCCAATCTGGAGGCCATCCTGCAGGCCGCCGCCGACCGTGCGGTGCCGGTGCTTCTGGTCGGTCTTCCGGCGCCCGGCAATTACGGCCCCGAGTTCCGTCGGGCCTTCGATGCAATGTATCCAGAGCTTGCGGCGGAATTCGGCGCCTTGCACGCGCCCAACATCTTTCAGCCGATGATGGACAAGGCCGATGCCGGCGAGAGCTTTGCCGACCTGATGCAGGGCGACCATATCCATCCCAATGCCCGGGGCGTGGAGCTGATCGTGGAGGCCCTCGGGCCACGCGTCTTGGAACTGCTTGATCGCGCCGAGGGCACCGCACCGGCTGAATAGCACTGGTCAATCGTCGCAGGTCGTGGCTAGTTCGGGGCCGAGGCTGCGGGGAAAAGGCATGGAACTGATCGAGGAATTGCGCCGCCTTCTGGGGGCGACCCAGGTGTTGTGCGGGGCGGATGCGGCGCGCTACGGGCGCGATTGGACCGGACAGTATGAATGGACGCCGCTCGCTGTCCTGCGGCCCGGCTCGACCGCTGAAGTTTCCGCGGTCATGCGCCTTGCCCATGCGGCGCGTGTGCCTGTCGTGCCGGTTTCGGGCCATACGGGGCTGACGGGGGGAACGGTGGCGGAAGGCGCGCTCATGCTCTCGCTCGAACGCATGAACCGCATCCGCGAGATCCGCCGCTCGGCGCGGACTGCCGTGGTCGAGGCCGGAGTGGTCCTCGCCACTCTGCACGAGGAAGTGGGAAAACTGGGACTGAGCTTTCCCTTGATGTTCGGCGCGCGCGGATCGGCAATGATTGGCGGTGCTCTCTCCACAAACGCCGGCGGATCAAACGTGCTGCGCTACGGCAATACCCGTGCCTTGTGCCTTGGGCTTGAGGTGGTTCTTGCCGACGGACGGATCCTTGATCTGCAAAGCGCGCTGCACAAGGACAATTCCGGCTATGATCTGCGCGATCTGTTCATCGGCGCCGAGGGCACGCTGGGCATCATCACCGGTGCGGTCCTGAAACTTGTGCCCGCCCCCCGTGCCTATGCAACCGCGATGGTTGCCACCGCCGATCTGGGGGTGGCGCTTGATCTTCTCAACCGCCTGCAGGAGGCCACGGCCGGGCTGGTCGAGGCCTTCGAATACATGCCTCGCGCCTATATGCGCCGCCTGCTTGCCCGCAAGCCCGAGATGCGTGCGCCCTTTGCGCAGGAACACGATGTCAACATCCTGGTCGAGATCGCCTCCACCAGCCCACGCGACGCGCATCCCCGCGAAGATGGCAGCATCCCGCTTGTCACGCTGCTCGAGGAGACATTGTTCGACCTTGCCGAAAGCGGCGCCGTGCTGGATGCCGTGGTCGCGCGCTCCGATGCGCAGCGATCGGAAATGTGGGCCCGGCGCGAGGCCGCGGCCGAGATCACCCTGGGGCAGTCACCGATCGTCGATACGGACGTCGCCGTTCCGCTTGACCTCGTGGCGAGGTTCGAGACCGAGGTCCGGGTTCGCATTGCTGCGCTCGACCCACAGGCTGAAACGCTGAGCATCGCGCATCTGGGCGATGGCAATCTGCATTTCACCATCTTCCCGACCGATGGTGACCCGGTGTTCAAGGACCGCCTTCGGGAAACGGTGGAAGATGTCGTGGCACTGCTTGGCGGCAGCTTCTCGGCCGAGCACGGCATCGGCACAAGCAAGAAGCCGACCATGGCGCGCCGCAAGGATCCGGTCGTGCTGGAGGTCATGCGATCGCTGCGCAAGGCCCTGGATCCCGAGGGGATCCTGAACCCGGGCAAGGTGCTGCCGGACTGAATCAACCAGCGACCGGCGTTCAGGAGTTCCACGGAACCTCATATGGGGCGTGGTCAAACCACCTCGCGTCCTGGTTTTCGAGTCGGAGAGGCATGCAGGCCTCGGCTGTCATGCTCATGCAACCGGCTAATGCGCGGCACAGCCGACCGGATCAAGCAGCGTGCGCCCCCCGTCCACGGTCAGGATCTGACCTGTCACGAACCCGGCACCATCCGAGGCAAGGAACTGAACCGCCTCCGCCACCTCGTGCGGGGCGGCGATGCGGCCCATCGGCGTCCCCTGGGCAATGGCTGCGCGGTAACTCTCGTTCTCGCGCAGGGCTTCTTTCAGGCTCGCGCTCATGACGCTGCCAAAGCCGACGGCATTGACCCGGATCCGGTGCGGAGCAAGTGCGACCGCCAGGGACCGCGTCATCTGATCCAGTGCCGCCGCGCTGACCGAATAGGCCAGAAGTTCGGGCCGGGTGCGGTGTGCCGCGATCGAGGACAGGTTGATGATCGACCCAAGCGGCGCACCTTCGGGCGCACCCTTGCCCTGAGTGATCATGCGCTTGGCGACAGCCTGGCTCAGCCGCAGGCTAGTCAGGAGATTCTGCTGCAACAGGGTTTCCATCCCGTCGTCATCCACGCTCAGCGGATCGGAATGCAGCATCTGCCGGCTCGCGTTCACAAGGATGTCGATCCGGTCAAAGGCGTCCAAAGTTGCGGACACAAGGTTGGCGATCGTCAACTTCTGCCGCAGGTCTCCGGCAAAGAAACGAACCGCGCCCTCTTTCTCGGCCTCTTCGCCCACTTCGGCCTCAAGTCGCTCTTCGTCGATGTCGGCGAACATCACGTTCGCGCCCTCGTCGATCAGGTGCCGGGCGATGGCCAGCCCGATTCCGTTGGCGGCACCCGTAACGATGGCAGTCTTGCCCGAGATGGAGAAGGACATGGAACAGAACCCTTGTGGCGCGGCCTAGCCGCGGCGACCAGACAGTGGGGCAGCGGGTTTCGACGCCCGCAAGAGCTTGAAGGCGGGCGTTCCGCCCACGGCCTCGACTTCGCGGAATCGCTGCCGCAGGACATCTTCATACGGCAGATGGCGGTTGGCGACCAGCCACAGGACACCCTGCGGACGAAGAAGCCGCGCCGCGGCGGCGATGAAGGCCTGGCCCAGCGCCGGATCGGCGGCACGGCCGCTGTGAAAGGGCGGGTTCATCACCACTGCTTCCACAGGAACGGGCAGCGTGAAGGTCGTCGCATCCGCCCAGTGGAACTGCGCGCGTGGATCGGTGATATTAACCTTCGCGCAGGACAGGGCGGCGTGATCGGCCTCGACGAGATGCAGTTGTTCGACACGCTGACGCGCAAGGATTGCCGCAGAAAGATATCCCCAGCCGGCACCCAGATCGACAACAGTCGCCGGCAATCGGTCGGGCAGTGCCGCGGCAAGAAGCGCCGAGGCCGGATCGACGCCATCCGCAGAAAAGACCCCGGGCCAGGTCTGGAACCCCGAAGCCAGATGGATGGGCGCAGCGGCCCAGTCCGCCAGCACATCAGCCCCCGGCGACGCGAACACGAACAGCTTGCCATGCGCCTTCGAAAGCGCCGGCCCGGTGTCGGTGCGGGTGCGCAACAGACGCAGCATCGAATCCACTCCGTCGGTCTTCTGCCCATCCACCACGATTGGTGCGCCGAGAGGAAGATGTGCCGTGGCAAGCGCCAGCATCGCCAGCGCCGCCGATCGGGACCGGGGCAAACAGATGATCGCGGCGCAATAGTCGCCTTCAGGCGCAACACCTGTTTCCAAGCCCCGGTCCGCAAAGAAATCACGGTCCGGGCGAAAGCCCTGAATCACATGCACGCGCTCCTGCGGCAAGCAGCCAAGATCCGTGCCGGCAGCAGGGCCAAGAACGGCGATGCGGCCATCAGCAGGAAGCACAAAGGCCCCGCCCTCAAGCGCAAGAGGAAGACGCAACGATAACATGGCGGGCCTCCCGGCCTATTCCTTTTCCATCGTGCACTGCAGCGGATGCTGATGACGACGCGCGAAATCCATGACCTGCGCCACCTTGGTTTCGGCCACCTCGAAGGAAAAGACCCCGACCACCGCAAGTCCCTTCTTGTGCACGGTCAGCATGATCTCGAACGCCTGGGCGTGGCTCAGGCCAAAGAAGCGTTCAAGCACATGCACGACGAATTCCATGGGCGTATAATCGTCGTTCAACAACAAGACCTTGTACAGAGGCGGGCGCTGCGTCTTGGGCCGCGTCTTGGTGACGATCCAGGCATCGCCGTCGCGCTGATCCTTGTCATCGGACATCATGCGGTGCAGAGGGGTCACGGGTATCTCCGGCGGGGTTCGGCTGAGTTTCGTCAAGCGCAATATAACCCATCTGCCCCGCAAGAAAAGGGCTCTTGCCCCGGGTCCGGAGGCGGCTCAGAAAGGCGGGCAATGGAGGCGCCCATGACCCTGAGCACCATCGGCTTCGACGCCGACGACACATTGTGGCAGAACGAACGTTTCTTCCGCATGACGCAAGACCGCTTCGCAGAACTGCTGTCCGACCATACCGAGCCCGGTGCGCTTCAGGCCCGCCTGCTCGAGGCGGAGCGGCGCAACCTCGGGCACTATGGGTTCGGCATCAAGGGATTTGTCCTCTCGATGATCGAGACTGCGATCGAGGTGACCGAGGAGCGGGTACCCGCCAGCGTGATTGCCGAGCTTATCGCGACGGGTCGCGAGATGCTCCGCCACCCGATCGAGCTTTTGCCCCATGCGCGCGACGCAATCGAGGCCCTGGCCCCGCATCATCGGATCGTTCTGATCACAAAGGGCGATCTGCTGGATCAGGAGCGGAAGCTTGCCCAGTCGGGGCTGGGGGATCTGTTCGACGCGGTCGAGATCGTTTCACACAAGTCGCCAGCCACGTATGGCACGGTTTTTGCTCGTCACGGGGATGGGCCCGCGCGTGCGATGATGGTCGGAAACTCTCTGCGCTCGGACGTGATTCCGGCTCTCGAGGCAGGTGGCTGGGGCGTTTTCGTGCCTCACCCGCTGACCTGGGAACTGGAACACGCCGTCGCGCCGACAGATCACGCGCGATTCCGCGAGCTGCCCGATCTTGGCGCATTGCCCGATCTGGTCGCCACGCTGGACGGGTGACGACGAAGGGTTGGTGACGGATGAACTTGCGGTGGATGAGGATGCCTGCGCAAGATGTTGCGCCTGTCCTTCTTGGTTAAAAAGCCCCGGGAATCCGGGCTTTTCGCGGAGGTTGTGCTGTGTTAGCCTTTCTCGACAGGCAGAAAAAGCCCGCAAAGAACCGGGCACAGGCAGGAAAAGGACAGGTGACGTGAAACCGTCTCTGGGGCAGCATGTCCGTATTTTCGTTGCGATGTCGTTGGTCTGCATCCTCGCGGCGCTTCCGGGGGCGGCGTTCGCCGCACCCTATGCAGCGATGGTGATGGATGCCCGCTCGGGTGAGGTTCTGCATGCGCAGAATGCCGACACCCGGCTGCACCCCGCATCGCTGACCAAGATGATGACGCTTTATGTGGCGTTCGAGGCGATCCGCAACGGCGAGATCACCCTGGATACGCAGGTGCGCATTTCACAGAAGGCCGCGAACGAGCCTCCGTCAAAGCTCGGGCTGAAGCCCGGCCAGACGATCGCGTTGCGCTATCTCATTCGCGCCGCAGCCATCCGGTCGGCCAACGACGCCGCAACCGCTATTGGCGAGGCGATTTCGGGTTCCGAAGCCGCCTTTTCCGAGCGGATGACGCGGACCGCCCGCGCGCTTGGCATGAACAACACCACCTTCAAGAACGCCCATGGCCTTACCGCATCCGGCCATCTTTCGACCGCCCGCGACATGACGATCATGGGCCGGCGCCTGTTCTACGACTACCCGCAGTACTACAACATCTTCTCGCGCCGCTCGGCCGATGCCGGCATCGCCACGGTACAAAGCACCAACGCGCGCTTCCTGGATGCCTACAAGGGCGCCGACGGCATCAAGACCGGCTTCACCCGCGCGGCTGGCTTCAATCTTGTTGCCTCGGCAGAACGGGGCCAGACCCGGATCATCGCCACCGTTTTTGGCGGCACGTCGACCGCCCAGCGCAATCAGAAGGTCGCAGAACTGCTGGACCTGGGCTTCCGCAGTGCCCCGGCACAGGTGGCCGTGAATCGTCCCGCTCCGCCGGCCTACAGTGCCCCGGCCAGCACGGCGGCGGCGCCGATCGTGGCCGCTGTGCAGCGCAGCCCGCGCCCTGCCGCCCGTCCCGTCGCGCCACCACCGGCCGAGCTTCTGGTCGCCATGCGTGACGACATCAGCTCGATCCTTGCCGAAGTTGTCGAAGAGGGGGCCGCGTCCGAGCCACCCCCGCCCCCGCCGGCACGGCCCGACAGCCTGGCACCGGAGACGCCCGTTCTGGCCGAGGCCGAGGTCACCGATCTTCCGGTCGAGGCTGAAGAACTCGTGCTTGCCGCGGCACCGCCGGCGGCGGCGGCCACCATCCCCTATACGGCGCCGCGCCCGCGGCCCACTGCGACCACAGTCATGGCAACGCCCGCGCCGGAAGTTGTCGAGCGCCCAAGGGAGGTGCTGGCTGCCGTTGCGCCCGATGCGCCAGCCGCGTCGGCCGAGGTGGTCACCCGCGTTTCCACTTCCGGCGGCAGGCACTGGGGTATCAACATCGGACGCTACAATTCGCGCCATGAGGCCGAGCGGGTGCTTCTTACGACCGCACTGGCCGAACCGAATGCGCTGGAAGGATCGTTGCGCCGGGTCAACCAGTCCAACAGCGGCTTTGACGCAACCTTCATGGGCCTCAGCCAGGAGCAGGCCGATCTTGCCTGCAGGAGGCTTCAGGCCCGCAACCAGTTGTGCTTCACCATCGGCCAGTGACAGCCGCCAAACCGAATGCAAGAAGGGCCGGTGCAATGCACCGGCCCTTCTTCATGGCAGGTTCCTGGTCATGCCTTGGGATGGTCATCGTAGTCGGTATTCAGGATCCGACGCGAATCCCCTTCGGGATCGTCATACTGGCGGTTCTTGAGCGACCAGAAGAATGCGACAAGCCCCACCCCCCCCAGAAACAGGGAAATGGGGATGAGAAAAGCGAGAATGTCCATGATGTCTCTCCGGGGCGATTACTTCAGACGCAGCGCGTTCAGCGATACGGTGATCGACGAGAGCGACATCGCCAGTGCCGCGGCAAGTGGCGTGGCAAAGCCCAGCAATGCGATGGGCACTGCAACCACGTTGTAAAGCGCCGAAATGCCAAAGTTCTCGCGGATACGCTTTGTCGCCTTGATGGCCACGCGGCGTGCCTCGGCAATCGGGGCGATATCCTTGCCCAGAAGCACGATGTCCGAGGCAACCCGCGCCGCATCCAGCGCCGAGGCTGGCGAAATCGATACATGCGCCGCCGTCAGCGCTGCGGTATCGTTCAACCCGTCGCCCACCATGAGAACCTTGCGGCCCGAGGCCGTCAGCGCCATGACGCGGGTGGCCTTTTCGGCCGGAAGGGCCCCGGCCTCCCAGTTCGGGATGCCGAGCCGCTGGGCAAGTTCGCGCACCGCGCCGGCCACATCGCCCGAAATCAGATGCACCTCGGCCCCTTGCGCCAGAAGGGCGGACACAGCCGCCTCGGCACCCGGGCGCAGCCGATCGGCGAAGGTAAAGGCGCGCGGGGCTTCCTGGCCGATGCGCAGATAGGTTGCAGTCACGTCAAGCGGATCGGCGCCGACCCAGGCAGCCCGCCCCAGCCGCACGGGAAGCCCCTGCCACAGCCCCTCGATGCCAAAGCCCGGCACTTCACGCAGATCGTCAACCTGCGCCGCCCGAAGCCCCGCGCCCTGCCCTGCATGAACCAGCGCCGCAGCAAGCGGATGCGACGATGCCGAAGCCAACGCCAGGGCCACCTGCAGATCCCGTTCGGGATGGGCGGCAAGGTTGGTCGGTTCGGGCGCGCCCAGCGTCAGCGTTCCGGTCTTGTCAAAGACGACGGTATCTACCTCGGCCAGCCGTTCCAGCGCTGTGCCATCCTTGATCAGCAAGCCCGCGCGGAACAACTTGCCGCTGGCCGCCGTGACCACAGCGGGCACTGCAAGGCCCAGCGCGCAGGGGCAGGTAATGATCAGCACGGCCGCCGCAATGTTGATTGCCAGCCGCACATCCCCGCCCGAGACATACATCCAGCCGATGAACGACATCAGCGCCAGAAGATGCACCATCGGCGAATAGGCCCGCGCCGCCTGATCGGCAAGCGAGGTGTATTTGGTGCGCGCGCTCTCCGCCACGGCCACCAAGTCGGCCATGCGGTGCAGTGAACTGTCCTTGCCTGCCGCCGTAACCCGCACCACCAGCGGTCCGGTCAGGTTCACCTCGCCGGTGCTGACAACAACGTCGCGGCCGGCATAAACGGGAAGGCTCTCGCCAGTCAAAAGCGAACGGTCGATCTCGCTTGTGCCATCGACGACGACGCCGTCCACGGGCACGCGCCCACCGGGCCGCACCCGCACAAGATCGCCCGGAACCAGATCGGCAATCAATACGCTTTCCTCGATTCCGTCCCTCAGGCGCGCCGCGCGGGGAACTTCGAGCGCCGCAAGCTCTTGCGCGGCGGAACGCGCCACGGCCCTTGTGCGATAATCAAGATACCGCCCCGCGAGCAGGAAGAAGGTCAGCATCACGGCCGCATCGAAATAGGCATGGCGGCCGCTGTGGAAGGTCTCGAAAACCGATATCGCCGAAGCAAGGATCAGCGCGAGGGAGATCGGGACATCCATGCCGAGACGCCCCGCCTTCAGGGCGGCCCAAGCTGATTTGAAGAAGGGTTGCCCCGAAAAGACCACGGTCGGCAGGGCGATTGCGCCTGAAATCCAGTGAAACAGGTCGCGCGTTGCATCCTCGGCGCCCGACCAGACCGCCACTGACAGCAACATCACGTTCATCATCGAAAAGCCGGCCACGCCAAGCCGCATGAGCAGATCGCGCCCCTGCCGGTCAGTCTCGGTCATCGAAAGCGACCCGGGGTCAAGTTCATGCGCCTCGTAGCCCAGCCGCTCCAGCCGAGCGACGAGCGCATCCGCCGTCACGTCGGGATCGGCTTCGACACTCACCCGTTTCAGCGTCAGGTTGACCCGGGCCGACCGCACCCCCGGCATCCGGCTCAGCGTGCCTTCGACCGCGGAAATACAGGTCGCGCAGTGAATTGTGGGCAGTGAAAGCAGGATACGACCCTGCGCCGCCGCGGTTTCGGCCAGCGCTTCGGCCGAGGGCACGACAGCGCAGGCAGGGCAAGCCGAAGGCGGCGGGCGCAGGTGTGTGGTCATCAGCCTAGCCTTTCACGTAAAGAACGACACGCTGGCGGAAGGTGGTGCCATCCGGTGCCGTCGCCACGAGCCGCACATTCCAGTTCCCCGGAGCAACGGCGACAGGGGCGGTGAAGATACCGTTGTAATAGGCGAAATCCGGGGTCTGATCTTCCCGCACATGGGTGGCGCGTCCCAGCGTGGCACGCAGATCCGCAACCTCGACCGGGGCACCCGCAGAATCGGTAAAGGCGATCACAAGCATGTCGCCCTGCACATCCGCATTCACCTGCCAGCCAAGCGCAACCTGCGCATCGCGATCGGCATTGAAGTGCTGACTCGCGATATAGCTGTTCTTCACCTCGAGACCCGAAAAGGTGCTGATGGCCTGCCGTGCCATGAACAGGTTCACGGCGATGATGACACCGAAGAAGGTGGCGGTGATCGCAAAGACCTTGCGCCCGGTCAGTGGGCGTGCAGATACGGAGCTGTGATTCATTGTCCTCGTCCGTTGAAAAGCGTGTCGGCATGGACGCGATCGCCGCTTTCCAGGTCCTCGACCCAGATGCGCAGATCGGTCCGCGGGGCGCGCGTGGCAGGGCTGCCGGCGGGCGCAGTGACATAAACGCGCTGAAGTTTCTGCGCATCTGGGGCAACCGTGGTCAGCAGCCCCTCTTCCCCCTCGAGCGTCATGACGAAATCGGCGTCTGCCGTGAAGGAGAGCGCGAAGGCACGTTCTTCGCCATGCATGTTGCGGATCCGCACGTCATAGGTGTTCCGGATCGCGCCATCCGACAGGGTCACGAAGATCGGGTTGCGAATTGGCGAGACCGAGACATCGATGTCAGACCGGATGAACAGGGCGACCAGCAGACCAAGTCCGACACTTGCCCAGAGGAACGTGTAAAGCATTGTCCGCGGCCGGAACACGTGGCTCCAGACGGATTTCGGCTGGGCGCCGGCCTTTTCCGCCACTTCGTCAGAAAGCGCCAGGTAGCTGATGAGCCCGCGCGGCTTTCCGATCTTGTCCATCGTCTCGTCGCAGGCATCGATACACAGCGCACAGGTGATGCAGGCCAATTGCTGCCCCTCGCGAATGTCGATTCCCATCGGGCAGACGTTGACACAGGCCAGGCAATCGATGCAATCGCCTTGGCCCACCGCGTCGGCGGGGGCCTTCTTCAGCTTGCCGCGCGGTTCGCCGCGCCAGTCTCGATAGGCGACCGTGATGGTATCCTCGTCCATCATCGCGGCCTGAATACGCGGCCAGGGGCAGGCATAGATGCAGATCTGCTCGCGGAAGAACCCGCCAAAGAAGAACGTGGTCAGGGTCAGGATGGCGATTGTGATATAGGCGGCGGGGTGAGCTTCGAAATGCAGAAGGTTACGCAGCAATGTCGGTGCGTCAGTGAAGTAGAACACCCAGGCGCCACCGGTCGCCACCGCGATGCCCAGCCAGACAGTCCATTTGGTCAGCCGCAGGCGCAGCTTGCGCAGATCCCACTTCTGGTTCCAGAGCCGGAGCCGCGCGTTGCGGTCACCTTCGATCCAGCGTTCGACCAGAATGAAGAGATCGGTCCAGACCGTCTGCGGGCAGGCATAGCCGCACCAGACCCGGCCCAGGGCCGAGGTGAACAGGAACAACCCAAGCCCTGCCATGATCAGAAGGCCCGCAACAAAGTAGAATTCGTGCGGCCAGATCTCGATCCAGAAGAAGAAGAAACGGCGGCTGGCCAGATCGACAAGCACCGCCTGGTCGGGCAGGTTCGGGCCCCGGTCCCAGCGGATCCAGGGCGTGATGTAATAGATGCCCAGCGTGACCGCCATGATCCACCATTTGAGCGCGCGGAAGCGTCCGCTCACACGACGGGGAAAGACGGGCTCGCGGGCGGCATAAAGGCTGGCGGGCTGTTCGTTCTGGAAGGTCACGGGACCACCTCGGTCTGTTCTCTGCACCTTGGCTAGGCGTCGCGGACGGCCTGTGCATTGACCTGAGTCAAAAAGTCGAATCTGTGATTCACCTTTCCGACGACAAAAAAGCACCGGCACCCGAGGAAACGCGCGAACAGGAGGGGTGCCGGTGCAGACCATGGCCCCATCGGGGCCAGGGCATTCTATTCGCCACCGCCAAGCTGGTGGACGTAAAGCGCCACAGCACGGATTTCGGACTCGCGGATCCGCTCCGAAAAGGCCGGCATCACACCAAAACGGCTGTAGGAGACGGTGTGGCGAATCGCGTCTTCGCTGCCACCATAAAGCCAGATCGCATCGTTCAGGCGCGGCGCCCCCTGGAAGCGGTCGCCTTCGCCGCCTTCACCATGGCATGAAGCGCAGTTGTCATAGAAGACTTCGGCGCCGGCCCGGGCGAGGGTGCGGTCGTGATCCTGCCCCGACAGGGCAAGCACGTGGTGCACAACGGCGTCGATCTCTTCGCGCGGCAGCATGTCGCCGAAGGCCGGCATTTGCGACCAACGGGCATCGGGATCGGTTTCGTTGCGGATACCATGCGCGACGGTGGTGTGAATCTCCTCGATATCGCCGCCCCAGAGCCAGTCGTCATCGAGAAGGTTCGGATAGCCCGAAGCCTGGACCCCGGCTGCACCCGAGCCATGGCATTGCGAGCAATGGGTACGGAACACCGCTGCCCCGGCCGACACCGCAAAGCGGTTAAGATCCTCGTCCAGGTGGATCTCGGTCAGGTCGGTGGATACGAGGCGCTCGAACCACTCGGCGTTGCGCGCCTCGAAGCTTTCCAGTTCCGACTGGACATTGGCGCGTGTCGAATACCCCAGGAGCCCCGGCGTCGCCTGCCGGATGAGCGGCCAGGCAGGGAAGGCGATCATGTAGGCGATCGCCCAGATGATCGTGGCGTAGAACGTCCAGAGCCACCAGCGCGGCATCGGGTTGTCATATTCCTCGATCCCGTCCCAGGTGTGGCCGGTGGTCTGCACCTCGCCCACCTTCTTGCGCTTCAGGACGCGCTTGGGATCGGGATACTGACGTTCAGCGGGCTGCACCTTGTTTTCGGGCACCCGGTCTTCTTTGTCGACCATCAGCGTGTCTCCTTCTTCGGGCGCTCGGCACCCTCGGGGTTCGGGGACTCCCCGCCCCCCGGGGCGGGCTTGTCATCATTGCGAAAGATCATCCGGGAGGTGTCTTCGTGTACCTTGCGGCTGCCGGGGCGGAAGGCGAAGATGACCACCCCGACAAAGAACAGCGTCATGAGCAACAGCATCCAGCTGTCGGCAAAGGCGCGCAGCCATGTGTAAGTTTCCATGGCGCGCCTACCGGCTGGGATCGGGCGTGAAGGTCGAGAAATCGACCAGCGTGCCCAGCATCTGCATGTAGGCAATCAACGCGTCCATTTCGGACACACCCGGGCGGCCATCGAAGTTGCGCACCTGCGCCCCGGGATAGCGCTCGACGAGGGCATCGAAATCGCTGTCTGCATCGGCCTGGGCAAGGAAATCGGCGCGCGCGTTGACGATCATCTCGTCCGTATAGGGCACGCCCACCCGACGATGCGTCCGCATCAGATCATCGACATACTGACCATCCAGCATCCGGTTCAGCAGGAAGCCGTATTTCGGCATGATCGATTCCGGCACGACAGATTGCGGATCCACGAGGTGCTGGACATGCCAGTCATCCGAGTAGCGGCCGCCGACCCGCGCCAGATCCGGGCCGGTGCGCTTGGATCCCCACTGGAACGGGTGGTCATACATCGACTCGGCGGCAAGGCTGTAGTGGCCATAGCGCTCCACCTCGTCCCGCATGGGCCGGATCATCTGGCTGTGGCACACATAGCAGCCTTCGCGCACGTAGATTTCCCGCCCGGCCAGTTCGAGCGGCGAATAGGGACGCATCCCCTCCACCTTCTCGATCGTGTTCTCAAGGTAAAACAGTGGCACGATCTGCACGATGCCGCCGATGGTCACCACCAGGAAGCTGAGGACCAGCAGCAGGGTTGCATGCGTTTCGATCTTCTTGTGTTTGTCGAGAATTCCCATGACAAACCCCCTTATTCAGCCGGAACGGCCGTGTTGGTGGTGGACTGTCTTGCACCCACCGACGTCACGGTTTTCCAGAGGTTGTAGCACATGATGATCGAGCCCAGCAGGTAGAGCACGCCACCCAGCGAGCGGACCACATACATCGGGAACTTGGCCGAAACCGTGTCAGCGAACGAGTTCACGAGGAAGCCCTGCGCATCGACTTCGCGCCACATCAGGCCCTCCATGATCCCGGTCACCCACATCGACGAGGCGTAGAGCACGATGCCGATGGTCGCGAGCCAGAAGTGCCAGCTGACAAGGCTGAGGCTGTAGAGCCGTTCGCGCTGCCAAAGCCGCGGCACCAGGAAGTAGAGCGCGCCGAAGGTGATCATGCCGTTCCAGCCCAGCGCGCCGGAATGCACGTGGCCGATGGTCCAGTCGGTGTAATGCGACAGCGAGTTGACCGTCTTGATCGACATCATCGGCCCTTCGAAGGTCGACATGCCATAGAAACCCACGGCCACCACCATCATCCGGATCACAGGGTCGGTGCGCAGCTTGTCCCAGGCACCCGACAGCGTCATCAGGCCGTTGATCATCCCGCCCCAGGACGGCATCCACAGCATGATCGAGAAGGTCATGCCCAGTGTCTGCGCCCAGTCGGGCAGCGCCGTGTAGTGCAGATGGTGCGGACCAGCCCAGATGTAGAGGAAGATCAACGCCCAGAAATGGATGATCGACAACTTGTAGCTGTAGACCGGGCGTTCAGCCTGCTTCGGAATGAAGTAATACATCATCCCCAGAAAGCCTGCGGTCAGGAAGAAGCCCACGGCGTTATGGCCATACCACCACTGCACCATCGCATCCTGCACGCCCGAAAAGACCTGGACCGACTTGGAACCGAAGATCGAGACGGGGAGGCTGAGGTTGTTGAAGACATGCAGCATCGCCACGGTCACGATGAACGAGAGGTAGAACCAGTTCGCGACGTAGATATGCTTTTCACGGCGCTTGATGATCGTGCCCAGGAACACCGCCAGATAGACCAGCCAGACGATCGTCAGCCACCAGTCCACATACCACTCGGGCTCGGCATACTCCTTGGACTGGGTTGCCCCCAGCAGGTATCCGGTGGCCGCAAGCACGATGAACAGGTTGTAGCCCCAGAACACGAACCAGCCGGCATTCCCGCCCCAAAGCCGGGCCGCGCTGGTCCGCTGCACCACATAGAACGAGGTTGCGATCAGCGCGTTGCCCCCGAAGGCAAAGATCACGGCCGAGGTGTGCAGCGGCCGCAACCGCCCGAAGTTCGCATAGCCTTCGGCCCAGGCGAAGTTCAGCTCGGGGAAGGCAAGCTGCCAGGCGATGAACGTCCCGCCCAGAAAGCCCACAACGCCCCAGAAGGCCGTGGCGATGACCCCGGCGCGCACCACGCCGTCCATGTACTCGTTGGTTGGCACTGGCTTCGGCTCGTCCACCTGGCGGACCTGCCAGAGAAACAAGCCTCCGGCAACGAGCATGATCAGAATAGCGTGAACCAGATAGGCTAGATCGCGCGCGTGATTGGCGGCGATGGCGGCAAGCACCGCAATCACCCCCAGCGCGATCAGTTTCAGGTAATCCCACATTTGGCGTTTCCTCGTCCCCTGCCCCGGAAACCGCACGACTCGGGCTTCCAGGGACTTTCTGTCAGAGACGCTTTCGCACGGCGGGCCCTAAGAAAACCTTGATCTGCATCAAACCTCGGGCACCGGAAGATTGATCCTTGTCAAAGCGGCACCGGATCGACTTGACTTAGGATGTAAGAGTAACCGGACAGGAGTTGACCATGGCCTACAAGACCCTGCTGAGCGTGCTGACCCAGCCGCGCGAGGTGGAAACCACGCTCGCCGCGGCGGCGACTGTCGCGCAGAAGATGGACGCCCATCTTGACGTGTTCTGCCTCGGGCTCGATCGGACCCAGATCGGATACTACTATGCCGGCGCCTCGGCCATGATCTATCAGGAAACGCTGGCGCAGGCGCAAGAGGATGCAGAGGCACTGCAGACGGCAGCACGAAGCTGGCTGAACAAGCAGAACCTGCGCTGGAGCGTCGAGCCAGCCGTCGCGCAGATCGGCAGCCTGACCCCGCTGGTGGGCCTGCGGGCACGATTCGCCGACCTGGTGGTGCTGCCGAAGCCCTATGGCAAGGACAAGGGACTTGATGCCGAAGCCGCGATCGAAGCGGCACTCTTTGCGGGACAGGCGCCGGTGCTTGTGGTTCCGGAAAAGGGAATCGACCCGAACTTCGGACGCAGGATCGTGGCCGCTTGGAACCAGAGCAACGAGTCGCTTGTCGCCATCCGGCGGGCGCTCCCGCTGCTGAAAGCGGCCGATCTGGTGAATATCGCCATCATCGATCCGCCGCAGCACGGGCCCGAACGCTCGGATCCTGGCGGCGCGCTGTGCCAGATGCTGGCCCGCCACGGGGTGCGCACCGAGGTTTCGGTGCTGGCGCGCACGATGCCGCGGATTTCCGATGTCATCTGCCGCCACATCCGCGACCAGAATGCCGATATGGCGGTGATGGGCGCTTACGGCCACTCGCGGTTCCGCGAGGCGATCCTTGGCGGAACGACACGCCACATGCTTGAACTGGCAGACGTGCCCGTCTTCATGGCGCATTGACAGAGGGGGAGAGGAGCCGCGCGGCCGGGCATTGAGCCCGCCCGTGCGGCGCTGCCGCCCGTTGCGGGGACCGCTCGCCAGATTAGACGCTGGACCTGCGGCTCAGACGAGGAAGCCGCCATCACTGTCGTCGCCGGCTTCTTCGATCAGACGGTCGAAGTCGGGGATGACAACATGGCGTTTGCCCTCCAGCACGATCACCCCGTCCTTCCTGAGCGCCGACATCTGCCGGCTCACGGTTTCGAGGGTCAGGCCGAGGTAATCGGCCATTGCCTCGCGGGTGAGGGGAATGTCCAGGCTCAGGCGCTGGCTCTTGCTGCGCAGGCCAAGCGACACGTCTCGGCGGGCAATGATCGCGATGAGGCTTGCGATCTTCTCGCGCGCCGTCTTGCGGCCGAGCAGAAGCATCCATTCCCGTGCGGCATCAAGTTCGTCGAGCGTCATCTCGAGCAGCCGCTGACCGATATGGGGCGTGCGGCCCATCATCTCTTCAAACGGTTTTTTCCGGAAGCAGCACATGACCAGATCGGTCGTCGCCGTCACGTCGTAGGCTGCGAACTCCCGCCCCGGCCGTCCAACGAAATCGGACGGCAGCAAGAGCCCCACCATCTGGCGGCGTCCGTCCTCCATTGTCTGCGTAAGTGTCGCAATGCCCGTTACCACCGACGCCACGAAGTCCATCCGGTCGCCGGACCACACCACCGTCTGGCCTGCCTCGAAGCTACGGTAATACTTGATCTCTTCGAGCAGGGCGAGTTCGTCGCCATCACAGCGGGCGCAGACGGCCTTGTGCCGTATGGGGCAGTCGCCACATTCCTGCGGAGCGGATGGCAGGGCATCTTTGAGGGCGAGTTTGGACAATTTTGATCTGCGTCAATGCTGCGATGCGGTTAATGGGCAAGGTAGACGAATGAACACGGAATCGCAACTTTCACGCCTGGGGTTATTTGACGCGCGCGTACCGCGGTACACGAGCTATCCGACCGCTCCGCATTTCGGCAATGCCGTCGGCCCGCAGGACTTCACGCGCTGGGTGCGCGCCATTCCGGAGGGCACGGGGATTTCCCTTTATCTGCATGTGCCTTTCTGCCGCAGACTGTGCTGGTTCTGCGCCTGCCGGACGCAGGGGACAAGCACCCTTGATCCCGTCATCAGCTATGTGGAGACGCTGAAGGCGGAGCTGTCACTCCTGCGCGAGCATCTTCCCGAAGGCGTCAGGCTGGCCCGGCTGCACTGGGGCGGCGGCACGCCGACGCTCATGACACCCGATCTGATGCGCGATCTGGCGCAGGCGATTCGCAACACGGCGCCACTTGCCGAGAACGCCGAGTTCTCGGTCGAGATCGACCCGAACGAGATCGATGCCGCACGGCTCGATGCCCTTGCCGAGGCGGGCATGACCCGCGCCTCGATCGGGGTGCAGGATTTCGACCCGCTGATCCAGAAAACGATCGGCCGAGAGCAGAGCTTCGACGTCACCGCCGCTGCGGTCGAGGCGATCCGCGCCCGTGGCATCACCAGTCTGAATGCCGACATTCTGTATGGCCTTCCGCATCAGACCCAGCGCCGCATCACTGATTCGGTGCAGAAACTGCTGGCACTGTCCCCCGATCGGGTAGCCCTTTACGGGTATGCCCATGTCCCCTGGATGGCACGGCGCCAGACGATGATCCCGTCAGATGCCATGCCGACCCCTGAAGAGCGGCTCCACCTTTTCGAAACCGCGCGCAGGCTGTTTGCATGGGACGGTTATGCCGAAATCGGGATCGACCACTTCGCGCGGCCGGATGACGGCCTGGCAATCGCCGCGCGCACCGGCCGCCTGCGGCGCAATTTCCAGGGCTATACTGATGACACCGCCCCGGTGCTGATCGGCCTTGGCGCCTCGAGCATTTCACGGTTCCCGCAGGGTTACGCACAGAACAAGGCCGCGACATCCGAATATCTGCGCCAGATCCGGGCAGGATCCTTCGCCACCGGGCGCGGCCATGCCTTCGCCGGCGAGGACCTGCTGCGCGCGCGGATGATCGAGGCGCTGATGTGCGATTTCGCGATCTCGCGCCAGGAAATGATCGAAAGCTACGGCGTCGCGCCGGACAAGCTGGACGCCATGCTGGCCGAAGCTGCCGCGCAGTTCCCGGGGATGGCGGTGCTTGACGCCACCGGCCTGCGCATTCCGCACGAGGGGCAGCCCCTGACGCGGATGATCGCCCGCTGCTTTGACGCCTATGACCAGACCAAGGCGCAGCATTCCTCGGCGATCTGAGCCTCAGCGGCCGGCGATTTCGACAAAGTCGATCAGCCGGGGCAGACAGGCGCTGCGAAAGTCATAGTCGCGCACCGCAAGATCGCGCGCTGCGGCCCGCAGCGGTTCCTGCCCCCCCGGATCCGACAGTTCCCGGATCAGGGCCGCCGAGAGGCCGCCGGTGTCAAAGAAATCGACCAGCCGCCCGGTCTTGCCGTCATGGATCACTTCGCGCACCGGGGCCGTGTCCGAGGCGACGATCATCGCGCCCATGCTCATCGCCTCGATCAGCGACCAGGACAGCACGAACGGAACCGTCAGGTAGCAGTGCACGCGCGAAATCTGCAGGATGCGCACATATGCCTGGTAGGGGACGCGCCCCAGAAAATGCACGCGGTGCAGATCAAGCTTTCCGCCGACTTCGTGCAGCATCACGTCCTTCCAGCTGCCGCCGGCTTCTGGCGGCCTGCCATAGCTTGTGTCATTGCCGCCGACGATCAACACCTGCGCGTCGGGGCGGGCCTGTAGCACGGCCGGCAGCGCGCGCATGAACTGGGGAAAGCCGCGATAGGGTTCAAGGTTGCGCGCAACATAGGTCAGGATTTCCTGCCCGGCGTGAAGCTGCGCGCCAAGATCGGGCAGCCGGTACCTGGCTGCGGGATCCGGGCGCAGCGCGACAGTATCCACACCGTCGTGGATCACGCTGATCTTGGGCCGGAAGCTTTCGGGAAAGGTGCTGGCCTGCCAATGTGTCGGCGAAAGGGCTGCATCCGCCTGGGCCAGTGCCTGGGCGTATGCCGCCGTGCGCGCGACAACGCCCAGCGCCCCGGCAAAGCTGCGCGGGCTGAACTCGGGGTCGAAGAACGTGTCGCGCCCTTCCGTGCCGTGGTAGAATTCCGCATAGACCAGCAGCCGCGCCCGAGGCCAGACCTCGCGCAGGAACAGCGTCTCGCCCCAGCCGCAATGACCGAAGATCACGTCAGGCTCGTACCCGTGACGATCCCGCAGCACGAGCGCCGCGCGGGCGACCGCTGTCGCCCTGTCCGTCATTTCGGTATAGCTGCGGCCAAGCCGGCAGGCCCCCGGGTCAAGCGGCGGCGGATCGAAGCGATAGAAATTCACGGGAACCGGTGAGGGACGCTTGTTGCCAAATGCGGTCAGCGCCAGAACCTCATGGCCACGGTCGCGCAGCGCGGGCGCAAGATGCAGAAACTGGCCCGGAAAATTCTGGTGGACCAGCAGGATCCTCACACGTCGAGCGCCTTCAACTCGAACGCCGCCGCCATCAGCGCACGGGTGTATTCTGTCTGTGGGGCATCAAAGATCTGGTCGCCCTCGCCCGCCTCGACCACGTCGCCGGCGCGCATGACGATCACCTTGTGGGCAAGCGCGCGCACCACCCTCAGGTCATGGCTGATGAACACATAGCCCAGGCCATGGCGCCGCTGCAGGTCGCGCAGCAGTTCCACGATCTGCACCTGCACGGTCATGTCCAGCGCCGAGGTCGGCTCGTCCAGAATGACAAGCTTCGGGCGCAGGATCATGGCCCGCGCGATCGCGATCCGCTGCCGCTGCCCGCCCGAGAATTCATGGGGATAGCGCGACATCATGCCCGGATCCAATCCGACCTCTTCCATGATCTCGGCAACCATCTGCCGGGCCGTCTGCCCGCGGGGCACACCGTGAACCGCAAGGCCCTCGGCGATGATTTCCTGCACCGTCATGCGCGGCGACAAGCTCCCGAACGGATCCTGAAAGACAATCTGCATGTCCTTGCGCAGGTGCCGCAACTGGCGCGACTGCCATCCCTGCACATCCCGTCCCAGCACCAGAACCGGCCCCTCCGACCGGATCAACCGCAGAATCGCAAGCCCGAGCGTCGTCTTGCCCGAACCGCTTTCGCCCACCACGCCCAACGTTTCCCCGGCGCGGACGCTGATCGAGGCCGCGTTCACCGCCTTCACATGACCCACGGTTCGGCGAAGGAAGCCACGCGTGATCGGAAACCAGACCCGCAGCCGCTCGGTGCGGAGAATTTCGGGTGCCTCGGCGGGCACCGGATCGGGCCGCCCGCGCGGCTCGGCCGCCAGAAGCTTCTGCGTATAGGGATGCGCGGGCGCCCCGAAGATCTGGGCAACCGTGCCCTGTTCCACGATCTCGCCCGCCTTCATCACGCAGACCCTGTCGGCAATCCGGCGCACGATGCCCAGGTCATGGGTAATGAACAGCATGCTCATCCCCACGCTGCGCTTGAGATCGGCGAGAAGTTCAAGGATCTGCGCCTGGATGGTCACGTCAAGCGCGGTCGTCGGCTCGTCCGCCACCAGAAGCTCGGGCCCGTTGGCAAGTGCCATGGCGATCATCACACGCTGCCGCTGCCCACCCGAAAGCTGGTGCGGATAGGCATCCAGTCGGCTTTCGGCGTCGCGGATACCCACCTGTTCCAGCAGTTCGATCGTGCGCGCCCGTGCGGCCGAACCATTCAGACCCTGATGCAGCGAAAGGCTTTCGCGCATCTGACGTTCGATCGTGTGCAGCGGGTTGAGGCTCGTCATCGGCTCCTGAAAGATGAAGCTGATGTCATTGCCGCGAACCTGGCGCAGCTTTTCCTCGGAGGCGCCGATCATCTCCTGTCCCAGATAGGTGACCGAACCGCTGACCTCGGCCGCATCGGGCAGAAGCGATACCGTCGAAAGCGCCGTAATCGACTTGCCCGAGCCGCTTTCACCCACCAGCGCGACGGTTTCCCCCTTGGCGACGGTGAAGGACAGGTTCCGCGCGGCCTCGGTCACCTGGCCGTCCTGACGAAACCGGATCGTCAGATCGCGCACCTCAAGCACAGGGGTCATCGGAAGGTCTTTCTTGGATCAAAGGCATCCCGCACGCCTTCAAAGATGAACACCAGCAGCGACAGCATGACCGCGAAGGTGAAGAAGGCGGTGAAGGCCAGCCACGGCGCCTGCAGGTTCTGCTTGGCCTGCAGGGTCATCTCGCCCAGGCTGGGTGCCGAGGACGGCAGGCCGAAGCCAAGGAAATCCAGCGCGGCAAGCGAACCGATGGTGCCGGTGACGATGAAGGGCAGCATGGTCAGCGTCGCGACCATGGCATTGGGCAGGACGTGGCGGAACATGATGGCGGCGTTGGAAACACCAAGCGCGCGCGCGGCCCGCACATATTCGAAGTTTCGCGCCCGCAGGAACTCGGCACGCACCACGCCCACAAGGGCGGTCCAGCCGAAAAGTGTCATCAGGCCGACCAGCAGCCAGAAGTTCATCTGGAAGATCGCGGCGACGATGATGATGATGTAAAGGCTCGGGGTCGCGCCCCAGATCTCGATCACGCGCTGAAACAGAAGGTCCGTCAGGCCCCCGAAGTAACCCTGGATCGCGCCCGCCGCGATGCCGATGACCGAGGTCAGCGCCGTCACGATCAGCGCGAACATCACCGACAGACGGAACCCGTAGATGACCCGCGCCAGCACGTCGCGGGCCGTGTCATCGGTGCCAAGCCAGTGGTTTCCATCAGGGGCCGAAGGGGCCGCGCCCTGAATATCGTTGACGGTGTTGTACGAATAGGGGATCGGCGGCCAGATCATCCAACCTTCGACCACCGGCACGCCCTCGATGCTGCCGGTTTCGGCCTCGGCCAGCGCGGCTGCTGGATCATCGATGCACAGTTCGGCCCCGCCGGTGCGGATCAGGCACTGCACCTCGGGGTCGCGATAGACAGCCTCGGTGCGGAAATCGCCGCCAAAGGTGGTCTCGGGATAGAAGTTGAACACCGGCGTATAGAACTCGCCGCGATACTTGACCAGCAGCGGCCGGTCATTGGCCAGAAACTCGGCGAAGAGCGACGTTCCGAACAGGATGGCAAAGACCACAAGCGACCAGAAGGCACGGCGGTTCGCACGAAAATTGCGCCAGCGGCGCTGATTGAGGGGGGAAAGCTGCATCACGTGTTGCGCGTCTCAAAGTCGATACGGGGATCGATCCAGACATACATGAGGTCCGACAGGATGCCGACCACAAGCCCGATCAGGCCCAGAACGAACAGCGTGCCGAAGATCACCGGATAATCCCGCGCGACCGCCGCCTCGAACCCCAGCCGCCCCAACCCGTCAAGCGAGAAGATCGTCTCGATGATCAGGCTGCTGCCGAAGAAGACGCCGACGAACACCGCCGGAAAGCCGGCAATGACGATCAGCATCGCATTGCGGAACACATGGCCGTAAAGCACACGGCGCTCGGCAAGCCCCTTGGCACGTGCGGTCATGACATATTGCTTCTTCACCTCGTCCAGAAAACTGTTCTTGGTCAGAAGCGTCAAGGTCGCGAAGGACGAGATCGTCGTCGCCAGAACCGGCAGGGTGATATGCCAGAGGTAATCAAGAACCTTGCCCACCAGAGTCAGATCATGCCAGTTGTCCGAGGTCAGGCCCCGCAAGGGGAAGATCCGCCAGTAGGACCCGCCGGCAAACAGCACCAGAAGCAGGATGGCGAACAGAAAACCCGGAATGGCATAGCCTGCGATGATCGCACCGCTGGTCCAGGTATCAAAGCGCGACCCGTCCCGCACCGCCTTGCGGATCCCCAGCGGGATCGACACCATATAGGCGATCAGCGTCGACCAGAGCCCAAGCGAGATCGACACCGGCATCTTCTCCAGAACAAGGTCGATCACACTGATCGACCGGAAATAGCTCTGGCCGAAATCAAGGCGCATATAATCCCACATCATCTTCAGGAACCGCTCCAGCGGCGGCCGGTCAAACCCGAACTGACGTTCAAGCTCGGCGATGAATTCGGGAGGAAGGCCGCGCGAGCCCAGATAGGCGTCGCTCCCCCCCGCCGCCTCGATCCGCATGTCGCTGCCCGCGCCGGCAAAGCCGCCGAACACATCGCCCTGCCCTTCGATCCGGGCGATCATCTGTTCGACCGGGCCGCCAGGAACGAACTGGACCAGGGTGAAATTGATGATCATGATCCCGATCAGTGTCGGGATCACGAGCGCGAGCCTGCGAAGGATATATGTTCCCATGCTCTGTGACCGTTACCGCAGGGCGCCGGCGGCGCGCAACGCCTGAACCTTGTCGGGGTTGACCCACCAGAAATCCATCTCGCCATCGGAATAGGGCGGAAGCGTTTCGGGGCGTTCGTAGATGTCCCAGTAGGCGACCCAGGATTCGTCGGTATACCAGAGCGGGACCATGATGCGTTCGAACCGCAGAACACGGTCAAGAACCCGCATCGCCACGTCGCGCTCCTCGGTCGTGGTCGTTTCGAGGGCAAGCTCGATCACGCGATCCACCAACGGGCTTGCCAGATGCGCCGGGTTGAAACTGCTGGCCACATCTGCTTCGCGCGATCCGAAGGATTGCCAGAGGCCCGTGCCCGCATCCAGGAACGACCGGTAGGCGGCAAGAACCATGTCATAGTTCCGGTCGCGGGTACGAAGGGTGTATTGCGCCGGGTCCATCTTGACCATGCGCAGATCAACACCAAGGCTGCGCAGGTTCTGGCCAAAGCTGCTGACGATCGCCTCGGCCACAGGAGAGCTTGAGGAGTTCAGCGGAAACTCGATCCGCAGTGGTTGCCCGGCGCTGTTGCGACGAATGCCGTCACTGCCCACTTCCCAGCCGGCTTCATCCAGCAACCGCCCTGCGCGCCGCAGGTTGCCGCGATCGGCCAGCCCACCCACCGAGGACTGATGCGCCATGACGGCAGGTTCGCTCAGAAGTTCCGGCGGCACCAGATCACCCAGCGCCTGCAGAAAGGCCAGCTCCTCCCCCTCGGGGACGCCCTGCGCCTCGAGCGGGGAACCCTGCGAGAATGAATTGCGCTGCTTGAAAAGGCCGTGCTGATAGGTCGCGTTCGACCATTCGAAGTTATAGGCCAGCGAGATCGCCTCGCGCACACGCTTGTCGGCGAAGATCTCGCGCCCGAGGTTGAAGATCAGGCCAGAGGCATTGGGCGGTGTGCCGTTCGGCAGGACTTCACGCACGACATGGCCCTGCCGCGCCGCCGGAAAACCGTAGCCCGTGGCCCACTGCCGCGAATTCGTTTCGGCCCGGAAGGTATAATCGCCGATCTTGAAGGCTTCGAATGCGGCCGTATCGTCAGCAAAATACTCGATGCGAATGCGATCGAAATTGTGACGCCCGCGGTTGATCGGCAGATCCGCGCCCCAGTAATCGGGGTTCCGGCGATAGACGATCCGCCGGTTGATGTCGTAGCTGTCCAGCATATAGGGGCCTGATCCGGGCGGAGCATCCAGACGTGGCTCATCCAGGCGCGCTCCGGTTTCCTCGAACCATTTTTGCGGAAAGACGGTGACGAAGCCGACCTGCTCGATCAGGCTGCGGCGGGGTATACCATCGGCAAAGGTGAACTTGACAGTGTGATCGTCCAGCGCCTCGGCCGAGAGGATCACCTGACGGACCGCTGCGGCATACGAGGCCAGCCCCTGATCCAGAAACAGATTGTGGCTGAACACCACATCATGCGCAGTTACCGGCGTGCCGTCGGAAAAACGTGCCTCGGGGCGCATGTGGAAGATCACCCATTCGCGGCCCTCGGGGTATTCCAGGCTCTCCGCCAGCAATCCGTAGTATTCGCCATAGACATCTGCCGGGGCCGCCCCGCCGGCTGGCTCTTCGCCCAGCAGGCTTTCGTAAACCATCTGGGCATAGGCCCCGGCGCTGCCGCGCTGTGCATAGGGGTTCATCGAATCGAAGGTGCCGGACGCCCAGGTAGAGAACTCTCCCCCTTTCGGAGCATCAGGGTTCACATAGGAAAAATGCTGAAAATCAGCGGGATAGTGCAGGGTTCCGTAGTAGGAATAGCCGTGGGTGCGAATGATCCCGTCCGCATCGGCTTCGATCGGGATCGGCTGAAGATCCTGTGCATGCAGCATCGTGGCCCAACCCAGAAGCACCATCAACGACGTCAACATCGCCAGGGCCAGGCGCGCGGGCGCCATCCGGACGACATGGGCGCGGCTGCGTGGGAGCGGTCGGGGCATTCGCGGTCCTCCTGCCAAGGTTTCAGGCCACAAGGCTAAAGCGCGGAACTTGCCGCATTCAAGTCGATTATCCGTGATCCGGACAAGGTTTGTCCGGCGCAAGGCTTGCCCGAGACAAGAAAAAACCGCCCCGAGGGGCGGTTCCAAGGTGCAGTGACCGCAAGATCACTCATCAACCGTGTCAAGATAGGCGATCAGCGCCGCACGATCTTCGACTGCCCGCATGCCTGCATAGGCCATCTTGGTGCCAGGCGCATAGCCGCGCGGGTTTTCAAGGAAGGCATTCAGGTTTTCCGGAGTCCAGATATCCGGGTTGTCGGCGAAGACGTCCGAGAAGCCATAGCCTTCGACGTCTCCCTTGCCACGACCGACGATCCCGTAAAGATGCGGGCCAGTGCCATTGCGGCCGTCTTCAAGCGAATGGCAGGCCGCGCACTGGCGCCACAGACGCTCACCCCGCGACGGATCAGCTTCGGCCAGCAGCAGGGAGAAATCGACTTCTGCCACGTCGCCGACATCGGTATCAGCGTCGGCGCCGGTATCGATCACATAGGCCTGTTCACGCGCGCTGTGCGGACCATCGGTGTGATAAAGTTCCTCTGCCGCCCATTTCCCCAGCAGAAAGATGAGGAGAGCGCCGCAGAGTGCGCCCATGGTCTTGGTGAAGGTCATCGTGTCGAACATGTCGCGTCCCATGGCTTGGCCGGAGTTGGCTGTATCTATCCGCTTCCCCCGACGGTTTTCAAGGTGTAGTTACCGCGACCAATCGCGCAAATGCCGCGCGCATGACGCCGGAGGGACGAAAATGACGAAAATCATCGCGTTTCAGGGAGAGCCGGGCGCCTATTCGCACGAAGCCTGCCGCCAGGCTCGCCCCGACCATGATGTACTTCCCTGCCGGACCTTCGAAGATGTGATCGAGGCCGTGCGCAACAGGACCGCCGATCTGGGGATGCTGCCGGTCGAGAACAGCACCTATGGACGTGTTGCCGATATCCACCAGCTTCTGCCGTCATCCGGGCTTCATATCGTCGACGAAGCCTTCGTGAGGGTCCATATCAACCTTCTTGCGCTGCCGGGCACCCCCCTTGAACGTATCACCCATGCCATGAGCCATACGGTGCTTCTGGGCCAGTGCCGCGATTTCCTGCGCGCCCATGGCATCCATGGCATCACCGGGGCAGACACTGCCGGTTCGGCCCGCGCCGTTGCCGAAAAAGCCGATCCGGCCCTTGCCGCGCTTGCGTCGGAACTGGCGGGCGAGATCTACGGCCTTGATGTGCTGGCGCGCCATATCGAGGACCAGTCGAACAACACCACCCGGTTCTTCGTGATGTCGCGCGAGGCCGACATGTCCCGGCGTGGCAGTTCCGGAATGATGACCTCGTTCGTGTTCCGTGTCCGCAACATTCCGGCCGCGCTTTACAAGGCCATGGGCGGCTTTGCCACCAACGGCGTCAACATGACCAAGCTGGAAAGCTACATGGTGGGCGGTTCCTTCACGGCGACGCAATTCTTTGCCGAGGTCGAGGGCCATCCTGAAGACGAGAGCGTGCAGCGCGCGCTGGATGAGCTGGGGTATTTCACCTCCTCGCTCAGCATCCTCGGGGTGTATCCCGCCGACCCGCGCCGCCACTGAACCCGGTCAGGCGCGCTGCAGCCGCGTCTCCAGATCCTTCAGGAAACTGCGCACCCGCGCCTCGTAGCGCTCATTTACCCGCGCCCGCGCCAGGCGCAGCGACTGCACCAGCAGCTTTGCCGGAATCGTCTTCGGCGCGACCTGAAGGACCACGCGCACACGGGTCCGGTTTCGCGCAAGCTCGATCAACTCGATCAGCAGTTCCCCGGCCACAGCCCGGGAATCGCCCGTGAGCCGCATCTGCTCGGGCGGCTGATGATCTGCAAGCAGCAGCGTCATGCGGCGCGGCTTGCCGCGGTAGCGAAAATCAAGCTGCCACGCCATTCCTGCGCCGGCCCCGGGCAGCCCATCTGTCCGGCGGGTCTGGACACCGCGCCGGGCGGCCATCTTCTCGAAGGCATCGAAATCGGTCAGCGCCGAAAAGACAGAGGCGATCGGCGCCTCCAGATCCTCAGTGGTCACAAAGTCCATCGCCTACCCTTTGCTGTTCGAACGTTGTTCAGCTTTGCCGTCAGTCAAGACGGTCTGCAAGCCAGTTGCGCAACAGGAAATGCGCGATGGCGCCGCGGCGCGGCGCGGCGATGGCGGGATGGGCATCGGCAAAGACTGTGGCAAGCTCTTCCCGCGGCAACCACAGCGCATCCTCGATCTCGACCGGATCCAGCGCGAGCGCTTCACTCAGCGCGATGCCGCGGCAACCGATCATGAGCGACGCGGGGAACGGCCAGGGTTGGCTGGCAAGGTAGCTGACTGCCCCGACCTGCACGCCGGTTTCTTCCCGAACCTCGCGGCGGACGGCGGCTTCGATCGTCTCGCCTGGCTCCATGAAGCCGGCAAGGAGCGAATACATGCGCTCCGGCCATCCCGGCGACCGGCCCAGAAGAACCGAGTTGCCCCGCGTGACCAGCATGATCACCACCGGATCGGTGCGCGGAAAGTGGTGGGCGCCGCATGACGGGCAGCGGCGCTGCCAGCCCGCCATCGTCAGTTCGGTCGGCGCGCCGCAGGCTGCGCAAAAACCGTGGGTGCGGTGCCAGCCTAGGATGGCGCGCGCCGTCGCCGCATACTCCGCTTCGGCCGGCGAAAGCCGGGTCATGACGCCGCGCAACTCGGCGAACAGGTGGTCGGTGGGCAGCGCGGGATGATATTGCTCGCTGGGGTCAAAGAAGGCGGCAAGTGCCGCGGCATCGGTTTCCGCAGGTTGCCAGCGCGACAGGTCGGCCGCAAAGCGCGGTCCTTCGGGAGAAAGGCCCAGCAGCACCGGCGGGTCGGCCAGATCCAGCGCCTCGCAGCCCGGCTGCAACCAGCCAAGGTGATCGCGCGCTGGCCCCGCGACCAGAGGCTTGCCGCGCCACAGGGGCAGAACCCGCGCTGCCGGATCCGCCAGCAAGGCGGCAACCCGGGCAGGATCGGCGCGCAGCCCGCTGTGACGATCGGATCCCGCGCCGCCAAAGGTCACCGTTTCCGCCTGTCGCATGTCGCCCTCCGAACCTCACCTGTCCCTAGCGTGTGTCTGGCGCCGCCCGCAAGCGTTTCCATTTTGCAACTTTTGGTTGTGTTTATTGTCAGTGGCTTTTGTCTTGATGGCAAAAGAGGCTGCGCGCCCGATAATGTGGAGCCGTTCCAGACGACCGGATTCACTCGGGTGCAGAAGACCGTGACGAACCGTTCCCTCATCTCAGGGCGATCCGACGCCCCGCTTGTGCAGCTTCGCGTGCTGGAGACCACGGACCTGCATCTCAATCTGCTGCCGTTCGATTACTATACCAACCGGCCCCATGACAGCTTCAGCCTGGCACAGGCTGCAACGCTGATCGCGCAGTTGCGCAAGGAGGTGTCGAACAGCCTCCTGTTCGACAACGGCGACTTTCTGCAAGGCACGCCGATGGGCGATTATGTTGCCCAGAACGTCGGACCCCGCCCGGGAGAGATCCATCCAGCCATCGCGGCGATGAACGCCATCGGCTATGACGCCGCCACGTTGGGCAATCACGAATTCAACTATGGGCTTCCCTTCCTGCAGGCAGCACTTGCCGAGGCTGCCTTCCCGCTGGTCTGCGCCAACGTGCTGACGCATGCCGGGGTAACCCCGTCAGAGGATATACCCCTTGTCGCTCCCTACAGGATTCTGGATCGGCAGGTTCTGGATGAGGCGGGGCGGCCCCACCCCCTGCGCATCGGGGTGATCGGCTTTGCACCGCCGCAGATCGACACGTGGGACAAGGCGCAGCTTCAGGGATGCATCGTGACCCGCGACATCGTCCAGTCGGCCCGATTCTGGGTTCCTGAGATGAAGCGTGCGGGGGCGGATATCGTTCTGGCCCTCTGCCACTCCGGCATCGCAGCCGATCAGCCGGAACATCGCGCCGAAGACGCCGCCCTTCCCCTTGCTGCTGTGGCGGGAATCGATGCGCTGCTGATCGGTCACAGTCATCTCACCTTTCCCTCCCCCTGCTTTGCGGGGGTTGCCGGCGTCGATGCAGAGCTTGGAACGCTTGCCGGCAAGCCCGCCGTGATGGCCGGTTCAGGGGGGTCGCATGTCGGGGTGATCGATCTGGTGCTGGAACGTCTGCGGTGCGGATGGCGGATCGCCGATTATCTGGTGCGGGTCGCGCCCGTCAGACAGGCACCGCAACACCCCCCTCTTGCGCAGCACCCGGCCGTGGTTGCGGCCGCGGCGCCGGCCCACGCCGGGACACTTGCCTACATCCGGGAACCCGTGGGCTTGCTCAAGGTGCCGCTGCACAGCTATTTTGCATCCGTCATGGCGACGCCGGCGCTTGGCCTTGTCGGAGAGGCCCAAAGGGAGGACGTGGAGGCCGCGCTGGCAGATACCGAACTGGCCCTGCTTCCGGTTCTCTCGGCTGTATCAACCTTCAAGGCCGGCGGCCGCAGCGGCCCCGGTTACTTCAGCCATATTTCGCCCGGAACACTCGCGCTGCGTAGTCTTTCGGATATCTACACCTATCCCAACACCTTGCAGGCCGTGCGGGTCACCGGCGCGGGCCTTCGCCGCTGGCTTGAACGCAGCGCCGCCTTCTTTCGCACCATCAGCCCGGGGGCACGCGATATACCCCTGATCGAGCCGGATTTTCCCTGCTACAACTTCGACACGATCCTGGGCCTGACCTATGACATCGACCTGAGCCGACCACCGCTCGACGATCAGGAAGCGCCCGGCGCCGGCACGGGCCGGATCACGAACCTGCGCTACAGGGGCCGGCTGGTGTCCCCGTCAGAGCAATTCATCGTTGCAACCAACGATTACCGGGCGGCTGGCAGCGGTGGGATCCTGAACGATGCCGAAGTGATCTACAGTTCGCGCCGTCCGGTGCGGGATATCCTGCGTGGTCATGTCACCGCAAGGGGCCCTCTTGCACCGGCGGCACCGAAGGTCTGGCGATTCCGGCCGATGCCTGGCGCGACGGTGACCTTCCGCACCAGCCCACAAGCTGTGCACCATCTTGGGGAACTGCCCCTGGTTGCTGAATATCTGGGCGAAAATGACGATGGCTTTGCCGAAGTTCGCCTGCATCTGTGACTCTTGAATGCCTGCTTTCTGAGCTTTCATGCACAGCATGCTTGAGTAATAAGCATCAGCCTGCGGCGAGATGTCATCACGCGGCGAGAATCGCGTTAATCCTCTCCCTGAAATACCCAGGCTGAAGCAGGGTCCGCCTGTATCAAGAAGGAGGCACTTTCCGTGTTGCACCGCACTTTCACTGTCGCGCTTGCGGCGCTTGCCCTTGGCGCTCCGGCCTACGCCCAGACCGTTTCAATGCCCTTCACGCTCGACTGGCGGTTCGAGGGCCCCGCTGCGCCCTATTTCGCCGCGATCGACAACGGCCATTTCGCGGCGGAAGGCATCGAGGTCGAGATCACCGCCGGCCAAGGTAGCCTGGACGCGATCCCCAAAGTTGCGACTGGCGCCTATCCGGTGGGCTTTGCCGATATGGCAAGCCTCATCAAGTTCCTTGACCAGAACCCGGGCGCACCCGTCACGGCCGTCATGATGATGTATGACAAGCCCGCCTTCGCAATCGTGGGCCGGATCAGCCGCGGCGTCGAAGGACCGGAGGATCTGGAAGGCAAGATCCTTGGCGCGCCGCCGCCCGACGGCGCATGGGCGCAGTTCCCGGCTTTTGCCAGCGCAAACGGGATCAACGTCGACAACATCACGATCGAGCCGGTCGGCTTCCCGACCCGCGAACCGATGCTGGCGGAAAACCGTGTCGATGCTATCACAGGGTTCTCCTTCACCTCGTTCCTGAACCTGACCCGGCTTGGCGTGCCCGCCGATGATCTGTCGGTCATCCTGATGGCCGACCACGGGCTTGAGCTTTACGGCAATGCGATCATCGTCAACACTGACTTTGCCGAGGCCAACCCGCAAGCCGTGACCGGCTTCCTGCGCGCGGTTGCACGCGGCCTGAAGGATGTGGTGGCCGATCCAGAAGCCGGCATCGCGATGCTGGTCGAACGCAACCCCGCCGCCGATACAGAACTGGAGCTGGAGCGGCTGCAGATGGCACTGGATCAGAACATCATCACCGACTGGGTGCGCGAGAACGGGCTTGGCAACATCGACAGCGACCGTTTCGCCCGCTCGATCGAGCAGATCCGTGAAACCTACGAGTTCCAGAACGAACCCGAGGCGAGCCTGTATTTCACCGACGCCTATCTGCCCGACGACGGTAGCCTGAGCTTCGAATAAGCGCCCGTCCGCCCCGCCCCTTCCCGGCCACCGGGAGGGGGCATGCTTGTGAAAGACCTCATGACCAATCTCATTGAAATAAAAGGCGTTACTCACGCCTACGCCACCGCCGCAGGGCCACTTCCGGTTCTGGACGATCTGAATGTCTCGATCGCCGAGGGCACGTTCTGCGCCGTGGTCGGGCCCTCGGGGTGTGGCAAGTCCACGCTGACCCGGCTGATCGCGGGGCTGATGCGCCCCGACAGCGGCGAGGTCTGGCTGCATGGCGAACTGGTGAAATCGCCGCGCGCGACCGTGGGCATGGCCTTTCAGAACCCGGTGCTTCTTGAATGGCGCACCATCCTGCAGAACGTGATCCTGCCGCTGGAGATCGTGGCGCCGCGGATGCCGCGCGCGCAGAAGGAAGCGCGCGCGCGGGACCTGCTTGCGCTGGTCGGGCTTGAGGGGTTCGAGGACAAGCGTCCGTCCGAACTCTCCGGCGGGATGCGCCAGCGGGCGTCCCTGTGCCGCGCCATCGTGCACAAGCCCGAGATCCTGATCATGGACGAACCGTTCGGGGCGCTTGATGCCTTTACCCGTGAGGATCTGTGGCAGCTGATGCACAAGCTGCGCGCGGAAGAACCCTTCACGGCGCTGCTCATCACCCATGACCTTCGGGAAAGCGTCTATCTTGCCGATCAGGTTCTGGTTCTGTCGGGGCGCCCGGCGCGGGCGCAGTACCGGCTGGACATTCCCCTGCCCGGGCCACGCCCGCTCGGCATGCTCTACTCTGCGCAATCGGTGGAATGGCTTGCGACGCTGCGCGACCAGATCGAGATCGCCCAGGGCCGCGCGCCCGTCAGGACGGCAGCGCAGGAGGACGCGCGATGATTGCCCGCAACTGGCGCAAGGTCGCCGTGCCGCTTGCCGCGATCCTGATCTTCCTTCTCGCGTGGGAATGGCTGGTCTGGTTCATGCAATGGCCCCGCTACAAGATGGCCGCCCCTTCCGATGTCTGGCCCGCTTTCTGGCGCTTCCGGCACATGTTCCTGGAATACGGCTGGCAGACGCTGTGGCGCACGATGGTGGGCCTTGGTCTTGCCGTGGTGGTGGGAACCGCCTTTGGCATGATCATGGGCTTCTCGCGCACCATGCGCGATGCCCTTTATCCGCTTCTGGTCGGCTTCAACGCCATTCCCAAGGCCACGGTGGTTCCCGTGATCGCGCTGATGTTCGTCGGGCAGCATGACTTCAACACGGTGCTGATCGCGTTTCTGATTTCGTTCTTTCCCATCTCGGTCTCGGTGGCCATCGGGCTTTCGACGCTGGAGCCGGAATACCGCGACATTCTGCGGTCGCTGGGCGCATCACGATTCACGATCTTCTGGAAGATCGCCCTGCCCAAGACCCTGCCCGAGTTCTTTGGCGCGCTGAAAGTCGCGGTCACGCTTGCCTTCATCGGCACCAACCTGATGGAAATCGTCGAACCCCATGGCCGGGGTCTGGGACATCTGTTCGACAGCGGCCGGATCAGCGCCGACTACCCGCTGATGTTCGCCGTGCTGATCGCCTTGGCCTTCCTCGGGATCGTGCTGTATTATGGCGTGGTGCTGCTGGAGAAGATCTTTGCCGGCTGGGCCGAACGCAGCCCGACCTGACCCTTGCGAAGCCCGGCCCGGGCGTCTATATGGGCGGTGAGAGGTTGGCGCGGGCAGGCGCCTCGCCAACCCGGTCAGGTCCGGAAGGAAGCAGCCGTAACGAGCCCCGCTTGGGTCGTTGTCCAGCCTCTCACCCCATTCCCGAACCCGCTGGCAATTCCGTCCGCCCCGCATTAGCTTGGGGCCGAGACGAAAAGGGTGCCCATGTCAGACGCTGCCGCCTATCAGGTTCTTGCCCGCAAGTACCGCCCCGCCACCTTTGCCGATCTGATCGGCCAGGAAGCGATGGTGCGCACGCTGAAGAACGCCTTTGCCGCCGACCGGATCGCCCATGCCTTCGTGATGACCGGCGTGCGGGGCGTCGGCAAGACCACCACCGCACGGATCATCGCCAAGGGCCTGAACTGCATCGGCCCCGACGGCACCGGCGCCCCCACGACCGAACCATGCGGCACCTGCGAACATTGCCGGGCGATCACCGACGGGCGGCATGTGGATGTGATGGAGATGGACGCCGCCTCGCGCACCGGGGTCGGCGACATCCGCGAGATCATCGATTCGGTGCATTACCGGGCGGCCAGCGCGCGCTACAAGATCTACATCATCGACGAAGTTCACATGCTGTCGAACAACGCGTTCAACGCGCTGCTCAAGACGCTTGAAGAACCGCCGGCGCATGTGAAGTTCATCTTCGCCACGACCGAAATCCGCAAGGTGCCCGTCACCGTTCTGTCGCGTTGCCAGCGCTTCGATCTGCGCCGGATCGAGCCCGAGGTGATGATGGCCCATCTGGCGCGCGTGGCCGGGCTGGAGGGCGCGCAGATCGCGCCCGATGCGCTGGCGCTGATCACCCGCGCCGCCGAAGGATCCGTCCGCGATGCCATGAGCCTGATGGATCAGGCGATTGCCCATGGCGCGGGCGAAACCACCGCCGATCAGGTGCGCGCCATGCTGGGGTTGGCAGATCGTGGCCGCGTGCTTGATCTTTTCGACCTCATCATGCAGGGCGCGGCCGCCGAGGCGCTGGCCGAGCTTTCTGCACAATATGCCGACGGCGCCGATCCGATGGCCGTCTTGCGCGATCTGGCCGAGGTCACGCACTGGATCAGCGTCATCAAGATCACGCCGCAGGCAGCGGAAGATCCTACAGTTCCGCCGGACGAACGCAGCCGCGGCCTCAAGATGGCCGAGGCGCTGCCGATGCGGGTTCTGACCCGGATGTGGCAGATGCTGCTCAAGGCGCTGGAAGAGGTCGCGCAGGCGCCGAACGCCATGATGGCCGCCGAGATGGCGATCATCCGCCTGACCCACGTCGCCGAACTGCCTTCGCCCGAGGAACTGGTCCGCAGGCTGCAGACTCTGCCGCCCCCGCCGTCTGGGGGCGGCGGCGGCGCGCAGCCCCCAGCACCACAGGCCCCCATGGGCGGCGGCGGACCGGCCGTCGGTCGCGGCGCCACGATGCACGGGGCTGCCACGGCCCGCGCGCTCGCCCCGCAGGCCGGACTTGCCGGTTATCCGAGCTTCGAACATGTCGTCGCCCTGATCCGTGACAGCCGCGACATGAAGCTGTTGGTCGAGGTCGAAACCCACCTGCGCCTTGCGCGCTACAGCCCCGGCCGGATCGAGTTCCAGCCCACGGCCGAGGCACCGCCCGATCTGGCCGCCCGGCTTGCGCAGCGGCTGCAGTCGCTGACACAGCACCGCTGGGCCATCACGCTTGTGAACGAAGGGGGCGGGGCGACCATCGCCGAAAGCCGCGATGCCGAGCGACTTGCCATGGAAGCCGAGGCCCGCCAGCACCCGCTGGTTCAGGCCGTGCTTCAGGCCTTCCCGCAGGCCCGCATCACCGATATCCGCACCCCCGACGCGCGGGCCGCGCAGGCCGCCACCGAGGCCCTGCCCGAAGTCGAGGACGAATGGGACCCTTTCGAACAGGAGTAGCAAGATGATCAAGGGATTGGGTGGACTTGGCGACATGGCCAAGATGATGAAGGCCGCGCAGGACATGCAGGGCAAGATGGCCGCGCTTCAGGATGATCTGGCGAAGATCACCGTCACCGGTGAAAGCGGCGCGGGCCTTGTCAAGGCGATGGCCACCGCCAAGGGTGAGCTGACCGGCCTGTCCATTGATCCGTCGATCTTCAACGCTGATGACAAGGAGGTGGTCGAGGACCTGATCCTCGCCGCAGTCAAGGATGCCCAGGCCAAGGCGACCGAGCGCGCCCAGCAGGAAATGCGCCAACTGTCCGAAGGGCTCGGCCTGCCACCCGGCATGAACCTGCCGTTCTGACGTGTCCGATTCTCCGCGCGAGATCGAGGCGCTCATCGAGACGCTGGCGCGGCTGCCGGGGCTTGGTCCCCGGTCGGCCCGGCGCGCGGTGCTGCACCTTCTGCGCAAACGCGGGGCACTGATGTTGCCCTTGGCCGATGCGCTGCGTCTTGTGGCGGAAACTGCGCGGGACTGCCTGGCCTGCGGCAATGTCTCCACCTCTGAAATCTGCCCCATCTGCAGCAACCCGGAACGTGCCACGGGCGAACTGTGCGTGGTCGAGGATGTGGCCGACCTGTGGGCGATGGAGCGAGCGGGGGGATTTCGCGGGCGCTATCACGTTCTGGGCGGAACACTGTCAGCACTGGACGCGATCGGACCGGATGAGTTGCGGATCCCCCAGCTTCTGCGCAGGGTGCGTGAGGAGGGCATAACCGAGGTCATCCTTGCCCTGAATGCGACGGTCGATGGCCAGACCACTGCGCATTACATTGCCGAGGCACTCGCAGGCACCGGCGCGACGCTCACCTCGCTTGCCCAGGGTGTGCCCATCGGCGGCGAGCTTGATTATCTGGACGACGGAACGATCACAGCCGCACTTCGCGCCCGACGCCGGTTCTAGCCTCGGGTTGACCATCCTTTCTGCCGGGCCTAGTTTCTGCCCCTGCCCCCAGGATGGGCAGGATCACGAGGCAAGGCGACGTGCAGACAATCATCGACCGAGGACTTGCAGGGTGACCGCCCGTTTCTTTCACGATGTGACGGTCGACGAAAACCGGAAGGCGCAGCTGATGCGCCAACCCGCCGCGACCAGGACCTATGTCATCCACTTCACGCCCCGGTCCGGCAGTTCCTGGCTGACCGAGGTCATTTCCCGCACCGGGCAGCTCAGCGCGGCAAATGAAGCCTTCAACCCGAATTTCATCC
Source organism: Halodurantibacterium daqingense (assembly GCF_042666235.1). Taxonomy (NCBI): domain Bacteria; kingdom Pseudomonadati; phylum Pseudomonadota; class Alphaproteobacteria; order Rhodobacterales; family Paracoccaceae; genus Halodurantibacterium; species Halodurantibacterium daqingense. Next base: position 38,629 of record NZ_JBHTFQ010000010.1, on the reverse strand, counting down.
CGAGGATCGCCCAGGCCCTCGGCGCCGCAACGATGGAAGACTACATCGCGCTTCTGCTGCGGCGCTTCAATACAGGGGGCATCTATGGGGTCGAGATTACCGCCCATCAGATGAATGCGGTGTTCGGAAGCTATGAGGGCTTCCACCGCTTCTTTCCAGATGTCACGAGCTTCTGGCTGACGCGCAAGGACATTGTCGCGCAGGCGGTATCGCTTGCCAAGATGGTCACGACCAGTGTCGCCCATACGCCGGGCCTCGATGCCCAGCGCCTGCAAGAGGCCGAACGCGGCTTCGATTATGACGCCAAGCTGATCAAGCAATGGCTGTTGCACATCCTCGTGGCCGAGGAAGCCTGCGAAGACTGGTTCGAGGCCTATGATCTGGCCCCGAGGCGGCTGTGTTACGAACAGATCACCACTCAAGGACCGGGGCCAACACTGGACGAGATAACGGGCCATCTTGGCCTGCCGCCGCTGAACCACCCGCCAGGCGCCTTGTCACATGCCAAGCTCGGCACACAGAAGAACGCAGAGTTCGCCGAGCGCTTCCGGCGCGAGCATCCATCCTTCCTGTCCGAGGTCGCCGCGCGGCGGCAAAGAACCCTGTCACGACTTCCCGATTAACGACTACAGCACCCGCGGCACGACCCTGTTGCCGCCGGGGTCTCGCTGAACCCTCCCTTTGCAACAGGCTGCGGATCTGAAACCAGCCCTTCGCCGGCTTTTCGTCACCCGTGGTTTCGGATGGCGAGGACAGGGATTGGGATCTCGATCCTTCACCTGCGCCGATTACCGGGAAGGCATCGGCTCCGGTGTTGCGGTGCCGCCCTGTCACCCTGTCGAGAGTGGCTCTCTGCAGCTCCGGAACCACGCGCGTCAATCGGTCGAACATCAGTCGTCCAGACCGGCACTCGGCTGTTGATCGGCCCAGGACCTCTGCTTCACGATCCGCTTCAGCCGCCGCATCGCGTCAGGCAACAGGTCGCCATACTTCTTCTTTCAGGCAAAGTAGCTTGACTGCCCGATACCGGCCTTGCGGCAGATCTCGGCAACTGGCGTGCCTTTCTCGACCTGCTTCAGAATGAACGCCTTCTGTGCTTCGGTGAATATCGAAGCCTTCATCGTTCTCAGCTCCTTCCCCAGCCAGGAAAGCTAAGCCGAGAACTCCAGCTTAAACGATCCGGTTCTCAGGGGCAGAGCAGGGACACTGACGATTGCTTGCGACTAGGGTAATCTTTCACCGCATGGCAACCCTGCCGTCATCGCAAGGACTATTGGAGGGAACCCACATCATGATCGCATACGTTACTGTTGGAGCCGACAATATTTCGAAGGCAGAGCGTTTTTACTCGGCGTTCCTCCCAGCACTTGGCTATAGGCTTGAAACATACCATGGGGACTTGAGCTACATCTTGCCCGTCGAGCCAGGACAGCGCCCCCTTCAGCCGGATTTCTACGTCAAGTTGCCCTTCGACGGGCAATCTGCATCGGCAGGAAATGGCGTCATGGTTGCGTTTCAGGCGCTATCGCAAAAGCAGGTCCGTGTCCTTCATGGCGCTGCGCTGGCCGCAGGCGGCTCCGACGAGGGGCAGCCTGGCTTCCGGGCGTTGTATGGCCCGCACTTTTATGTCGGCTACCTTCGCGACCCGTATGGCAACAAGGTTGCGCTGTTTTCAAACGACCAAAGTGAGCCTGGGCGAGAAGACCAGCATGGGAACTGACCTGCACGCAAAACCCAGCATCTGCCGCTTTGGCCCCTCCATGCAGACGCCGCCGCGGCACACTGGCTTCGGCTTTGCGCGACGAAGCTGCCGTTGTTTCTGGTGAAAAGTAGAATAGACACCCGAAAAGCGGCGACGCGGCGCATCATCAGGATAGAGTCGCTGCATATTGTTTGATCTTCCTGACCGCCAGCCCTCTATGCCGCGTTTCTGGCCCGCGCCGACTCTTCGACGGGCAAGCCTTCGTCTTGCGTCTCTCCCCTGGCGTGTTCTGCCGGCTGACCTGCCACGCGCGAAGGCCGAAGGCGGAAAACTGCACCTTCTTCGCCACGATCGGGGAATGCATCGAGGTGGGCCACCGCGCATGCAAACGCTGCCATCCCCTTCGGGCAGCTGCCCTGGCCAATTCAACCATCGCCGCCTTCCTTCATGCGCTGGATGAGCAGCCCGGTGCGCGGCTTCTTCAGCCACGCCGGACCGCCTTCGTTCGATCCGAAGCTCATGATCCGGATGCTTCTGATCGGCTATGTCATGGGGCTGCGGTCAGAGCGGCATCCTTGTCAGGAAGTTCAACGCGATCTCGCCTGGCGCCGGTTATGCCGGCTCGGGCACGAGAAAAAGGTGCCTGATCATTCGGTCCACAAAAGCCCCATGTGAGGCAGACGGGCCATTCTCCTCGCGCATATTATCGCCGCCCCCCCTTGCGCAACCTGTTCGGGTCAGGATAGACACTTCTCGCTGTGGAGAGGTGGCCGAGTGGTCGAAGGCGCACGCCTGGAAAGTGTGTAGGCGGGAAACCGTCTCGAGGGTTCGAATCCCTCTCTCTCCGCCAGTTTCGCCCGATAGAGCAGAGACGACTATCCTTGTTTCATTGACATTAAGCGCGCTGGCCGTGTCTTTACTCAATGAGCCGCTATACATTTTGCACTACAATATGCCATACATCGTGCAAGCTTCAGCATGCGCACGGGGATCGTTGAATGGCTATCAAGGCTCGCTCAGCTTCTGCCAAGGGTATCCTTTCGCTCTACAAGCGGGTGCCCAAACGTTACGAAGGCGTGGAGCCACGCAAGTTCGTCTGGGTCAGCCTCCACACTGACAGTCGAGCGGTCGCAGATACCAAGGCCGCGACAGTGTGGCAGCAGATGGTCGATGCGTGGGAGGCGAAGCTTGCCGGCGATAACGGCGATGCGGAGCAGCGCTTTGCCGCTGCGCGCGACCTCGCCGCCGCGAAGGGCTTCCGCTATCTGCGGGCCGAGCAGGTCGCGGAGCTTCCGCTGCGTGACCTGCGGGACAGGTTCGCCAGCGTTGGGGGCTTCAACGACCCGAAAGCCGCGCCAGACATGGCTGAGGCCAGGGCGCTTCTGGGGGGCGCGAAGGAACCTGGTATCGCCGTCTCGCGCGCGCTGGAACTGTATTGGTCACTGGGGCGCGAGAAGATCCTGGGCAAGTCAGAGGATCAGGTCCGGCGCTGGAAGAACCCGCGCATCAAAGCCGTGAAGAACTTCATCGCCATCGTCGGAGACAAGCCGATCGACGAGATCACTGCGGATGACATGCTCGAGTTCCGGGACTGGTGGATTGAACGGATCGAGACCGAGGCGCTAACCGCCAACTCGGCGAACAAGGACATCATCCACCTGAGCGATATCCTTCGGACGGTGAACCGGCTCAAGCGACTGGGGCTGGCCCTGCCGCTCTCGGACCTCGCGCTGAAGGAAGGAGAGAAGCGCCAACGGCCGCCCTTCTCAGTTCCCTGGATCAAGGACAAGCTTCTGGCGCCCGGGGCATTAGACGGGATGAACCCGGAGGCGCGGGGCATCCTGCTCGTGATGGTCAACACTGGCGCCCGGCCGTCAGAGATCGCCAATCTCTCGGAAGCACGTATCCGGCTGTCGCACGACATACCACACATTTCCATCGAGCCGGAGGGACGCCAGCTCAAGAGCGCCTATGCACGCCGCATCATCCCTCTCTGCGGAGTGAGCCTCAAGGCACTCAGGGCTTTTCCGGCAGGCTTCCCGCGATACCGGGACAAGGCGGGTCTGAGCGGCGCCGTGAACAAGTTCCTGCGCGAAAACCGCTTGCTGGAGACGCCCGAGCACAGCCTCTACTCACTGCGTCACGCGTTCGAAGACCGTATGCTGGCAGCCGAGGTGGATGATCGGATCCGCCGCGACCTCTTCGGACACACACTTGATCGGGAGCGCCATGGCAAGGGTGCAGATCTTGCGCATCTGCAGCGGGCTGTTCAGGCGATAGCCTTGTAATGTTCCACCACCTGCTGCGCGCGCCGGAGGGTGGCGCCAGCCATCTCTTGTCTGGCAAGCTCACGTTCGATGCGCTCGAACAGCGGAAGAAAAACCGGATCAGCAAGCACCAGAGCCGCAGCCATTCGGTGCATCTTTTGCAGATCAGGCAAGGGGACGTCAAACATCGGCAACTCGGGGGGTGAACTTCAGGTGGGTTATAGCGGGGGATCATCTGGATGACTTCACAGGTTCGTGATCTTGGCATTCTGTTCAGAACCCGACACCTCTGGAGTGCCGGCGCGCGGAGTCGCTCTTGCGCCGCCCTTGACCTTCAGCATCTCATTGCCGTCCGTTGCAGAGTGTGAGATGATGTTTACTGTATGTCCTCGCGGCGTCAGCCATGCTCCTTCGCCTCCCTCGCTTCCTCGGCTACACCCGTGTTTCGACACTGAGACAGGAGCGGGACGGTCGTGGTCACGAGCATCAGGCGGACGCGATCCGCGGCTTTGTTGCAGATATGGGTGGCGAGCTTCTTGCGATTTACGGCGATACTGGGTCGGGCTATGGCGACGACAGCCTCATCCGGCGCGCTGATCTGCAGGCAGCCCTCTGTCGGGCGCGGGAGATCGATGGCGCCATCTTGGTGAAGGATTTCTCCCGCCTCGGCCGCGACCTGCGTCTGTTGCAGTATCTTGGCGAGGAATGCCCTCCGATCTACTGCATCGAAATCGGGCGGCAGGTGACACCTGAAGAGTTACACAGGGGTGTTGTGACGGCACAGACGCATGCCGAAGCAATCCAGGGCGCGACTCGTGCGAGCCTGGATCGGGCAAGGCAAAGCGGAAAACGGCTCGGAAACCGCACAAACCTTCCGGTGGCGCAACGCATGGGTGCGATCGCGAACGCGCTGCGCGGAAACACCAAGGTGATGAGGATCGCCGATCATCTTGAGCGGCATCCGCATTGTCAAAGCATGACACTACGACAACTGGTGGAAGATCTGAACGCAGCGGGATGCTGGAACCTCATCAGCGAGCGCCGAAATGAGACGAAGCCGTGGAGAATGGGCTCCTTACGCGACCCTCTCCGGCGCGCGCGGGAAATGCTGCATCTGTGGGATGAGGTCGCTGCAGAGCCATTCGATACGCTGCGCAACGACATTGACGCCGATGCCGTGGACCAGATGATGCTAGCGAGCGAACAACAGTTCGAGGATGGTGAAGGTTCGATTGGCGAATCGCGCTTCAGGGACGTTGCAGCTGGGGACAGTATTATTCACGTCGCACATCCTTTCATTCACGAACTGTTCGCCTCCGATGATTTGCCGGTCGAGGATCTGCCACACGACGACTCGTGCCACGTGTATGCCAAGGGTTATCGTCTGCGTGAACCGTTGCCGCAGGTGTCAGGACCCGTGACGGAAGCGTCAGGGTTGTGTGTCAATTCCGGGGAATGGCTCGCACGGGAGCCCCTGCCGCACGCGGCGCGGAAACGTCTGTCGAACAGGACAGACAACGCTGCCCGACAGGAGATCAAGTGGCCGCAACCTTGCAGCCCAGCAACAGCGGGCCGCGCGACGTTTGCACAATATGAAGCCTCCCGACCTTCAACCCAGGGAGGAGGAATGGCTCGTGCGCGACCCACCGCGCGATATGGAAGTCCTAGAAGGCACAGCGCTAGAACATGGGGTCGCCTCGAGTGCCCGAAGCCATCCGGCACTGGAACCTCCGCTTCGGTTGACCGCTCCAGCGCCTGGACGGGCCAGCCTACGGGAACGAGAGGTCAGGTCGGTCACTCCAGAACCGACCTTGGCCTGCCGCTTTCCCGAGCGCGGGATGCAGTAAGTGTTTCGGCTCGGGACGCTGCCCATCGATCACAAGCGTCGCCATCAGACCGCTTACATCCGATGCTGGGAGCTGCGGGAATTGCGGCTTTCGAGGCCATGAGGGCGCAAGGCAGGGAGATGCACAAGGTAGCGCAAGCGCCAGACGGTTTAGTCATCACCAGACCTTTTCTAAGAGGGAGACAGGCCGGGAGAGAGTGGCGCAAGTTCGGCATGGCGCGGGCCGGCAACTGGAAGCAAGGTGAGGCAAGGGCTGGAAACAGCAAAGGCCGAAAAGGCAGCAGCGCGCTCCAGCCTCAAACTAAAGTTGGTGGCTGGCGACCCGAGAGTGGCGCAGTAGACGGCCACAAGGCGCACGGCGGACGCTGTGCTTCTGCAGCTTAAGCTGCCGATGCGTGGCCTCTGTGAACTTCGTTCCTGACTGAATCATGTTTCGCACCCGTGGTCGAGACAGACTAATTCCTCGGCGTGCAACAGGAAACGGAAGCAACAAAATCTGGTCACCTGCGCGAGACATGGGTTCCGACAATAGCCTGTCAGACAGGAGGAAATCCAGTGCTCTTGGCACTGTTTGAAGGACTTTAAGCGCAACGAGCGACTTTGGTTGCAGGCCGCACTAAAAAGACGACAATGCTGATGCGCAGATAAGCGAAGCTCGGGCCATACAGACAACGGCGTGATTTCTCAGGCTCAGACGGCGGTGCGGACCATCTTTCGGAAATAGTCGGAGATAGGTGGGGCATCTCGTCTAGCCTTGCTCCGCCAGAAGCGAGGGCGCATCGCCCTGTTAGCACTGCATCTGTTGGACGAAGTCTGCGACGAACCCAATCGCGTCAATTTCAGAAGCTCTCCTCACGCGCGGCTGCTCTGACCGACGACAAGTCCACCATCTGATGCAGGATGAGGGTCGCGGTTAGAGCAGGGTCCTTCCATGGTATTCCCCGGAATCATGTTTGTCGGGTGATTACATCAATAATGCTTGATCCAGCGAGCCGATGCGCGCCAGAGTTGAACTGTTAACTCTTGGTGGATTTATGGCCCGCGAAGACTTCCCGGATACCCGTCGTAGCGCTTGGGGCAAATCTGCAGCTAATGGCGCGGAAACCCACCACCTCGCACATCACTCCGCCGACGTTGCAGCCGTGTTCCTCGTCATTATGCGCCAACGGGTGTGGCGCGCACGCGCAGAAGCAGCCTTTGGCCACCCGATTACCGAAGCCGAAACGCGCTGCCTTGCCGCATTGGTCTTTTTGCATGACATCGGAAAACTCGCTCCGGGATTTCAGGCAAAGGGCTGGCCGGAAAACCACGGTCTCGCTTTGCGTGGCCATCTGCAATGTGGCTGGCATTGGACCGGCCTTCCACGAGCGGACGCGCTTGCAGGTGCCGTAACGCACCTCGCGCGCTGGCCCGGAATAGCTGACTGGTTGATGGCGCTGTTTGCTCACCACGGTCGCCCCGTCCCGCGACCACGCGAAGGTGAGGCCCTTTCGGCATTTCCATTGCTGCCGGGCTACGACTGGCAGGCAGAGGAAACTGTGTTGGGCCGCGCCATGCTGAACTGGTTTCCCGAAATCACGACATCCTGCCCGCCGCCGCCTGAGCCGACATTCCTGCATTTTTTTTGCGGACTGCTGAACCTGGCTGACTGGGTGGCATCCGATCGCCGTGGATTTCCCTTCGAGGCAGAGTTCAGACCGTCATACTGGCAAACAGCTCTGGATCGCGCCGAAAATAGAGTTGCCGAAATTGAGCTGGTCGAAAGCGCCACCCTGCGAGAACCCGCGGCGTGGCACCTGATATCAGATCACACCGAGCCACGGCCCGCGCAGAGAGCGGTGGGCGCCTTGCCAACAACGGAGCACCTCGTGCTGCTTGAGGCCGAGACCGGTTCAGGCAAGACCGAGGCCGCGCTCTGGCGGTTTGCAAAGCTCCTTGAGGCGGGTGAGGTGGACGCGCTTTACTTTGCGGTCCCGACCCGCGCCGCCGCGCGGCAGCTGCATGGCCGGGTAAACGATGCCCTGACTCGAATGTTCGCGGTGCACCCCGAGGCCGTGCTTGCCATCCCCGGCCAGATCCTCGCAGGCGAGGCGAAAGGCACGCGCCTTCCCGATTTCGAAGTCGTCTGGGACGATACGCAGGTCAGGCCTGCACGCTGGGCCGCCGAACATGCAGCACGGTATCTGACAGCGCGTGTCGCTGTCGGGACGGTCGATCAGGTGGCGCTTGCCGGGCTGCAGGTGAAATTCGCGCACCTGCGGGGCGCGGCCCTGTCTCGCGCGTTGCTGGTCATAGACGAGGTGCACGCCTCGGACCCCTACATGACCGAAACGCAGCTTGCCATTGTGCGCAGTCATCTGGGGCTTGGTGGCCATGTCCTTCTCATGTCGGCGACGCTGGGAGCTGCTGCACGCCGAAGGTGGCGAAACGAGATGGCAGGCAATCTGGAAAAGGATGCAAGCCTTCCTTATCCGGCAGTCTGGACCTCCGGGGGGCTGCACCCCATCCAATCGGAACCGGGCGGCGGCAAGACCGTGCGGATCGACGCCCATTCAGGATGGTCAGGCAGCGATGCCGCCGATCTTGCAATTCAGGCGTCAGCACATGGCGCGCGGGTGCTTGTGATCCGTAACACTGTGGCCCGTGCGCAGGAAACCTTCGCCGCCTGCCGGGAACGGGCGCCCGGTTGGTTGCTGCAGATTGCGGGTATCCCGACACTCCATCACAGCCGTTTTGCAGCCGAGGATCGGGCGCTGCTGGACCGGGCCGTTGAGCAGGCGATCGGCAAGGACAGCCCGTTGGGCGGGCGCATCGTCATCGGCACGCAGACGCTGGAACAGTCACTGGACCTCTGCGCCGACCTGCTGATCACGGACCTCTGCCCGATGGATGTGTTGTTGCAGCGCATCGGACGGCTGCATCGCCACACGCGCGCCCGGCCGGATGGCTTTGCCGCGGCACGGGCTGTTGTGCTGTGCCCTCCTGGCGGGCTGGACGCCTTGACGCGCGCGGCCGAAAACGGACTGGGTGCTTTTGCGAATGGGCCGAGCCTGTCGGGCGTCTATGTCGATGTGCCGGGGCTGGCCGCCACGCTAGAGCAGATCACGTTGCATCCCGTCTGGCAGATCCCGGTGATGAACCGCTCGCTGGTTGAGGCGGCGACACATCCTGAGGCACTGGACAGGCTTGCGGAAGAGCGGGGCTGGCAAGCCTATCGCCAGCGCGTGACCGGCAAGGCCCTGGCAGAGATGCGCACGGCGGATCTGTGTATTCTGGACCGCAGCGCGCCGCTGGAATGCTTTCCCGATGATGAAAAGATCCGCACACGACTTGGGGAAGAGGGCGTGATCCTGTCGCTCCCCGCAGGCACAGTTGGCGCTTTCGGCGCGCCCGTTCACCGGCTGGCATTGCCGGCGCAGTGGTCTCGTGGACTGACGGGCGATGAACCGGTCAGCGTGGATCAAGGTCCACCGATGACGGTGACCGTTTCTGACATGGTGCTGATCTATGGTCCCGAAGGACTGCGACAACGAGGTGGCAATGGCACTTGATCTGCTTCACGAACCGCTTATCCAGACCGACGCAGGCTGGCACAGCCTTCCGGGACTTCTCGCCTCCATGGCGCGCGGTGAGGTTCAGGTCTTTCCCGCCCTGCGGCCACATCAACGCCCGGCGTGGCACATGTTTCTGGTGCAGCTCTCCGTCATGGCGCTTGATGCGGTCGGGCGGCGCGATCTGCCGCAGGATGAGGACAGCTGGCGCGCGGCGCTGCGGGCCTTGACGCCGGGTTTTCCGGATGACGAACCGTGGCATCTGATCGGCCAGGACCGCGCCCGCCCCGCCTTCCTGCAACCTGCCGATCCGGGCGGGCTGAAGTGGTCCGACGTTGCCACGCCCGATGCTCTGGACATGCTGATCACGTCCCGCAACCACGACATGAAGCGCGAGATCGCCCGACAGGCGGCGCCGCAGGACTGGATCTTCGCACTGGTGAGCTTGCAGACAATGGAAGGTTTCGGCGGTGCCGGAAACTATGGCATAGCCCGGATGAACGGCGGTTCATCGTCAAGAGTGCTGCTGGGGCTGGCGCCCGCGCGCGCAGGGGCGACACAGATCGACCCCTCGGCGTGGTGGGCGCGCGATGTGCGTCGGTTGCTGACATCGCGCAAAGGTATCGGCGGCAAGACCCTGCTCTGGGTAGAGCCTTGGCCGGAAGGCCGCTCGTTCGAACTCTCCGAGCTGGACGCGATGTTCATAGAAGTCTGTCGTCGCGTCCGTCTGATACTGGCGGGCGAACGCATACGGGCCGAACGCAGCACCACAAAGGCCGCACGCATCGCCGCCAAGGACGCCAAGGGAAACACCGGTGATCCTTGGGCGCCGTTGCATATCACCGAGGGCAAGAGCCTGACGCTTGGCGATCAGGACTGGACTCATGACCTCCTTGTTCGCCTCCTCTTCAGCGAAAAAGGAGAATGGGCCAAACCCAGGTTGGCGGTCGAGCACGCGGACGAAGCATCAGAACCAATGCTTCTGGTGGCAGAAGCCTTCGCACGCGGCAACTCCAAGACGGACGGTTTCAAGTCCCGCATCGTGCCGGTGCCAAAGGCCATGGTGCGAGAAATGTTCGGCGAGAGACCGGTGGCCCTGGCAAACGGCGTCATGGCAGATATCGCATCCGTGGATCTCGCACTTCGTAATGGCCTTGCAACGGTGGCGGCCGGGGGTGCGCGTGAGAAGGTGGCAAAACCCCACTACGGGCGGACCCAGCCCGCCCGCGCGGCACTGCGCCGTCAGGCTGACGAGCTGTTCTTTCCGGAACTCTGGGCGCGGATGGAAGTGACGACGGACGCCGGCTTCACCCCCCTACGACGCAAGTTCCTTGAGACGCTCGCCGGAATTGCACGGGATGAGTTTTTCCGGGCGCTGCCAGCCATGCCCTGCGCCTCGCTCATGCGGCCACGCGCCGAGGCGCGGGGACGGCAGGCGCTGGAACGCCGCCTGCATGTCGCGATGGCTAACCTTGGGGCAAATCCTGATGCCGATCTCAAGCACCATGAGGTGACCGATGCTCAAGCCTGAGAACGAAACCGCCCGCCGGGCATTGGCGATCACAGCCGCCCTTGCTGCCGCGGACCCGGGCGAAAAGGCCGAGGCGCGGCGTATGGGCCCTGCGGGCTCGGCGCTGTTCTGGCGGCAGACGGCGCGGCTGGGGATCGGCCGCGACCACGAGGAGGCCTGGCGCCAGTTCACGCGGCTTGTCGCGTTGATGACACCCGCCAGCCGAGACACATCGGTCCATTCCGACAAGCACCCGCTTGGCGCCGCCCTGGCCGAGGCAGGGCTGAGTGAGCAACGTTTCGCCCGGCTTTTGGCCGCCCGCGGTCCTGCCCGCGCGGACGCTCTCGAACGTGCAATCCGGATGATGGCTCGCAAGGTGGAGCGGCTCGATGTCATCGACCTCGCCCGCGCCATCCTTTGGCCCGCAGACACCAGCCGCCTCGCGCGCAGCTATTACCAACACCTCGATCATTCGACCCTCAAGGAACATCAAGATGGCTGATCCGCGTTTCCTGCAAATCCATTTCCTTGCGCCCTATACCGCCGCCCTTCTGAACCGCGACGATTCCGGACTGGCAAAACGGCTGCCCTATGGGGGTAGCCTGCGCACGCGGGTATCCTCGCAATGCCTCAAGCGGCATTGGCGGCTGGCAGACGATCCGCACAGCCTGCACCGAATTGACGGCGCGGACGCGGCCTATCGCTCGCGCGAGACAATTGACCGGAAGGTCTTTGCCGACTGGGCTACAGACATCGACGAGGTCGTTCTGAAGCCGATCCGAGAAGCGATGTTGACCGCGGTTTATGGCGACAAGGGCGGCGACAAGAAATCGCGTCAGACCCTGCTTCTGGGCTTGGCAGAGGTAAATTACCTCAAGGCGGAAGCGCAACGGCTGGCGGCCGAGGCCGCCGGCGATGCAAAGGCCGCAGGCGAACTGGCGAAGGATTGGCACAAGTCCCACAAGGCGAATCTGAAAGCGCTGGGAGAAGGCGCCAAGCTGCCCGGTGGCCTGACGGGTGCACTTTTCGGTCGCATGGTGACGTCGGACCCAAAGGCCAATATTGACGCCCCCGTCCATGTTGCCCATGCCTTCACGGTTCATGCCGAAGAGGCCGAGAGCGACTATTTCATTGCCGCCGACGATCTGGCCCGGGATGAGGATACAGGCGCCGACACCATTCAGGAGACTGAGCTGACCTCTGGCCTCTTCTATGGCTATGTCGTGGTCGATCTGCCCGGCCTTCTCGAGAATCTCGGCGGCGATGCGCAGCTTGCCGGCGACGTGTTGCACAACCTGCTTTACCTGATCGCCGAAGTCTCTCCTGGTGCAAAACTCGGCTCGACCGCGCCCTATTCGCGGGCGTCCTTCCTGCTGGTAGAGGCCGGTGATCGCCAGCCACGCTCCCTGGCCGAGGCGTTCCGCACCCCGTGCGCAGCAAGCACTGCTGTAGCGGTGGCGCAGTTGGCAGAACATCTCGACGCCCTCGATCATGCCTATGCCACCGGCGAAACCCGGCGGGTGATGTCCCTGGCCAATGCCGAAGTGCCCGGCGCCGAGCGTGGCACGCTCGCCGATCTTGCCGCTTTCGCCAAAGGTCTGCCCTCTCAGCTGGCCGAGCCGGTGGCATGATGCAACGCTGGCTCCATCTGCGTCTCGACGCGCCGTTGATGGCCTTTGGCGGTATCGCGATCGACCATGTCGGACCGACGCGGGATTTCCCCTCGGCCTCTGCCTTGACGGGCCTCTTTGCCAATGCGATCGGGTGGCGGCGGGAACAGGGTTCGTTGCATCAGGCACTTCAAGATCGACTGGTCTTCGGCGCGCTGATCGTCGCGCAAGGCCGGCTGTTGACCGACACCCAGAACGCCAAGCTCGAGGCGAATGACCGTGGCTGGACAACATGGGGACGCCCGGACGAACGGGCAGGGGCGACCTATGACAGTCCGCATCGCCGCCGACGTGACTATCTCGCGGATCACGACTGCCGGGTTGTCGCGCGGCTGACACCGGGCGAGGGGCCCGATCTCGACGCACTGGCAGCTGCTTTGGAACGCCCGGCCCGGCCGCTCTTCATCGGCCGCAAACCGTGTCTTCCGAGCAGTCCGCTTTTTGCCGGTTGGGTCGAGGCCGAAGACGCACTCGGTGCCTTGAAGGCGCTTGCTCTGCCGGGCCGGGCGTTGTGGCCCATGACCTTTGATGCACCGGGCAGCGATCTGGCAGATCTGCGTAACTGGGTCACCGGCCTTCATGGCGGCAGTCGGCGCGTGTGCGAAGGACGGTTGCCATGAGCCTGCATCTGGTGGAACTCCCCCTCTCGCTCCGTGCGCTGCATCTCTGGGCCGGCGCGCGCAAACCTGGCTCCTTCGATGAGGGGTCTACCCTGCACCATCTGCTGGGAGAGACGTTCGGACCGGCCGTGCTGCAGCCCTTTCGTCTCATGGTGGCACCCCGGGCGCAGCATGGCACGATCTACGCCTATGCCCGCCTGGATGCAGAGGCCCTACGGCAGCAGGCGCTGACCAGCCTGATGCCCGGTCATGCCGAAGTTATCGCACTTGATCGCCTTCGCAGCCTGCCGCGCCCGGCGTATCACTGGGCGGCAGGACAGCGGCTGGGTTTCGACCTGCGTTTGCGTCCGGTCGTTCGGCTCGCATCGGCGCTGACAGGGCGCAACGAGAACGGCGTCGAGGTCAGTTTCCGCAAGGGGGCCGAGATCGACGCTTTTCTGTCATCGGCCCTCCGGGGCAAGGAGAACTCGCGCGAGAAGGTTTATGTCGACTGGCTTGCGGAACGCTTGACGCCCGCCGCCAGCCTTGATCTCGCGGCAACCCGCCTCGCCAGCTTCCAGCGGTTGCGTATTCAGCGCGATCGCAAACGGCTCGACGGGCCGGACGCCGTGCTGCACGGCACCCTGACGATCTCTGATCCTGCGGCGTTTGCGGATCTCCTGGCGCGCGGTGTCGGAAGACATCGCAGCTACGGCTACGGAATGATCCTGTTGCGTCCGGCGCAGAGGATGCCGTGATGCTCAAGGGACGGCTGGGGATTGACAGCGCCAAGGTGCCCCATGCCGATCGGGCGGGATGCCTTTATCTCGCGCGCGGAGCGCTTTCAGCGCGCGACGGCACGTTGGCATTTCTGCAAGGAGAACGAACACTCGCCGATGCGCTGGATCCCGGCGACTACGCCATACCGCTGCAGGGCGTGTCGATCATCCTGCTGGGGCCCGGGTCAACCGTGAGCCATGACGCCCTGCGCCTGCTCGCCCATGCACGCACAGCCCTCGCAGCGGTGGGGGAAGACGGGGTGCGGCTCTATACGGCTCCGCCGATGATCCCTGACCGGTCTGGCCTGGCCCGGCTTCAGGCGCGGATCTGGGCGGATGACGATCTTCGTGTCATGACCGCACGTCGGATGTATGCCCTTCGTTTGGGAGAAGTCTTTCCCCATGCCGACCTGAATGTCCTGCGCGGCATCGAAGGGGCGCGGATGAAGGAGACCTATGCCCTTCATGCCCAGCGGATCGGGGTGAGATGGAATGGCCGCCGCTATGACCGGGGCAATCCGATGGCGGCCGACTTGCCCAATCAGGCGCTGAACCACGCATCAAGTGCCGTCGAGGCCGCGGCAGCCATCGCCGTATGTGCCACCGCGACGATCCCGCAATTGGGCTTCATCCACGAAGACCCGGGCCAGAGCTTCGTCCTGGACGTGGCAGATCTCTATCGCGACAGTCTCACCATCCCCTGCGCGTTCAAGGCGGCGAAGCTTGTGGACGAACGCCCCTCCGAGAATATTGAACGGGTGACCCGCCGCATGACAGGTGAAGCCTTGGCCAGACAAGGTGTGATTCCCGAGATGATCGAGCGCATCAAGGCCCTTTTCGAAGGCAGGAGCCTCTGATGCCCTTGACGATCATTGTCACCCGTGACGTCGAAATGCGCTACCGGGGCTTCTTGACCTCTGTCATGCTCGAGATCGCACCGGGCGTCTACGTGGCGCCTGAAATGTCTGCTGCCGTCCGGACGCGGGTCTGGAACGTCATGACGGAATGGTGGGAAGCCCTCGGTCGAGGCTCGCTCACACTCGTGTGGCGCGACACTAGGGCAGCAGGCCACCTTCGTATTGAGAACCTCGGTGAGCCGCCCCGGACGATCGTTGACGCGGACGGCGTTCTACTCGCTAAACGAAAGCAGGATTAAATCCACTCGCCTGCCCGCTCTTTGACATCGACGTAAAAACAAACCATTAAGCGCTAGAGGCTCCCCCGTGCTCGCGGGGATAGACCCGGATCGAGCGCGGCCTTGACCGGCCGGGTAGCGGCTCCCCCGTGCTCGCGGGGATAGACCCGCCAAGCGCCCGAGCAACTCCCGACAGCGCGCGGCTCCCCCGTGCTCGCGGGGATAGACCCAGCGTGAAGGCGGACAGGAGATAGACGATGAAGGCTCCCCCGTGCTCGCGGGGATAGACCCCCCGGACGCGCAATTTTGGAGACTGCCGCTCTGGCTCCCCCGTGCTCGCGGGGATAGACCCTGTCGGGTCTGCCCGACGTTGCGGCGGGTGCAGGCTCCCCCGTGCTCGCGGGGATAGACCCCCTCAAAGCCTGATGGAGTGACCAATGGCTGAGGCTCCCCCGTGCTCGCGGGGATAGACCCCCGCTTCTGGGCGTGACGATCACCGAGGAATAGGCTCCCCCGTGCTCGCGGGGATAGACCCAAGGCGTTCGAAGTCACCGGAACGACGACCGAGGCTCCCCCGTGCTCGCGGGGATAGACCCGAACAACGACACCACCATGACGCCCCTGCGCGGGCTCCCCCGTGCTCGCGGGGATAGACCCGCCGCCTTTTACCTGACGGCCGCCGCCGCCAAGGCTCCCCCGTGCTCGCGGGGATAGACCCTTCGTCCAGCCCTGCGGCGCGATCGGAGACGAGGCTCCCCCGTGCTCGCGGGGATAGACCCGCCGGCTTGCCTCGATGGGTGTTGACCCCACGGGCTCCCCCGTGCTCGCGGGGATAGACCCCGGCAGCGGATCAGCGCGTATTTGCGCAGGTGGGCTCCCCCGTGCTCGCGGGGATAGACCCGGTCATGACGCAGAATCGCCGCACCGCGCTGAGGCTCCCCCGTGCTCGCGGGGATAGACCCGCCTCCAACTACAGCATAGGGGGGCACATCTCGGCTCCCCCGTGCTCGCGGGGATAGACCCCACACATCTGATGGCGTTTAGACAAAGTTGGAG
This sequence comes from Halodurantibacterium daqingense, assembly GCF_042666235.1. NCBI lineage: Bacteria > Pseudomonadati > Pseudomonadota > Alphaproteobacteria > Rhodobacterales > Paracoccaceae > Halodurantibacterium > Halodurantibacterium daqingense. The sequence continues at coordinate 22,514 of NZ_JBHTFQ010000010.1, read as the reverse complement.
GCTCCCCCGTGCTCGCGGGGATAGACCCCTGCGCCCGCTGGACGCCTACAGCCTCGTCACGGCTCCCCCGTGCTCGCGGGGATAGACCCGGTGTGATCTATCAGGCATACGACCGGGGTCGGGCTCCCCCGTGCTCGCGGGGATAGACCCCGCGTTCGGGACCGGAGACTGGTTTGTCATAGGGCTCCCCCGTGCTCGCGGGGATAGACCCGCTGCCAGACTCTATGCGGCGTTGCAGTCCCCGGCTCCCCCGTGCTCGCGGGGATAGACCCTGCGGGGCTGATGTAATTGGGTTTGCTATGGAGGCTCCCCCGTGCTCGCGGAGATAGACCCCCCGATATTTGAAGATCCGGGGGCGGTGCCGAGGCTCCCCCGTGCTCGCGGGGATAGACCCGATCCCAGCCTCTCCTACCCGTACTTATGCTTGGCTCCCCCGTGCTCGCGGGGATAGACCTTTCCCGCAAGGCGATCTTGCAGACTTCGCCCGGGCTCCCCCGTGCTCGCGGGGATAGACCCCCTTCGCGACAGCCCGCCTCGGGCAATGGGCTGGCTCCCCCGTGCTCGCGGGGATAGACCCCCATGGCAGACGATTGGTTTGAGCGCCTAAAGGGCTCCCCCGTGCTCGCGGGGATAGACCCTGTTGCGGACCTTCATTCATGCGGCCCTGCAGGGCTCCCCCGTGCTCGCGGGGATAGACCCTTGCCGCGGGTGAGGCTGGCGTCTCTCTGAGCGGCTCCCCCGTGCTCGCGGGGATAGACCCCCCGGTCACCCCCGGCATGGGAAAACACTGGGGGCTCCCCCGTGCTCGCGGGGATAGACCCTGACATGGCATCACGCTACCTCCTCACATTCGGGCTCCCCCGTGCTCGCGGGGATAGACCCGCGCCGAGCTCGCGAGGGTGTGGCCGCGCAATGGCTCCCCCGTGCTCGCGGGGATAGACCCAGCAGGAGCAGCCTGAGAAAATGCAGCTTTCCGGCTCCCCCGTGCTCGCGGGGATAGACCCGATCGGGCGTCTGTGGAAATGTTCGTCGGCGCGGCTCCCCCGTGCTCGCGGGGATAGACCCCTACTGGCACGGCGACGAAATTCGGATGGTCGGGCTCCCCCGTGCTCGCGGGGATAGACCCCTATCAGTCATGGGGAACCCCTATCTAACGCAGGCTCCCCCGTGCTCGCGGGGATAGACCCCGCTGCCGCCGGCGATCCTGTCGGACGTGCGGGGCTCCCCCGTGCTCGCGGGGATAGACCCAGACCAGGCGCCTTTTTCGATTTCCGGCCGTGGGCTCCCCCGTGCTCGCGGGGATAGACCCGCTCTGGACCGGGTTTCACAAGGCGCTGCGGAGGCTCCCCCGTGCTCGCGGGGATAGACCCCAGACGATGATATCGCCCCGGTTGACGGTGTGGGCTCCCCCGTGCTCGCGGGGATAGACCCTCTACTCGCGGCTCGATCTTGCAATGCCCGGCGGCTCCCCCGTGCTCGCGGGGATAGACCCGGCCACGACGCAGGCAGGTATTGCTACTCAGAGGCTCCCCCGTGCTCGCGGGGATAGACCCCGTGCGGACGCTTTCGCCGTCCAGCTTGGCTAGGCTCCCCCGTGCTCGCGGGGATAGACCCGCCCGGCGGGATGGTGGGATGAGCGGTCAGCGGGCTCCCCCGTGCTCGCGGGGATAGACCCTTCGTCGCGCAATAAGGAGGCGATATTCATGGGGCTCCCCCGTGCTCGCGGGGATAGACCCGGCTTCCGGGTCAGCGGAACGGTGGTTGAGCAGGCTCCCCCGTGCTCGCGGGGATAGACCCCACCTGCCATTGCGCGGAAAAAAACAGGCGCGGGCTCCCCCGTGCTCGCGGGGATAGACCCGGCACGCGGGTGTTTATCGACGGGGCCGAGGCGGCTCCCCCGTGCTCGCGGGGATAGACCCCAATTTCGACCGCGTGAGAGGCCGGATTGATGGGCTCCCCCGTGCTCGCGGGGATAGACCCGGTGGTGATCGCGGCAGTTGCCGGATCATAGAGGCTCCCCCGTGCTCGCGGGGATAGACCCTCAAGCGCCTGCGGCAGCATCGGATTGACCGCGGCTCCCCCGTGCTCGCGGGGATAGACCCTCGTTGGATTCATTACGCCGATACTGACACCAGGGCTCCCCCGTGCTCGCGGGGATAGACCCGTCCAGGATGCTCTTGGCGTGACGATGGGGGCGGCTCCCCCGTGCTCGCGGGGATAGACCCTCGTTGGATTCATTACGCCGATACTGACACCAGGGCTCCCCCGTGCTCGCGGGGATAGACCCTGCGATGCGCGCCGCATTCGTGCGGAACACAAGGCTCCCCCGTGCTCGCGGGGATAGACCCGTGATGATCAACTGGACCGGCCAGCGTTTTCGGGCTCCCCCGTGCTCGCGGGGATAGACCCGTCCAGGATGCTCTTGGCGTGACGATGGGGGCGGCTCCCCCGTGCTCGCGGGGATAGACCCCACCAGCGCGACCGACCCGCAATTCGGCAAAGGGCTCCCCCGTGCTCGCGGGGATAGACCCCCTCCAAGGCGGTCAGGGTCGGCACATCGTCCGGCTCCCCCGTGCTCGCGGGGATAGACCCCGCAGGCTGGGCCTGCATCCATCAAATCGGAGGGCTCCCCCGTGCTCGCGGGGATAGACCCAGCGCGGGGCAGGTGGTGGCCTACGAGGGGCCGGCTCCCCCGTGCTCGCGGGGATAGACCCCCTCACCACGCTGGATGAGACCGACCGGCCCGGGCTCCCCCGTGCTCGCGGGGATAGACCCGTGGCTCGGCGGCTCCGACGCTGTCGCTCAGGGGCTCCCCCGTGCTCGCGGGGATAGACCCCCTCACCACGCTGGATGAGACCGACCGGCCCGGGCTCCCCCGTGCTCGCGGGGATAGACCCCAGGCTTCCTGGAAGCGGCCGCGGGTCAGGTCGGCTCCCCCGTGCTCGCGGGGATAGACCCACCAGCGCGTCGCCAAAACGCAGGCCGAGGCCGGCTCCCCCGTGCTCGCGGGGATAGACCCCTATTGGCACGGCGACGAAATGCGGATGGTCGGGCTCCCCCGTGCTCGCGGGGATAGACCCCCCGGCCGCGACGGTCAGGGGGCCAAGCGCGGGGCTCCCCCGTGCTCGCGGGGATAGACCCCGCCCCGTCCACCTGCGCCACGTTCCGCCGCAGGCTCCCCCGTGCTCGCGGGGATAGACCCATTCCCCAGGCGTTGGCCCAGTGGTGGAGTTGGGCTCCCCCGCGCTCGCGGGGATAGACCTGACCTGCCCCCCGAAAGTTCCCTCGCTGTGATGTAGAGTCTGCCCAACCTTGATCTGATCCCCGCAAACTGGACCGTTTGAAGCTGGAGTTTTCCGCTACGCTTTTCCTGGCTGGGAGAGGAGCGGAATCGGATGAAGGCGAGCAATTTCTCGGACGCGCAGAAGGCGTTCATTATCAAGCAGGGCGAAGACGGAACGCCGGTTGCGGAGATCTGCCGCAAAGCGGGGATCAGCCAGGCGACCTATTTCAACTGGAGGAAAAAGTATGCCGGACTTCTGCCGACCGAGATGAAGCGTTTGAAGCAGCTCGAGGACGAGAACGCACGGCTGAAGAAGATCGTGGCGGACCTGACGCTCGACCGTGAGATGTTGTCCGAGAGTGGTTCCCTGTTGCCAGCTTAAGCGGCTTTCCGCTCACCCTATCCGCCCGTTGCAGTTGAATCCATATGAGATCGCCGCCAACGCGCGGATGGCCAGCTGGACAGCCCCCAAGCACCTGACCGGCGCCCTTCCCTGCCCTTCCCGCGCCGGTCCGCGCCTGTATTCCGGTTGGTGAATCATCTTGTTGATAAGCCGGCGTATCTACGCATGTGTCGGACTGCACGACGAGGATCAATCCATTGAAAAGCCGAGAGAGATTAACCGAGAAGCTGGTCCGGGCGGCCGGGACGCGCCCGAAGGCATGGCAGATTTTTGACACCGACGTGCTGGGGCTGTCGATCTGCATCTACGCATCGGGCAGCCGCAGCTTCATGTTCGACTACCGAGCCACCGGGCGACAGCGGCGGCTGACCATCGGGCGCTGGCCGGAATGGAACGTCACCGCCGCGCGCGAGCGGGCCAAGGCTCTGCGCCGCGATGTCGATGCCGGGCTGGACCCGCTGGCCGAGCGCGAGGAGACCCGCGAGGCGCCGCGCTTTCCGGATCTCGTGGAGCGGTACCTGCGCGAACATGCCAGCCATCTGGCCCCACGCAACGCCGCCGATCAGGAATCCATGCTGAAGAAGCTGATCGGGCCGCATTGGAAGCACCGGCTGGTGGCGGACATCGACGCTGCCGATGTCGAGCGGGTGCTGAACCTGATTGCACAAGGGCGATCGCGGCCCGCGAAGAAGAAACCGAAGATCAAGCGGCGTGAGCCGCTGAAGTTCCCTCGCCCCACCCCGGTGCGCGCCAACCGTGCCGGCGAGATGCTGCGCAAGCTGTTCAACCTCGCCGTCCAGTGGAAGATGCGGCCCGACAATCCGGCGGTGGGCTTCCGCCGCCGGGTCGAGGTGGAGCGCGAGCGGTATCTCTCCATGGAGGAGATCACCCGGCTCGGCGATGCGCTGGGCGCCGCCGAAGACCAGCGCGCCGCCGGCATCATCCGCATGTGCATGCTGACCGGGGCACGGCTGGGCGAGGTGCGCATGGCCCGGTTCGAGCATTTCGATCTGGAGCGCTGCGCATGGGTCAAGCCGGCGGCCACACCAAGCAGCGCCGGATCCACAGGGTGCCGATCTCGGCCGACACGGCGGCACTGGTGCGGACAAGGCTTTCCGCCGTGCCGGTCGGTTGCGACTGGCTGTTTCCCGGTGATGTCGCGGACAAGGACCAGCCGGTTCAGGAAATCCGCCGCTTCTGGAGGGGCATTCAGGATCAGGCCGGGCTGCCCGGGGTGCGCATCCATGATCTGCGGCACACCTTTGCCTCACTCTTGGTCAGCGGCGGTGCTTCGCTCGAGATGATCGGCAAGCTGCTGGGCCATTCGCAGTCCAGCACCACCATGCGCTACGCGCATCTGATGGATTCGGCACTGCGCGCCAGCGTCGATGCGGTGGCCAACATGATGCGGATACGGCCGAGGCTCGTGCATTCCGCCGCCTCGGCCGAGGAGGTCACGCCTCCGCGTGCAGCATCCGCAAGATCGGGCTGACCCGCTTGCGGATGGTGCTTTCTTCGGGCGCATCACCATCCGTGCTGTTGGCGATGAACCAGTCCTGCATCTCGCCTACGAGATCAGCCTGCTTTTCGGGCAGGCCGCGCTGGAAGAGATGCAGGATCAGGGCGCCGTAAAAGCCCTCCCAATCGTGGCCCTTACTCGCATTGGGATTGACCCGGCGGAAGACGCCATGCTCCTCCTCGAACCGCGCCACGCAGGCGGCGGACAGCACCAGGTCATCGCGTGTAATCGCCAACCCGGATTCCGGCGGCGAAACATTCCGCCACTCACTGCTGCCCAGCGCACGGGCGCGACGGATGATCCCCTGGTGCGGGCCAGTCCCGCAGCGGCGAAACACCGCCATGATATCGCCGGGCGCAATCACCACCCGGTCTGAGAGAACCGCGTCACCAAAGCGCGTGAGCGGAATCACCGTCATGATTTCCAGATGGCCCGACAGTGCCCATTCGGCAATATCGGCAACCTGGCAGCCCCAGCGTGCAGCAGCTTCGGACAGCGTGAATAGCGCCCGTTTCGGTAAAGACATCGATTATTTCCTGAATTGTTGATGTTCCTGAAAGGCTTGCCTTTCAGGCCGATGCCTCTGGCACACTCACACGCACAGGTTGACTACTCCGAAGCGTGCACCCTCGGCGATCAGGGCCGGCGCGCACGCGGTGGCACCGCGCCGCTCGCCCCCGATCCCGCCCGCAAATGTGCCGCAAACCCCATGAAAAATGGGACCGGCACGATTGCGGCGCCTCCCGCGCCGGTCCGCGCCGCGCCGCCGGTCCCGCGCCCGTGCTCTCGCTTGCCCTGCAATCACGGGGAAAGGACCGTACCATGATCGATCAGGCGATGATCACATCCGAGAGCGCCCAGGGGCTTCTCGACGACTGGATGCCGCGGCGCGAGCTGGCCGGCATCAACGGCGTCAGTTCCGATACGCTGAAGCGCTGGGAGACCCGGCGCATCGGCCCGCCCTGCATCCGCATCGGCCGCAAGGTGCTCTACCGGCGCGGTGCGGTGCGCGACTGGCTGCTCGAGCAGGAGACCCGCAAGACCGCCGGCCGTGGGCGGGCCGGGCGATGAGGGGTCACGACGACAAGCCCGGGGTGGCGCTGATCTGGGGGATTGTGTTCGCGCTCGCGCTCGCGCTCGCGCTGATCATGCTCGCCATGCTGATCGGCCTGCTGTTCAGTGCGATGATCTCGGCGATCAATTGGGACGCGGTGCTGCGCTTCATCGCGCCCACGGCCTTCGAGACCCGCGCGATCGAGGAGATCCTCGAGGGAGGGCGGGTGCTGTTTCTGGAGGTGAAAAGCCTGCGCGGTCGCCTCAGCCCGGCGCAGAGTGCGTTTCGCGATGCGGCACAGGGCTGGCATGGGCGCTGGTGCGCTCGCCAGAGGATGCGCTGGACGCGCTGAAAGCGCACGGGTTTCGCACCCGGCTTGCAGAGCGACGGAGGCCCGGATGAGCAATCTGATCTCGGCTTCGGTGCAACGTCGCACCGTCGGCTCGGCCACGCGCAAATCGGTGCTGCTCTACATGGCCGACAAGGCTGCCGATAATGGCAGCGGCATCTGGACCTCGAAGGCCAATATCGCCCGCGATCTGGAACTTTCACGGCGCGCGGTACAACTCGCCATTCAGGAACTGATCCGTGACGGGTTGGTTCTGGAGGCAGGCCAGCGCGACTGTAAACACGGCTTCACGGTCGAATATGCCATCGTTCCGCAGGCTGTGGATAACCTGCCCTCGACACGAGGACAGCCTGTGGATAACTCCACTGCAACCCGTGAACAGGGTTCACCCCGTGAATCTGGTGCACGGGTAACCCGTGAAGGTGATTCACCCCAACCCGTGAATCAGATTCACCCAAACCATCCTATGAACCTTACTACTACGCCACCGCCCAAAGGTCGAGCTGTGGATAACTCTGATCCGCAGGCCCGCTGCCTGGCCGCAGCCGGCCCCGGCCCCGGCCTCTGCCCCGCCTCACGCGCCGAGATCATCAAGACCGTTCAGGTGATCACGGATTGGCTGCAGGACGGTATCGACTTTGATGCTGACATCCTGCCGGTGATCCGGGCGCGGACCACCCATATCCGGATCAGCCCGATCCGGACCTGGGCCTACTTCAGCGATGCGGTGCACGCGGCCCATCAGCAACGCCTTCGCCAACCGGCAAGGCCGCAAGGCGCAGAGAAGACCAGCGCAAGCCCACAGCTGCGCTTTTATGCCGATTGGGTGAACGGCAATCGCTACCTGCCGCCCAGCGCCATAAGCAATGCCATGGCGCAAGCCCTGCTGGCGGCCGGGCTGGTGAGCGTCGAGCGCCTCGCCCGGCGCGGAGTCCCCGTCCCGGCCATGAAGGAGCAGCCATGATCACGCCCAGAGAGATCGAGGACCGCTTCGAGGAAGCTGCGCTGACGCTGAAGCGCCTGCCGAACCCGCCCGATTCGGGGGCGCGTGGCTATGGCCGTTCCTGGCCGGACTACGTCTACGAGGCGAAACACGCCTATGGCTATGAGCAGGCAACGATGCGGGTGATCCCCAATGCCCGCGAGATCCAGCGCATGGAGGAGGCGCTGGAATGGCTGGCGCTGATCGGGGGCGTGTCCGAACAGCATGCCGCCGACAACCGCCGTATCGTCTGGATGCGGGCCGAGGGGCATCGCTGGCAGACCATCTGCCGTCATGTCGGCTGCGTCCGGTCCACCGCCTGGCGGCGCTGGACGGCGGCGCTGGTGACCATTGCCAACCGGTTGAACAGGCAAAGGAAAAGCAGCGCCCGCCCGCACAGCACCAAAACGACCGGGGATGCGGCGGGCGCAAAGGCGCGCGGCGAGGCCGCGAAAGAGCCGCCGTGAGGGTGCGAATGGGTCGAACATCGGGCGCGACAAGTACCGCCGAAACAGGCCATATTGCCCATAAGATCGGGACAGGAACGCGGCCCGCCGCCCCTCCCCCCGGCTCTGGCTCCTCCGCAACGGCAACGCTATCCGGGGGGGGCAGAGGCACGCTAAGCCTCTAGCGTCAGGGCAAAATTCTGGGTTCGCGCCCCGGGTTCGCACCTTTGGGTTCGCAGGTTCGCGGACCGCCAGATCACTGCCGCCGGGCGTCCCACCGCCCGGCGTTTTTCATGACCCGAAGGGGCGGGAACGGAGGACGTGCCTTGCAGATCGAGATGATGCCCGCCCCGCGGCTCGTTCCCTACGCCCGCAATGCGCGCACCCATTCCGACGACCAGATTGCGCAGATCGCCGCCTCAATTGCCGCGTTCGGCTTCACCAACCCGATCCTGATCGGCGGCGACGACGTCATCATCGCGGGCCATGGGCGGCTGATGGCGGCGCAGAAGCTCGGGCTGGCCGACGTCCCGGTGATCGTCCTCGACCACCTGACCGAGGCGCAGCGCCGCGCGCTGGTCATCGCCGACAACAAGATTGCTGAGAATGCCGGCTGGGACGAGGAACTGCTGCGCCTCGAGCTGGAAGGCCTGCGCGACATCGACTTCGATCTCGACATCATCGGCTTTTCCGAAGCTGAATTGGACGAGCTGCTGGGCGATCTCGGCGACAGCGACGATGGCGCGGTCGAGGGTGAAGACGAGGTGCCAGAACCGCCAATCGAACCGGTCTCGCGCCCCGGCGACGTCTGGATCATGGGGAGCCACCGCCTGCTCTGCGGCGACTCGACCGTCGCCACCGATGTCGAGAAGCTGCTGGCCGGCGTGAAGCCGATGCTGATGGTCACAGATCCGCCCTATGGCGTGGAATACGATCCGGCATGGCGCAATCAATCCGGCGCCTCCGCCACCAAGCGAACTGGCAAGGTGCTGAACGACGATCGGGCCGATTGGCGCGAGGCTTGGTCACTGTTTCCGGGTGATGTGGCCTATGTCTGGCACGGTGCTCTGCATGCCACCACCGTCGCCGACAGCCTGATCGCCTGCGGCTTCAATGTCCGTTCGCAGATCATCTGGGCCAAGGACCGGCTGGTCCTCAGCCGCGGCGATTACCACTGGCAGCACGAGCCCTGCTGGTACGCCGTGCGCAAGGGCGGCAAGGGCCACTGGGCCGGCGATCGCAAACAGACGACCCTCTGGCACATCGCCAACAAGGATCAGGATGCCGAAACCACGCACGGCACGCAGAAGCCGGTTGAATGCATGCGCCGGCCGATCCTGAACAACTCGAGCCCCGGGCAGGCAATTTACGAGCCGTTCATGGGCTCGGGCACCACGCTGATCGCCGCCGAGAACACCGGTCGGGTCTGCTACGGGATCGAGCTGAACCCCGCCTATGTCGATGTGGCCGTGGCACGATGGCAGAACCTGACAGGCGGGGTGGCGGTGCCGGAAAGGGATGGGCGTGTGTTTGAGGTAGTCACTGGCGGACGAACGGTACCCGCCTGACTGAATCAGCGACCCCTCGTTGAACCTGAACAGTTCGAACTCCAAGTATTGGATCGCTCGATAGTTCAGTTCCCTGGCATGCAGTCCGACATGGACGCGCTTACTCTTGACGAGCATGGCGTCGGTAGCTCAGCTGCAACGAACAACAGAGGGACCAGCATGAGCAACTTCAGATATATCCGGATGGCCGGTAATGAACTCGGCTGGACTCGGCCCCATGGCGGACGTATGGGGGGCGAGGATTACCTCGGCAAGGAAGGTCTCGCACACGAGGATTGGAATTTCTCCAAGGATGTTTGGGTGGATGGGCGCTACCATCTGTATCTCAGAGAAACTCCAGCGGGATTTGATAACGGACTTTTCAACTTTGTCCTTGGCGTACATGCTAGGCCCGACCCGATGATTATCGGCTTCGTTGAGAACGCCAGCTTTGGTGTGTCAGATCTGCCGGAGTCGGTTGTCCGGAGGCGCGCTCAAGAGCTATTTGCGCTCAACGAAGTCAGAAGTCTCGGAACGCGATATGGCGGCAAATCCGTTGCGCAACTTTCTAAGCTGCTGAGGAAGGAGGTTGTCGACTACTGCGTTTCACTTGCGCCTCAGGACCTATATATCCTCGCACAACCTGTACCGATGCCGTCAGATATCTACAAGGTCACCACTCCGCGCTTCCTGCCGCTGAAGATGACTAAAGAACAGTATATCGCCCTCAAGGGGCGGGTTCTACTTCCTGACACAGTTTCATCTGTCGAACAGGAGGAGGAGCCGAGCTTCCCGGAAGGGTTTCTAATAGAAAGGCTGCATAGATCGCGTGAGCGATCCCGGGTTGTAGTAAAACAGGCTAAGGAGCAGTTTATTCACAAGCATGGACGTCTTTTTTGCGAAGCGTGCGATTTCGAACCGGCGGAATATTTCGGAAGTGAAATGCTGCGGGATCGCATTATCGAAGCGCATCACGATGTAGGGCTGGCCAACCCCGAACATTGTGTGAAAACTAAGCCGTCAGATCTGAAAATGGTTTGTCCGACCTGCCATCGTGCCATCCATACTATCAGGCCATGGCTAAAGGTTGATCAGCTGAGGGCGCTCCTTGGAATAGACGAGTAGCCGGAGGATCTCGATCACCCTGATCTGCCAGCAGCACGTCTACTTTCCACCTACATCCGCATTGATTAGCGGATTTTCTGCTTTGAGGAACAGCTGACCATGGGCGTCTCGCGCCGCAGATACGCGTCGATGCGCGGCGTGAGCGACATGGCGGTGCGCAAGGCGATTGCCAGCGGCCGGATCAGCGTCGAGGCGGACGGCACGATCGACCCGCTCAAGGCCGATGCGCAGTGGGACAGCCAGACCGACCCGGCGAAGCAGCGCGGGGTGCTTGCGCAGAACCTCGGCGCCCGCACCGCCGCCGGCACCGCCCGCGCCGCCGCGACGAACTGGCTGGTCGATCATGTCGTGTTGGCGGGCGACACGGCCCGCGAGGAGGTCTGGGCCGATCTCAGCGACTTCCTCAGCGAGACCTGGGACCATGCGGGAAATGATCACGCCCGGGCTTTCTTGTGACGTGCAGACAAGAAAAAAGCCGCGAAAAACGGGGCTTCGCTTGGCAGATTGTGACGTTGTGCGCGGCGGCCTGTGACGTCGGGTCGTTATTCCTGTGACGCAGCCGGATTCGCGGGCTGAATGTCGCCGAGGGCGATCTCGCGGCATGCCGGGTTGAGGCGGTAGCCAGCGCGATCCTTGGTCTCGATGAAACTGTCCTGATCCAGCGGGATCCCGAGCATCACCGCCAGCGGGTCGAGCGCGTCTCGCAACCTGCGCAGTTGCTGGCGCATCGACTGCTCGGATACGCCGATTTTGTCCGCCACATCGTGAGGTGGCATGAACTGGACCTCCGAGCGCGTCCGCTTGGCCTTCCGAAAATTCTCGACCAGCGCGTTCACGAAGCGGTAGTTCGCACCTTCGAGAAGATACCCGCCATGGAAGAGCACCTGCTCGGCATCGTGATCCACCGCGAACTCGAGAATGGGAGCACTGAGCTTGTCGACGAAATCGGTGGCCTGCCGATCATAGTCAGACTCCGGCGCGATCACGACATGGTCTCGAGTGAAGCAAGTCGCCAGAAGCGAACCAGGCGGAACCTCGCCCCTGTAAAGCCGGTCGCCATGCTCGATGAGCGCCTTGGCAATGACTTCTTCTACCGAGCGCGCATGCCGCTGAAACAGCTCGAACAGGCGTGATCCTGCCTCGTCGACTGACAGATCAGGAAAGTGATCGAGCGCGGAAATGACCTGCTGGAACCCAGAAAGAAAACGCGCCTTCGGCATCGCGGCGACGTCTCGAAAGAACGCGACATAGCTCAGAGCCATTCGCAACTCATCGTCCGCGCTGCGATCCCCGAGGAGGAGGTCGCGCTTGTAGTTCTGCGACGGTTCATACTGTCCCAGTCCTGCAGCCAAGATGGCAAACCGCCTGTCGATGCACTGCGAACAGAGCCCGCAGTGCTTCTGCTTGACCGTCCAGCTGCGCGGTCGCGTGCAACTCACCGTGGCGGCAAGCATGTCTGCAACGCCCGCATCGGCGATCTTCTGTGTGACCTCTTTCTTGGTCAGCCATTGAAGCGGAGTGCGGATCTCAATCTCACTGTCGAGCAAGGTCGAAAACAGCGCCTCCAACCCGCGGAGAACCTTAGGATGCGTCGTACGCGTTGCCCGGCCGCCGACCACGTCGCCCGCCAGGGGCGGGTTGATGCTGACAACCCCATTCTCATAGAAGCTGAACCCGTTCTTGCCCGACATCTGCGCCACGACGAGACCGAGACAGGCAAACAGGAACGAGCGGGTCCGCTGGGTGAACTCGACGGGCTTGGCGACCTCATTCGAGACCCAGACGGGAACGTAGGAGACCCGCCTTTCATACCCGCGCTGTCTCAGATCGCGGATAAGCTCTTCCTGAACGTTTCGTACTTTCGTTGACGAGTAATGACCGACGAGGGTTACCGACTTGCCGAGAGTGACGATGTCGTTGACAGCGCCGGCATAGGAATCGACACCGCCGGAGAAGAGCGCCACCTCATCGTTTTCCTGGAAGGCGTCGCGAAGCTCCGGAAAATACAGCTCTCGCGGCTGCACCGGCGCTTCCGCTTTGCGGAAACTGATCTCATAGCTGTCGTCGGACAAGAACCCGAGCGTATCGAGGAGGAGCTCCTGCACATCTGCACGCTGCCAGACCTCAGGTTGACGTACGGGAATCGAGAAGGTCAAACTGCGGCGCCAGTCTTCCCCGAAGTTCGTGAGCATGGCGGACCCACGTGCAATGCGCTGATCGGCGCAGTACACATAGGCCGCCACTTCGAGGAGGTCGATCAACAGGTCGGGAATGTTTCCGATCATCGAGCGGCTGATGTAGTCGATCCTCAGATTGACGTTCTTGCCCGGCTCGCTGACGTTCATCGCGAGCGCATCAGCCTCGGATGCCTGCGGCACGCCGCATTCGATCAGGCACCGTTTCAATTTGACCTCTTCCTGTTCTTGAGTTCGTTCCCAATCTTCTCAACGGCGAAGGCCGAGAAGCGGCGGGCATCATCCCTCGATATGTCCTTGCCGTCTCGGTACTGGTTCTTGCCAAGCCAGTCCCTGGCGAAGGCGCGCATGATCAGCGCAGCCTCGATGCAGTGACGGCGTATCGCGGAATTGTAGGTCGCGAGATCATGGACAGACCGCGCGACGCGATCGGCGCCAACGAGCTTGTGCAAGTTTCGATCGACGTAATAGTGGATGACGCGTTCCACGATGTTCGCGTGGAAATGGTGGGCCAGGGCGCCGAATTTCTCCGGTGACCTCAGCGCCGCCACCGAAGCCTGCACATCGGCAGCGGTTGGGGACCACATCGGCATGCCCGCCTCCACGGCCTCGGCGAGCGCGGCAGCTCCCGCCTGGCGGGCGATGTCGCCAAGGTCCGTTGATCCCGCATGGGCACGCCTTTGCACGCGCTCCAATGCATTGTTGTAGGCCACCATCAGCTCGGCACCCGAAGTCGGCGGATGCGCTCCCATGCCAATCTCGGCGAGCGCCGCCCCGAAATCCTTCGACGCGGCGGCCTGCGGCAACCTGATGAGCAGCCACAGCGCTTCCACGAAGACAGGGTCCCTCAGCGCGCGCTTCAGCGCGTCCCGACTGACTTCGGTCACCTGCTCCACCAGCGGCGCGGTGGGTGCGCCACCGGTCACCAGATACCTGACGATGTCCGGCAGGTATCGGTGGGTGGGGAGTTTGCCGAGGCGCTGATGTCCCATCGCGCCACCGGCTTAGAGGGTGCGCCCGAACCGGACCCGGTGCGGACTGGGGGAATGAGCGCTCGACAAACCAAGGAACCTTCCGTTAGAAACAAGGCCAAGAAAGGATTTTGGGCTATCCTTTCGCAATCACTCTGCCAAGGAAAGGATCCTTTTTCAACCATGGCGTTAGCAGCGGAGCCATCGCGCCTAGGACAGCTTGTAGCGATCTCGACCGCGGGGGAGCGCGCAGAGGCGTTCGTGCCCCCACCCTTGCCGCCGTCTCCGCCAGTCAGGATGGAACGGCTCTACCGTCACCTCGAGCGCGCGAACCGTGCGATCGGGCGACTCGATGGCGTGACCTCCATCCTGCCCGACACCCCGCTCTTTCTTTACATGTACGTCCGCAAGGAGGCGCTGCTGTCGTCGCAGATCGAGGGCACGCAGTCGTCGCTTTCCGACCTGCTGCTCTTCGAGAGTGAGGAAGCGCCGGGCGTCCCGCTCGACGACGTGCAGGAGGTTTCCAACTACGTCGCCGCCATGAACCATGGCCTCGACAGGATCCGCGAAGGCTTTCCGCTTTCCCTGCGCCTGATCCGGGAGATCCACGCCATCCTTCTTGAAAAGGGCCGCGGTAGCACGAAGCAACCAGGCGACTTCCGACGGTCACAGAACTGGATCGGTGGCACGCGACCAGGCAATGCCCTCTTCGTCCCGCCACCGCCCGAGCACGTCCTCGACCTCATGTCGGACCTGGAAGCGTTCATCCATGCCGACACGCCAGAAATGCCGACCCTCATTAAGGCCGGGCTGGTCCACGTGCAGTTCGAGACCATTCATCCGTTTCTCGATGGAAACGGTCGTCTCGGTCGGCTGCTGATCACGTTCCTGCTCTGCACGCAGGGCATCCTGAAGGAGCCGATCCTCTATCTCAGTCTCTATTTCAAGACGCATCGCCGCCAGTACTACAACCTGCTGCAGCAGGTCCGTGAGAACGGCGACTGGGAGACATGGCTGGAGTTCTTCCTAGACGGCATCGCCGAGACGGCTCTGCAGGCATCAGAGGCGGCGCGCGAGATCCTCGCGCTGTTCGAAGCCGATCGGCACCGGATCGAGGATCTCGGGCGCCCGGCCGCATCCGCCCTTCGGGTGCACCAGCTGCTTCAGCAGAAGCCGATCATCGGCATTCCCGCAGCGGCGCAGCGGCTGAGCATCTCGCCCCCGACAATTGCGAAGTCGATCCAACACCTCGAGGATCTCGGGATCGTGCGGGAGGTGACGGGAAAGCAGCGTGGCCGGATGTATGTCTACAGCGACTACTTGAGCATCCTCAGTCGCGGGACGGAACCACTTTGACGGAGATACTATGACGGTTAATAATATGGGGACCGCATCGGTCATCTGCACTTCCGGGTCGAGAGAACCTCATGGACTGGGGATTCAGTCGACTACAGCGCTCGGATAGCCGGAGACCTTGTATTTGACCTCGGCGGCGCAGAATCGAGCCAACGTTCTGGATCCAGCCCAGCTCGTTCGTATCGAAGCCGTGCATCGCGGCTTCCTGTTTCAACATCTCTACACAGTGCAGTGCCTCTTATCGGCAACGTCATTGTCAGTTCAGCGGGTCGAGGTTGAGAACGACGAAGATGTCGAGGTGCAACTTGATGGGCGCTGCATCTACATCCAGGTGAAGCACCGGAAAAAGCCGCTCGCATGGAACGATATTGAGGAAGCCCTGACGCGCTTTGGCGAACTGCGCTCGGCTCACGAAAGGGGAGAGCGCGACGGAGACGCCGCGTTCCTGATCGTCAGCAACGCGGCACCGAACGGCCCACTCGCCGCCAAGCTCGCCGCGGCCGATTGGCCGGTCGATGTGCGGATTGATTGGCCAGCGGCTGATCCCGACGACCGCATCCTTCCGGCTCCCCAAGCATCGCTTCTCGAAGCGGCTGAAGCGGCCTACCAGATGGCGGAAGGCCTGCCTTTCGCAACGCTCGCTCCGGAAACGCTCGTTTGGAAGCTGGCGGGTCTCGTATCGCTTGCGGCAACCGGAGAAGATAAGGCCCTAGACCATGCCTTTCAGGTTGGAGAGCTTCCTAGCCTGTTCGAGCAAATGGTTCTGCAGTTGCAGGACCTGCCTCTACCTCCATCTCCCTACCGGGTTCAGGAGCAGGAACCAGAACTGCTGACTGGGGAGAGGGTCCGATTGATCGTCGGCTACTCGGGGGCCGGCAAGACCTCGTGGCTGGCTCAGTCAGCCCAGCACGCCCTAGAACCGTTGGTCTACCTCGACGTCGCCGATACACCCGGTTCTGCCCTCGCCAATGCGGTCGCACGCGAGGTCGCGGGTCGGATGTTTGAAACGGGTTACCGCCTTGGAGAGATTTTCCTCCCTGGCGCCTCCGGGCGAGAGATCCTCCGGGTTTTGTCTCGTCGTCTGGCCGAGCAGGGCAGAGCCGTCACCGTCGCCCTCGACAATGTTCACCATTTGCGGGCGGATGATATTTTGGGCGTCATCGAGGCCGGCCGGGAAATACGTTTTGTGCTTCTGGGACGTCCTGAAGGAGAAGTCTCCACCCTCGAGGCAATTCTGGGAGTTCCGCGCGAGTCCCTGTTGGGATGGGCCCCCGACACGGTGGCGGCCGCCGCCCATAGTGAAGGTTGCCACGGTGATGCCGCGGATTGCCAGCGGCTAATCGATCTCACTGGCGGCCTACCACTATTCGTTCTCAACGCCATCTCGGTTGCAAAATCGGACTACGATGGTTCGTTGAAGCGGCTGGGTGCGGATCTCGCGCGTTCAGCACACACGAGGGAGATCGCGCAAGATCTCATTCTCGGACGGATCTTCGAACGGTTGCCCGTGGCAGTGGCTGGCGTCGCCGAGTTACTCAGCATATGCGATGCGCCACTCAGACGCGAGGAAGTGCGCTCCTATCTTGCTGCAGCGGGAGATGCCAATCCGGCAGTCTTCGACGCCGCTCTCCGGCACTTGATGGGTCGCGGATTGCTCCAAGTCTTCGCTGACAACCGGATCAAGCTCCACGATGCAGCACGCGTCGTAGGCAAGGGACGGCTGCTTCTCCGGGGCGCTGAGAGCATGAAAGCGCGACAGGAGTCGCTGCGAAGTGTAGTTCAGAAGAGCCTCCTGGAGAGCTGGCACCCGGCAAAGCTATCCCTCTTTCTCCGGCTTACCGGTGAGGTTGGGCGCCTAGATATTCTGGTCGAGTTGGGGACCGACGAGCTCTTCCACGAAATGGGTGTCTGGCCCGAAGTCGAAGCTTTCCTCGTACACGGTGCACAGGACGACACCATTCCTCCCGATCAGCAGATGAAGGCGCTCGATGCACTGGCATTCGCTGACATCAGAGCTGGTTCCGACCGGGCCGCATTCTGGTTGGACCGAATGGACGCTTTGATCACGGCCCACGATCTGGGAGCTGAGGAACGGCTTCGCGTGGGCATGAAGCGGATGAACTTCCTAGCCAGCGACGGCGACAGTCGCGTCGCGATGCGGCTGATTTCGGAGCTCACCCCCATCGTTGAGGCTCTTCCTCCGGGTCATCAGCGCGTATTTCGTTACAATGTCGCTTGCGCCGAACTCGCTCTGGGCGATCCGGAGGCTGCGTCCAAACGGGTTCAAACGGTCATTCGAGAATATTACGAGCTCATTGGCCTGACACCGGCCAAGGTGATGGGGAATAATGCGCCAGAATTGGCGCGCATGACGAAAGAGGGAACAGACGTCGACGATATCAAGCATCTCGCTGACGCTCTCGACGTGCTCGCCAAAGCCAGCGACGCCATGGGAAGGCCCTCACCGCTCGCCCGCATCCATGCTCTGAAGTTCTACGACTTGGCGCGTGCACCAGAATCCCTGTTCCGTGTGGGGCAGGATCTTGTCGATCAGTTCATCAGCATGCGCGACTTCCAAGGCGCGTTGCAAATAATGGACACCATTATCCTGCCTCAACTCAGCCAGTGGAAGCCGGCCGACTACATGATCACGGTGCGTTCTCATTACGCGGTCGTACTCGCCTACTGCAGACGCTTCTCCGACGCTGAAGCTGAAATGGCCCGTCTCGAGCCCTATAAGGCCGGTCTTTCTCCCCTCGTTCGAAAGGAACTGGAGAGCCAGCGGGAGCTGATCGCAGATCTCCGGAGGTATGGGCCCCCTCCGCAGCGGCTACCTCCGCAAGGCTCTCTTGCTAAGGCCGCGAAGCAGATGGGTGGAGCAGAGCCCGTTGCAGCGTCGGCTATGCGTTCAGGCGGAAAAAAAACTGGAGGCAATGAACGCTGCCCCTGTGGATCAGGAAAGAAGTTCAAGCACTGCCACGGTCGGAACCATTGAACTCAACCTCGCTGCGGCATGCGGAACCGCCCGCTCCAGCGCCTCCGGCCTGCTGATCGTAACACTTTGGCCGAGAGTGGCATTTAGGGCTTCGTCAAAAGTCCGTCGCCGTAGGTCATCATCGCGAGACCGCGCGCGGGATCCAGGGCAAAGCGTTTGTCGACCACTTGGTTCGCCGCAAAAGCTGCGTCCATCAAGCGGTCGCCGCCCTCCCACCGCGCGAGAAATGCCTCGAGCCAGTGAGGTGGCACTTGAGAGTCGAGCGGCCATGGCGAGGCGATCACGGCACTGCAGCCACGGTCGAGGACCTGCTTAGCGAGGCCCAGGGTGGTGTTGGCCATCGGATGTTTGTCCGCACGGCCGCCGCTACAGATGAAAAGGACCACGACGCCCACGTTGCGAACGGCCGCGGCAAGGTCCGCCGCCGAGACCTTGAGGACGCCTTCGTCGGAGACCAACTGGAAGAAGCGTCCATCCGGGTGAACGCCACCATGCGCCGTCAGGACCGCCATAGAAGCGCCGGCGAAGCGCTCTGGCAGGACGCCACCATTATCAACCGCGAAGCCATGATCGGTGAACGGTCCGTCGAGGCGCTGCGCGAGCAGCGTCAGGGTGGAGCGCCCGTCCTCGCCTTCCGCAGTCGATATCCATGCGACGCGGCGGCCATCGCCTTTATGGGCGCGTTCGCGCGCCCCGCTCAGCCAGGCGAGAGATGGTACAGCGGTTAACGCAACCTTTCGGCCCAAGAACTCCGTCCCGTCATAGAGGATCGTGGGCGGGAATGCCTGAAGCTCGCTCGATGCTGCGACAATCGTCGGGCGCGCGGCTGACCATCCCAACTGCAGACATTCCGTAGTGCGGTAGAAGAGGTTTGGGCTTTCATCAACGCCGTAGCGAAACGGGAAGGATTGAGACCAGCCTGGAACGCGGGGCGAGAGAACTTGTCGCCATCCTCCACAGTCGGCTTGCCCAGATCGCCATTGCTTGTAGCGAGACGGATCAATCGACCCGTGGCATCGAAACCCAACTGCAGGACATCGACCCCGTCCGCAGAGATTGAGCGCGCGATTGCGGCCGGCTGGCCCTGCTCCAGAAGCGCTGGTGGTGCGGCCGCCTCGTCCCAGTTGGGAAGCGCTGTTCCTCGGTCTGCGAGAAGCTCCAAAACGAAGCTCGCGTCCTCAGCCACATGTAGTACTGCCTCATCCGCAAGGCACCGCTGCGCGAGGGTGGCGATATTCCCCATGTCATAGCCAACGTCCTCCGCATAACGTGCTGGAGGCATGGCTGCGACAAGACCGGCAAGTTGAGCGGGCGTGGGTACCTGCGCGGCGGTAGCGGCGATCATCGCTGCAAGAGCCCCACCTGCCCACTTGTTGAGTTCGGCGAAGACCTCATCTGCCTCGTGAGGCACCTCGATGCCCCGCTCGCGCGCGTCGCGGATGAGCTGCCCCAAGACAATGCCGCTAGGCGCGGTCTGGTCGCGCCGATCAAGAACAGCGCGCCCGATTGCGGTGGCCTCGGCGAGCATGGTCGCGAGCTCAGCTGGGTCATCACGGTCCCGTCGGGACAGTCGCACCTGTAGGCTCAGGAGTTCAAGCCGATGGCCATATGCCTCGGCGAGCTCCATCCGCTCGAGCAGTTCACGTCCGGTGTCGACCATGGTAAGCGCCGCGTCTAGCAAGCCGATGTCGCGAAGAAGGCGGGTCAATCCGTAGACCTCCTGCCAGAGCTCCTCCTCGTCAGCGCGATTGTCCGCCGCAAAGGCGCAGGCAAGCGCCACCAGCGCGGTTAGATGATCACGCGTCCGATGATAGGTGTCAGCCACGGCAAACCAGGCCAAGCGTCGGCGTCTAGGCGTCGCCACTCCCGCCTGAAGCGCTGCCTCTACGAGATCGCGGCCTGTCTGCGCAAAGTTGCTGGTCGCGATCTTGCCAGCGGCCAGGCGGTAGAGCCTGAGGTCAATGTCGGGGTCTGCGGCATGCGGCGCGATGGCAGCTGCAAGTACGAGATAGAGCTGTAGTGCGTGGATATCGCTGTCATTAGAGATCGGCGCCCGCTCGATATAGGATGACAGAGCCGAGATCGCCTCATCGGCGCTCTCGGTTAAAAGCTCCGTCGGCAGCGCCAGCTTACCGATGATGATTGGTTGCTCGGATTGGAGCCAGTTGAGCGCGCGGTGGAGGAATGGCTTGTGCGCCAACAGCCAGTCCATGCTCGCCGAGACCTCTAGTGCGCTCTTTTCGACGGCGACGGGCCTACCTGCAAGGTCGAGGACGAGCTTGGCTATCAGAGCCAGCCCCGTCGTGCCGGCGACCTCTGGCTTGAGCACCTCAATGAGGCCGTAGCGCAGACCCGCGTTCATCGGATCGGCGGCGAGGCGCCCGATCAGCTGAGAAAGCAACTCCTTAGTTGTGTCGATACCGGCGGCAGGTTCGCCGTCCGGCCCAGCCAAGAGGAACCCCCCTTCGAGCACCTGGAGCGCGAGCCCTTCCCAACGATGAGCCTGTGCATCGGACTTAGGGATGGCGCCGATAAGGCCAAAGGCATGCACGATAAGTCCGCGCGCCAGTGCGTCCTGCACGCTCGCCAGACGGTAGTCTTCCGATACCTGCGCCGTCTCGCCAGAGCGGATGAGCTCGACATAGTCTGGGACACCTTTGCCAGCGAACGCCTTGGCAAGGCGCGCATGGAAGGCGGATCGCGGAGGGTTGTCGTCGCGCAGCAACTCAGCGATACCCGCGTGATCGCGGGCACGAAGAAGTTGCTGACGCTGATGGCGGCGGACGCCTTGGGCATTAGGAAACCGAGCCTCGAGCCGTGCCGCGATGCGGTCCGCAAGGTCTTGGTCGCAATGCTCGAACGTGCTGAGCGCGGCTTCGAGGTCCTCACGACTCTCCAACGCATCGATGCAAGACCCAATGAGCTCGCCAGCGAGGCGCGTTGCGCCAGCATCCTCGGCGATACGGCCGAGCCGCACACGGGTAGACGGATCAAGGTCGGGTCGCGCGAGGAACTCGGTCCGGATCATGGTCAACGCCTCAAGGCGAAGACCTGCCTTGTGGAGCAGCTGGACCTTGAGAAATGGCTTCTGTGAATCTGCTACGGGTGGAAGCGCGTCAACGTCGGCAAGGGCTCGGCCAGCTTGACCTCGTGCGACCCACCGCTCCCAATCATCAATGCGTTGCGTAATGACGGCCTCTGCGCTTTCGTCCGCCGTCGATCCCACTACGCCGAATGCGTCGATTGAGAGCAGGAGGTCGCCAAGCTCTGGTCGGATCCGCCAGCTCTCATTAATATCGAGGACGACGTAGAGCTTCCGCTCCAAGGCTAAGGGCGCGACTGCAACCGCGAGCGCATGCACCTGCGGCACCCAGACGTCTTCCGGGATTAGAGGGTTCGGCGCACCAGAGGGCACGAACGGTGCGATCGTGTCGTCGCGGTATCCGGCCGCCTCGACTACGATCAGTGCGGTCCTTTCAACCTGACCGGCAACCAGCTCTAGTAGGTTGGCGTGACGTCCGGTTGGAGCGGCATGGACAATCAGGCGATCCCGGAACCACGCCTCCTCGTCCTGCCTAAGCGGCCGGCGGGCGAGCGATTCGAAGGATTGTACAAAGCTGCTCCAGACAAGACCGTCTGCCTGCGCGACATCCCCTCCAGACGGAGTCACCACTACGACGCGTTGGATCGCGCGCTCGTCGCCCTCGATCAAAATGCCGGCGAGCGACGCAGCAACCATGCCGACGCGGGCGGCGGGCGTGCTCCCGGCGATGGCAAGAATATCGCCGCCACCGATGACGTTCGGGTTGCGGGCATAGAAATCCATGATCGCCGCCAGCAGATCCTGGTTACTGCTGATTGTGCGCCCGAGAGTCGCACTTTCAGCGCCCTTTGTGCCCGCTTCTAGATTCGCTTCCTCGTCATCCATGAAGAATGAATAGGCGCGAAGCGGGTTATTCTCCAGCGATCATTAGTGCTCAACGGCTAGGTTCGGCGAACCGCGGCGGCGCGAGAGAGGAGCGCCAGCAGGATCGAGCACTGCGTTTCGCAATGGCGCGAGGGGTTTCGGCCCCTCTTGCTTCCACAGTGCTTCCACGGGTGGCGGAACGCAGAAAGCCCCGCGCGAAGGCGGGGCGTAAGGTATTCATATTGTTGCGAGATTTGGTTGCGGGGGCAGGATTTGAACCTGCGGCCTTCAGGTTATGAGCCTGACGAGCTACCGGGCTGCTCCACCCCGCGGTGGTTGTTTTTTGCACGTATTGAGGGATACTTTGTGTTTCTTTCTAGGT
>NZ_JBHTFQ010000009.1:0-148415 GCF_042666235.1 Halodurantibacterium daqingense | reverse complement strand
GACAACCAACCAGAGCAACCGCTCCAACCCGCTACCGTCCGTCTCGGTGAAGCGGTATTTACGAACCACAACAAATATCCGCAAGAGGAAAAATGCAAAAACTTCACATTCGCTCCGAACCCCCTTGTTTCATTGGCGCCGCCGCAGCGCGAACTGGTCTGTCGATCCTTCGCCGCTCCACCGGTGCATCGGAATCGGTCGTGCGCCTCTACTCGGCCGCCGCAAGACGCGACTCGCGGCGGCCGATCTCGGCCAGCGCGGCCACGATCCGACCCATCGTGCGCTGCACAGCGGCGAAGGCCGGCCGCAGTTCAAGCGTTCCCTCATTCATGTAAAGCGCCCTGTCGATTTCGATCTGGACGACATGTTGGCGCTTGGACGGGCGCCCGTAGTGTTGCGTGACGAAAGCGCCGGCGAAAGGTGCATTGCGCGCGGTTCGCAAGCCTGACTCCGCGAACACCCTCTCCACTGCATCGACGATCCAACCCGCTGCCGAGGCGCCGAACCTGTCGCCGATCACCACCTCGGGGATTGCCCTGCCCCGTTGCCCATAGGAAGCGATGGCATCGTGTGGCATCGAGTGCATATCAAAGAGGATCGCTTCGCCAAAGCGATTGATCTGATCCTGAAGAAGCCCCTGAAGGGCGGCATGGTAGGGATGCCACACCTTTTGCAACCGTTCTTCAGCTTCTGCGAGAGTCAGCTTGCCGCGGTAGATGGCCCGGCCGTTTGACACGACCCGGGGAATCACCCCCAGGCCCGAACTGATCCGCGGATTGGGCATCGACCGTCGGAGCCCTTCGATCAACGCCGGGTCAAGCTCGTCCGAACTGCGATTCAGATCGACATAGGCGCGCGGCGCCATCGCAAGCAACAAGGGCGCGCCACAGGCCGGCGCATCCGCCACCAGCCAGTCCATGAACGCATCCTCGGACGACCGCACCGCATGGGCATCAAGAATGCTGCGCGAAAGAAACGCGGGGGGATAGTCGCGACCACTGTGCGGAGAGGCAAACACGGCGCTGGTTGTGATGCTTTCGGGCAGTTCAAGACGAAAGGCGTGGCCATGCATGCGCGGTCCTCCAATGGCCTTCATGGTAGCGCGATTATTTCCTTTGCCAAAACCTCTTGAACAGTCCTGCGATTCCTTTTAAAGACCTGCGAACCGACGCGGAGCTGCCCGCGCCATCACCGTGTGGAACTGGCAGATCAGCGATTGGGGCGCGTAGCTCAGCGGTAGAGCACTACGTTGACATCGTAGGGGTCACAGGTTCGATCCCTGTCGCGCCCACCATCGCCCCCCTTGGGGGCACATTTTTTTCAAGGCGCACGCGCGCCGCGATGAAGGAGAAGACCGATGAAGGTCAAAAACTCGCTCCGCTCGCTGAAGTTGCGTCACCGCGACTGTCAGGTCGTGCGCCGTAAGGGCCGCGTCTATATCATCAACAAGACGCAAAAGCGCTTCAAGGCCCGCCAGGGCTGAGACCGCGAGACGGATTTTTGAAAAGACCGCCCCAGAAACGGGCGGTCTTTTTGTTTCTGGAAGATCAATGGCCGCGGGTCCGACCGCGACCACATGCCTCTGGAAGCCCCGCTGCCTTCAGTCGTAGCGACGCTGATCCTCGATCACCTTGCCGTCGTTCGGCAATGTCCCGGGGGGCACAACAACCACCCGCCCCCGCAGCTTCAGGGCCTCGTAGACCGAACCCTCATAGGGCGCTGCGTCCTGAGCCGGGGTTTCGACATGGACGGTCATCACGTCCATCTCTCCTTCCCGGGTTGCGATGACCCTTGCCCGTGCGATCTCTCCATGCTTGGCGACGAAGGCCGCCACCTGTTCCGGTCGCACGAACATGCCCTTGATCTTGGTGGTCTGGTCGGCGCGCCCCATCCAGCCTCGGATTCGCATGTTGCTGCGCCCGCAGGGACTGACGCCCGGCATGACCGCCGACAGATCCCCTGTGGCAAAGCGGATCAGCGGATAATCCGGGTTGAGCGTCGTCACGACCACTTCTCCCACCTCGCCCTCAGGAACGGGAATCCCGGTACCGGGGCGGACGATCTCGACGATTACGCCCTCGTCGACGATCATCCCCTCCTGCGCGTCCGATTCGTAGGCGATGTTGCCCAGATCGGCGGTCGCATAGCATTGCAGGCAGCTGATCCCACGATCAGCATAATCGCGGCGAAGACTGGGAAACAGCGCCCCGCCCCCCACTGCCGCCTTGGTGATACGAAGCCGTTCCCCCATTTCTTCGGCGCGATCCAGCAGCACCCTGAGATAGTCGGGCGTGCCGGCATAGGCCGTCGTGCCGATATCCACCGCGGCGCGCACCTGAAGCTCCGTCTGCCCGGTGCCGGCGGGCAGCACGGCTGCGCCGACAGCGCGTGCTCCGCTTTCGAACATCATTCCTGCCGGCGTCAGATGATAAGAGAAGCAGTTCTGCACGATGTCACCGCGACCGATTCCACAGGCGCGCAGAAACCGGCCAAGGCGCCACCAGTCCGGAGCGACCCGGCCAGGCTCGTAGATCGGCCCGGGCGACTGGAAGACGTGGTCGAAATCCTGAGCCGGCCGCAGGGTAAAGCCGCCCAGCGGCGGGGATTCGGCCTGAGCCCGGCCCAGTTCCGATTTCCGGATGACCGGCAGTCGGGCAAGGGCAGCCGGGTCGGTAATTGACGCGGGGTCCACATCGGCCAGAAGCGCGGCGAATGCGCGGGTTTGACGAGCGCGGGCGATCTGTTCGGGCAGGCGGCGCGCAAGATCTGCGGCACGCGCATCGGCGCTGCGGGTTTCCAGAGTGTCGAAATGGTGTGTCATGATGCTCGTTTCCGCCCTTGCCGTTGTTCCTGTCGTCCTCAGCTCAGCCAGCGCTTCCGCCGGCGATAGCTGCGGACATCGCGGAAACTGCGGCGC
The DNA here is from genome assembly GCF_042666235.1 of Halodurantibacterium daqingense. Classification (NCBI taxonomy): domain Bacteria; kingdom Pseudomonadati; phylum Pseudomonadota; class Alphaproteobacteria; order Rhodobacterales; family Paracoccaceae; genus Halodurantibacterium; species Halodurantibacterium daqingense. Next base: position 145,498 of record NZ_JBHTFQ010000009.1, on the reverse strand, counting down.
CCTTCTTCAGCCATACCCAGATAGAATTCCTTCACGTCGGGATTCTCGCGCAGGTCCTGCGCACTGCCCTCCATCACCACCCGCCCCGACTCGAGGATGTAGCCGGTATGGGCGTAGCGCAGCGCGACGTTGGTGTTTTGCTCGGCCAGCAGGAAGGTCACCCCCTCCTGTTCGTTCACCGCACGCACGATCTCGAAGATCTGCTCGACCAGCTGCGGCGCCAGGCCCATCGAGGGTTCGTCCAGCAGGATCATCTCGGGGCGGCTCATCAGCGCGCGGCCGATCGCCGTCATCTGCTGTTCCCCGCCCGAGGTATAGCCGGCCTGACTTTTGCGCCGCTCTCGCAGACGGGGAAAATAGTCATAGACCATCTCCAGATCACGCTGAACGGCGGCCTTTCCGTCGCGGCGGGTGAAGGCTCCGGTCAACAGGTTCTCCTCGACCGTCAGATGCTCGAAGCAGTGGCGGCCCTCCATGACCTGGATGACACCCTTCTTGACCAGCTCCGCAGGGCCCAGATCCTGAACGCGTTCGCCCTGATACAGGATGGAGCCCTTGGTCACCTCGCCCCGCTCCGAATGAAGAAGGTTCGATATGGCCTTGAGCGTCGTGGTCTTGCCTGCGCCGTTGCCACCCAGAAGGGCGGTGATCGCCCCCTTCGGCACCGAAAGGCTGACCCCCTTCAGCACGAGAATTACGTGATTGTAGATCACCTCGATATTGTTGACCTCGAGCAGAGGCGTCCGCGTCTGTCCTGCGTCAAGCATGGTCGATCCTCCAGGGAAAGCCCGGCGCGAAAACCCCGCGCCGGGAGATCGTCGTCAGTTGCAGCGCAGTTCGATGTTGTTCTCTGTGGCATAGGCCATCGAATCTTCCTCGACCAACTGCATGATCAGGTCGCGGTCAGGTGCGATCCAGTCGGTGATCAGGTTCCACTGACGCGCTTCGGCATCCCATTGCTGGATCATCGCCTCCCCGGTGCCGCCGTGGTTTTCGCAAGTCACCGTGAAGGCCGGGCCGAAGTTGGGAAGGCCCAGATCGGCCATCAGCTCTTCGGTTATCTCCAGCGCCTCCATGCCATCGCGCATCATCGCCGGCGTGATCTGGGCAACGCCGTGGATCTCCTGCGCCTTCTTCACCGCCTCGACGGCAAGCATCGCCGCGTACATGCCGCGGGAATAAAGCACGGTACCCACGCCATCACCGGCGCCGGCCGCAAGACCGCGATCCACGACATAGGTCTGAATGTCGTCATAGATCGGATAGTCCCGGCCGGTGCCGTGCATCGCGAGCGACTTGTAGCCATGGGCGGCCTGACCCGCCGGGATGACATCCTGTTCCGACCCGGACCACCAGACGCCGATGAAGTTCTCCATTGGAAACCGGATGTTCGCGGCCTCCTGAATTGCCACCTGGTTCATCACTCCCCAGCCCCACATCACCACATAATCAGGGCGCTCGCGCCGGATCTGCAGCCATTGCGAGGCCTGTTCCTGTCCGGGGCTGTCCACTGCAATCGTGGTCAGGGCATAGCCGTGCTTTGCCGCCAGCTCCTCCAGCGTGCGGATCGGCTCGCGGCCATAGGCCGAGTTGTGGTAGATCAGCGCGATCTTCTTGCCCGAGAGATCGCCGCCGTTTTCCTCCAGCAGGTAGTTGATGATGACCGAGGCGCCGTCCCAGTAGTTGGCGGGATAGTTGAACACATGGCTGAACACCCGCCCGTTCACCGCCGAGGTGCGCCCGTATCCCATCGTGTGCAGCGGCACGTCATCCTGCGTCATGCGCGGGATCAGCTGGTAGGTGATGCCAGTCGACAAGGGCTGGTGCACCAGCGGGTTTTCACCGCGCAGCGCCTCGTAGCATTCTACGCCGCGTTCGGTGTTATACGCGGTCTCGCATTCCGGCACGCGAATGCGGATGCCGCCCACTCCGCCGTCCCGTTCGTTGATCAGCGTCATGTAATCCGCGTAGCCGTCGGCAAACGGGATGCCGCCGGCGGCGAACGGCCCGGTGCGATAGCTCAGCGAGGGAATCACCAGATCGGCAAGTGCCGGTCCCGAAGCCAGTGTCACGGCAAGGGCCGCCGCGGCCAGTCGTGTCAGTCTCATGGATATTCCTCCCCAGGATGATCGTGTGATTGGGCCCGCCGCTAGTGCGGGAAGGGCCAGAGGCGAAGCTTTTCCTTGATGACCCGCCAGAGCTGCGCCAGCCCGTGCGGCTCGAGGATCAGGAACAGGATGATCAGCGCACCGACGATGATGATCTCGAAATGCGCGGCCAGATCGGTCGGCCAGCCGAGCCCGCCCACCAGAAGGTTCTTCAGAAAGACGGGCAGCAGGACAAGAAACGCCGCGCCGGCGAAGGAGCCGAACATCGACCCCAGCCCGCCGATGATGATCATGAACAGCACAAGGAACGACTTGTCGATCCCGAACGCCTCGCCCACTTCCGCCGCGCCAAGGTAGACCGCGAAGAACAACGCACCGGCAATTCCGATGAAGAAGGATGAAACGGCGAAGGCTGTCAATTTGGCCTTGAGCGGGTTGACCCCGATGATCTCGGCCGCGATGTCCATGTCACGGATCGCCATCCAGCTGCGCCCGATTGCACCGCGCGTGAGGTTACGGGCAACCCAGGCCACTGCAAGCAGGATGATCAGACAGAAGAGGTATTTCGCCCAGGCCTCGGTCCGTGGGCCAGTCAGGATGATTCCGAACAGCGACCGCGTCGGCGCATTGATCTGGCCCGAGGCCGAATAATTGTAGAACCACGGCACCTTGTTGAACAGCCAGACCAGGAAGAACTGCGCAGCCAGGGTCGCCACCGCCAGGTAGAACCCCTTGATCCGCAACGACGGCAACCCGAACAGAACCCCAACGGCCGCAGTGATGATCCCCCCGAGGAGAACACAGAACAGCAGGTTCAGATCAGGGAATGATGTCATCAGCTTGAAGCAGCTGTAGGCGCCCACCGCCATGAACCCGCCCGTGCCAAGGCTCACCTGTCCGCAATACCCGGTCAGGATGTTCAACCCGATGGCTGCAATCGCATAGATCAGGAATGGCACCAGAACCGCATTGGCCCAGTAGTCATTGATGAAGAACGGCACCACACCGAAGGCCACTGCCAGCAGCAGGTAATAGCCATATCGGTCAAAGCGGATCGGGAAGGTCTGGCTGTCGGCCAGGTAGCTTGTCTTGAAATCGCCGGCTTCACGGTAAATCATGTCAGACCCTCTCGATGATCTTTTCGCCAAAGAGACCCTGCGGCCGGAACACGAGGAACACGAGCGCGAGCATATAGGCGAACCAGTTTTCAGTGGCCCCACCGATCATGGGCCCGACGGTAAACTCGAACAGCTTTTCGCCCACGCCGATGATCAACCCGCCGACAATCGCCCCGGGAATCGAGGTGAACCCGCCCAGCATCAGCACCGGCAGCGCCTTCAGCGCGATGAGCGACAGGGAGAACTGCACCCCCGACTTGGCGCCCCACATGATGCCCGCCACAAGGGCCACGAACCCGGAGATCGACCAGACCAGAACCCAGATCGCCCGCAGGCTGATCCCGACCGACAGGGCCGCCTGGTGATCATCCGCCACCGCCCGCAGGGCGCGCCCCTGCTTGGTGTACTGAGAAAACAGCGTCAGCGCGACCACCAGCACGGCGGCCACCATCGCCGCCACGATATCCAGCCGGTCGATGTAGAAGCCATAGCCGAACCAGTTGTAGGTCACCTCGTCGATCAGGCCCGACATGCCCATGGGCAGACCCACATCAAGGCGCTTGATCTCGGCGCCCCACATGATGTCGCCCAGCCCCTCAAGAAACCATGCCAGCCCGATCGTCGCCATGAAGAGGATAATGGCAGGCTGGTTGACCAGATGCTTGAGCACCAGCCGCTCGACCAGAAAGGCGAACAGCACCATCACCGCCATCGTCCCGAGGATCGCCAGCACCGTCGGCATTGTGAAGCCGAAATGATGCAGCCGCGTGCCGAAGATCGCATTGATCAGATGTGCGAAGGGGATCTGCCCCGACTGGAACCCAACCAGCGTCAGCGCCGCAAAAAGCGCCATGACGCCCTGGGCAAAATTGAAGATGCCGCTGGCCTTGAAGATCAGCACGAATCCCAGCGCCACCAGCGCATACATGACCCCGGCCATCAGCCCGTTCAGCATCACCTCGATCGCGAAAAGAACCTGATCAGGCATGACGCCCTCCGTTTCTGCAATCAGTCATGGGCCACCCCCAGGTAGGCGTTGATAACCGCCTCGTTGTTACGCACCTCGTCGGGCGTGCCATCGCCGATCTTCTTGCCGTAATCCATCACGACAACCCGGTCGCTCAGGTCCATCACCACGCCCATGTCATGTTCGATCAGGGCAATGGTGGTGCCGAATTCGTCGTTCACATCCAGGATGAAACGGCACATGTCCTCCTTCTCCTCGACGTTCATGCCCGCCATCGGTTCGTCGAGCAGCAGAAGCATCGGTTCGGCCGCAAGCGCCCGTGCCAGTTCCACCCGCTTCTTGAGCCCGTAGGGCAGACGGCCGACCGGCGTCTTGCGGATGTGCTGGATCTCCAGAAAGTCGATGACCTTCTCGACCTTCTCGCGGTTCTCGGCCTCCTCGCGCGCCGCGCGGCCCCACCACATGGCCTGCGACAGCATTCCGGCCTTCATGTGGTTCAGCCGCCCGGTCATGATGTTGTCGAGAACGGTCATGCCTTCGAACAGCGCGATGTTCTGGAACGTCCGGGCGATGCCCTGGCGCGCCACCTCATAAGGCTTCATCGGGGCGCGTTTGGCGCCGCGGAACAGCACCTCGCCCTCCTGGGGGTGATAGAACCCCGAGATGACGTTGAGCATCGAGGACTTGCCCGCGCCGTTCGGTCCGATGATGGCGCGAATTTCGCCTTCGCGAATGTCGAAGCTGATGTCCTTGATCGCCACCACACCGCCGAAACGCAGGGTGATGTTCTTCATCTCCATCAGCACGCCGCCGATCTTGCGGCCATCGGCCGTGATATGACCCTCCAACAGGCTCATGCCGCCTCCCTCCGTTGCAGACCGGGCATGATCGCGGCATCGCGCAGTTCAAGTGTGGCCGTGATATGGCCCTTGCGCCCGTCTTCATAGGTCACCTCGGTCCGGGTGCTGACGCGCTTTGACCCATCGTAAAGGGCCGCGATCAGATCGGCGTATTTTTCCTCGATGATCCGGCGGCGCACCTTGCGGGTGCGGGTCAGCTCGCCATCATCGGCATCCAGTTCCTTGTGCAGCACAAGAAAACGGTGGATCTGGCAGCCCGCCAGCATCGGATCCTCCGCAACCGATCTGTTCACCTCTTCCACATGCTGCTGGACGGTCGCCAAGACCTGAGGGTGACCGGCGAGTTCCTGATAGCTCGCATAGGCGATATTGTTGCGTTCGGCCCAGTTGCCCACCGCAGCAAGATCGATGTTGATGAAGGCGCAGCACATCTCGCGGCCATTGCCAAAGACCACTGCTTCCAGCACGTTCGGGAAGAACTTGAGCTTGTTTTCCACATATTTCGGCGCGAAAAGGCTGCCATTGGCCATTCGGCCCACATCCTTCGCGCGGTCGATAATTCGCAGATGGCCGCTACCTTCCTCGAAAAAGCCCGCGTCCCCGGTCGCCACCCAGCCTTCGGGATCCTTGGTCGAGGCGGTGCTTTCAGGATTCTTGTAATATTCGACGAAGGTTCCGGCGCTGCGATAGAAAACCTCTCCCGTCTCCGCGATGCGAACCTCCACCCCCGGGCTGGGCACGCCAACCGTGTCCGAGCGCACCTCGCCGTCCGGCTGCTGGGTGATGAAGACCGAGGCCTCTGTCTGCCCGTAAAGCTGCTTGAGGTTGATCCCGAGGCTCCGGTAGAAATCGAAGATCTCGGGGCCGATCGCCTCACCGGCGGTATAGCCCACACGCACCCGCGAAAAGCCGAGCGTGTTCTTGAGAGGGCCATAGACCAGCAGATCGCCCAGCCGGTATTTCAGCCGGTCCAGCACCGCCACAGGCTTGCCGTCCAGGATCTGCGGCCCGACGCGGCGGGCATGGGCCATGAAATGAACGAAAAGCCATTTCTTCAGCCGCCCCGCATCCTCCATCCGGATCATCACGCTGGTCAACTGGGTCTCGAAGATGCGCGGCGGCGCAAAGTAATAGGTCGGCCCGATCTCGCGCAGGTCGGTCATCATTGTCTCGGGGCTTTCGGGGCAGTTCACGCAAAAGCCTGTCCAGTAGGCCTGCCCGACCGAGAAGATGAAATCGCCCACCCAGGCCATCGGCAGATAGGCCAGCACCTCGTCCCGCGCGGACAGGCTATCGAACGCAGAGGAATTGCGCGCCGTCTCGATGATGTTGCGGTTCGACAGAACCACCCCTTTCGGCCGTCCGGTCGTGCCCGAGGTGTAGAGCATCACGCAGGTGCTGTCATAGCTCAGGGCGGCAGTGCGCCGGTCAAGCTCGGCGTCGAAGCGGTAGTGCCCCGCCCTCCCCTCGGCCTGAACATCCGCCAGCGCGTTCATGCGGGAATGGTCGTATTTCCGCATCCCGCGCCGATCAAGATACAGGATCTGCTCGATGCAGGGCACCTGTGCCTGAACCTCGATGACCTTGTCGACCTGTTCCTGATCGCCGGCGACGACGAAACGCGCACCGCAATGCTCCAGCACATAGGCCATCTCTTCTGCGCCGGCATCCTGATAAAGCGGCACCGGAACAGCGCCCACCGACTGCGCTGCCACGATCGACCAGTAAAGGGCAGGCCGGTTGCGCCCGATAATGGCCACATGGTCACCCTCTTCCATGCCAAGAGCCAGAAAGCCCAGCGCCATGGCGCGGATTTCCTCGGCGGCCTCGGCCCAGCTCCAGCTTTGCCAGATTCCGAATTCCTTTTCCCGATAGGCAGTCTGCGCGCCCAGTTCGCGCGCATTCCGTGCCAGCAAGGCCGGAATGGACTGCATGGCGCCGGGCGCCGCTGCATTCTCCATCACTGTCTCCTCCCTGCGGATCGCGTCCGCATCGTGCTGCAGAGGCTCTCCTCCCATCTGCTGCACATTCTCAGGCTCGGTCTGAACCTTTGCCGGAGTTTGTCGCAATTCCTGCAAATTGTAACAGCAGAAACCCGTTCCGGAACCTGGCACGAAACTTGGCTTGGCCCCGGGCCTTTTGTGATGCTACCCAGACATGGGGAGGGCCGGGATGGACACCGATCGGTCAAAGTTGATGCAATCGGGCCTGAACCTGATTCAGCAGGCACTGTCCATCTATGATCGTGATCTGCGGCTGGCCGCCAGCAATGCCCGATTCGCTGAAATGTTCGACCTTCCCGACGCCCTTTATCAGCCGGGCGCAGCCTTTGAGGACACGATCCGCCATCTGGTCCAACGCGGCGAGTACGGCCCCGTCGCCGACCCTGACCAGGCCGTCGCCCAGAGGGTGGAGGCAGCGCGCACCTTCCAGCCCCATTACATGGAACGGCAACGGCCGAACGGGCGCTGGATCTCGGTCGAGGGAGCGCCGCTGGCCCAGGGTGGCTGGGTCACCGTCTACACCGACATCACCGAGATCAAGCATCAGGAAGCCTTGCTGCGCGCCCGCTCGGAAGAGCTGTCGGGCCAGCTGCTGACCCATGCCGAACGGCTTTCCCAGGCGAACCGCGCGCTGGCCGCAACCAATGCCGCGCTTGAAGAAGCCAAGCGCGACCTGACCGAAGCCGAGGCGCGCATCCGCCTGACCACCGAGATGATGCCGGCTCATATCGCCCATGTCGGGCGGGACTTGCGCTATACCTACTCGAACCGGCGACTGTCAGCGGTGATTCCGGGGCGTCCGACGGATATCCTTGGCTTGCACTGGCGCGACGCTCTGGGGGAAGAGGCCTTCGAAAAGCTTGAACCGGCCTTGCAACGGGCGCTGACGGGTCTGCCAAGCGTGCAGGAGTTCACCCATGGCGAAAGCGGGCGCCGGATCCGCGCGGCCTTCACTCCCGACCGTGATGCCCAGGGTGCGGTTAACGGGGCCTATATCCTGTCGATGGACGTAACCGAAGAAACGCAGGCGCGCGCCGCACTCATGCAGACGCGCAAGCGCGAACTTGCCGCACAGCTGTCCAGCGGCCTTGCGCATGATTTCGGCAACCTGCTGACCATCATCCTTGGCCTTCAGGACAGGCTGTCCCGCAGCGGCCTTGACGCTGCAGCGGCCGAGCTTGTCGCCGCCACCCAGGTGGCGGCGCGGCGCGGCGGGGTGCTTCTGGACCGGCTTGCCGCGCTGTCGGGGCGACGCGAAATGCGCCCCGTCGCCACCGACTTGCGCGTGTTTCTGGCGGATCTGCGCGCGCTTGCGCAGCCGTCCCTGCCCAATGACGTGATCCTGGATGTGGATGCCCGGACGCTTGACAGCCCGCTTCTGATTGACGCCGGATCGCTGCAGGATTCGCTTCTGAATCTGATCCTGAATGCCCGCGACGCGATCGGTTGCGCGGCCGGTGCGATCCGCATCAGCGCGACGGCGCTGCGGGAGACCTGGCTGGAAATCAGCGTCTCGGATACCGGTCCCGGCTTCAGCCCCGAAGCGCTGTCGCGCGCGCTTGATCCGTTCTTCACCACCAAGGGCGCCGCGGGAACCGGTCTTGGCCTGTCGATGGTCTACGATCTCACGACGCTGGCGGGGGGAAACGTGACACTGTCCAACAGTGCCCACGGGGCAGTTGTCACCTTGCGCCTGCCTCTGCGCCGCGCGCAGAGTGATCTGCGGCCTATGCTGGTGCTATTGGTCGAGGATGACGAGACAATCCGGACCAGCCTGCGCGGGATGCTCTGCGCGCTCGGCCATTCGGTGATCGAAGCTGCAACCGGCGATGAGGCGTTGACCCTGTCGGAACTGCCCGGCATCGACATGGTGCTGTCCGATCTCAACCTGCCGGGAATGATCAGCGGCGCAGAGCTGGCCGAGCGGATCGCCCGCCGCCCGGATGCGCCGGTTTTGCGCCTGATGACGGCACTTCCGGCGTCCGATCCATTGCGGCAGCGCGCACAGCAGGTTTGCCCGGTTCTGGCCAAGCCCTTTGACGCCGCTGTCCTGTCGGCCTTCATCGCCCCGGAGACGTCATGACCGACCCGTCCTGCCCCCCGGCCCATGTGGCCATTCTGGATGACGAACCCGAAATCCGCCGGATGCTGGCACTCGCACTCGAAGATGCGGGGTTCCGAACGTCAAGCTTCGGGCGCGCAACCGAGTTCGAGGCCGCACTCAAGCGAACGGCTCCGGATGTCTGCCTGGTGGATCTGGGCCTGCCCGATCGGGACGGGCTGGCGCTGGTGCATCGGCTCGCGCTGGAAAGCGGCGCCGCGATCATCATCATCTCGGGGCGCGCACAGGTTCAGGACCGGGTGACGGGGCTCGAATTGGGGGCCGACGATTACATCATCAAGCCGTTCGAGCCCGCCGAAGTCGTGGCACGCGTCCGCGCCCGGCTGCGCAAGTCCCGCACCGACAGCGACCGGCCCGCCAGAACCGCCAGGTTCAACGGCTGGACCGCGCATTTCGATCGCTACCTTCTGCAGTCGCAGTCAGGCGAGGAAGTGCCTGTTTCCCACGCCGAGGCAGAGATGCTGCGGTTGTTTCTGGAAGCGCCGAAGCGCCTCATCAGCCGGGCGCAGATGCAGGAGCAGCTTGGCGGCGGCGCCGGCGAAACCTTTGATCGAGCGATGGATGTGCGGATTTCGCGCCTGCGCACAAAGCTGGGTGAAGATCCGAAGAACCCGCGGCTGATCAAGACGATCTATGGCGCGGGCTACATCTTCCTTGGCGACGTGACCTGGGGCTGAATTTCTGCTTCCCCTTCCGGTGCGCTTCTGATTCGATACAAGGGTCGAAGGAACGCCAGATGCTGCACACCGTGCTTTACGCCCCACGCCGCGATGGCCCACCCGCCCGCTTTTATCGGGTCGAGGTGACGGACAACCTGTTTGGCGAATATTCGGTCCTGCGCGAATGGGGCGCTGCCGGACGCGGGGGCCGGCGGGCGGTGCAATGGTGCGCGAACCTGCGCGAAGCCTGCGTCACTGCCGATGGCTGGGTGCGGCGTGCCCGCAGGCGCGGCTTTCGACATCCATGATCTGCCGGGCAAGGGGCCATCAATGATTCATCTCTGGGTGCGGGCCGAACAGCGGCCGTTCGAGGAACGTGTCGGGCTCATGCCCGAAGGGGCAGCGCAGCTGATCGCGCAGGGCTTTCGCCTGACGGTCGAGCAGAGCGCCCATCGCTGCATCCCCATCACCGCCTATGCCGAGGCAGGGTGCGACATCGCCGATCAGAACAGCTGGCCCGAGGCGCCGGAAGATGCCTGGATCTTCGGCCTCAAGGAACTCCCCGAAGACGGGACACCCCTGCGTCATCGCCACATCATGTTCGGCCATGCCTTCAAGGGCCAGCCGGCCGGTCGAATCCTGCTGAAGCGCTTCAGGGCAGGCGGCGGCACGCTCTTTGATCTTGAATACCTTCTGGATGAAACGGGGCGCCGCGTGGCTGCCTTCGGTTATTGGGCTGGTTTTGCCGGCGCGGCCGTCAGCCTCGCCTGCTGGGCCTCTCAGATGCGCGGCGGGATCATGGGCCCGCTTCAGCGGCCAGCCAGCAAGGACGCGATGCTGAAGGCGCTTGTCGGCGACCTGGATGGGACGGGCCGCCCCCGCCCTCGCGCGCTGGTCATCGGCGCACTGGGCCGCGTCGGCACCGGAGCCACCGACCTTTGTACGGCGCTCGGCGTTCCGGTGACCCGCTGGGACACTGCCGAAACCGCCAGCGGCGGGCCCTTCCCCGAAATCCTCGACCATGACATCTTTCTAAACTGCATCCTGGCCGGTCCCGGCTGCCCGGTTTTCGTCGCGGCTGATGCGGGGCGGCAATCGCGCAAGCTGCGGGTCATCGGCGATATCGCCTGTGACCCTGGTTCCGACTTCTCGCCGATCAAGGTCTATGATCGCGTCACGGACTGGGAACGCCCCGCGCGACGCGTCCAGGATCAGCCGCCGCTGGATGTCATGGCAATCGACAACCTGCCCTCGCTGCTGCCCGTGGAAAGCTCGGCCGATTATGCGGCGCAACTTCTGCCCACGCTTCAGGCGCTACGCGCATCCGAACAGGGAGTGTGGGCACGGGCGCGGGCCGAATTCGACCGCCAGATCGCTACTTGCCCATAAGTCGGTAAAACGCCCAGTCGGGCAGAAAGCGCCCGGCGCGGAACAGCCAGGAAAAACCGCGCGGAAAGCTCTTGCCGAAATGGTCAGTCGTCATGTGCTCGAAAACCTCGCGCGCGGCGTCCTCGGCTTCCATCATGAAGGGCATCGAGAAGTCATTCTTGTCGGTCAGACGCGTGCGGATGAAGCCCGGATTGACCACCTGCACCGCCACGCCCGTTTCCCGCAGATCGACGCGCATCGATTCGGCGAGCGACATCACCGCGGCCTTGCTTGCGCCATAGCCGATGGCCCCGGGCAGGCCTCGAAAACCCGACAGGCTGCCCGTGATCACCACATGACCAGAGCCGCGCTCGATCATGCCGGGCACCACCGCCCCCATCACCCGCGCGCAGCCCGTGAAGTTCACGTCGCACATGCGTTCGACATGCACGGGATCCCAGTCGGTGGCGCTGACCGGCCAATAGACGCCGGCAAGATAAACCACGCCGTCAACCGGACCAACCTCGGCGGCCGCCGCCTCGACAGATTTGCGATCCGAGACATCGACCGGCACATAAGACGATCTGCCGGGAAGCTCCGCCACGAGATCGGCCAGGCGCGCTTCATTCCGCGCGCTCGCGATGATCTCGACGCCGGCGCGGCTCATCCGGTCGGCCAGCGCCCGCCCCAGACCTTCGCTTGCCCCAACCAGCCAATAGCGTTTTCCCTGCCAGTCTTTCACGTTCTCTTCCCCTACCGGTCGTTCTTCCGTATCGTCGCAATCAGTTCCGCCACCTTGAACCCGTATTTCCGGAACTGGCTTCGGTTGATGATCGTTCCATTTTCCACGACATACATCCAGTCCGTTGTGTCAAGAACATACCCCCCGGCGCTGTCGGGGAGGCGGATCCGGTAGCGCAGGCGCAGCGCGGGGCCGCATAGTTCGCCATGTCCCGTGCCCACGACATCGGGCGCTTCAGCCCGGATTCGGTCATCACCCTCGACATGCAGCGTCCACTGGCGGTGCTGGACGGCGCCACTGTCATAACGGAACTCTTCTGTCATGGTTCCGACATTGCCATGCCAATGCGCCTCCATCTCCGCGACAAATCGTGACACCACCCGGCCCGTGGGCCCATAGATCACGCCCTCGCACAGAAGCGGGCCCGCGAGGTGGTCGCGCAGGTTCAGGACAGGGCCCTGGCCCGCAAAGTCCGCAGGGCGTTGGGCGACAAATCCCAGGATGTGCGACCCGAGCAGCACCGCCCCCAGCGCGAGTGCCGCGCCCGTCAGAACCAGAAGCATCGGCTCCATGATCAATTCTCCTTCAGATCGGTTGCCAGCAGCAGACCGATGGCAAGACATTTCAGCGCGCAGGGCAGAAGGGCGTAGAGCGCCCCCAGAACCGCAAGCGACTCCGGGCTGTTCGGACCACCCGCGCTGAAGCCCGCCCGGTCAAGCAACGGCAGGACCACGACCGCAGCAAGCGCGAGCGAAGCCTTGGAAGCGAAGGACCAGAGGCCAAAGCCTGCGGCGGCCTCGGGGGTGATCTGCGTCATGCGGGCGGCGAACAGCGCAGGCAACAGCGTCAGGTCGGCGCCCATTGCAGCACCCGACAGAATGCATATCGCGGCAAAGGGCAGTATGTCCCCGGGTCCCAACAGGCCCGCGGTTGCGAAACTGGCCGTCGCAAGTATCATTCCCGCAAGCAATGTCGGCCGAGCACCGATCCGCACCGCCAACGCGCCCCAGCCCGGTGCGGCCGCAGCGGCGGCCACGAAGAAGGCCAGCAGCAACGGCCCCTCCCATCCCGGTGCTGCGATCCGGCTGTCGATGAAAAACAGGAACAGGGTCGAACTCACGGCCACAGGCGCCGCATTGATCAGCGCAATCAGAAGCAGGCGCCGGGCGCGCGGGTCGGCAAGAACCTCTGTCAGGCCCGGTGCGCGCAAAGCAGCCGCTTCCGCGCGCCAGCGTCCCGCCATCAGGAGCAGCGCCCCCAGCGTCGCCGCCGCGAACGCAAGCGCGAACGCAAAAAAGGACTGTCCCGTGGCAAAGGTCAGCGCCGACGGCAACGCTGCCGCAAGGGCAATGCCGCCAAGCGCCCCACTTTCGCGCCATGCGGCAAGGCGCAGGTGCCCTCCAGCCTCGCGCGCCGCCAGCGAAACGCCTTGCGCATAGAAACTGATGGTCAGGAAGCTGAAGGCGCTGAACAAGGCAGCCAGCATCAGCGCGAACCATAACGGGGGCGACAGAAGCGGGTCCGGCATGAACAGCCCCAGCATCGCAAGCGCCATGATCAGCCCGGCGGCCATCGCCGCAACACCGCGCCAGTGCCGCAACCGCGCCGAAAGCCAGCCCAGGGCCGGATCCTGTGCCAGATCAAGGCAGCGCAGACCAAAGAGGATCGCGCCCAGGGTGGCAAGGCCGATGGCGTGCGTGTCGGCATAGAATTTGGGCGCATGTATGTAGATCGGCAGGCCTGCCGCCCCCAGAACACCAGCGAAAGATGCATGTGCCCGCAGGTCGCCCCGCGTCATCGCGACACCTCACTTGCCGGCGGGGGCGGCCGGTTGCGAAAGGGCGCACCCTTGAGAAACAGCCGCAGCGCCTGCCAGTGGATCAGCGCCAGAATGCGACGGGATCCGAAAGGACGACGCAAGAGGATTCCGAGCAGCCGCAAATCCGTCAGCCGGTGGCGTGTGCCGGCCAGCGTCGCGAAAAGCCGCTCGTCCGGCGCGGCCTCGTATTCGATCTGCACCGATACCTTGCGTTCGTCCAGCCGGAACCGGAAAGAGTAGCGCCCCGCTACCGGCTGGAACGGCGACACATGAAAGACCTTGGTGGCATCAAGACGGTCGCGCGCCTCGATCGGACGCAGATCGTCGTGGTGACAAACATAGCCGTGACGATCGCCGTAGGTGTTGGTCACCTCGGCCAGCACGACACAAAGCCTGTCCTGCCGATCAAGACAAAGCCAGAAACTCACGGGGTTAAACACGTGCCCCAGCACGCGCGGCTGCGCGAGCAGAAGAACGCGGCCCCCGGGATCGATGCCCCGCTCGGACAGGATCTCCCGCAACCATTCGAGGCCCCGTCCCCCGCCGGGCGGTCCGCCGTGATCCCTGTCATGCACGGCTACGAGATTGCGCCGGTTGCGTGAAAAAAGCCACGGTCGGCGTTGACCAGGCACGGCCGGGTCGATCAGCAGGTAGTCCACGCCATAACGAAAGCTGTTTCGCACTGCGCCCGAACGGCTGTGCAACGTGGTGCCCGTGACGTGATCCAGAACGGTCATGCCGCCACGCGCGCGGCCTGTTCGCGCAGCAGCGCAGCTGCTACATCAAGCGCGCTCGACAAGCCGTCCTCGTGAAAACCGTTCTTCATCCAGGCACCACAGAACCAGGTGCCGGCCTTGCCGTTCATGCCGCGCAGTTCCTGCTGCGCCCGCAGCGCGCCCGTATCATAGACCGGGTGGCGGAAGGTAACGCTGTCATGGATCAGGTCATCCCGAATGGGCGCAGTGGCGTTCAAGGTCACGAAAAGTGGGTCATCCTCGGGGATCGGCTGCAGGGAGTTCATCCAGTAGGTCAGCCCGATGCGATCTGTGGGCCTGCCGCCCGCGTCGGTATAGACCCAGCTTGACCAGACCTTGCGCCGCTGTGGCATGACCGAAGGGTCAGCATGCAGCATCGCCTCGTTCGGCTGATAGCGGATGGCGGCAAGCGCGGCGCGTTCAGGCCCTGTCGCATCGGACAGAAGGCGCAGCGTGTCATCCGAATGCGTGGCGAAGACCACCTCGTCGAACAGTTCCCAGGTGCCGCCGATGCCGCGCAGTTCCGGGCCGCGCGGGCCGCGCCGCACGGCCATTATCGGTGCCCCCAGACGAATCTCCACACCCAGGGCTTTCAGCGCCGCTTCAAGCCGGCGAACATATTCAACCGATCCGCCGCGCACCGTGTACCACTGGTGCTGACCCGAAACGCCCAGAAGTGCGTGATTTGCGAAGAAGCGCAGCATGGCCATCGCCGGAAAATCCAGCACATCGCGTACCGGTGTCGACCAGATCGCACCGGAAAACGGCAGGATATAGTAGTCGCGGAACCAATCGCCGGTGCCAAGCGCCTCAAGCAGTTCGCGGATCGTCATGGCCGGATCCTGGGCCAAGGCCAAGGCGCGGGAGTTGAAACGCAGGATATCACGGATCATGCCAAGAAATCGGGGATCGGCGGCGTTACGTCGCTGCGCGAACAACGTGCCAAGGCTGCGCAGCCCATATTCAAGTCGTCCGCCCCGCGCCGAGACGCCAAAGCTCATGTCGCTTTCCACGATCGGCACATCGAGGTCCGAAAACAGCGCCGTCAGCCCCGGATAGTTGGTCTTGTTGAAGACAATGAAGCCGGTATCGACCGGTTGGTCACCGCGCCGACCGGCCATGACGGTGCGCGCATGCCCCCCCAGCCGGGTGGCCGCTTCGCACAGGACGACGTGGTGATGCGGCGCAAGGCGGTGGGCTGCCGCCATTCCCGCGATCCCCCCACCGATTATCGCGATGCGTCTTGGTGCTGCACAGGCGTCCTGAAGCAATTCTCATCCCTCATGTCATGCCGCAGATCATTCTGCGGTTATGGGAGCAATACGCCATCGCCCCGCGTCTGGATCACGCGATTAAGATGATCCGATCCTCTTGTGGCTGCGTAAGACCGACATGTTGACCGCGACCAGCACCCTCTCCTGCCGGGAAGCCCCTGTTCCCGAACGCGCCCCATCGGGGTTGCAGGCGCAGTTTCAGGATGCATCGCCGACGCGCCCCGCTTATCGTGAGCGCAAACAGGCGGCTTCGAAACAGGAGACGGGGTTGAACGACGCGCGAATGACGGACAGCCCCGACTGGACCATGCACATGGCGCGGATCCGCGAGGGTGACACCGCAGCCTTTGCCCAAGTGTTCCGTCACTTCGCGCCCCGCGTGAAGGCCTTTCTGGTGAAATCCGGCGCCAGCAGCACCCTGGCCGAGGAATGCACGCAAGAGGTGATGGCGACCCTCTGGCACAAGGCGCACATGTTCGACCCCTCCCGCGCCAGCGTCGCGACCTGGATCTTCACCATCGCCCGGAACCGCAAGATAGACGCGCTGCGCAAACAGCGCCGCCCCGACCCCGAGGATCTTCCTTGGGGGCCGGACCCGGAACCCGATCAGGCCGATGCCCTGGCGCTGAGCCAGGAGACACGGCGCCTGAGCGCCGCCCTCGCGCAGCTTCCGGAAAAACAGCGTGACCTGATCGAGCGCGCCTATTTCGGCGACCTTTCGCACAGCGAAATCGCCGCCGAAACCGGGCTGCCGCTTGGCACGATCAAATCCCGAATTAGGTTGGCGCTCGAGAGGCTGCGCCATCAGATGAGCTAGAGCATGAAGATCACCCACCACCTGACTGACGCGCTGCTGATGGCTTATTCTGCGGGCCAGCTTCCCGAGGCGTTCAACCTTATCGTTGCCGCACATGTTTCGCTGTGCGATGAATGCCGCGCGCGGCTTGGCGCGTTTGACGCCATCGGCGGCGCCCTGCTGGAAGCCGAGGATCTGCCCGAACTCGCGGCAGACAGCCTGGAGCTGACAATGCAACGCATCGCGGCCGCCCCTCGAGCACCCCAGATGCCGGCACAGCCCAGGCCGCAGGGCCGGCGGGTCTTTCCCGCGCCCTTGCAGGACTATGTCGGCGGGGATCTTGAACAAGTCCGCTGGCGCGCGATCGGCATGGGGGTGAAGCAGGCGATCCTGCCCACCGCCCGCGGGGCGACGGCGCGGCTTCTGTATATTCCGGCTGGTGCGGCCGTGCCGGACCATGGCCATCGCGGGATGGAACTGACGCTGGTCCTTCAGGGCGCCTTTCGGGACGAAACCGATCGCTTCGGCCCCGGCGATATCGAGATCGCCACCGAAGAGCTTGAACATACCCCGATCGCCGAGGCGGGCGACGATTGCATCTGCCTTGCCGTGACCGATGCGCCGTTGCGTTTCAATTCGCTGCTCCCACGGCTCGCGCAGCCCTTCCTGCGGATCTGATCAACGTCGGCCGAACAGCCGCTCGATATCTGCCAGACGCAATTCCACATACGTCGGGCGCCCGTGGTTGCACTGGCCCGAATGTGGCGTTGCCTCCATTTCCCGCAGAAGCGCGTTCATTTCTTCGCCACGCATCTGCCGGCCTGACCGGATCGAACCGTGGCAGGCGATGCGCGACAGGATCGCCTCAAGCCGGGCCTGCAGTGCAAGCGCCTCGCCCTGATCGGCGATCTCGTCCAGCACATCGCGCAACAGGCGCCGCGCATCCACAACGCCCAGCAGGGCCGGCGTTTCCCGCACCGCGATGGCACTGCCGCCAAAGGGCTCCAGCACCAGGCCAAGGCGGGCAAGGTCAGGGGCCAGCGCCAGAAGTGTCGCGGCCTCGGTCTCGCTCATCTCGACGATCTCGGGGATAAGAAGGGCCTGCGAGGCAATCCCCGACGACGCATACTGCCGCTTCAATCGCTCATAGACCAGACGTTCATGCGCGGCGTGCTGATCGACGATCACGATGCCGTCCCGGGTCTGGGCTATGATATAGGTTTCATGGACCTGCGCCCGCGCAGCGCCCAGCGGCCCCTCCTGCACGGCGGGGGTTTCCTCGATCCGCGCAAAGGGCGCCGAGGTTTCGGCGAATACCGGCGCCGGCGCCTGGGCAACGAAGGCTGTCTGGATCGCGCGCGGGGACGGCCGGTCCATCTGATAGATACGCGGTTCCGGACGCATCGCATCAAGCGTCGCCGCGCCAACCGTGGACGAGGCGCGGTGGCCCGCCCCCGCCAGCGCCTGCCGCAGCCCCGACACGATCAACGCGCGCGCCGCAGCCGGATCTCGAAAGCGCACCTCGGATTTGGCGGGATGCACATTCACATCCACAAGCTGCGGATCACACTCGATGAACAGCACTGCGGCCGGATGGCGATCACGCGACAGATAATCGAAATACGCTGCCCGTAGCGCCCCCAGCAGCAGCTTGTCGCGGACCGGGCGGCCGTTGACGAACAGATACTGCGCCACGGCCGCACCCCGGGAATAGGTGGGCAGCGCGGCATAACCCGTCAGGCGCAGATCATTCTGCCGGATGTCCAGCGGCAGTGCGTTCTCGATGAAATCACTGCCGATCAGTTGTGCAAGCCGCCGGTGCAGCGCATCGAAGAGATCTCCGCCTGCGGCATCGGCCCGCAGCACGACGCGGCCGTCACCGTCCCCAGTGGTATCGCGCAACACGAAAGTGACTGCGGGCGCGGCCATGGCCAGCCGGCGCACCACGTCGGCGATGGCCTGCGCCTCGGCCCGGTCGCTTCTGAGAAACTTGAGCCGCGCCGGCGTCGCATAGAACAGATCGCGCAGCTCGACCACCGTGCCGCGGCCAAGCGCGGCCGGTCGCACCGGCTCGATCCGTCCACCGGAAACCGAGATTGTCGCGGCCTCGCCCTCGGCGCGCGACGTGATCTGAAGCCGCCCCACCGCGCCAAGCGATGGCAGCGCCTCGCCACGAAAGCCGAAGCTGCGGATCGCCAGCAGGTCGCTGCCATCGATCTTCGACGTCGCGTGGCGCGACAGCGCCAGGGGCAGGTCCTCGGCGCTCATGCCGCAGCCGTCATCCGTGACACGGATCAGGGTCTTGCCACCATCGGCATAGGCGATCTCGATCCGCCGCGCCCCCGCGTCGATTGCGTTTTCCACCAGCTCCTTGACCGCCGAGGCCGGGCGCTCCACAACCTCGCCCGCCGCGATCCGGTTGGCCGTCGCTTCGTCGAGTTGCCGGATAACCGGACGCATGTTGGGGCGCTGCGCGTTCATGCCACCACTTCTAGCATCCCGCAGGACCGTCCGCCACCACCCTGCTCAGCCGTCGGTTTCCAGCCCCTCCGGCTGGCCAACGACGACGAAATGCAGCCCTTCCGGATCCAGCAGACGCGCCGCGACGCGTTCGATATCTGCGGACGTCACCGCGAGAACCCGGTCGTTCCGGGTATTCGGGTAGTCGATCGGCATTCCCTGCGCCTGCATCGACACGAGGATCTGCGCAATCGTGCCGTTGCCGTCGAAGCGCAGGGGATAGGATCCGGTAAGGAAGGTCTGCGCGCGCTCCAGTTCCTCGGGGGTGATTCCCTCGGCGGCCATTCGGGCCCATTCCTGCCGGATGATGTCCAGCGCCTCGGCCACGCGCGCGTTCGGAACCGAAAGCTGCCCGAGAAGCATGTCGGAATGATCCCGCGACACCAGCGAAGTGCCGACGCCATAGGTCAGGCCGCGCCGTTCCCGCAACTCGCGCATCAGACGGGTCGAGAAACGCCCGCCCCCCAGAACCTCGGTCATGATGAAGGCGGCAAAATAATCCGGATCGTCGAACGGAATGCCGGTCTGCCCGAAGATGATTACCGACTGCGGCGCATTGAACGGAACCGTGGTGACACCGCCGCTCAGGCCTTGTGGCGCAGGCCCCGGTGCGGGCGGCGCCGAGGCCGGCAGATCCGCCAGAAGCGCGTCAAGAAGATGACCCAGCTCCTCGGCGCTGATGTCCCCGACCGCGGCCACATGCAGCCTGTCCCGCGTGATTGCCCGTTCATGCGCGCGCAGAAGGGCGTCGCGGTCAAGGGCTGCCACGCTTGCCTCGGT
Organism: Halodurantibacterium daqingense; assembly: GCF_042666235.1. Lineage (NCBI taxonomy): Bacteria > Pseudomonadati > Pseudomonadota > Alphaproteobacteria > Rhodobacterales > Paracoccaceae > Halodurantibacterium > Halodurantibacterium daqingense. The sequence continues at coordinate 125,607 of NZ_JBHTFQ010000009.1, read as the reverse complement.
GCCCTCAAGCGGGCGGCCATAGGGGTGATCTTCATAGGCCAGCGCCGCGAAACGGTCCCGCGCAATGGCATTGGCACTGCGGGCATCCTGCCGTATCCCGGCCAGAACCTGCGCGCGCACCCGCTCGATCGCCTCGGCATCAAAGCGCGGCTGGGTCAGGGCGAGGCGCAACAGCGCCACGGCCTCGTCCCGGTTATCGCTCAGAAACCGCGCCGAAACCGAAACCGCGTCGTTGCCTGCGGAGAACCGGAAGTTGGTCGCCAGTTCCTCGGCCGCAACGGCGAAACCGGCGGCATCAAGATCACCAGCGCCTTCCTCCAGAAGGGCGGTCATCAGGTTCACGGCCCCGCGCTGCCCCTCTTCGTCGATATTGGCGCCGCCGCCAAAGCGCAGTTCAAGCGCCACGAAGGGAATCGCATGTTCCTCGACCAGCCAGGCAGTAATCCCGCCGGGGCTTTCCACTTCGCGGATGTCGATCTGGGCCAAAGCCGGCCCTGAAAGCCAAAGCGCGATGACCGCGCCCACCAGACGGATCATCATTGCCCCGCTCCTTCCGTTGCGTCTTCGCGCACCAGCCAGCCGGTAACCGACCGGTTCAGATCAAGCACTGCCTCAGCCGCCTGCATGACATCTTCGGCCGTGACGGCCTGCAACACCTCGGGCCAGCCCTGCACGTCGGCGGGCGTGAGGCCTGCGGCAAGTGCCTCGCCATAGCGGCGCGCGAGGCCCTGCACACTGTCCTGCGCGTAGATTTCCGAGGCGCGGATGCGTGTCTTGACCCGCTCGAGCTGCGCCGCGTCGATCTCCTGTTCCAGAAACCGGGCAAGAACCCGGTCCAGGGCCGCCTCGGCCTCGGTCAGGGACAGACCCGGTACCGGGGCAAGGCCGATTTCGAAGGTCGAGGCATCGACGGCAACCGAGGAATAGCCCGCTGTCGTGAACAGGGCGATCTGTTCGTCGAACTGCAGGGCGCGGCCCAACACCGAGGTGGCCGGATTGCCGCCCAGAAGTTCTGCCAGAACGACCAGCGCCGCCGCCTCGCGCTGATCGCCGCTGCGCCGAACGGGGGCAAGGTAACTGCGCCCGATGAAGGGTTCGCTGACCCGGGCATCGGCATAGGTGAAGCGGCGCGGCGCGCGCTGCACCGGCTCTTGCGGGCGCAGCCGCGGGGCAATGGCAGGCTGCGGCGGGATCGGGCCATAGTGTTCTTCGGCCAGTTGCCGGACCTCTTCAGGCTGCACATCCCCTGCCACCACCAGGATTGCATTGTTGGGCGCGTAGTGCATTTCATAGAAAGCCACGGCGTCCTCAAGCGTCAGCGCGGCGATTTCATCAGGCCAGCCGATGATCGGCACCCGGTAGGGGTGGTTCATGAACAGCATGGCTCGCTGGATTTCACGATATATGCCGCCGGGGTTGCCCTCGACCACCTGGTTGCGTTCTTCCAGCACCACATCGCGTTCCGTCAGCACCTCGGCCTCTTGCAGCCGCAGGTTCGCCATCCGGTCGGCCTCCATCTCCATCATCAGGCCCAGTCGGTCCGAGGCGACGCGCTGGAAATATCCGGTGTAATCCCAGGATGTGAAGGCATTGTCGGTTCCGCCCTGCGCCTCGACCGTGGCGGAAAATGCGCCCGATGCCCGCGTCTCGGTGCCCTTGAACATCAGGTGTTCAAGGAAATGCGCGATACCGGATTGTCCCGGCGCCTCGTCGGCGGCGCCGACGCGATACCATACCATATGCACAACGACCGGGGCGCGATGATCCTCGATCACCACCACCTCCATACCGTTGTCCAGCGTGAAGGACGTGACCTCTTGCGCACGCAACGGCATGGCCAGCACCGTGACGGCCAGAACCAACCAGACGAGTTTCGCCATCCACTTCCCTCCGAAATGCTGCGGAACAGTTACCGTCGGGCAGGCGGGGGTCAACCGGACCAACAAAGACGTGATCCGTGACCGGGGCTGATGATCAGGGGCGCGGTGGCGCTGCCGGGGTGCGTGCGCCAGCGGCGCGCCAGCGCTCCAGCTCGGCATGGGCATCAAGCGATTGCGGACCATAGACACGGTAATAGACATTCACACCAAACAACCGCTCAAGCGGGCGCCCCCGGTTCGAGCGGCGGAAGGCCGCATCCTCGGCGGCCAGATCGGCGCGGATCGTGGATGTGACGCCATTGCGCTGCGCATGGGCAAGGAGCGCGCCATCGGCTGGCGCCGGTCCGCCCGTGATCGCGCCAAGATTGCCGCCCAGCGCCGCCGCCGCATCGGCAAGCGGCTGCGGATCAACACGGTTTGCCCCGCCCGGCGTCGGCTGTGGCAGCGCGTTCAGATCAGGTGGCATCTGCAGCGGACGGGTCGGCAGAATCGCGAATTCGTCCGGGCTGCGCGTGTTCGAGGTGACATTCATCAGGCGCGGATCGCCACCGCCACAGGCCGCAAGGCCCAGCAGCGCCATCAAAGCCGTTCCGAAGATCCTCGCCCGTGCCTGCATCCAAGCCTCCTGCGCCGCGTCTCGCCCCGTCTTTAGCCTAAAGATCCGGGCGCGTCACGGGGTCTTTCGGCGCCCGGTAAAGAGGATGAGCCCGAAGGCGCCGGCAAAAATGGCCACATCCGCCACGTTGAACGCATAGGGGTTGCGCAGACCGCAGCAGGACATGTTGATGAAATCGGCCACGGCACCGTAAAGCAGCCGATCCACCACATTGCCCAGCGCGCCCCCCACCAGCAACCCGCCCGAAAGCTGCACCCAGGTGTTGCGCGGCTCGCGCCGGGTCCAGATCCAGACCCAGGCCGAAATCACCAGCGCGGCAGCGATCAGCGCCCAGCGCACGATTTCGGCTTCGCCGGATAGCAGGCCGAAATTGATGCCCTGGTTCCAGGCCATGCGCAGGTTGAAATAGGGTGGCCAGACGTCGATCGCCAGCCGCCGGTCAAGGTTCAGCATGTGAACCACATAGTATTTCGATACCTGATCCAGAAGGAAGATGGCAGCGGCCGTGCCGCCAGCCACCATCACATTGGCCGATTTGCGTTTTCTGCGCGCCATGTCAGTGCCGGAAATGCCGCATGCCGGTAAAGACCATCGCGAGCCCGGCCTCATCGGCCGCCGCGATGACCTCGGCGTCGCGCATTGATCCGCCAGGCTGGATCACCGCGGTGGCCCCTGCCTCGGCCGCAGCCAGAAGCCCGTCGGGGAAGGGGAAGAACGCATCCGATGCGACCACCGAGCCGCGGGTCAGCGGCTCGGCAAGGCCCAGCGCCTCGGCCATGTCCTCGGCCTTGCGGGCCGCAATCCGGGTGCTGTCGATCCGGCTCATCTGGCCGGCGCCAACGCCGACCGTCGCGCCGTCGCGCACATAGACGATGGCGTTGGATTTGACGTGTTTCGCGACCTTCCAGGCAAACAGAAGGTCGGAAAGCTCTTGCGCGGTGGGCGTTCGGCGCGTGACGGTGCGAAGATGCCCGTCCGAGAGGAAGCCCGTGTCCTTGTCCTGCACCAGAAAGCCGCCCGAAACCTGGCGGATTGCAAGGCCTGGCTGCCGGGGGTTGGGCAGGCCATCGGTGGTCAGCAGGCGCAGGTTCTTGCGCGCTGCAAAAACCGCGCGCGCGGCCTCATCCGCGCCGGGGGCGATGACCACTTCGGTAAAGATGCCGGTAATTTCTTCCGCTGTGGGGCCGTCCAGCGGCCGGTTCAGCGCGACGATCCCGCCAAAGGCCGAGGTCCGGTCGCAATCATAGGCACGGCGATAGGCATCGATCAGCGTCTCGCCCCGCGCCACGCCGCAGGGATTGGCGTGCTTGATGATCGCACAGGCAGGTCCGTCGCCCGGCAGGAACTCCGAGACCAGCTCGAACGCCGCATCGGTGTCATTGATGTTGTTGTAGGACAGTTCCTTGCCCTGCCACTGCCGTGCTGTCGCAACGCCGGGGCGGTCGGATCCATCGGTGTAGAAGGCTGCGGCCTGATGGGGATTTTCGCCATAGCGCAGCGTCTGCCGCAGCGTTCCGGCAAAGGTGCGGCGACGCGGCGCTGTCTCGCCGATCGCGCCGGCCATCCAGTTGGACACCGCCGCATCATAGGCCGCCGTCCGCCCATAGGCCTTCTGCGCCAGATGCTGACGGAAAGTCAGCCGGGTCGCACCATCCTGGGCTGCCATTTCATCCAGAAGCGGGGCATAGTCTTCGGGGTCCACGACGACGCTGACAAAGCCGTGGTTCTTCGCGGCCGCGCGAATCATTGCCGGCCCACCGATGTCGATATTCTCGACACAGTCGGCATGGCTCCCGCCCGCCGCCACAGTCTGTTCGAACGGATAGAGATTGACGACCAGCAGGTCGATCGGCTCGATCCCGTGGGCGGCCATGGCCACAAGATGCTCATCATCATCGCGCAGCGCCAGAAGCCCGCCATGCACCATCGGATGCAGCGTCTTGACCCGCCCGTCCATCATTTCCGGAAACCCGGTCACTTCCGAAACATCGCGCACCGCAAGCCCGGCAAGACGCAGCGCGGCGGCCGTGCCGCCGGTGGAAATCAGATCGACGCCGCGATCGGCAAGTGCGCGGGCAAAGTCAATCAGCCCGGTTTTGTCGGATACGGAAATCAGCGCGCGGCCGATGGGCACAAGGTTGGTCATGCTCGGGTCCTTTGGGTCAGATCAGGCGTCGGCCAGAAGCTCGTCGGTTTCAAGGTCTCGGATATGGCGCGGCCTATCCTGTGCCTCGGCCAGCGTCCAGACAATCCGGCTTTCATGATCGGCAACTGTGGCCGAGAGGACGATCTGTCTTGTCGGCCGGGGGGCAAGACGGCGGCCATCCAGATAGACAGACGGCTGAATCGCCATCACTGCGGTGCCGTCGTGGCGGAAGGTCCAGCGGTCCCCGCCCCGCAGGGCGAGGGCAACTTCCAGCCCGCCGGCATCCAGGTCCGCCTCGACATCGGGATGCAGGTGAAAGCGCAGGCTGAAGCGCAGCCCCTGGCGATCTGTCGCCTGCAGCGCCTGCCGGAAGGTCGCGCTGTCAGCCTCCGATCCAGGGCCAAGCCAGTCCTCGCCCTCCAGCGCGCGCCCGTCGCGCGACAGGATCAGCTGGCGGCTGTGCAGCAACCCGTGGCTCTGACGCCAGCCATCGTGCGAGGCCGAAAGACCAAGGGGCCCGGCATCCGCATGCAGAAAGACCCGGGGCGTTTCAGCCAATGCCTCGCCCGCACCAAGGCGCGAGGAAGAAACCCCGTCCAGTCCAAGGGTGGAATGCGACGGCGTGGCCCGTCCCGCCCGACGCCAGTCACCCCCGAAGGCAAGCCCTGAACCCACATTCACGATCAGCGGCCGGCGCGCGACCGTCAGCTCGAACGCCAGGGTCGAGGCATGGGCGCGCGTAGCATGCACCCCCTGTGGTGGTGGCGCGACATCGGCGATCAGGGTGCTGCGCCCCGCCGCAAGCCGATGATAGCCCATCGCGGGGTTCGGGGCGCGATCCCGCACCCCGGCCGCCGCAAGGGCATGATCCAGCCGTCCCGTGGCGCCCCGCCCTCCGCCGTGAAAACGCGCAAGCCCGCCATCGGCGTGGCGCAGGCTTCGCAACAGTGGCGCGATGCGCGCGATCGCCGAAAGATGGGCCTCGGCCGGTTCCATCCCTGCTTCGGTCAGGGCCGAAGCGGCCAGAAGCAGGTGGTGGAGAATGTCCAGAAGTTCTTCGGGGTTGCGGCTGGGAACGGCACCGTCGTCGCCGATCACCGCACAGGCCTGCGCGACAAAGGCCCCCGCCGGGGCCGCGAGGTCCGACAGGCCCTCGAGCGCCAGCCCGCCATAGGCCAAGGCGGTCAGCGCCTCGATCCGGGCCAGGCCGGGCGGGGCGGCGGGCCAGCGGTGCGACAGGAACAGCGCGTGCCGCCCCATCACGCGGGCAAGCCGGGCCGCGTCGGCTTCGCGTTCGGGCGCGATCAGCTCCCAATGACAGAGCCATCGCAGAAGCCGCCGCGCCACCAGCTGCGGAACCCAACCGGGCCCTGCCCCGCGACCGAACCGGCGCAGCCAGCCCGTCGTGCTTGCCGTGGCAAGGCGCTTCGCGGCCGGGCCGCCCACCGCTGCCAGGTCATCCAGCCACAGAAAACCGTGCAGCGCCTCCTGAAACGCCGGGTTGCCGCCGGTGGCACGTTCCAGCGCCCAGGGGTCATTGCCTTCGGCATAGATCCCGGCAAGCTGATAGCGGCCTTCCAGGATCTGGCGCCCGCGCGGCGCCGAACCGATGAACTGAGGTTCTGGGTCGGCGATCAGCCGCGTCCGGGGGGATGTCAGGCCCAGCAGCCGCGCCCGCAGCCGGTTGCCGGCCGGGCCGGGCAGCAACAATCGCGGGCGTCGTGGGGCGCGTGCCATGCAAGGTCCAGCGTCAGGGTTCATCACCGGCTGAATGCCGCGCGGCAACCTTAGCTTTTGCCTGCCGCCCTGTCACGACGCTTCTGGGGTCCACTGCATCACGACCATGTAGAACCCGTCCATCCCGCCGCGGTCCGGCCAGAAGTCGGGACGCAGGCGCAGGCCCCCTTCGGGGCTGCGCCATTGGGGATCGATCCAATCCGCGCAGGCGGGCAGGATCTGGAGCCCCGGATGCCGTTTCAGCGCCGCGAGCGCCTGCGCCTCGCCCTCCTCGGGCAGAAGCGAGCAGGTGCAGAACACCAGCCGCCCGCCGTCGCGCAAAAGCCCGACGGCATGGTCAAGAAGCCGCGCCTGAAGCGCGACAAGGGCGGAGATCTCGCTGCCATCCTTCACGAAGGGCAGGTCGGGATGGCGCCGGATCGTTCCGGTTGCAGAACAGGGCGCATCAAGGACCACCGCATCCAGCGGCGCAGCCGGCCGCCACTGCGTCGCATCGGCAACGACAAGATCCGCCTCCAGGCCTGTGCGACGAAGGTTTTCGCGCACCCGCTCCATCCGTTGCGCGGACAGATCGACTGCGGTGACCGTGGCCCCCGCCGCGGCAAGCTGCATCGTCTTGCCGCCGGGCGCGGCACACAGATCTGCGATCCGTTCGCCGGGGCGCGGGTCCAGCAGCCGCACCGGCAGGGCGGCCGCGGCATCCTGCACCCACCAACCCGCATCGGGGCCGGTATAGCCCGGCAGGTCCGAAACCTGCACCCGTGCCGGCAGCCGCAGGCTCCCCCCCGGCAGCGTCGCCGCGCCCAGCGCCTGGGTCAGCGCGTGATCCTCCTGCTTCAGCGTCAGATCAAGCGGTGCCCCCGCCAGATGCGCGCGTTCCATCCCCTGGACAGCAGGCTTGCCATAAGCATCGATCAACGGCCGGCGCAGCCATTTGGGAAGCTCTTGCACCGGCAGCTCATTCCATCGGCCCTCGGCACCCTCGAGGCACCGGCGTAGCACCGCGTTCACAAGGCCCGCCATGGCCGCCGTTCCGGGGCTGCTGCGCGCGATGGTCACTGCGGAATTCACGACGCCATGCGCGGCCTCGCCCTCGGCCAGCACCTCGGCCAAGGCGAGGCGCAGGATGTTGTGAACCGGAAGCGGCGGGCGCTTGCGCAGATGGGGCCCCAGCAGGCGATCGGCCCGGCCGATGTTGCGGAGCGCCGTCAGCGCAAGCCGCTGTGCCCGCGCGCGCGCAGAGGGCTGCATCGCCGCCAGCGGCCCGTCGGGCAAGGCGATCAGTTCAGCCAGCAGGCGGCGTTCGCCCAGCACCTGATCCAGAAGATGCAGCGCCGCCCTGCGCGGTGCGACTGCGCCTGATCCTGTATCCTGGCCCGTTGTCTGGCCTGCCATCGCGTTTCCTTGCCTGTCCTGGCAGCTTGCCCTGCCCCGCGGGGCTGCTATATCCCAAGCACTCGCTGCACGAAAGCCGAGGGAGAGATCCATGACCGAAACTCCGCTTCCCCCCGCCGCTCTGCGCGCCCTCGCCGAGGCCGAGGAACGCCGCCGCTCGCGGCCGCCGCTGGATCTGCCGACCGAACTGGGTGGACGCGAAGGGCCCGAGCCGGTGCGCTATGGCGATTGGGAGAAGAAGGGCATCGCAGTCGATTTCTGACCGGGCCGCATTCTGACCCTCGGGGCTGGAAGATACGCATCTGATCCGCGCGACGCACCTGGCCAAACCTGCCCGCCAAAAGCATCGGCCTGACCGGGTGGCGGCAGCGCCTCAGCGCAGCCGAAGATCTGCCATTTCACCCTGCCCTTGTGCCGATACAAACCGCAGCACATCCCCCCGGCGCTTGACCCGCTGGCAATCCAGCGGAAGCTCGGTCGTGCCATAGCGCAAAGTCCGGCAGAAGAAGCCGTCGCGCCAGTCCCATCGCCCGCTGACCTGAAAGCCAAAGCCGCTCCCCTCGATCCCGCCGTCCGGCGACACGCGCAGCCGCACGCCCAGACGCGCAAGTTCGCGTCCGGTGACATGCTCCAGGAACTCCTCCTCGGTCAGGACCGGGCTGAAATCGTCGCTTTGGGCTGCACAGGCAAGGCATAGTCCGGCCAGCAGCGTCGCGACCAGGGTGATGTTCGGCATGGCGACCTCGTGCATGACGCTTTTTACGGCGGAGGCACGGGACTGGATCAGCCGTCAGAGGCCCAGAACGTCTGCCATAGAATATTCCCCCGGCTCGCGATCCTGGCCCCACAGGGCTGCCCGCAGCGCGCCCCGCGCAAAGATCGTGCGGTCGGTGGCGACATGGCGCAGCACGATGCGCTCGCCCTCTCCCGCGAAGATGACGTCATGCTCGCCCACGATGTCGCCGCCGCGGATTGCGGCAAAACCAATGCGGCCGCGCCCCCGCGCGCCGGTAATGCCGTCGCGCCCGCTGTCGCTGACCTCGGCAAGGTTCACGCCGCGGCCTGCCGCGGCCGCCTCGCCCAGCATCAGCGCCGTGCCCGAAGGCGCGTCGACCTTGTGGCGATGATGCGCCTCGACGACTTCGATGTCGAAATCGGCATCCAGCGCCTCGGCAACCTTGCGGGTCAACTGGACCAGAAGGTTCACACCCAGGCTCATGTTGCCGGCACGGACGATCACCGCATGACGCGCCGCCGCGCTGAGGCGTGCGAGATGCGCAGCCTCGAGGCCCGTGGTCCCGATGACATGGACAGCGCGCGCCTGCGCCGCGAGCGCTGCAAACTCCACCGTGGCCTGCGGCGCCGTGAAATCGATCACCGCCTGCGCCTTCGAAAAGGCTTCGAGCGGGTCGTCACTGACGGTGACGCCAAGCACCGGCCCGCCCATCGCAATGCCCACATCCTGGCCGATCCAGGCATGGCCCGGCCGCTCCAGACAGGCCACAAGCCGTGCCTGATTGCTGGCGCTGACCGTGCGCACCAGCATCTGCCCCATCCGGCCCGACGCGCCGGTGATCACGATCCCCGGCAATGTCATTGTTGTCTCGCTCATGCCGCGCCCTTTCCTTTGCCTCCGTTTAACGGCAGCCGGCGCGATTGGCAAAGGGCGTGCGGCGGTCGCTTGCGGGGGGGGCAGGGATGGCTTACATCACGGGCATGGCAAACCGATTTCCTTCGGGCTCCGGCCCCTCTCAACGTCAGCTTCGCGTGGGCGAACTGATCCGGCGCAGATTGTCGGACGTGCTGTTGCGCGGTGATGTCCATGATCCGGATCTCAACCGCATGTCGATCACCGTGGGCGAGGTGCGGACATCGCCGGATCTGAAGGTCGCGACGGCCTATGTTCTGCCGCTGGGCGGGCATGGCGCCGAGGAAGCCCTTGCTGCCCTGCGCCGCAACCGGAGCGAGTTGCGCCGCCAGGTTGCGAAGGAGCTGACGCTGAAGTTCGCGCCCGAAATCCGCTTTGCGATCGACGAGACCTTTGACCGCATGGATGCGACCCGCCGGCTGCTGAACGATGACACGGTGCGCCGTGATGTCGAGGGTGGCACCGACGACGAGAGGGCCTGATCGATGCACTGGCTGTCGATGCTGCTTGGCCTGGTCAGCCTGGGCGCGGCGACGCCCGCCGTTGCCGGCGCCTGCATGCAACTGGATCATGACGGCAACCGTTATACCGTCTGTGAAGTGGTGGCTGGCCGGGATGACTTGCGGATGTGGCTGACCGCGCCGGATGGGGCCGTGTTCGGCAGCTTTGACCGGGTGAACGCCAGCCTTGCCGATCAGGGGCTGCGCCTTGGCTTTGCCATGAATGCGGGCATGTATCATTCAGACCGTTCGCCGGTGGGGCTTTATCGGGATCCCGATGGCGCCGCAGGCGATCTGGTCACGTCCGCCGGCCCTGGCAATTTCGGGCTGCTTCCCAACGGCGTCTTCTGCATCGCGGGAGATCGTTTCCAGGTGGTCGAATCGCGCATCTTTTCGCGTGAACAGCCTGAGTGCGACTATGCGACCCAATCGGGGCCGATGCTGGTCATCGACGGCGATCTGCACCCGCGCTTTCTGGTGGATGCCACCTCGCGCTATGTGCGCAACGGCGTCGGAGTCTCGGAAGACGGCAGTCGGGCGTGGTTCGCCATTTCGGAACGCCGCGTGACCTTTCACGAATTCGGCCGACTGTTCCGCGATGGGCTCGGCACACCCAATGCCCTCTACTTCGATGGCAATATCTCGCGGCTTCACGCACCCGACCTGCGCCGCAACGACTGGGGCCTGCCGCTTGGCCCCATCGTCGGCACCGTCGTTCCAATTGACGATCAGAGCCCGGGGGGCTAGCAGGCGCAGCCTGAAGAACCGGAAGGACAAAGCTATGGCACGCAGGCGCAAGGGCCGCGACATTTCGGGCTGGCTTGTGGTGGACAAGCCGGCTGGCATCACCTCGACCGCCGTGGTCAACAAGGTGCGCTGGGCGTTCGACGCCCGCAAGGCGGGCCATGCCGGTACGTTGGACCCCGAGGCAACAGGCGTGCTGGCTGTCGCCCTGGGGGAGGCCACGAAGACCGTGCCGTACGTCACCGATGCACTGAAATGCTATCGGTTTTCGGTGCGGCTGGGCGCGGCGACCACTACCGACGATGCCGAGGGCGAGGTGATCGCCCGATCGGAGCTGCGGCCGGATGATGCGGCGATCGCGGCCGCGCTTGAGGCGTTTCGCGGCGACATCATGCAGATCCCGCCTCAGTTTTCAGCCGTGAAGGTCGAAGGTGAACGGGCCTATGATCTCGCGCGGCAGGGCGAGGCGCTTGACCTTGTGGCCCGGCCGCTCTGGGTCGAAAGCCTGACACTGGCCGAACGGCCCGATGCCGATCACGTCGTGCTGGAAATGGTCTGCGGCAAGGGCGGCTATGTGCGGTCGATCGCGCGTGACCTGGGGGCGGCGCTGGGCTGCCACGGCCATGTGCAATGGCTGCGCCGGGTGTGGTCCGGCCCCTTCGTCGCGGATGAAGGCGTCACGCTGGCCCAGATCGATGCACTGGCCCATAGCGAGGCTCTGGACGCGCTGCTGCGTCCCTTGGAAGACGGGCTTGCCGATCTGCCACAGCTGCCCGCCACCGCCGAGGGCGCGGCAAGGTTGCGCAACGGCAACCCGGGAATGGTCATCGCCTCGGATGTGGACTTCGGCGACGAAGCCTGGGCCAGCCATCAGGGTCGGGCTGTGGCCGTCGGCATCTACAAGGCGGGCGAATTACACCCCAGCCGGGTGTTCAACCAGTGATCACCCGAAGCCACCAGAAGGGCGACGCGGCCAGCGTCGCCGTCTATTCCCCCTGCGAACGCTATCGCTATCTGCTGACGCGTCGCTGGGCCGAGGGTGACAAGGTGCTGTTCGTGATGCTGAACCCTTCAACAGCGACGGAATACCAGAACGATCCCACCGTCGAGCGTTGCGAAAGGCGCGCGCGCACGCTGGGATTCGGTGCCTTTCGCGTCTGCAACATCTTTGCCTGGCGCGACACCGATCCCCGAAAGATGCGGGCCGCACCCGACCCCGTTGGCCCTGAGAACGATGCGGCCATTCTGGAAAGCTGCGACTGGGCCGACCGGATCGTCTGTGCCTGGGGCACGCATGGCGCCCATCTGAACCGGGGGCCTCAGGTCGAGGCGCTGATGCGCGGCACGGGCCGCCCGCTGTTTCACCTGGGCCTGACCCAGGGCGGTCACCCCAAGCACCCGCTGTACATCGGCTATGGCCAGCAGCCCGAACCCTGGGATCACGCCACCGCCTTTGCGTGACGCAGCCTCAGCGGTCAGATGACAGCAGCGCCGGGTCGATCAGCATCTGCGCGTCCCAGGGAACAAGTTCGATTTCCTCTGCCGTAAGGTTCGCGCCGCCGACCACCGTCGCCAGACGGATGCCATTCAGCAGAACCGCCGCAGTGTCGGGTTCATCCTCGGGGTGTTCCACGCGCAGCACCGGGCCGAAATCGTCGGGGCGGTAGATGACCACGATCCGGTCCTGATCCGACCAGTCCGAGATCGTGGCGCTTTGCTCGGGCGCGATCCAGTCGCCCAGCACGAAGGTATCGGCCCCCTGCCCGCCATGGGCAATGTCCCGCGCGCCGACAAAGATCACATCTTCACCCTCGCCACCGTTGAGGTAGTCGGTCGTGTCGATGTCTGCCAGATGTTCGTCCAGCACAAGGCCGACAAGTGTGTCGTTTCCGAAGCCACCGAACAGCGTGTCCTGACCAGGGCCGCCGATCAGGATGTCGTCGCCAAAGCCGCCATGAAGCGCATCCGCGCCCTCGCCCCCGAACAACAGGTCATCCCCCCCGCCGCCCAGCAGCCGGTCGTCGCCGGTGCCGCCGTGCAGGGTATCGTCGCCCTCGCCGCCTGCCAGATAATCGTCGCCCGCATCGCCGTGAAGAAGGTCATTGCCGTCGCCCCCCTCCAGCCAGTCGTCGCCGTCACCCCCGAAAAGCGTGTCATCGCCGCCATGGCCCAGGAGCACGTCGCCCCCTGCACCGCCAAACAGAAGGTCATCTCCGTCGTAACCGCCGATTTCGTCATCGCCATCATGGCCAAGAAGCGTGTCATCACCGGCGCCACCCACAAGTGTGTCAGGCCCCTCACCACCTTCGTGATACCGGCCCTCGGGCGGAGGGGGCGGATCATCCGACGGTGGCTCATCCGGTCCGTCCGGATCAAGAAGGTCGGGCAGATCCGGGTCAGGTTCGGGTTCGGGGCTGTCGGGCGAGAGGGCGTCTTCGTCCGTGCCCGGAAGGCGGGTGAGCGAAACCGCCCCCAACGCGCCAAGCAGAAGCAACCCCATCAGCCCGGCCACACCCAGCATGCGCCCTCATCACAACCTGCATTGCGCAGGAACCTGCGCCTTTGGGTTGTATTATCACAGCCATTGCCCTACACCAAGAAAGATGGAAAGCAGGCTTAACACGCTGGCGGCGGGGCAATCTGTCCTTTCCTTTTCGCGCGTTTTCCCTTATACGCGCGCATCCGCAGAAAAACGGCGGATATCTCCAAGGGCCTTGCTGGACGACATCCCGGCCTGAGCCATTCACATCAAACCAAAGGAGACCCCGATGTCGATCACGGCCGAAGAAAAAGCCCGCGTCATGAAGGAATATGCAACCAAGGAAGGCGACACCGGTTCGCCGGAAGTCCAGGTTGCGATCCTGTCGTCGCGCATCGCGACGCTGACCGAGCACTTCAAGACCCACAAGAAGGACAACCATTCCCGCCGTGGGCTTCTGAAACAGGTGGCACAGCGCCGCAAACTGCTGGACTACCTGAAAAAGACCGATGAACCGCGCTACCAGGCGCTGATTGCCCGTCTCGGCCTGCGCCGCTGACGCCAGCGCCCCCGGCACGCCGGGGGCGTTCTGCTTTCAAGCCCGCGCGCCCCAAGGGGCGCCGGACATCGCCAGTTCCCCGGGCCCCGCGGGACAGGCAGGAATGACAGGGGCCACGGGGACAGGGGCCATGGGCGCCCGGCCCCGTACGCGAACCCGGCCGGGCGGAGGGTCCCCCGGCCAGTATAGGAAAAGAGATGTTTAACGTTACGAAAAAGTCGATCGAGTGGGGCGGCGAGACGCTGACCCTGGAAACGGGCAAGGTTGCCCGCCAGGCTGACGGCTCGGTCATCGCCACGCTGGGCGAAACCAGCGTCATGGCCAATGTCACCTTCGCCAAATCGGCCAAGCCGGGGCAGGATTTCTTCCCGCTGACCGTGCACTACCAGGAACGCTATTATGCTGCCGGCAAGGTGCCCGGCGGTTTCTTCAAGCGCGAAGCACGTCCTTCCGAAAAGGAAACGCTGACCTCGCGCCTGATCGACCGTCCGATCCGCCCGCTGTTCGTGGACGGGTTCAAGAACGAGGTGCTGGTGATCTGCACCGTGCTCAGCCACGATCTGGTGAACGAGCCCGACATCGTCGCGATGATCGCCGCCTCGGCCGCGCTGACGATTTCCGGCGTTCCCTTCATGGGCCCGATCGGCGCCGCGCGCGTGGGCTTCGTCAACGGGTCCTATGTTCTCAACCCCGATGTCGAGGACATGCAGAAACTGCGCGAATCGCCCGACCAGCGGCTGGATCTTGTCATCGCCGGCACCAAGGACGCGGTGATGATGGTGGAATCGGAAGCCTACGAGCTGTCCGAAGCCGAAATGCTGGGTGCGGTGAAGTTCGGCCACGAGGCGATGCAGCCGGTGATCGACCTGATCGTCGATCTGGCCGAAGCGGCCGCGAAAGAGCCGTTCGACTTCCAGGCGCCCGACTATTCGGACCTCTATGCCAAGGTGAAAGCCGCGGGCGAGGACCAGATGCGCGCCGCCTTCGCGATCAAGGACAAGCAGGAGCGTGTCAACGCCGTCGCCGCCGCGCGCGAAGCCGTTCGCGCGACGCTGAGCGAGGAAGAACTTGCCGACGAGAACCTCGGCTCTGCCTTCAAGAAGCTCGAATCCTCGATCCTGCGCGGTGACATCATCAACGGTGGTGCCCGGATCGACGGCCGCGACACCAAGACGGTGCGCCCGATCGTGTCGGAAGTCGGCATCCTGCCCCGCACCCATGGCTCTGCCTTGTTCACCCGTGGTGAAACCCAGGCGCTGGTCGTGACCACGCTGGGCACCGGCGAGGACGAACAGATCATCGACGCGCTGCACGGCAACTCGCGTTCGAACTTCCTGCTGCATTACAACTTCCCCCCCTATTCGGTGGGCGAGGTCGGCCGCTTCGGTCCCCCCGGACGCCGTGAAATCGGCCACGGGAAACTGGCATGGCGCGCGCTGCAGGCGGTTCTGCCGGCAGCCACCGATTTCCCCTACACCATCCGCGTCGTGTCCGAGATCACCGAATCCAACGGCTCCTCCTCCATGGCTTCGGTCTGTGGCGGATCGCTGTCGATGATGGATGCGGGCGTCCCGCTGAAGGCGCCGGTTGCGGGCGTTGCCATGGGTCTCATCCTTGAGGAAGACGGCAAATGGGCCGTCCTGACAGACATCCTGGGCGACGA
Organism: Halodurantibacterium daqingense; assembly: GCF_042666235.1. NCBI lineage: Bacteria > Pseudomonadati > Pseudomonadota > Alphaproteobacteria > Rhodobacterales > Paracoccaceae > Halodurantibacterium > Halodurantibacterium daqingense. The sequence goes on along the minus strand of NZ_JBHTFQ010000009.1, from coordinate 110,240 downwards.
GGATCACCTCGGCGACATGGACTTCAAGGTCGCGGGCACCGAGAACGGCATCACCAGCCTGCAGATGGACATCAAGGTTGCGGGCATCACGCCCGAGATCATGGAACAGGCGCTGGCACAGGCCAAGGACGGCCGGATGCACATCCTGGGTGAAATGGCCCAGGCGCTGACGGCCGGCCGGACCGAATTCTCGGCGCACGCGCCGCGGATCGAGACGATGCAGATCCCGACCGACAAGATCCGCGAAGTGATCGGCTCGGGCGGCAAGGTGATCCGCGAGATCGTGGAAACCTCCGGCGCCAAGGTCGACATCAACGACGACGGCGTGATCAAGATCGCTTCTTCGAACGGCGAGGCCATCAAGAAGGCCTATGACATGATCTGGTCGATCGTGGCCGAGCCGGAAGAAGGCAAGATCTACACCGGTCGCGTGGTCAAGCTGGTCGATTTCGGCGCCTTCGTGAACTTCTTCGGCAAGCGCGACGGTCTGGTCCACGTGTCCCAGATCGCCAACAAGCGCCTTCAGCATCCGAACGAAGTCCTGAAGGAAGGCCAGGAGGTCAAGGTCAAGCTGCTGGGCTTCGATGACCGTGGCAAGGTGCGCCTTGGCATGAAGATGGTCGATCAGGAAACCGGCGCTGAAATCACCGAACAGAAGGCCGAGGCCGAAGAATAGGCCTCTGCCCTTGCAGAAATGAAAGCCCCGGCAGCGATGCCGGGGCTTTTTCCATTTGCAGGCTGGAATCTCTCCCGATAAATGTAATAGTATTACATTACGGAGACAACCATGACCCAGCCAGACACACGCCTGCCCGTCACCGTGCTTTCGGGCTTTCTGGGCGCGGGAAAGACAACGCTTCTGAACCACGTTCTGAACAACCGCGACGGCCGCCGCGTAGCGGTGATCGTCAATGACATGTCCGAGGTGAACATCGACGCCGATCTGGTGCGCGAGGGCGCTGAACTGTCGCGGTCGGAGGAAAAGCTGGTCGAAATGACCAACGGCTGCATCTGCTGCACGCTGCGCGACGATCTTCTGGTCGAGGTGCGGCGCCTTGCCGGAGAGGGTCGCTTTGACTACCTGATGATCGAATCGACCGGCATCGCCGAGCCGCTTCCCGTCGCGGCGACCTTCGATTTTCGCGACGAAACCGGTGCCAGCCTTTCGGATGTGGCCCGGCTGGATACGATGGTAACGGTCGTGGACGCCGTGAATCTGTTGCGCGATTTCTCCAGCCATGACTTCCTGACCGACCGGGGCGAAAGCCTGGGCGAGAATGACGAACGGACACTGGTCAACCTTCTGACGGATCAGATCGAATTCGCCAATGTCATCATTCTCAACAAGGTGACGGATGCGGGCCCGGAAAAGGCCGATGCTGCTCGCAAGATCATCCGCGCGCTCAACCCGGACGCCCGGCTGATCGAGACCGATCATTCGCATGTCCAGGCTGGCGCCATCTTCAACACGGGCCTGTTCGACTTCGATCGCGCGCATGAACATCCCTACTGGGCGAAAGAGCTTTACGGCTTTGCACATCACACGCCAGAGACCGAGGAATACGGCATCTCGTCCTTCGTCTATCGCGCGCGGCGGCCCTTCGATCCGCAGAGCATCCATGCCTTCCTGAATGGCCCCCTGCCGGGCGTGATCCGCGCCAAGGGGCATTTCTGGCTGGCGACACGGCCGAACTGGGTGGCCGAGTTCAGCCTTGCAGGGGCGATGTCCTCGGTTGTGCCCCTGGGCGGCTGGTGGGCCAGCGTCCCGCAGGAGCGGTGGCCGACCCATCCCGATGCGTTGTCCGAAATGCGCCGCCACTGGGACGACACATGGGGCGACCGCCGGCAAGAGCTTGTGTTCATCGGCACCGGCATGGACAAGGATGCGATTGTCACCGGGCTTGACGCCTGCCTGATCGGCGCGGCCTTCACCCCCGAGGACTGGCGCAACCTGCCCGATCCATTCCCCAGCTGGAAGCGCGCGGCATGACGGGCAACCTTGCAACCCGGTTGCCACGGGCACGGAAGGGCGGCATGTCGGCCTTCGACGCACTGCCGCCCGAGCTACGGCACTGGCTGCATGACGCAGCCCTGCCCTGGAGCGCGCCTTCTGTCCAACGGCTTTGGGCAAGGGCGATGCGCGAGGCAGGTGGCGATGCCACAGCCGCCCGGGCACGGCTTGACGCCGCCCAAGCACAGGCCATCGCACGCGATGCGCGCCGGGTCTGGGGGCCCGGCTATCCCGCCGCCGGTATCGACGCCAGGGAAGGGCTGCGCAGATGACCTGAACCGCCCGTTGCCAATCGCCGCCGGGGGTGACAGTCTGCCCGCATAGCACATCCGGAGGTTGGTATGATCGAGAAGAAAAGCTTCTACATCAACGGCGAGTGGGTCGCCCCGGTCGCGGCGCATGACCATGAGGTAATCGATCCCTCGACCGAGGAAGTCTGTGCCGTGATCTCGCTGGGCGGCCAGGCAGATACGGATGCCGCGGTGGCCGCGGCAAAGGCAGCGCTTGACGACTGGATGTTTTCCGAACCCGCCGAACGGCTGGCCGTCGTCAAGCGGATCCAGCAGGTCTATGAGGCGCGTGCCGAAGACATGGCGCGCGCCATCAGTCTTGAAATGGGCGCGCCCATCGACATGGCGCGGTCAAGTCAGGCGACCTCGGGCAGCTGGCACATCGCCAATTTCATCACAGCCTTCGACAAGATCGAGTTCATCGCCCCGCTGGGCGATCACGCCCCGAACGACCGGATCATCAAGGAGGCCGTCGGCGTCTGTGCGCTGATCACGCCCTGGAACTGGCCGATGAACCAAGTCACGCTCAAGACCATTCCGGCGCTGCTGGCCGGCTGCACCATGGTTCTCAAACCCTCGGAAATCGCGCCGCTGTCGTCACTGCTGTTTGCGGAAATCCTGCACGAGGCGGGCGTGCCCAAGGGCGTGTTCAACCTGGTGAATGGCGACGGGGCCGGGGTCGGAACCCAGCTTTCGACCCATCGTGACGTGGACATGGTCAGCTTTACCGGCTCTACCCGCGCCGGCATCGCGATTTCCAAGGCCGCGGCGGATACCTTGAAGCGCGTGCATCTGGAACTTGGCGGCAAGGGCGCCAACCTGGTCTTTGCCGACGCCGATGAAAAGGCCGTGCGCCGCGGCGCCATGCATTGCTTCAACAATTCCGGGCAAAGCTGCAACGCGCCGACGCGGATGCTTGTCCAGCGCGAGATCTATGACAGCGCCGTGGAGACGGCGCGTCAGGTGGCTGAATCGACCCATGTTGCCAGCGCACATCAGGAGGGCCGGCATATCGGCCCCGTCGTGTCGCAGACCCAGTTCGACAAGATCCAGGACCTTATCCAGAAGGGCATCAGCGAAGGCGCGCGGCTGGTTGCCGGGGGCCTGGGACGGCCCGAGGGGCTTAACCGCGGCTATTTCGTGCGGCCCACGGTCTTTGCCGATGTCAACAACGACATGACGATCGCACGCGAAGAGATCTTCGGCCCGGTTCTCTCGATCATCCCGTTTGACAGCGAGGACGAGGCGGTGCGAATTGCCAATGACACTGTCTATGGCCTGACGAATTATGTGCAAAGCCAGGACGGGGCGCGCCGGAACCGGCTGGCCCGGCGGCTGCGCGCCGGCATGATCGAGATGAACGGCCAGTCGCGCGGCGCCGGCAGCCCGTTCGGCGGCATGAAGCAATCCGGCAACGGCCGCGAAGGCGGGGTCTGGGGCATCGAGGACTTCCTCGAGGTCAAGGCCGTTTCGGGCTGGGCAAGCGAGGCCTGATCAGAATGGGCAGGGGGCCGAGAAGCTGAGCCCCTTGCCGCCGTCGGGATGACGGAACCGCAGGCTTTCCGCGTGCAGCATCAGCCGCGGAAAGTCCCGCGCGGGGCCTTCCGCATAAAGCGCATCGCCCAGAATCGGGTGCCCGATTTCCTTCATATGGACCCGCAGCTGATGGCTGCGTCCGGTGACTGGCATCAGCCGGACCCGCGTCATGCCCGCATCGTGTCGCACCACGCGCCAGTCGGTCTGGGCCGAACGTCCGGTTTCGTGGTTTACATGCTGGCGCGGGCGGTTCGGCCAATCGACCGTCAGTGGCAGATCGACCCGGCCGGTGCGGGGCTGCAGTTCGCCCCACAGCCGTGCCACATAAACCTTCTTGGTCTGGCGCTTCTCGAACTGCAGTCCCAGATGGCGCTGCGCCGCGGGCGTCAGGGCAAAGACCATGACGCCCGATGTATCCAGATCCAGACGGTGCACCAGCAATACATCGGGGAACGCGACCCGAAGCCGGTTGATGAGGCAATCGGACCGATCCTCACCGCGCCCCGGAACGGACAACAGCCCGGCAGGCTTGTCCACGATCAGGATCTGATGATCGTGAAAGATGATCCGAGCAGGTTCGGCGGGCGGGGCATAGACAAAATCGCTCATGTCCATGAGATAGTCGATGCCCTGCCCCGCAACCAGCGCCAATGCGTCAGCAATCGCGTCAGGCCGCCCGCGCGAAAACCTCATCCAGAATCGCGGCAAGTGCCACAGCATCATCCTCGGAAAAGGCCGCAGGCTGATCGCTGTCGATATCGAAAACGCCGATCAACCGCCCCGCGCCATCGCGCACCGGAAGCACGATTTCCGACCGGGTCGAGGAAGAACAGGCGATATGACCGGGAAACGCCTCGACATCGGGAACGATCTGCACCTCGCCGCTGCGGGCGGCCGCGCCGCAGACCCCCCGCGAAAACGGGATCACGAGGCACCCATGCCCGCCCTGATAGGGGCCGATCTTCAGCAGTTCGGGCGCGGTGACGCGGTAGAACCCGGTCCAGTCGAAACGGCTGTCGGAATGGTGCACCTCGCAGGCCACGGTCGCCATCAGCGCGACAGTGTCGGTTTCCCCTTCGGTCAGCGCGCGGATACGCGCCGCAAGATCGGCATAGTCCAGCATCGTGATCTCCTTCACGGCCGCTCTAGCGCAATGGCCGTGCCTTCGCCACCGCCGATGCAGATGGCCGCCACCCCGCGCTTCAGCCCGCGCCGTTCCAACGCGTTCAAAAGCGTGACGATGATCCGCGCGCCCGAGGCGCCGATCGGATGGCCCAGGGCACAAGCGCCGCCGTTCACGTTCAGCCTGTCGCGGGGGATGCCCATTTCGCGCATGAAGGCCATGGGAACCACGGCAAAGGCTTCGTTGACCTCCCACAGATCAACATCCTCGGCCGTCCAGTTCAGCCGTTGCAACAGCTTGCGCGCGGCGGGAACCGGCGCGCTGGTGAACAGCCCGGGCGCCTGCGCGTGGCTTGCATGGCCACGCAGCACCGCACGGACCGGAAGCCGCCCGGCCTCGGCCAGGCTGCGCGACGTGAGAACCAGCGCCGCCGCCCCGTCCGAGATCGACGAGGAATTGGCCGCCGTAACCGTGCCGCCGGGCCGGAAGGCAGGTTTCAGCGTCGGGATCTTTTCGGGGCGGGCGAGGGCGGGCTGCTCATCCTCGGCAACAACCACATCGCCCTGGCGCCCCGGAACCGTGACAGGCGCGATTTCGCGGGCAAATGCGCCGCTCTGCTGCGCCGCACGTGCACCAGTCAGCGAGGCAAGCGCATAGTCGTCCTGTGCCTCGCGGGTGAACTGGTAGGCTTCGGCACAATCCTCGGCGAAGCTACCCATGAGCCGGCCCTTGTCATAGGCATCCTCAAGCCCGTCAAGGAACATGTGGTCGATGACCTGGCCATGCCCGATCCGCGCACCGCTGCGCATCTTGGGCAAAAGGTAGGGGGCGTTGGTCATGCTTTCCATGCCCCCGGCAACGACAACGCCGCCCTGGCCAAGCGCGATCTGGTCATGGGCGATCATCGCCGCCTTCATCCCCGATCCGCACATCTTGTTTAGCGTGGTGGCCGGCACCGCTTCGGGGAGCCCCGCATGGAACCCCGCCTGCCGCGCAGGTGCCTGCCCCTGACCTGCCGGCAACACGCAGCCCATCAGCAGTTCCTGCACCCGGTCGGGCGCCAGGCCTGCATCGGCCAGAGCCGCCGCAATGGCGACCCCACCCAGCGTCGCCGCATCGAGACTGGAGAATACGCCCTGAAAGCCCCCCATCGGCGTGCGCGCTGCACCGCAGATCACCACTTCTTCCATCATATCCTCCCTGAACTGCCGTAAATCTAGCGGAGCCCTTGGCCCTCCGTCCAGCACCCTGTGCCACGGGCTTTTCATCGCCTCAAAGCCACCCTAAGCTGATCCCGCAACAACCGGATGGACCCTTCATGCGCGATTATCACCTGCCCGGCAGATCCCCCGTCCTTGCTGCCAACGGTCTTTGCGCAACGTCGCATCCGCTGGCAGCGAAAGTGGCGATCGACATATTGGAAACGGGCGGAAACGCCGTTGATGCGGCAATCGGCGCCGGCGTTCTTCTGGGCATCTGCGAGCCGCAGATGACCGGGATCGGCGGTGATTGCTTCGTGCTGCTCAAGCCCGCGGGGGAAGAACGGGTGATCGCGCTGAACGGATCGGGCCGCGCACCGGCGGGCCTTTCCGCGGCTGTCATGCGGGAGAAGGGCCATGCGACCGTGCCCCTGCGCGGGGTTGAGGCTGTTACGCTGCCCGGAGCGGTGGATGCCTTCTGCACCCTGTCGGAAAACTGGGGTCTTCTGGCCCTGGATCAGGTGCTCGCTCCGGCGATCCGCTATGCTGAAACCGGCGTTCCGGTTGCGCCGCGGGTCGCCTTTGACTGGGCCATTGCTGCGGATACCCTGCAGGGCGCAGCCCGGGGCTATTACCTGACGAACGGCAAGGCGCCCGCGGTTGGTGAAACATTCCGCGCGCCGGGGCAGGCCGAGGTTCTGCGCCGGATCGCGCGCGAGGGGCGCGCAGGTTTCTATGAAGGCGAGGTCGCGGAGGATCTCGTCGCCTCGCTGCAGGCCCTGGGCGGAAGCCACACGCTGGACGATCTCGCAGCCACTTCCTGCACCTATACCGAGCCGGTTGCCAGCGCCTATGCCGGCATCGAGCTGTTGGAGCATCCGCCGAACGGGCAAGGCGCGACGGCGAACCTGATGCTGAACATCCTGTCGCATTTCGACGTGAAATCGCTGGATCCGTTCGGGGCCCGCCGCGCGCATCTGGAGGCCGAGGCCACCAAGCTGGCCTATGATGCCCGCAACCGCTTTATCGCCGATCCCGATCACACCAGCCGGCTTCAGCATATGCTGGCGCCGGAAACGGCGGCGAAACTGGCGGCGCTGATCGATCCCAACCGCGCCATGCCGGCAGCCCGCCCGCTCAGCGAGGCCGTCCACCGCGACACGGTCTATCTGACGGTGGTCGACCGCGACGGGATGGCGGTTTCTCTGATCTATTCGATCTTTCACGCCTTCGGGGCGGGGCTTGCCTCGGACCGCTTCGGGGTCCTGTTCCAGAACCGCGGCGCGGGCTTCACGCTTGAAGAAGGTCATCCGAACGAGGCCGGCGGCGGTAAACGGCCCATGCACACGATCATCCCCGCCATGCTGCGCGAAGGCGGCCGCGTGACCCTGCCGTTCGGGGTGATGGGCGGCGCCTATCAGCCCTGCGGTCATGCGCGCTTCGTGACCAACCTTGTGGATTACGGCCTTGACCTGCAAACCGCAATTGACGCGCCCCGTTGTTTTTCGGGCGTCGAAGGCATGGACGTCGAGCGCGGCTATGCGCCAGAAGTGCGGGCCGAACTTGCCGAGATGGGCCACAGGGTCCGCATACCTGAGGGGCCGCTGGGCGGCGCACAGGCGATCCGCATCGATCACGCCCGCGGGGTTCTGGAGGGGGCATCAGACCCCCGCAAGGATGGCTGCGCCCTCGGCTACTGACGCAAGTCCCGGCAAGACGGGCAGGCATGCACGCCCCCCCGCAAGCGGGGGGCCGCCTGCCCCTTCGGCTTGCGTTGCATCGTGTATAGCCCCCCGCAAGCGGGGCGCCGCCTCAGTTCAGCTGGAAGTGCAGCGGATAGCGGCCATCCTCGAAATCGCCGAAAAGCTCGGGCACATCGGGGTGGTCGACCGGCTCGCCGGTATCATCCGGGACCAGGTTCTGCTCGGATACGTAGGCGACGTAGTAGGATTGCTCGTTCTCAGCCAGCAGATGATAGAAAGGCTGATCCTTGGCGGGACGGCTCTCTTCGGGCAGGGCGTCATACCACTCGTCCGAATTCGAAAAGATCGCGTCCACGTCATAGACAACCCCCCGGAACGGGTGTTTCCGGTGGCGGACGATCTGTCCCAGATGATATTTCGCGCGGGTTTTCAGCATTTTCATTCCTCGAAATCCGTCCCTATCCCCAATACCGGCAAATGTCCATCGCATCCGCCGGGCGGCATTCGGCGCATTCTCTCGGTTTTCTGATCTGGATGGGGGGCGTTTTACGTTTTCCTTCGGGGCCTTTTGGCCTATTCTGTTGCAAAATGACAAAAGCGACGGGCAGTGTAGATGGGCAGATATCTTCGCGCAGGCGTGATCGTTCTGCTGTTGGCCTCATGCGGTGGCGGCGGCAACTTTTCGGCACCACGGGATCTTGAGAACGCCTGCAGCATCGTGAACGAAAGGCCGCGCTATCTTGCAGCGATGCGGCAGACCGAGCGGCGCTGGGGCGTGCCGATCCATGTGCAGATGGCGACGATCCATCAGGAAAGCAAGTTCATAGGCAATGCGCGGACGCCGGTGCGCTGGTCGCTCGGGGTGATTCCGATGGGACGGCAAAGCTCGGCCTATGGCTATGCCCAGGCGCTTGACGGCACATGGGAGGAATACCAGCGCGAGACCGGCAAGCGGCGCGCCCGGCGCGACGACATCCGCGACGCGACCGATTTCATGGGCTGGTACATGACCAAGACCGAACAGCGCAACGGTGTCTCGAAGCACGACGCGCGCAACCAGTACCTTGCCTATCATGAAGGCCATGCGGGCTTTGCCCGCGGCAGCTACAACTCGAAACCCTGGCTTCTGACGGTTTCGAACAACGTCGCTGCGCGGGCCAACCGTTACGAACAGCAGCTGCGCGCCTGCCGCCGGGCCTGAAGCTCAGACCCGGCCCTGAACGGCACCTCAGCGGCGCCGTTCCACTTCATGCGGGATGTTGAACAGGAAGGACGACAGCTGCACGTCCTTGGTCAGATCGCTCAGCACCACCGTCGTCGCACCACCGGTATCATCGCGGATCACCCATTGACGCAGTTCCGTCGGGTTGGCGGTGAAGTTCAACTCGATCGAGCCCTGTTCCGGCCGCTGCGGATCCTGCGCCACCACCGTGGTCGTGGTCCCGTCGCTGACATGGCCGACCACCATGCGCGCCTGCGTCAGATCGACCGTCTGCGCAAGGATCAGGTTCAGCGGCGTGCGCGACAGCGGATACTGTTCCGGCGGTTGGTTCGACTTGGGGTCGAAGATAGCCACCTGCCCCCCACCTGCCATCACCAGGCTTGAATCGGGCGGCGCATATTCGAAGCGGATGCGGCCCGGCCGGTTGATGTAAAGCGTGCCGGTGGAGATGCTGCCATCGCCATTGATCTGCGTGAACTGCCCCTGCGCGGTGGTGAAGCTGTTGAAGTAGCGCGAAATCTCGGACAGCGGGATCGGGTCGGCCATCGCCGGAAGCGCCATCAGGGCACCCAGAACGGTGGCAAGGATCAGTCGCATCGGCAAAACCCCTTTGATAGTGTCTGTGCCAAATCTAGGAAAAAGGGGGCCGCCATGCAGCCCCCCGGTCCGTCACATAACGCTGAAGCAGGATCACTGTTCCGGCACAAGTATTTCACGTTTGCCGACATGGTTCGAGGGCGACACAAGCCCTTGTTCCTCCATCTGTTCGACCAGCCGCGCGGCCTTGTTGTAACCGATGCCCAGCTTGCGCTGGATATAGGAGGTCGAGCATTTCCGATCCTTGAGAACGATCGCCACCGCCTGATCGTACAGCGCATCCTCGCCATCGGAAGTGCCGCCAAGGCCCAGAACCGCGTCGATGTCGTCAGACCGTTCGTCATCCGGGCCATCGACAACGCCCGACATGTACTCGGGGGGGCCGAAGCTCTTGAGATGAGTCACGACCTCTTCCACCTCTTCGTCGCTGACGAAGGGGCCGTGGATCCGGGTGATCTTGGCGCCCCCGGCCATGTAAAGCATGTCGCCCATGCCCAGAAGCTGCTCGGCGCCCATCTCGCCCAGGATGGTGCGGCTGTCGATCTTCGAGGTCACCTGGAACGAGATCCGGGTCGGGAAGTTCGCCTTGATCGTGCCGGTGATCACATCGACCGAAGGGCGCTGCGTGGCCATGATCAGGTGGATGCCGCTTGCCCGTGCCATCTGTGCAAGGCGCTGGATGCAGGCTTCGATTTCCTTGCCGGCAACCATCATCAGATCAGCCATCTCATCGACGATGACGACGATATAGGGCAGCGCGACGGGGGCGAATTCCTCCGTCTCGAAGACCGGCTCGCCCGTATCCTCGTCAAAGCCGGTCTGGATCGTGCGCTTGAACATCTCGCCCTTGGCCAGCGCCTCGCGGACCCGGCCGTTATAGCCCTCGATGTTGCGGACACCCATCTTGGACATCTTGCGATAGCGTTCCTCCATCTCGCCCACGACCCATTTCAGGGCGACGACCGCCTTTTTCGGGTCGGTCACGACGGGCGACAGCAGATGCGGGATGCCGTCATAGACGCTGAGTTCCAGCATCTTGGGGTCGATCATGATCAGCCGGCATTCCTCGGGCGAGAGCTTGTAGAGAAGGCTCAGGATCATGGTGTTGATGGCGACCGATTTCCCCGACCCCGTGGTCCCGGCGATCAGCAGGTGGGGCATCTTGGCGAGGTTCGCCACGACCGGCTCGCCGCCGATATCCTTGCCGAGCGCGAGAGGCAGGCGCAGATTGGAATCGCCAAAGTCGCGCGCGGCAAGAATTTCCCGCAGCACCACCTTTTCGCGCTGCACATTCGGCAGTTCGATCCCGATCACCGTGCGCCCGGGCACCGTCGAGACACGCGCGGACAGGGCAGACATGGAGCGTGCGATATCATCGGCGAGGCCGATCACCCGGCTGGCCTTCAGGCCGGGCGCGGGCTCAAGCTCGTACATGGTGACCACGGGGCCGGGCCGGACGCTGACGATCTCGCCCTTGATGCCATAGTCATCAAGCACCGATTCAAGCATCCGCGCGTTTTCGGCCAAGGCCTCGTCGGGCAGGTGGTGACGCTGGATCTCGGCGGGGTTGGTCAGCAGCGACAGCGGCGGATGTTCGTAGGTCGGCCGCGGCCGGTCCTCAAGCCGAAGCTTGGGCTGCGCCTCGGCCAGGGCCTGACGCGAGGGGGCGATGGGCCGGCGCGGCGGGTGCTGCACCACGCTTTCCCGCGGCGCGATGCGCGGCGCGTGGTGGGTGGGCGCCTCGTCCTCGGAACCGTCGCCATGAGCTGCATAGCCGTCCAGATCCAGATCGGCCTCATCTTCCGCATCGGAATAAAGATCATGCGGGCTTGTTGCGGCGCCGCGCTGTACGATCGTCGGCTGAGCGATATCCGGGACGACCGGTGCCGCGGCCACCGGGGCGGCAACCAGCGGCGGCACAGCCAAGCCCGCGGCAGGCCGACGCGTGGTGTCGGCGACAAGCGGTCTTGGCCCGCGCCCCCGTACCAGCGGCGGCTCCGAACGAGCCAATGAAAGAACCGGCGCCTGTCGCACACGCGCCTTGATCACGTCGTTGATGCGCGCCTTGATCCGCTCTTCGCTGGGCGCCTCGGCGTCCGGGCCGCCCGGATGCTGGACCAGTTCGGGTTCGGGATCGATCGCGCGGCGCACCAATGCCGGAACCCGCGACAGGAAACCGGATTTTTCACGTGGCGGTTGGGGGCGCGGCTCGGCCCGCAGCCCGTCGCGCGCCGTGTCGTGGCGCACGTCGGAGCGATGCGGCGCGGCCGGATCGGCGCAGAAAGGATCGCGGGCAGCCATATCGGCGCGCATCGGGTCAGGCTGGAAGCCTTTCGCATCCCAATCCTCGACAACATCGTCCTTCGGCGGGCGCGGGAAAAGCCGGCGTTGCGCACCGCCATCCTCGTCTCCGAACAAGGCGGTTTGGCGATTGCTCCGCTGGGCCTGATAGCGGCTGCGCGCGTCGCGCGCGCCCCGCATGGCGCCGTTCGCGCCCTTGCCGGCGGCCGTCAGCAGGCTGGCATAGGTCACTACCAGCCCGACGGCAAGAAACCGCCCGACATCGCGCAGTTCCTGCATGTCGAAGCCCAGCACGAACAGGGAAATCGCGATCAGCCCGCAGCCGAACAGCAGCGACATGAACTTGAGGCCGAAAGTCGCCGTTACCGGTGCGATGCCAAGCATGGCGCCCAGCACGGTATCCCCGAACAGGCCGCCCAGGCCGAAGGAATGGGTCCAGTCCGCGCCCGGCACATGGGTCGAGGCAAAGACCGAGGCCAGCGCAATCGCGATCGGGGCAAAGATGACCCGGCCCATGGCCCGGTCCTCGGCGCGGTGGATCACGAAGCGCAGCCCCCAGCCGGTCAGCACCACCGGCAGCCCCCACGACCCATAGCCCGCGATGATGAACAGCGTCGAGGCGACCGATGCGCCGAACCGACCCATGATGTTCTGGGCAGGCTCATCCGTTGCAGACATCCAGCTCGGATCCTCAGGCACGTAAGATCCGAGGATAAGCGCCATCACGACGCCAAGCACGATCAGCCCGATGCCAAGCAGTTCCTTGCCGCGCCGTTCCAGTGCGGCCTGGGTATTGCTGTCCAGAAGCGGATCGCGCTGTCTCATCTGATAGGATGCCATGCTTTCCTCGCCTAGGTGTAAAGGCAGTCGCGGATCAGGCCCAGCCCGCGCGCCGTCTCATCCCGGGATGCGACAAGCGCGACCCGGATATAGCCCCGCCCCGGATTGCCGTGGTCGGTGTCGCGGGCCAGATAGGCGCCCGGAAGCACCCGCACGCCGGTCTCTTGCCAAAGGCGCAGCGCCGCCTGTTCGCCATCGGCAACCGGCAACCACAGGAAGAACCCGGCATCCGGCGAACGATACCCAGCGACGCCGCCAAGAATCCCGTCCGCCAGGGCAAACTTCTCGGCGTAGAGGCGCCGGTTCTCGACCACATGATCCTCATCGGCCCAGACGCGCTCGGCCACGCGCTGCAACGGCAGCGGAAGCGGCGCGCCGGCATAGTTGCGCAGCTGCCGGATACGCGCGATCCCCTGCACACCACCCGCCACGAAACCCGAACGCAGCCCCGGCAGGTTCGAGCGTTTGGAGAGCGAGTGGAACACGAACACGCGTTCGGGGTCGGCCTTGTTGTGGCTGACCGCCTCTAGCCCGCCAGGGGGCGGCTGATCGCGATAGATCTCGGAGTAGCATTCGTCAGCGAAGATCAGGAAATCGTGCCGTTCGGCCAGGGCAAGAAGATCCGCCCAATAGTCGCGACCGGCAACTGCCCCCTGCGGATTCGCGGGCGAACAGATGTAGGCCACGGTCACGCGGTCCAGCAGATCGGCGGGCAACGCGGCATAGTCGGGCAGAAAGCCGGTTTCGGCCGTGGCTGGCACAAAGACCGGCTCCGCCCCCGCCGCAAGGGCCGCAACCGCATAGACCTGATAGAACGGATTGGGCATCAGCACCGCCGGCCGCCGACCGCGCTTTTCCTCTGGCGACAAGGCCAGCGCCGCGTTGAACAACCCTTCGCGCGTGCCATTCAGCACCGAGATCCCCGCAGCCCCGGGCGAGACGCCGTACCGCCGCCCCAGCCAGCCATCGATCGCGGCAAGAAGCTCGGGCGTGCCCTCGTTGGGGGGATACTTGCCGAACCCCTCCAGATGATCGGCCAGCACCTCGGCCACGAAAGGCGGAAAGGAATGGCGTGGTTCGCCAATGGTCATGGGCAGCGGATCGCCGCCCGGCACATGATGGTCCAGAAGCCCGCGCAGACGCGGGAACGCGTATTCTGGCAGGTTCGAAAACCGCTCAGGAAATGCCATGACTGCCTCGCTTGCGGGGTCATTTCGCCCCGTTTTGCCTTTACGATACCGATGTTTGGCGCCGGGGTCCAGAAAAACGACGACACGGTGGCCGTTGCCCGCCGCTCAGCCCCGGCCCAGCGCCCGCTCCGCCGCCGCACCCAGACGCAAAAGCCGCTCTTCCCCCAGCGGCGCGCCCATCAGCATCACGCCCGCCGAAGGCTCGCCCGTGGGCAGGGTCAGCGCCGAAAGGCCAAAGAGATTGGCAATGCGCGTGTTGCGCAGCGCAAGAAGGTTCTCGGCGACGTAATAGTCCGGGTCACGCAGAAGCCGCTCGATCTTCGGGGGCGTGGTCGGCGCCGTCGGCAGAACAACCGCGTCGTAGTCAGCCGCAATCTCGGACCATCGCTGGCGCAGTCTGGCCATTGTCTTCCAGCCTGCAACGTAATCTGCACCCGAAAATGCGGCCCCGCCCCGGAACCGCTCGAGGATCGGGGGATACATCCGCTCCGGCTGCGCCTCGATCACGTCGCGCCAGAGGCCATAGGCCTCGGCCGCGAACAGCACCGGCGCAAGCGCCATCGCTTCGGCAACCTCCGGCACCGCGCCGCGCGTCAGATGCGCCCCGGCAGCGGCAAAGCGATCCAGCGCGCGATCGAAGCCACGCGCGGGGCCTGGCCGCAGATCATCAAGCGCCAGGGTTTCAAGGACCAGAAGGCGCGCGCCCGAAAGGGTTGCGCCCGACAGGTCAGCAGCGCGTTTTCCCTCCAGCAGGGCAAGCACTTCGGCGGCATCCTCGGTGCTGCGGGCAAGCGGGCCGATCGTGTCGAACCGTTCGCACAGGGCCACCGTCCCGGCCATGGGCAGCCGCCCCAGGGTTGTCTTGAGCCCGACCAGATCGTTCCACGCCGCCGGGATCCGCACCGAGCCGCCCGTGTCGGATCCGATCGCACAAGGCGCGAGCCCGAAGGCAACCGAGGCCGCCGCCCCGGACGAGCTGCCCCCCGCCACGGCCTCGGCATCGTGGATACAGGGCGAGGTCGCCGTCACGGGATTGAGGCCCAACCCCGAAAACGCCAGTTCGGACAGATGCGTCTTGCCCAGACAGACGCTGCCCGCAAGCGACGCGTTGACCAGAACCTCGGCATCGCGATCAGGGGTCCGGCCTGCCAGCAGCGCACTTCCGGCCTCGGTCGCGACGCCGGCAGTGTCAAAGAGATCCTTCCACGACAGCGGCACGCCGTCCAGAAGCCCGCGGCGCAGGCCAAGGCGCGCCCGGTCCCGCGCTGCCCGCGCCTCGGCCAGCGCCCGCTCGGGCGTCAGCCGCGCATAGATCCGGTCGGCATGCGGATGCTGCCGGGCCGCATCAAGAAACGCCTCGGTCAGGGCAACAGGGTCAACCCGCCCCGCGCCGATCCCGCGCCCCAGATCAGAAGCCGTCATGCCAAGCCAGTCGCCGCCCATACCTTCCCCCGTCCGCTGCGTCACCCGACGCTAGCGACATGGCAGCGCATGGACAATCCCCGCGGCGCTGCCATATTGCAGCCCATGACCAAGATCGAACACAGAACCGATGTGATCGTGGTGGGCGGCGGGCTGAACGGGCCCGCGCTTGCCCTGGCGCTGGCGCAAGGCGGGCTGCGTGTCACGGTGATCGACGCCCTGCCGCGCCCGTCGCGGGCGGATGCCTCCTTTGACGGTCGGGCCTATGCGCTCTCGATCGGCTCGGTACGGATGCTCGGGGCGCTGGGCATCTGGGCGGCGGTCGGCGCCAGGGCAGAACCCATCTTGCGGATCAAGGCCAGCGACGGGCGGGCCGGCGAAGGCGCGGCACCGTGGATCCTCGATTT
Organism: Halodurantibacterium daqingense; assembly: GCF_042666235.1. Taxonomy (NCBI): domain Bacteria; kingdom Pseudomonadati; phylum Pseudomonadota; class Alphaproteobacteria; order Rhodobacterales; family Paracoccaceae; genus Halodurantibacterium; species Halodurantibacterium daqingense. The sequence goes on along the minus strand of NZ_JBHTFQ010000009.1, from coordinate 94,399 downwards.
CGATCATGCCGAGATCGAGGAAGGCCCGATGGGACATATCCTTGAAGATCGCTACCTGCGCGCCGCGCTACTGGACGCGCTGGATGAAAGCGATGCAATCACGCAGATCGCAGGACATGAGGTGGTGGCACAGGCCAGCACGGCGGGCGGCGTCGAGGTCACGCTTGACGACGGGCGCCGGATTGGGGCCGCGCTTCTGGTCGGCGCGGATGGACGCCAAAGCGGCACGGCCCGTCGCGCCGGAATTGCACGCACCGGATGGGGATACGGACAGACGGCGCTGGTCTGCGCCATCGCCCATAGCCTGCCCCACCATGGTGTCGCGCATCAGTTCTTCATGCCCCCCGGGCCGCTGGCAATTCTGCCGCTGCCCGGGAACCGCAGCTCGATTGTCTGGTCGGAACGCGATGAAACCGCGCGGGCAATCCATGCCGCAAGTGACGCGGATTACCTTGCCGTTCTGCGCCCCCGCTTCGGCGATTTCCTGGGCGATATCGCCCTTGAGGGGAAGCGGTTTCGCTATCCTCTCAACCTGACGCTGGCCAACGCCTTCGTGGGGCAGCGCCTTGCGCTGGTTGGCGATGCGGCGCACGGGATGCATCCGATCGCGGGCCAGGGGCTCAACCTCGGCCTTCGGGATGTGGCAAGCCTTGCCGAAGTGATCACTGATGCCCGCCGTCGCGGCGAGGATTTCGGCGGAGCGCAGGTTCTCGCGCAGTATCAGCAATGGCGCCGGTTTGACACCGCGGTGCTGGCCGTCGCCACGGATGGATTCAACCGGCTGTTTTCAAATGATAACCCGCTGCTGCGGCTGGGCCGCGATCTGGGTATGGGGATGGTGAGCGCCCTGCCGGGCCTCCGCCGCCGCTTCATCCGCGAAGCCGCCGGACTGACCGGTGACCTCCCGCGCATGATGACGGGCCAGTCGCTCTGATCCCTGGGCGGGGTTCGCTGCCGATGGCGGCGGAGCCCCTGCGGTGGGGAATGCCGCCAACCGGTTGAAAAGACGAATCCGAAGCTGAAGCAGGCCGGAAGACCGAGCGCTGCGGGTCCGGGACAGGAAACCGCACGGCTGCACGTGTCCCAAGAGGCATGACACCATACGAGAGCACGTTCTTCCGGGAAGGCGAGACAGGATGGCGGGCGGGCATGGCACACGACCCGGCGGGCGCCATGCGAGGTTCCGCTGGTTCGCTCCCGCCCCCTCCGGCATCCGCGGCGGGCTTCAGGCCCGTCCGGCTGCAGCCGAAAGCGTCAAGGGATCGATCCCGAGCGTCCGCAAGGCTCCTTCCCACTTGCTTGCGTTATCTGCCGAAAACACCAGATCAAGCGGCGCATCGCAGGTGAGCCAGCCATTCTGCAGGATCTCATCCTCGAGCTGCCCTGGCCCCCAGCCGGCATAGCCCAGCGCGAGGATCGATCGTGACGGGCCGATGCCCTTGGCGATGTCTTCCAGAATATCCAGCGTGCCGGTCATGCCGATGCGATCATCAACCTGAAGCGTCGAGCCGTTGGCGCTGTAGTCGGCCGAATGAAGCACAAAGCCGCGTCCATGTTCGGCCGGGCCGCCGAAATGGACCCGGATGTCGCTGCCCTCGGAGGTGCGGGAAATGCCAAGCTGGTCAAGCAGATCGGCAAAGCGCACCTCGGCCGCGGGTTTGTTGACGATCAGGCCCATCGCGCCGTCGTCGGAATGCGCGCACATGAAGACGACGCTTTTCTCGAATCGCGGATCCCCCATTCCGGGCATCGCCACAAGAAGTTTTCCGCTCAGATCCATCATCGGCACCCTGTCCTTCCTTTCTTCAAGGATGGGGCTGCAGGACCGGTTCGGCAAGGGGATCCGGCGAACGGCGGCTCTATTCGCCGGAATGTGAGTTTTGATTTCCCGCCGCCGTGCCTATTGTTGCCGGATGATGATGCAATCTTCCTTCTTCGCGACGTTTGGGCTGCTTGCGCTCTTTGCTGCGCCCCTGCCTGCCGCTGCCACCCCTCCGGCCGATCTGATAAGTGCGAAGATGCGCACCGGCTGGAAAACCGACAGCGGCACCCATATGACCGCGCTGCACATCGAACTCGCCCCCGGCTGGAAGACCTATTGGCGTGCCCCGGGCGAAGCCGGAATACCGCCAGAATTCGGCTGGGCAGGGTCGGTGAACCTGCAGGATGTCCGGCTACACTGGCCGCGCCCGATCGTCTTTGATCAGAACGGCATGCGCAGCATCGGCTATGACGGCACGCTGGTGCTGCCAATCGAGGTCATCCCCACCGACCCCGAGATCAGCCGTGCCTTGGCGGACCAACCGCGCCCGGCGCGGGAAGCGGGGCTCAGCGGCAGCAAATGCAGTACCGACCCGATCCGCGACGGCCTGCGTCTGACGGCCCATCTGACGCTGCCTGTCATGGGCCGTGACGAAGCTGCCGTCGTCGAGCTTGACCAGCCGGGCGTCTGGGTTTCGGAGGCGCAGATCAGCCGCACCGATGGCGTGCTGCGTGTCAGTGCCGACATCGTGCCGGAGGCTCGGGACGGCTTTCTGCTGGACCGCTCTGCGCTGCGCATCACCCTGATAGAGGGCGCCCGCGCCTACGAGCTGGACGGCTGCCCCGGCTGACGATGGCGGCGCAGGTAAAGTGCCGCGCCCGCATAGACCAGAAAAAGCAGCACGAGAGCCCCGCCCAGGAACATCGCCAGCGCCGAGCCCGGCGCGGCGCCCGCCAGCATGGCGCGCCCTACCGTCAGTGCGAACCACAGCAAAAGCAGCATTGCCGCAACCGGCATGACATGGCCAGCCGGACCCGCGGCGCGGAAACCGCGCCGCAGCGCCTGCATCTGCCGCGCCAGATCGCCCTGTACCGCCATCAGGGCCGGCACCACCAGCAGCACCAGAACCATCCCGAACCCCAGGCCGAAAACCAGGGTCACCACTGTGGGCTTGAGGAATTCCGCTTGTGACGAAGATTCGTAAAGCAGCGGCGCAAGCCCCAGAACCGTCGTTAGCGTGGTCAGCAGGACCGGACGCAGGCGATCGCAGGCCCCGTCGATGATTGCCGGGATCATGCCGCGCTGGCGGGCATACTGATCCACCGTCGTGACCAGAACGATCGAATCGTTGATGATGATGCCGACCATGCCGATCAGCCCCACGACCGAGAACATCGACAGCGCCATCCCCCAGACCCCATGCCCGTAAAGCGCGCCGACCAGCCCGAAGGGGATCACCGCCATCACCACCATCGGCCGTGTCCAGCTGCCAAAGATCCAGGCGAGCACCAGGTAGATGCCCAGCAGGCAGTAGATCAGCGCCCAGCCGGCGTCTGACAGGAATTCCTGCTCCTGCTCGGCCAGGCCCGCCATGCGCCAGGCGACGCCGTGGCTGCTTTCGATCGCCGGCAGGATCGTGTCGCGCAGGGTCGCGCTGATTTCGGCGGCGCGGGCGGGGTCATCCTCGCTGATGTCGCCGCTGACGCTGACCACCTGCAGCCCGTTCTCGCGCCGGATCGTCGCGAAGCCGGAACGCCGCTCGACGGTCACGACATCGGCAAGGGGCACATACTGGCCGCTGGCCGTGCGCATCAGCGTGGTTTCGAGAAAATCGGCAGTCATCTCGGCCTCCGGCAGTTCGACCCGGATCGCCGAAGACCGGGGTCCGTCGGGGAAGGTGGCTGCCTCGATCCCGCTCAGGCGGTTGCGCAGCGTGCGGCCCAATCCGTCGATCGTGAAGCCCAGCGCCTGACCTTGGGCGGTCAACTCAAGAACAAGCTCTTCCTTGTCATAGGCCAGGCTGTCCTCAAGCGCGGAAACCTCGGGGAAGGGCGCCAGCGCGGACTTGAGCGCCTCGGCCGCCGATTTCAGCACCGCGACATCCGCACCAAAGAACTGCACCGCCAGCGAATCGCCGCCCGGGCCTGAACGGCCACCGCGGAAGCTCACCTCCTCAAGCATCGGATGCGGGCGTACGGCCTCTTGCAGATCGGCGACAAACTGAAAGGCGGAAAATTCACGCTGGTCAATGTCGATCAGCCCGATCGAGATGCCACCAAGCTGATAATCCTCCTTGCTTTCGGCGCTCGTCAGCCCGCGCCCCGCATTCCCGCCGATTTCCGCGATCGCATATTCCAGCGGCGGGCGACCATGCTCTGCTTCATAGCGCGCGGCGACCTCTTCGGTGGCGCGCTGCAGTTCGCGCATCATCTCCAACGTGTCGCTGCGGGTCGCGGCGGGAAGCATCGCGAAATTTCCTGCGATCGATCCCTCCTCGGGAGAGTTGAAGAACCGCCACTGCAGATCACCGCGCAGGAAGGCCGCGCCCTGCAGGGCAAGCAGCAGGATCGCGCCCGCGAGCACCGGATAGCGCGCCCAGATCACCCAACCCATGAATGGCCGGAACAGCCGTTCCCGCACCCAGAGAAACCCGCGGTTCACCTGGGTCGAGGGCCAGTCATACCAGCGGGTTTCGCCGACATGGGCCAGGGAATGGCGCAGGTGGTTCGGCAGGATCAGGAAGCATTCCACCAGCGACGCGATCAGCACCGCAATCACCGTCAGCGGGATATCGGCAATCAAGGAGCCAAAACGGCCGCCGACCGCCACAAGCCCGAAAAAGGCGATGACCGTGGTGATCGTGGCCGAAAAGACGGGGGCCGCCATGCGGCTTGCCGCATTCTCGGCTGCCTCGGCGGGGCCCTCGCCCAGTTCGCGGGCGCGGTAGTCGGCATGTTCGCCCACGACGATGGCGTCATCAACCACGATGCCCAGCGTGATGATCAGCGCGAAGAGCGAAATCATGTTGATGGTCAGCCCCATCGCATACATCGCCGCGATGGCCGAGATCATCGCCACCGGTATGCCCGCCGCCACCCAGAGCGCCACCCGCGCATTCAGGAACAGGAACAGCAGCACCACAACCAGCCCCAACCCCATCAGCGCATTGTCCAGAAGCAGGTTCAGCCGTCCGGTGATTTCTTCGGTGCGGCTGCGGATCAGGTCCAGCGTCACCTGATCGGGCAGGGTCAGGCGCAGATCTGCCGCCACACGTTCCACATCGCGCTGGATGCCGATCGCATCCCCCTGGGCCGAACGGTCAACGCGGATCGTCATGGCCGGGTTGTCCCCGACGAAATAGGCGCGGCTGCGGTCCACCCCCTCCATCCGCACCTCGGCCAGATCGCCCACGGTCAGGACCGACCCGTCGACCCCGGTGCGCAATGTGATGGCGGCGATCTCTTCTGCGCTGCGCCGGGCAGTGCCCGTGCGCACGCGGGCACTGGCGCCCGAAACCTCGCCAGCGGGATTGGCGCGCACGGTGCTGGCGATTGCGGTGGCGATATCGGACATGCCGATGTCGTGCTGGATCAGTGCCCGCGAGGGCACCTCGACCACGATATCGGGTGCGGCAAGCCCCTGGATGGTGGTGCGCGTGACGCCGGCCGCAAAAAGGCGCGTCACGAATTCATCTGCAAAACGCCCGAGCTGATCGACCGAAACCGGCCCGCTGATCACGACATCCGTTACCCTGTCGCGCCATTCGCTGCGCCGGACCACCGGGGTATCCGCCTCGTCCGGCAGGTTCGACACACCATCGACAGCCGCCTGCACCTCTTCCAGCGCCCGCGACATGTCCCAGTTCGGTTCGAACTCCAGCGCGATGACGGCACGACCCTCGCTTGCACGGCTGGTGGCGCTGCTTACGCCCTCGACAACCAGCAGCGTCGGTTCCAGAAGCTGAACGATGGCCCGATCCACATCCTCGGCGCCCGCGCCACTCCACCCGACCGAGACGCTGATGCTTTGCACCACCACATCGGGAAAGAACTGTGAACGCATGTTCGGGATCGCCCAGATGCCGGCGGCCAGCATGACAACCAGCACCAGGTTCGCCGCGGTGCCATGGCGGGTGAAATAGGAAAATATCGCCCCCGCATGCATTCGCATCCGCTCAGCCCCCTGCACGCGCTTCAAGCCGGGCGATCACCCCCGCCGGAACGTGATCCTGTTCCAGCTGTGCGATGATCCGGGCCCGGGCCTCTTGCGGCATGCGGGCATTGCCCTCGACCAATGCGATCAGTTCGGCGCGCCTTTCCGGCGACAGGGCGACAAGCTCGTCCACTGTCTCGATCGCTTCGCCGCGTGCGCGGGCCGGCAGGTGCGCCGCGGCTTCCGCGCCACCATCGCCGCCCGCGCGCAGCGGACGCACACGGATCCCGCCGCCCAGCATCGGCGCACGTTCGGTCACGATCTCGCGCCCCGCCACGGCAGCCGCCTCGACGATGACCGAATTGCCCTGCCGGCGCAGAAGGTGCACCGGCAGCACCTCCAGCCGGTCTTCGGGACCGAGCGCGAGCACCGTCTGCGCGGAATCGACCGCAGCGGCCGGCAGGACCGCGACATCCTCCAGCGGCGGTTCGGCCACACGGACGGTCACGAAATCGCCGGGGCGAAAGCCGCGCGGTGCATCCAGCCGCGCATAGATCAGCCGACCGGTCTGGCCTTCCGCCACCGTCGCCCCCACCCGGACAAGCTGCCCGGGCGTGGCGATCTCGGTCCCCATCACATCCAGCAGGACTGTCACCTCGGCCGGGATCAGGCGCCCCTCGGGGTCAAGCAGCCGGGCATATTGCGAAGTCGAGAGCCGGAACGCGACCTCGAGCGCATCCGGATCCACCAGCGCGGCAAGCCGCTCGTTGGCGGAAACCAGTCCGCCCTCGATTACCGTCGTGTCGGCAAGCACGCCTGCGAAGTCGGCAAGGATGGTCGTATCGCGCAGGCGGCGCCGGGCCTCGGCAAGGGAGATCCGCTGCAGTTCGAGCGCATTGCCGGCCTGTTCCAACCGTGCCTCGGCCTGGGCAAGGGCCTGACGGCGCGACAGAACGGCCTGTTCGGCGCTCGAGACGGCAAGCTCGGCCGTTTCGACCGCAGCCTCGGTCCCGACGCCGCGGCCCTGAAGGTTCTGCTGACGCTCCAGCGCCGTGACGCGCAGACGGGCCTGTGCCGCGGCGGCCGCAAGATCATCGCGCGCCAGCAGAAGTGCAGCCTCGGCATCGCGCAATTCGGCCGCAGCGCGGGTGCTTTCCGCCTCGGCCACCGCGACGGCAGCGCTTGCATCGGCGGTGTCGATCTGGACCAGAAGCTGCCCGGCCTCGACCCGCGCGCCGTCCTCGAAATTCTCGGCCAGTTCAACCACGCGCCCGCTCATCGGCGAGCGGATCTCAAGCGTGCGTCGGCTGCGCACCTCTCCGAAGGCGGTAAGGACCGGCGCGACCACACCCGCCTCGACGCGCTGCACATTCACGGTAAACACCCGCTCTTGCGCCATTCGGGGCCGCTCGGCAGGCGCAAGACGACTTTGGACCGCGCCATAAAGCGCGTAACCCGCCATCACCAGAAGTGCGAGCGTCAGCGACGTCAGAAACAGGCCGATCAGGCTGCGGCGCAGAAACTGCATGGGCGGGTCAGGTCCTTTCGCTGGACGGGCTGCACATCATTTAGACCCGGTCGGCGGCGCAACCAAGCTATGCCCGTCAAACGAACGAGATTGTCATTTCCGTCGCTGGTGTTCGTTCAGCCGCGGAAAGATCTCGACGAAGTTGCAGGGACGATGCCGATAATCCAGCTGCCAGCGCAGGATTTCGTCCCACGCGTCGCGGCAGGCGCCGGGGCTGCCCGGAAGCGCAAAAAGGTAAGTGCCCATCGCCACGCCACCGCAGGCGCGCGACTGCACCGCCGAGGTGCCGATCTTCTGCATCGAGATCATGGTGAACACCGTGCCGAAGGCGTCGATCTCTTTCTCATAGACATCCCGGTGCGCCTCGACCGTCACATCGCGTCCGGTCAGGCCGGTTCCCCCGGTGGACAGGATCACGTCGATCCCCGGGTCGGCGCACCAGATGCGTAGCCGTGCGGCGATTTCGGTGCGTTCGTCACGGACGATATCACGCGCAGCAAGGATGTGCCCGGCTTCGACAAGCCGGTCCACCAGCGTCTGTCCCGAGCGGTCCTCGTCAAGGCTGCGCGTGTCCGACACCGTCAGAACGGCGATCCGGACCGGAATGAAACTGCGCTGATCGTCGATGCGGCTCATGTCTCTCTCAGTCGTGCTTGGAGGGCGAGAAGGTCTGCCCAGGCGTCACGCTTTGCCTGGGGGGTGCGCAACAGATAGGCCGGGTGAAACATCGGCAAGACCGGGCGGCCAAGTGCCTCGGTCCAGGTGCCCCGAATGCGGCTGATCGCCTCGCGGCCCAGAAGCGCGCCGCAGGGGGTATTGCCCATCAGCACCAGTATCTCAGGCGCTGCCAGTTCGACATGGCGCTCGACAAAGGGCAGCATCATCGCAATTTCCGAGGCCTCGGGCTTGCGGTTCTGCGGCGGGCGCCACGGCAGGATATTGCTGATATAGACCGCCCGGTCAGGATCCGGCGCGGCGCGTGCTAGGCCGATGGCGGCCAGCATCCGGTCCAGCAACTGACCCGCGCGGCCGACGAAGGGCCGGCCTTGCAGATCTTCGTCACGGCCGGGCGCCTCGCCCAGAATCATCACCCGCGCGCCCGGCGTGCCGTCGGCAAAGACAAAGCTGCGCGCGCCCTTTTTCAGTTCGCACAGATCAAAGTCCTGCTGGGCTTCGGCCAAGGCACCAAGATCGGGGGCAGCCGCCGCAAGGCGGCGGGCAAGGGCAACCGGATCGGGCGCAGCCGGCATCGGTTCTGCCGGGCCGCCTGCAATTGCCGTGGGGCCGGGCACATGGGGGGCCGGGCTGCGGGCACCCACGTCATAGCGGTTTACCGGCGCATCCAGAATCGCCTCGGTCGCACCAAGATCGATCTGCCATTCCAGCAGCGCCTTCGCGGTGAAAAAATCGAGCGCGGATTCCATGCCGGCAAGCTAGGGCCGGGGCCTGAAAAGGTAAACCTGTCTTGTCGGTGGGCCGACCGCTTTCTATAAGCAGCCCCGACGGGCCAGCCAGCAAACGGGGGAAACATGACGTTCCGCGCGAAACATCTGCTGGGGATCGAGCATCTTCACCCGACCGAGATCGTGACCCTTCTGGATCTCGCCGATACATATGTCGACCTCAACCGCCGCACGATCAAGCATTCGAACGCGCTGGCGGGCATGACCCAGATCAACATGTTCTTCGAGAACTCGACCCGCACCCAGGCCAGCTTTGAACTGGCCGGCAAGCGGCTGGGCGCGGATGTGATGAACATGTCGGTCGCCCAATCCAGCGTTAAGAAGGGCGAAACGCTGATGGACACGGCGATGACGCTGAACGCCATGCACCCCGACCTTCTGGTGGTGCGGCACGGCAGTTCGGGCGCCGTGAACCTGCTGGCCGACAAGGTGAACTGCGCGGTGCTGAACGCCGGAGACGGCAAGCATGAACACCCGACACAGGCACTTCTGGATGCGCTGACCATCCGGCGGGCCAAGGGCAGGCTGCACCGGCTGACCGTGGCGATCTGTGGCGATATCGCGCACAGCCGGGTGGCGCGTTCGAACCTGATCCTGCTGGGCAAGATGGAAAACCGGGTGCGCCTGATCGGGCCACCGACGCTGATGCCGGCGGGCGTGGCCGAGTTCGGCTGCGAGGTTTATGACGACATGCGCGCGGGCCTTGAAGGCGCCGACGTGGTGATGATGTTGCGCCTTCAGAAAGAACGGATGGACGGCGCCTTCATCCCCTCGGAACGCGAGTATTACCACCGCTATGGGCTGGATGCGGAAAAGCTCCTGTTCGCGAAAGAGGATGCGATCGTGATGCATCCCGGCCCGATGAACCGCGGGGTCGAGATCGACGGGACCCTGGCCGACGACATCAACCGTTCGGTGATCCAGGAACAGGTGGAAATGGGGGTCGCGGTGCGGATGGCGGCGATGGACCTGCTGGCGCGCAACCTCAAGGCCGCGCGCGGCGCAAAGGCCGCAGGGGACACGCCATGAGCGCGCCTGCCCGCGACCCGCATCTGACCGATCCGCGGCTTCTAGACGATGAAACCGTCCTTGTCCGCTGGCGCAGCAGCCGGGCGACCTACTGGCGTGACCACGCCGCGATGGGGGCGATCGGCATCGTTGGCGCAATGGTCGTGCTGTTCCTGCTGGGCAAGCCGGATCAGGCGCCGGTCGGGGCGATCGGCGTCATGCTCGGCATAGGGGTGCGGGCGGTCTATCTGGCGTCCGAGCAGCTTTCCGCGGAATGGCTGCTGACGGATCGGCGCCTTCTGGGCCCTCAGGGGCGGATCGTGCCGCTGCGCGATCTTGCCGCCGTGCGCCCGGTGCTTTCGGATGTCCAGCTGGTGACAACCGGCGGCGACAAGCATCTGATGAAACACATGGCCGACCGCAATGCCGTGATCGCCAGGATCGAGGCCCAGCGCAGCAAACGCAAGAAGGCGAAAAGATGACCCTCTTTCTGGAAAACGCCCGCCTGGTGGATCCCGAAGCCGGCGAGGAACGCAACGGCAACCTGATCGTCCACGAGGGCGTGATCGCGGCGATCGGCGCAGCCGGCCCCCCTGCCGATGCGCGGATCATCGACTGTCGCGGCATGGCCCTTGCGCCCGGAATCGTCGATCTGGGCGTCAAGGTCGGCGAGCCGGGCGAACGCCACAGGGAAAGCTTCCGCTCGGCCGGGCTGGCCGCGGCTGCGGGGGGCGTGACCACGATCATCGCCCGCCCTGATACGCATCCGGCCATCGACAGCCCCGAGACCCTGGAATTCGTCACCCGTCGCGCCGCCGAGGCCAGCCCGGTGCGAATCCGGCACATGGCTGCCCTTACCCGCGGCCGCGAAGGTCGTGAAATGGTCGAGATCGGCTTTCTGCGGGATGCAGGCGCCGTGGCCTTCAGCGATTGCGATCATGTGGTCCGCGATACCAAGGTTCTGGGGCGCTGCATGACCTATGCGCGCAGCCTCGGCGCGCTGATCATCGGCCATCCGCAGGATCCGGGGCTGTCGCTTGGCGCCGCCGTCACCTCGGGCAAGTTCGCCTCGCTTCGCGGCCTTCCGGGCGTCTCTCCGATGGCGGAACGGATGGGCTTCGACCGTGACATGGCCCTGGTGGAAATGACCGGCGTCGCCTACCACGCCGATCAGATCACCTGCGCCCGCACCCTGCCCGCGCTGGAACGGGCCAAGAAGAACGGGCTTGATGTGACCGCAGGCGTCAGCATCCACCATCTGACGCTGAACGAATACGATGTGGGCGATTATCGTACCTTCTTCAAACTGACCCCACCCCTGCGCAGCGAGGACGACCGCCTCGCGGTGGTCGAGGCCGTGGCCGCTGGCCTGATCGACATCATCTGTTCGATGCACACGCCCCAGGATGAGGAATCAAAGCGCCTGCCCTTCGAGGAGGCCGCCGCAGGTGCGGTTGCGCTGGAAACCTTCCTGCCAGCGGCAATGCGGCTTTACCATGCCGGCGCCATGACCCTGCCGCAGCTGTTCCGGGCGATGTCGCTGAACCCCGCCCGCCGGCTGGGGCTGGACGGCGGGCGGCTGGCCGAGGGGGCGCCGGCGGATCTGGTGCTTTTCGATCCTGATGCACCCTTCGTTCTGGACCGGTTCAAGCTGCGTTCGAAGTCCAAGAACACCCCCTTTGACGAGGCCCGGATGCAGGGCCGCATCATCGCCACCTTCGTCGGCGGCACCCAGGTTTTCGGAGAAACCGCATGATCCCCCTGATCGAAACCCCGGCACCGACGCTCGCCCTTGTCGCGCTTGCGGCCTATCTTCTGGGCTCGGTTCCCTTTGGTCTGGTCATCGCCCGGGTATTTGGCCTCGGCGATCTTCGCCAGATCGGTTCGGGCAATATCGGCGCAACCAATGTGCTGCGCACCGGTAACAGGGCCGCGGCCTTCCTGACCCTGGTTCTGGACGCCGGCAAAGGCGCCATCGCGGTGCTGATCGCGCGGTTCACCCTGGGCGAGGATGCCGCGCAGCTTGCCGCCGGCGCCTCGTTTCTCGGGCATCTGTTTCCGGTGTTCATCGGCTTCAGAGGCGGCAAGGGGGTCGCGACCTTCCTGGGCACGACGCTGGCCCTGGCCTTCCCGGTCGGGCTTGCCGCCTGTGCAACCTGGGCTGCCACGGCGGCCCTGTTCCGCATATCCTCGCTGGCTGCGCTGACGGCGGCGGCCCTGGCACCGCTCTGGATGTGGATTCTGGGCGAGGAACGGATGCTTGCGCTTGGGATGGTGCTGGCGGTGATGATCTTCATCCGCCACCACACCAATATATCACGGCTGTTGTCCGGAACCGAGCCCCGGATCGGCAGGAAGGGCTGAAGCCCCTCTCAGTAGCAGTATTCGGCGTAGATCCGGGTCAGATCGCCTGCCCATTCGCCGTGATAACGCTCCAGCATCTCGTCCGCCGGGGTCTTGCCGGTTTCCACCGTTTCCTGCAACGCGCTGAGGAAATGAGTTTCATCAGCAACCAGCCCGCCCGCACCGGGACGTGCCCGCGCCTTGAGGCCCGCTTCGGCAATGGCAACGACTTCGCGGGCGAGGTCATGCATGTGCAGCCCGTTCACGCGGGCCTGCAGCCCCTCGACGCTTGCGCCGACACGCAGTGCCTCGCGGGTTTCGGCATCCCAGTTGCAGGCAAGATCCCAGGCGGCATCCAGCGCATCCTGATCGTACATCAGCCCGACCCAAAGCGCCGGCAGTGCGCAGAGCCGCCGCCACGGCCCGCCATCGGCGCCGCGCATCTCGATGAACTTCTTCATGCGCGCCTCGGGGAACACCGTGGTCAGATGGTCCGCCCAATCCGACAGCGTGGGCTTTTCCCCCGGCAAGGCCGGCAGTTCCCCCTTCAGAAAGTCCCGGAACGACTGGCCCAGCGCGTCGATATACTTGCCGTCGCGATAGACGAAATACATCGGCACATCGAGCACATATTCCACCCAGCGTTCAAAGCCGAAGCCCTCTTCGAACACGAAGGGCAGCATCCCGGTACGGGCATCATCAAGGCCGCGCCAGATGCGCGAGCGCCAGCTTTTATGCCCGTTCGGCTTGCCCTCGAAGAAGGGCGAATTGGCAAACAGCGCCGTCGCCACCGGCTGCAGTGCCAGGGCCACCCGCATCTTCTGCACCATGTCGGCTTCGGAGCCATAGTCGAGGTTCACCTGAACCGTGCAGGTCCGATACATCATCTGCGTGCCATGGGTCCCGACACGCCCCATGTAATCCGTCATCAGCCGATAGCGCCCCTTGGGCATCATTGGCATGTCCTCGTGGCGCCAGATCGGTGCGGCGCCAAGGCCGATGAAGCCCACCCCGATCGTGTCGGCGACCTCCTGAACCTCGCGCAGATGCAGGTTCACCTCGTCGCAGGTCTGGTGAATGGTCTCCAGCGGCGCGCCCGACAATTCAAGCTGCCCGCCCGGTTCCAGGCTGACATTCGCCCCATCCTTCGAGAGGCCGATCAGCTTGTCCTGTTCGTAGACCGGTTCCCAGCCGAAACGATCGCGCAGCCCCTCAAGCATGACCTTGATGGACCGCGGCCCGTCATAGGGCAGCGGCTTCAGCGTATCGCGGCAATAGCCGAATTTCTCGTGTTCCGTCCCGATGCGCCAGTCTGCCTTGGGCTTGCAGCCCGAAGCAAGATACGCGGCCAGCTGGTCATAGCTTTCGATCGGCCCGCCGCCGGATTGTGGAATGGACATCGCGTGGCTCCGATCGCTGCTCGTTCAGCGGCAAGACCTGTCGCCTTGCGCCCGCCAAGTCAAGGCCGGACCTGCATCTCTCAGCCAAAGGGATTGCCTGCCATGCCCTGTGCTGTCCAGCACCCGCAACAGGCGCTGCATGTCCATTCCGGGCAAGGCGGCAAACACGTCGAACAACTGGCCCGCCCCCTGTGCGGCCACGGGGATGGCAAGGCTGCGCCCGCCGGTTTCGCGCAGCCACCAGGCAGAGCCGGATCCATCCCGGGCATGGGCGATCTCGGCAAGGTCTGACAGCGCAACCCAGCCGCCGGTTTCGGGGCCCATGTAGGAGATCTGACCCTCAAGCACCTCGACCACACCCGGATCGGTGACCGCGCGTTGAAACCGCAGGCGGCGCAATGCGACAACCAGCAGCGCCCCGCCCGCCACCAGCGCAACGCCCCCGAGTGCCGCCAGAAGCCAGCCGCCCCGGCCCATCAGCCAGGTCCCGGCGCAAAGCACCGCCCCCGCCACGATGACTTCGCGCCAGCGGTGCACGACGGCTGCGACCTCGGGGCGCACAAAGCTCATGGTGCGGCGTTCCCGGGCGCAGCCGGATCGGCAGGCTCGGCGAAGATGAGCAGGTGATAGCCGCCAACGTTGCGGAACCCAACCGCCTGATAGGCGCGCAGCGCGTTCGGATCGCGGGCAAAGAGGACGGCCCGACGCGTGCCTTCTGCCCGCGCCTTGGCAAGATGGAGCGCAACCACCCGACGGGCATGGCCCTGCCCCCGAAGCGGTGCGGGCGTGAAGACGCCCCCGATCTGCACCATACCGGCATGGACCGCGTTGAAATTGGTCATGGCCAGCGGCACATCCCCGTCTGCAAGGAAATGAACATGGCCGCGCTCCAGCATCGCCGTGACATCCGAAACGGCGCGCTGCCGATTGTCCGTCGGGGGATCGCCCAGAGCTTCACGCCGGTAGAGAGCGCGCCAGTCGGCCAGAAGCGCCAGATCCGCCGGCGTTGCGGGGCGAAGCTGCCCGGGACCAGGCGGAACCCGCAGATCCGTCAGGTCAAGCGCAAGAAGCTGCTCGACCTCGTCCACCTGGGCCGGCCTGTCGGCAAGGCCAAGTCCGGCGCGCAAGGCCGCCACCTGTCCGGGCGTCCCGTTCATCCCCGCGATCCGGTAACCCGACAGAGCCTGTCGCAGGGCGGGCCAGTCCGGGGGGCTGACCATCTCGATCAGCGCGTGGCGCGGCCCTTCACCAGGCGAAAGGCCGACGGTGCCCTCGATTCCGTCCCTGCCCCAGATCCAGAACGGCGCTCGGCCCAGATTGGCGCGCAGGAACATCGTGCTGTCAGCATTGCGCGACAGGAAGGCTTCAAGCCGCGCAAGGTCATCATCCCCCGCGCGCCGGATCACCGCCAATCCCCCAGATGTACCTGCCAGAGCGTCAGCGCCGCCACGGCGGCAGTATCCGCGCGCAGGATGCGCGGCCCCAGGCTGATCGAGGTCACCTGCGCCATCTCGCGCAGGCGCCGCCGCTCGGCTTCGGAAAAGCCGCCCTCGGGACCGATAAGGATGGCCCAGGGACCGGGACGCGCCGCCTCAAGGGTCTGGTGGGGCCCGGCCAACGCCTCGTCGCACCAGAGGATCTGCCGGTCTTGCGGCCAGCCGGCCAGAAGGCGATCAAGCGGTACCAGGGGCGTGACCTCGGGGACGAAGGTGCCACCGCATTGTTCGGCAGCCTCGACCGCATGGGCCTGAAGCCGGTCCTGACGGATACGCTCGGAATTCGTATGCGCGGTCTGCACCGGAATGATCCGCGCCGCGCCAAGCTCTGCCGCCTTTTCGACGATGAAATCGGTCCGGGCCTTCTTGATCGGTGCGAAAAGCAGCCACAGGTCCGGGGGAAGCTGAAGCGGGCGCGTCTGGTCGGTGCACAGAAGCGTGCCGCCCCGTTTGCCGGCCTCGGCCACCTCGGCCAGCCATTCGCCATCGCGCCCGTTGAACAGCGCGACGCCGGCGCCACGGTCAAGGCGCATGACCGCGAACAGGTAATGCGCCTGATCGCGCGTCAGTGTGACGGATTGCCCCCGACCCAGGGGCTGATCTACAAACAGTCTGGTTTTTGCCTGCAACATGGGATCAGCATATGACCGCGACACGCCAGACGCCAGAGCCCGCCGGACAGGTCGCCGATGCCGTGCGGGGCAACTGGGTAGATCGCCTGGCCCCGGCGCCGGCGCGGCCCTACCTGCGCCTGTCGCGCGCCGACAGGCCGATCGGCACCTGGCTTTTGCTGCTGCCCTGCTGGTGGGGGGTGGGACTTGCCGCCGCCGCTGACCCGGCTGGCGCGGGCTGGTTCGATCTCTGGATCGTGCTGGGCTGTGGCATCGGCGCCTGGCTGATGCGTGGTGCGGGCTGCACCTGGAACGACATAACCGACCGTGACATCGACGCACAGGTCACACGCACCCGGTCCCGGCCGATCCCCTCGGGGCAGGTCCGCGTCAGACAGGCGGCTGCGTGGATGGCGGCGCAGGCGGGGATCGCCTTCCTGATCCTTCTGACTTTCAACATGGCGGCCATTCTTCTTGGGATCGCGTCGCTTGCACTGGTGGCGATCTATCCCTTTGCCAAGCGTTTCACCTGGTGGCCACAAATCTTCCTTGGCCTTGCATTCAACTGGGGGGCGCTGCTGGCCTGGACGGCCCATACCGGCAGCCTTGGCTGGCCGGCTGTCCTGCTTTACGCCGCCGGGATCGCCTGGACGCTGTTCTACGATACGATCTATGCCCATCAGGACAAGGAAGACGACGCGCTGATCGGCGTGAAATCCACGGCGCGGCTTTTTGGTTCGGCCACGCCGGCCTGGCTCTGGGGGTTCCTTGTCGTCACGGTGGCGCTGATGGGGCTTGCGGTCGTTCTGGCAATGCCGGGCGGTGCTGCGCGGATCGTTGCGCTTGCCGGCGTCGCCGGGTTCGGGGCGCATCTTGTCTGGCAGTTGCGCCAGCTGCGCATAGATGATCCCGACGTCTGCCTGCGCCTGTTCCGGGCCAACCGCGATGCCGGGCTGATTCCTGCGCTGTTTCTTGCCAGTTCACTTTTCCTTTGATTGATCCCCCCGGGGGCGCCGCCTAGGAAAGGGCCGAACAAGACGAGGATGACACCGGATGCGTCACAAACAGCGCCTGATTGCGGTCACGGCCTTTGCCAGCGCGGCAGGGCTTTGCTTTGCCGGCGCGCTTTGGGCGGTGACAACGATCGAGAACCGTTCGGCCACGGCCGTCACCGAGGCGCTGCACACTGCCGGCTATGAGTGGGTGGATGTCGCGACCGACGGCCTCCAGGTCACCCTCAGCGGCGAGGCCGCGACCGAGGCGATGCGCTTTCGCGCACTGACAATCGGCGGCGAAGTGGTGGATTCCGCGCGGCTGATCGATCACATGACCGTCGCCGCCGCCGCCGTGATCGAGGCGCCGCAGTTTCAGCTTGAGATCTTGCGCAACGACGATGGCGTGCAGCTGATCGGGCTTGTTCCCGCCGCGGACGGGGATGCCGGCATCGCCGACACCATCACCGGCCTTGCCCCCGAAGCGCGCGTGATCGACATGCTGGAAAGCGCCGATTATCCGGTTCCCGACGGATGGGAAGGCGCCCTTTCCTTCGGGATCGAGGCGTTGCGCATGCTGCCGCGCTCCAAGATCTCGGTGACGGCCGATCGGGTGGCGGTGACAGCGCTCAGCGACAGTGCCACCGAGAAGCGGCGGATCGAGACGGAACTGACGCGGATGGCGCCTGCGGGGCTTCATCTGGCGCTTGCCATATCGGCGCCGCGGCCGGTGATAGCGCCCTTCACGCTGCGCTTTGTCGTGGATGACGAGGGAGCCCGGTTTGACGCCTGTTCCGCCGACAGCGACCGGGCGCGGGCGCGCATCATCAATGCCGGCGCCGCCGCGGGCGTCGAAGGCGCGGTGACCTGCACCGTAGGTCTTGGCGTTCCGTCGCCGGCCTGGGCGGAAGCTGTGAGCCTTGGCATCGCCGCGGCCGCCGAACTGGGCCATGCGACGATCAGCTTTTCAGACACGGACGTGTCGCTGATTGCCGGAGAGGATGTGGCGCAGGCGCGGTTTGACCATGTGGTGGGTGAACTGCAGACCGCGCTGCCTGATGTGTTCTCGCTTCAGGCGGTCCTGCCGGAAAAACCCGAAGCCCCGCGCACCCTGGAGGGGCCGGTCGAATTCACTGCCACCTTGGGCGAGGATGGGCGCGTGCAACTGCGTGGCCGGCTTGGCGATGAACGGATGCGCGCCGCCGTCGACAGCTATGCCCGGGCCCGCTTCGGCGGCGAGGCCGTCCATACCGCGACCCGCTTTGATCCGGACCTTCCCGATGGCTGGCCGATCCGCGTGCTGAGCGCGCTTGAAGCCCTGGGAGAGCTGCACACGGGCCAGGCAACCGTGCGCCCTGACCTCGTCGAGATCCGCGGCACCACCGGCAACCGCGAGGCCCGCGGCACGATTTCGCGCATTCTTTCGGACAAGCTTGGCCAGGGCAAGGATTACCGCATCAGCGTCACCTATGACGAAAGCCTTGATCCGGTGGCCGGACTGCCCTCTCCGCAGGAATGCGTGGCGCAGATCAATGCGCATCTGCGGGAACAGAAGATCAGCTTTTCCCCCGGCAGCGCCAACATGGACCCCGCAGCGCGGCGCGTGCTGGACAATATCGCCGATGTGATCCGCGACTGCATGGATGTGCCGATGGAGATCGGTGGCCACACCGACAGCCAGGGCCGCGAGGAAATGAACCTGCGGCTGAGCCAGCAGCGCGCACAGGCGGTGGTCGAGGCGCTGCGGGCGCGGCGGGTGCCGGTGTCGCAACTGACGGCACGCGGCTATGGGCCAGCCGAGCCGGTAGCCGACAACGGCACCGAAGCGGGACGCGAGGCCAACCGCCGCATCGAGTTCAAGCTGATCGGCGCCGAAGAGTCCGCGCCAGATCTGGATGAAAGCGAGATCGAGGTGGTTGCCGAGCAAGCCGGCGAGGGTACCCCCCGTCCCCGTCATCGCCCCGAAAGCGACGATTAACGGCCGAAAGGCCTTCAAGGTGGTTTCCGTCGGCCACAGGCCGATTTAAGGTTGCGGCGCAAGCAGGGCAGAGTCATGAACCGAACCGAATTCATCGCCGTCACCGCCATCATCCTGTTCGTGGCCTTTGCCGCGGGCTGGTTCGCCTATTGGCTTCTGCACCGTTTCACGCGCGTCAGCGTGAAGGATCTGGATGAACTGGATCGGATGGCGCGATCGCTGCACGATGCCGAAGAAAGCCGTGACGAGGCGATCACCTATCTTCAGCAGCGCGAGGCGGAACTGACCAATCAGCTTGCCCAGACCGAAGCCGAGCTCCGCGCGGCCATGGAAGGCCTGCGCAATGCCCGGAGCGAGGTGGAACGGCTGCGCAGCGAACTGGACAGCCGTCAGGAGACACGCACGGCCTGATCCCGGCCCGGCCGCGTTCGGGTTTCTGCCCCCGTCGCGGCCCTGCACAAGTGCCGACGACGGTCAGCAGATATCACGCATGTCAGTTTCACCGGATCGGTGGTTATGCCGCCGACCCGGGCCAGACAGGGGATCACGCTGGCCGGCACCGCAGGATCATCTGTCCCACCGCCTACCAGCGATCCAGCGCTTCCTCGTCGGCCTCGCGCGCCGCCACCCATGACGCGCCGCCCCGGGTGATTTCCTTCTTCCAGAACGGAGCGCGGGACTTGAGGTAATCCATCAGGAATTCGGCCGCAGCAAAGGCATCGGCACGGTGCGCTGCGGCTGTGGCCACCATCATGATCGGCGCGCCAGGGGCGAGGGATCCGTGGCGATGGATCACCAGGCAGTCCGCCAGCGACCAGCGCGTCATGGCTTCGGCGCGGATGGCGGCGATGGCGGCCTCGGTCATGCCTGGATAGTGCTCGATCTCCATGCGGAGAAGCCCGCCCTCGACATCACGGACGATGCCGGTGAAGGTGACGATCGCCCCAGCATCGCTGCGGCCGGCGGCGAAGGCCGTTGCTTCGGCACCCAGGTCGAAGGGCTCGGACTGGACGCGTACCCCCATCTCAGCCACCGGTCATAGGCGGGAAGATGGCAACTTCCCGCACCCCTTCAAGCGAGGCGGAAAAATCGCTCAGTTCCTGATCCACGGCGACGCGCAGCGCCGACAGGTCGGCAAAGGCCGCGGCGTAGCGTTCCTCGCGCTGCATCAGCTCGGCGACAAGGTCGGCCACGGTGGCAGCCGTCGTCTCGACCCGCTCGCGGGGCAGGCCGATCCGTTCCCGCACCCAGGCGAAATAGAGAACATCCACACTCATGCGCGATCCTCCTTCAGAAGCGGCAGCGCCTTGCGGAAATAGTCCCAGCCGGTCACCAGGGTCAGAAGCGCCGCCACCATCAGCAGGCCGATGCCAAGCACCTGGCTGGCCATCATCGCATTGTAGCGCAATCGCACGCCGCCCAGATCTGCAATTTCGCCGGCAAGGATCGCATCGATCACCGGCCCCTCAAGGCCCTGCACGCGCGCCACGAAATGATGTTCGAAGATGCCGGTTGAAAACAGCACTGCGATGGCCACCATCTGCGCCGTTGTCTTCCACTTGGCCAGCCGCGTGACCTTGAGCAGCCCGGCCTGGCTGCCCAGAAATTCGCGCAGGCCCGACACGAAGATTTCCCGAAACAGGATGATCGTGGCAGGCAGGATCAGCCAGGGGCTCAGCCCCGATTGCGAGACGATCACCAGAAGGGCGATGACCACCATCGCCTTGTCGGCAATCGGATCCAGCATCGCGCCCAGCCGGGATTCCTGCTGCCACGCCCGGGCCAGATAGCCGTCGATGAAATCGGTGATCGCAGCGCCCAGAAACAGCACCAGCGCAAACCAGTCGGCAAGCGGCCGCGCAAAATACAGGAACATCACGGCAAGACCCGGCGCGGCCAGAAGGCGCAGGACGGTCAGGATGTTCGGCACGGTCCAGGTCATGAAGCCATCCTTAGTGCAGATCGGCAGCGGGGGGAAAGCGGTTTCGCATGTCGCGTGGCCTTCAGGGCCGCGGCGCGGCGGCGCGGCGCAGACGGTCGTTGATCGCCCGCCCCAGGCCGTGCTGCGGAACCGGCGCCACAGCGATGCGGCCCTGCGCTGCCGCAGCATCCGCCGCGCGCAACAGCGCGAACAGCCGGGCGGCGGCCTCGGTAAGGTCGCCCGTCGGTGACAGGTTGAAAGGCGCTGTCGCCGAGGCCGGACCGAAGCCGATCCACACCTCATCCGCCTCGGGCCGGGTGACACCAAGGCGCACGCATGCGCCGGGGGCGTAATGAGAGGCAAGCTGGCCCGGCGCGCTTGGCTGGGCAACCTCGTCGCCCAGCGCGGCAAGGGGATGGCCAAGACAGGCTTCAAGCACCTCATGCGGGACGCCGCCAGGGCGCAACAGCACGGGCCGGTCGAGCAGCTCCACGATGGTACTCTCCACGCCGACGGGGCAGTCGCCGCCCTCCACAATGGCATGGATCCGACCGCCAAGCCCCTCGGCCACATGCGCGGCGCAGGTCGGGCTGACACGGCCGGACGGGTTGGCCGAGGGCGCCGCAAGCGGGCCGTCATATGCACGAAGCAACGCCTGCGCCACCGGATGCGCCGGCACCCGCAGCGCGACACTCGTCAGCCCCGCCGTTACGCGCGGGGAAAGCCCGGCATCGTCGCGCAGCGGCAGAACCAGCGTCAACGGACCGGGCCAGAAGGCCGCTGCCAGACGCTCGGCCTCGGGGGAAAAGCGCGCGAACCGTCTTGCCGTCGCCACGTCGGCGACATGAACGATCAGCGGGTTGAAGTCCGGGCGCCCCTTGGCGGCATAGATCCCGGCGACCGCCTGATCGTCACGCGCATCCGCGCCGAGGCCGTAGACCGTCTCGGTCGGAAAGGCGACAAGGCCGCCGCCGCGCAGGATCTGCACCGCGCGGTGCAGCCCCTCATCGTCGGGGGGCAGGATCTGGGTATCCAGCGGTTCCATTCTGACGCAGCGTTTCCTTGATTGGGTCTTTGCCTGCGGGCAAAGTTGCGCATTATGCCTCTGACATACGCGCGCCACGCGACCTTGCCAAGGCGCGCACATGGGAGGACAGGATGGCCTATCGCGCGCCGGTTGCGGATTACCGCTTTCTTTTCGATCATGTCGTGGGCCTTGAGGCCGTGCGCGACACGGCCCGCTATGCCGAAGCAACCCCCGACCTGACCGACGCGATCCTTGCCGAGGCGGGGCGGCTTTGCGACGAGGTGCTGGCGCCCCTGCAACGCGCGGGCGACCTGCACCCGGCCAGGCTGGAAAACGGGGTGGTGCGCACAAGCCCGGGTTTCGCCGAAGGGTATCGCGCCATCGCCGAAGGCGGCTGGATCGGCATGGCGGCCCGCCCGGAGGCCGGCGGCATGGGCCTGCCGATGACCATCGCGACGGCCGTGAACGAGATGATGGCCGGCGCCTGCCTGTCACTGCAACTCAATCCCCTGATGTCACAGGGCCAGATCGAGGCGCTGGAAAACCACGCGGATGCCAAGATGCAGGCGCTTTACCTGCCCAAGCTGATCTCGGGCGTCTGGTGCGGCACGATGAACCTGACCGAACCGCAGGCGGGCAGCGATGTGGGCGCGCTGCGCACCCGCGCCGAGCCGAACGACGACGGCAGCTATGCCATCACCGGCCAGAAGATCTATATCACCTGGGGCGACAATGACTTTTCCGAGAATGTCTGCCACCTTGTGCTTGCGCGTCTGCCCGATGCCGCCCCCGGCACCCGCGGGATCAGCCTGTTCATGGTCCCGAAGTATCTGCCCGATGCCGATGGCAATCCGGGCGGGGCCAACAGCCTGCGGGTGGTCAGCCTTGAACACAAGCTGGGCATGCACGGCAGCCCCACCGCCGTCATGGAATACGACGGCGCCACGGGCTGGCTGGTCGGCGCGCCGCACAAGGGGATGGCCGCCATGTTCACCATGATGAACAACGCGCGGCTGGGCGTCGGGATGCAGGGCGTGGGCGTGGCCGAGGCGGCGCTGCAACATGCCGTGGCCTATGCGCTTGACCGACGCCAGGGCCGCACCCCGATCGAGGGCGGTCGCGGCACGATCATCGACCACCCCGATGTGCGGCGAACGCTGATCGCGATGCGGGCTGAAGTGTTCGCGGCGCGCGCCATCGGCCTTGCCTGTGCCGCCGCGATCGACATGGCCCATGCCACCGGCGAGGACGACTGGCAGGCCCGCGCTGCCCTTCTGACCCCTATTGCCAAGGCGCATGGTACCGATATCGGCATCGAGGTTGCCCAGGCCGGCATTCAGGTTCACGGCGGCATGGGCTTCATCGAGGAAACCGGCGCGGCCCAGTTCCTGCGCGACGTGCGCGTCACCGCGATCTATGAGGGCACGAACGGCATACAGGCGATGGATCTTGTCGGACGCAAGATGATGGACGGGGGAGAAGCGGCCTTCCGCCTGCTGGAAGAGATCGAGAAACAGGCCGAGGCCGCCCGTGCGCGCTTCCCGCAGATGGCCGGCGCCACCTGGGCCGCGGCCGAAACCCTGCGCGAGGCGACGGAGCTTCTGATCTCGCAGGACATGACCGACCGCTTTGCCGGGGCCGTCCCCTTCCTGCGCGCCTTCGCGCGGGTGCTTGGGGCACATTATCACCTTCGGGCAGCGATGGCGGAAGATACGGCCGGCAAACGCACCGAACTTGCGCGGTTCTTCATCAAGCGCATCCTGCCGGAACATGCCTCGCTTCTGGCACAGCTGCGCGAAGGCGCGGCCGGGCTTTACGCACTTGCACCGGAAGATCTGAGCGCATGAAGGATACAGGCGGCATCCGCACGCCCTGGAATCTCCCGCCCGGCGAGGGTGAGGCGATCGAGGTCGCCGAGGGGGTGCTGTGGATGCGCCTGCCCTTGCCGATGCGTCTTGATCATGTGAATGTCTATGCGCTCGACGATGGCGACGACGGCTGGACCATTGTCGACACCGGCCTTGATACCCGTCGCAGCCGCGCGATCTGGGACAGGCTGCTGGACGGCCCGCTGGCGGGCCGTCCCGTCACCCGCGTCATCGTTACCCATCACCACCCCGATCACATCGGTCTCGCGGGCTGGTTCCAGAACCGCGGCGCGACGCTGCTGGCCAGCCGCACCGCCTGGCTTTACGCGCGCATGCTGAGCCTTGACGTGCAGGACCGCCCGACGCCGGAAACCCTGGCCTTCTGGCGGCAGGCCGGCATGGATGGCGCCCTCCTCGCCCGTCGCGCCGAGGACCGGCCGCTGAACTATGCCGACAGCATTGCGCCGTTGCCCCTGGGCTTTCGCCGGCTGCAAGGCGGCGGGCGTCTGCGGGCGGGCGGGCGCGACTGGGATCTGCACTTGGGCGGGGGCCATGCGCCCGATCACGTCACCCTGTGGTCGCGCGACTGCAACCTTGTGCTGGGCGGCGACCAGTTGCTTGGCTCCATCTCGCCGAACCTGGGGGTATATGCGTCCGAGCCCGAGGCGGATCCGGTACAGGACTGGCTGGACAGTTGCACGGCACTCGCCACCCTCGCGCAGGAAGATCACCTTGTCCTGCCCGGTCACAAGCTGCCCTACACGGGCCTGCCACATCGCCTTGAACAATTGATCCAGAACCATCACGGCGCGCTGGGGCGCCTGCTGAACTTCCTGCAGGAACCGCGCAGCGCCACCGAGTGCTTTGCACCGCTGTTCAAGCGGCAGATCGGCGACGGCGAATACGGGCTGGCACTGGCCGAAGCCGTAGCACACCTGAACCACCTGACAGCGCAGGGGCTTGCCACCCGCTCTGACGGGGCGGATGGCGCATGGCGCTGGCAGGTGAAGGCATGAGCCGCCCGTCCGCATCCAAGAGCACATCGCAGCGCGCTTGAACGCCTCGGCCCTGCACGACAAGATGCACCGGTAATCCGGTATGGCATCAGAAAGTATGCCTCTGTGTCCTTCGGCCATCATGTGCCATACGGCTTAGCTGCCACCGGCGGGGCGGGCATCGGCTATTCTCTTCCCAAGCCGCGTTCGGACTCCGGCTCTGCTCGCCCCGATGGGGTTCGGCAGGGCAAAGTCGGAACAAGGCGAAATTGAAACGAAAGCCTTTTCAGGCAGTCCTGGAAACGAATGCTTTTGATGACGATCGGCCCCGCTCCTCACCGGCGGGGCCTTTTGGCTTTGCGTGCCCGGAGCTGGACAGCCTGCGTCAGTCGCACCCGCAATGGATGCCAGAGATGCGTGACAGAGCCGGGTGAATCGGCTACCAACAGCGCGACACAGACAAGGAGAGCCTTCATGGCCGAACACAAGCACGGCGAAATGGACATTCAGGAACAGGAAAAGACCTTCCACGGCTTTATCCGCTTCACGAAGTGGGGCGTGATCATCGTGATCGGCGTGCTGATCTTCCTCGCGCTTGCCAACGCCTGACGTGTCATCGCCGCACGGCTTGGTGCGCCGTCTTCTGCTGGCCCTGCTTCTGCCGCTGATTGCTGCCTGTGCCGGCGTCAATGACGCCAAGCAGGCGCCTCAGGCTGCCATCGACCAGGCGCTTTATCGCGACGGCGGGGCGCCGGCGCTGACCATTTACACGGTCGTGAACAACGCCACCGGTCGCGGCGGGCACACGGCGCTGCTGATCAATGCCGATCACCGCGCCCTGTTCGATCCGGCCGGCAGCTGGTACAATGATGCCACCCCGCAGCGCAACGACATGCATTACGGCATGACACCGGCGCTGGTCGAGCTGTTCGAGGATCATCACGCCCGCCCCACCCATCACGTGGTGATCCAGAAGATCAGCGTGCCGCCCGAGGTCGCACGCAAGGCCATGCGCCTTGCCGAAGCCGAGGGCGCTTTGCCGGAATCCTTCTGCACCCGCGCAACCAGCCGCGTCCTGTCCGCCCTGCCGGGGTTCGAGCGGATCAAGACAACGTGGTTCCCGGTCGCACTGTCTGAGCAGTTGTCGGGAATGCCGGGCGTGGTGACAACGATCCGTCACGATGACGAATGGCAGCCGCATGAAATCGCCCTGGGCGCGCATCTGACCGGGCGCTGAGCCCGGCCAGCTTATTGCGGGTGGAAGAAATCATAGATGGTCTGAGCCATCGTCTCCGAAATCCCCTCGACCGCCTTGAGATCCTGCAGACCGGCACGCGACACTGCCTTGGCGCTGCCGAAATGCAGCAGCAGCGCGCGCTTGCGGGTGCTGCCGACGCCGGGAATCTCGTCCAGGGGGGTGGCGCCGACAGACTTGGCGCGCTTGGCGCGGTGGGTGCCGATCGCGAAACGGTGCGCCTCGTCACGCAGACGCTGCACGAAGTAAAGCACCGGATCGTTGTGCCGCAATGCGAAGGGACGCTGACCGGGGCGGTGGAACTCTTCCTTGCCGGCATCCCGATCAATGCCCTTGGCCACACCGACCACAGGGATGTCATCGACCCCCAGATCGGCCATGATGCCGGCCACCGCCGATATCTGGCCCGCGCCGCCGTCGATCAGCAGCAGGTCAGGCCAGGTTTCGCTTTCGCGGTCCGGATCCTCGCGCAGCAGCCGTTCGAACCGACGCGTGAGCACCTCTTTCATCATGCCGAAGTCGTCGCCCGGGGTCAGGCTGTCGCCGCGGATGTTGAACTTGCGGTACTGGCTTTTGAGGAACCCTTCCGGCCCCGCGACGATCATGCCGCCGACGGCATTCGTGCCCTGGATATGGCTGTTGTCGTAAACCTCGATCCGGCGCGGCGGAGAGGGCAGGTCAAGGGCCTCGGCAAGGCCGTCCAGAAGCCGGCTCTGACTCGCGGTTTCGGCAAGTTTGCGGGCAAGGCTTTCGCGGGCATTGCGCGCGGCGTTTTCCACCAGTTCAGCCTTCTCGCCGCGCTGCGGCAGTGCAAGTTCCACCTTGCGCCCGGCGCGGTCGGTCAGAACCTGGGCCACCAGATCCTCGTTCTGGACGGGATGCGACAGCAGGATCAGCCGTGGCGGCGGCTTGTCGTCGTAGAATTGGGTCAGGAAGGCTTCGAGGATCTCGCCTTCATCGGCCCCGGCGCCCGTGCGCGGGTAATAGTCGCGGTTGCCCCAGCTCTGGTTGGCGCGGATGAAGAACACCTGCACACAGGCCTGTCCGCCCTCCAGATGCAGGGCGACCACATCCGCCTCGGTCACGCCGCGCGGGTTGATCCCCTGCACCTGCTGAACGGCCGTCAGTGCCTTGATGCGATCTCGCAGCGCGGCCGCCCGTTCAAACTCCATCGCCTCCGAGGCCTCGGCCATCTCGCGCGCGAGGTTGGCCTGGATGCTCGTGCTGCGCCCCTGCAGGAAACGTTCGGCATCAGCGACCAGTGCCGCGTAGTCCTCGTGGCTGATATAGCCCACGCAGGGGGCCGAGCAGCGCTTGATCTGATAGAGAAGGCAGGGCCGCGTCCGGCTCTCGAAGGTGGAATCCGTGCAGTTGCGCAGCAAAAACACGCGCTGCAACTGGTTGAGCGTGCGGTTGACCGCACCTGCGCTGGCGAAGGGCCCGAAGTAGCTGCCCTTCTCGGTGCGTTTTCCCCGGTGCTTCTTGATCTGAGGAAAGCGATGCGCCCTGGAGACAAGGATGTTCGGGAAGCTCTTGTCATCGCGCAGCAGCACGTTGTACCGCGGTTTGAGCTGCTTGATGAGGTTCTGTTCCAGCAGCAGCGCCTCGGTTTCCGTCCGCGTGGTCAGGAACATCATCTGCGCGGTTTCCGAGATCATCCGCGCGATCCGGCCCGAATGCCCCGAGGGGCGGGCATAGTTGGACACCCGCGCCTTGAGATTGCGCGCCTTGCCGACATAAAGCACACGCGCCTCGGCATCGAGCATCCGATAGACACCCGGGCTGGCATCCAGCGTCCTCAGATAGGACTGGATCAGCGCGTGGCCGACAAGCGGAGCCGGGGTTTCCTTGGTCATGGCGACACCTTCGTGATTCCGGGCGCTGGCTGCAACCTTCTCACCCGGCAGGCAAGCAAAAACATGTCCACGGTTTCTGTGGATAACTGTGGGGGGAACTTGCCGCTTTCCCCGATTTTTCCTTGAATCAGGGCCGGTTCATCGCATTGCCTGTTTTTTAGGCGACAATGCAACCCGTTGTTTTTACTTTCAAAGTTTTTCCAGAGGCACCAGAGACCTGTAATTCTTGACAGAATCATGACGGCCCACAGGCAGCGAAGGTCCCGGTGGACAAGTCAAGTGGGATCAACAACTCGAACGGCAGGGGCGGCATATACTTCGGGCGGTCGCTATGGCTCGACGCCCAGCACATCCGGCGTCTGCCAGGACAGATGCTGGCCCCCGTCAACGCAAAGAAGCTGGCCCGTGACGCCCGGCGCATCCAGCAGATAGCCAAGCGCCGCGGTGATGTCCTCGGGGTTGGAACCGCGCTGCAGGATCGTTGCGGCGCGTTGCGCGGCAAAATGTCCTGCGCCCTGACGCGCGCCCTGCAAGGTGGGTCCCGGTCCGATGCCATTGACACGAACCCGCGGCGCCAGGCCCTGTGCGGCCGTGCGTGTCAGCACCCACAGCCCCATCTTGGCAATGGTATAGCTGCTGAATTCGGGTGTCAGCTTGCGCATGCGCTGGTCCAGCATGTTGACGATCAATCCCTGCGCGACGGGTTCGCCCCGCTCATCCATCACCGGGTCCGGCACCTGACGCGCAAAGGCCTGGGTCAGGACGAAGGGCGCGCGCAGGTTTGATTCGATATGGCGGTCCCAGCTCAGGCGGGTGGCCGTTTCAAGATTGTCGTATTCGAAGATCGAGGCGTTGTTCACCAGAACCGTCAGCGGCCCGCCGAGCGCCGCGACGGCGCGGGGCACAAGTGCCTGGCTTTGCGTTTCGTCCAAAAGATCGGCCTGAAGCGCCACGGCGGCACGGCCCAGTCCCCGGATTTGCTCCACAAGGGTGTCCGCATCCTCCTGCGAACCGGCGTAATGCACAGCCACGTCATGGCCGCGCCGTGCAAGATACAGCGCCATGGCACGGCCCAGACGCCGCGCCGCACCCGTGACAAGTGCCTGAGCCACGTTCCTCTCCTTCAGATCAGCAACAGGGCCAGATAGCCCACATAAAGCGCGGTCAAGCCCGCCCCCCAGGCCCGGTTGATCGGCCAGCCCCTGAACACGAATGGCGCGAGAAGCAACGACGCCCCCAGCATGATCCAGAGATCCAGCGTCAGGAAAGACGGATCCACGGGCAACGGCCCAACCAGCCCGGCGATGCCGATGATGGCCAGCAGGTTGAACATGTTCGAACCGATCACATTGCCCAGAGCCACATCCGCCTCGCGGCGCAGTGCGGCGGCAACTGTCGTCGCAAGTTCGGGCAGCGAGGTTCCGACCGCCACAAGCGTCAGGCCGATGATCGTCTCGCTGATCCCGAGATCGCGCGCGATGCTCACCGATCCACGCACCAGCAGGTCCGCGCCCAGCGGCAACCCCACAAGCCCGGCGGCAAGATACAGAAGGATCCTGCGCCACCGCATCCCCATCTCGACGCCTTCCAGTTCGTCCAGCGGGTCCGATCCCGGCGCGCTCGCACGGGCGCCGCGATAGGCGTCGAACAGCATGAAGGCCAGCGCCGCCAGCAACACAAGCGCATGCGGTGTCCGGATCGGACCCGCCCAGCTGAGCCCGATGAACAGAAGCGATGCGCCGATCATCATCACATAACTGCGCCGGGTATCCGTGCCGCGCGTGGTGATCGTGGCAAACAGCGCCGGAACCCCGAGCACAAGCAGGATATTGGCGGTGTTGGAGCCCACGACATTGCCAAGGGCGATGCCCGGCGCATCGCTCAGCACCGCCTTGACCGAAACCAGAAGCTCGGGCGCCGAAGTGCCGAAGGCCACCACAGTAAGCCCCACCACCAGCGCCGGGATCCCAAGCCGGATCGAAAGGTTCACCGCGCCGCGCACCAGCGCGTCTCCGGCAAAGACAAGCAGAACAAGCCCCGCCGCCACCAGCAAAAGATCAAAAAGCACGTTCAAGCCCCCGTCGCGCCCGAATTTTCAAAGTTGACCCCGATCGCCCCGGCGCGTGCAATCGCATGAGGTTCCACCACCCAGCATGTACCGTTGGCAGCTGGGGCATTTTTCAACCCGTTTCGTCCGGCCGAATCCGCGCGTCAACCGCAGCTTTCCGAACATGGCCAGAAGCGCCATGACCACAAGAAACAGCGTGACGGCCTTGAGTATCATCCTAAAGCCCGTAACGCGCCCAGAGGGCCCGGTCTTCGGCAAGATCCATGACCCCGCCGGCGGCGCGCATCCCGAGGCGCGACAGGATTGGCCGGCGCATCCCGTAGGGCATCACCTCGACCTTGGGGCCGTAAAGCTCTTTCAGCTTCGGCAGGGGGTGGCCGATACCGTCCGCCAGCCCGACCGAAACCGCCTGCCGGCCAACCCAGATATCGCCTGTGAAAAGGTCGGTGTCCTTTGACAGCCGTTCGCCGCGACGGGCACGGACCTGATCGATGAAAGCCTGATGGATCGGCTCCATCATCGACTTCAGACGCGCGACATCCTCGGTCTTCTCGGGGCGGAACGGGTCCATGAAGCTCTTGGATCGCCCTGCAGTATGAACCCGCCGCTCGACGCCGAAGCGCTCGATCAGGCCGTGAAAGCCGAACCCGGCCGAGACGACGCCAATCGATCCGACGATCGAGCTTTCGTCGATCCAGATGTCATCTGCCGCCGTTGCCAGCCAATAGCCCCCCGATGCGGCGACATCCTCGACGAAGGCATGCACCTTGACCTTGCGTTCCTCGGCAAGGCGGCGGATGCGTCCGGCGATCAGCGCAGTCTGCACCGGCGCGCCGCCCGGCGAATTGATCACCAGCGCGACGGCATCCGGCTTGCCGCGCCGGAACGCCCGTTCGATCAGGGGCGCCACTGCGGCATCATTGAGCGCGCTGCCCGGCCTGCCGCCCGAGGCGATGGTCCCGGAAAGCCGCACCAGTGCCACGCGCGGCGGCGTCTTGAGAAATGGAATGAAACGCTTCATGCATCGCATTTAGAGCGCCCGAAGCCCGGTAACAAGAACCGGCAACAAGAAGCAGCGTCACAAGCACCCGCTTTCGCCCGATCCGTAGCAGGAGCCGCCATGATCGACAAACTGGAGATGTTTATTGCGCTGGCGAACGAGCGCCACTTCGGACGCGCTGCCGAAAGCTGCGGCGTGACGCAACCCTCGCTGTCGGGTGCGATCCGCCAGCTGGAGGATCAGCTTGGCGTGCAGCTTGTCTGGCGCGGATCGCGTTTTCAGGGCCTGACGCCCGAGGGGCAGCGCGTGCTGGAATGGGCGCTGCGCATCGTCGCCGATGCCCGCACGATGAAAGAGGAAATGCGCGCCGCACGTCACGGGCTGTCGGGCAATCTGCGGATCGGCGTCATTCCGACCGCGCTGTCGATGGTGGTGGATCTGACGGGGCGCTTTGCACTGCACCATCCGAACGTGCGCCTGACCATCCAGTCGCGCAGTTCCTACGAGATTCTGTCGGCGCTCGAGCGGCTCGAACTGGACGCCGGCATCACCTACCTTGCCAACGAACCGCTGGGCCGCGTGACGACGGTTCCGCTTTATCACGAAGGCTACCGGCTTCTGATCCGGCCCGACGGTGGCCTTGATACGCGCGAGACCGTAACCTGGGCCGAGGTCGCCGCGCAGCCGCTCTGCCTTCTGACCGGCGACATGCAGAACCGGAGGATCCTCAATCACCACATGGCCGCGGCGGCACTTGCGCCGCAGGCGATGATCGAGTCGAATTCGGTCATTACCTTGCTCGCCCATGTCCTGACAGGGCACTGGGCCAGCGTGATCCCCGACCGGCTGACCGAGGTGATGGCCCCGGACCGCCTGCTGGCAATCCCTATCGAGGATCCGTCAGCCCGGCATCTGGTGGGCCTGGTCACCCCGGCGCGCGAACCGCATACGCCGGTGATCGCCGCACTGCTGGATCATGCTGCACGGATCGCCGAACCCGGACTGCACGAATAACCGGACGACGCGCACAGCCCGTCCGCAGGATCATCGCCAAGGCTCCGTCAACGGATACTCCGCGAGTTGCGTGTAATGCGGCCCCGACGGCAGAAGGCGGGATTCGTACAAGCCGAAGGCCGGAACAGCCTCGGGGCCGGCGGAAAATGTCGAAAACTGAACCAGCGCCTTTTCCAACCTCGGAAGGTCGGCGCTTGCCGGGGAGAACCGCCCCAGCGTCACATGGGGAATGAAGCGGCGCGCCTCAACGGTGCAGCCCGCCCGCCGCGCTGCTGTCAGAACTTTCTGCTGCAAGGCAATCAGCGGCGGATCAGGTCGCACCACCGCGTGAACCGAGTGCGGACGGGCCTTCCCGAATGCCCCCACCCCCTGCAGGACAAGCTCGAGGGAAGGGGCGCGCAAGGTCTCGAGCGCGAAATGAACCTCTTCCAGGACGGCTTCGGTCTGATCGCCCAGAAAAGCGAGCGTGACGTGCAGATCCGCTTCGGGCACACGCCTTGGCAGCGGAAGCATCTGCGCCAGAAGGGCTAGGCGGTTCGCCAGCACCTGCGGCACCGGCAGGGCGATGAAGGCGCGGATCATCGGCGCACCTTCTGGCGGTGTGACGTCAGGGGCATGTGGGGGCAGATCATGGCGTCTCCTTCCATCCTGACGCAGCCGATCGTGGCATCGCAATCCGGCTGGCCGCGCGGGCACAGTGTTGCAAGAACTGCGGCATGGCCCATGCGATCTTGAACAAGTTCCGTTTATGGTTAGATCATGGCGCGAACGATCGGAACAGGCCATGATCCGCTTTGCCCTCAGATGCGATAAGGACCACAGCTTTGAAAGCTGGTTCCAGTCCGGCGCGGCGTATGACACGCTGCGCGCGGGCGGGCATGTTTCATGTCCGTCCTGCGGCAGCAGCCGGATCGAGAAGCAGCTGATGGCGCCGGCGGTGCGGCCTTCCGAAAAGGCGCCGGCCCTTGCCGCCCCCGCGGATCCGCAGCAAGAGGCGCTGGCAGCACTCCGCCGCGAGATCGAGGCCAATGCCACCTATGTCGGCATGAACTTTGCGACTGAGGCCCGCGCGATGCATGCGGGCGAGCGGGAAGCCCGCGCCATCTATGGCGAGGCCCGCCCCGAGGAGGCGCGCGCCCTTATCGAGGAAGGCGTGCCTGTCGCACCCCTGCCATTCCTGCCCAAGCAGAAGGCGAACTGAGCGATGACGATCCTGATCACCGGCGCGGGGCGGGGAATCGGCCGCGCCTTGCTGGAGGCCTATCGGAATGCAGGGGCTGAAGTGATCGGAACCTGCCGTGGCACACCCCCTGCGCCGGGCCGCTGGATCCGCCTTGATGTGCGCGCGGAAGCGGACCATGCCGCGATGGCTGCCGAACTGGCAGGCCAGCCCATCGACCTTCTGGTCTGCAACGCCGGGATCTTTCCGCAAGCAGGCCGCAGCCTGGATCAGCCCCATGACGCCGCCGCCTGGCAGGACGCCTTTGCCACAAATGTGACGGGCGTCTTCCAGACCGTTCAGGCGCTGCTGCCGAACCTGCGGCGGGGTCCGGGGCGGATCGCGATCATCGGCTCGGCGATGGGATCGCACAGCCGCGCGCCGGGGGGATCCTACCTCTATCGCGCGACCAAGGCCGCAGTTCTCAATCTTGGCCGCAACCTTGCCCATGACCTGCGGCCCGAGGGCATCGCCGTGGGGGTCTATCATCCCGGTTGGGTGCGAACCGACATGGGCGGCGCGGGCGCAGAGATTGACCCGGAACGTTCGGCCCAAGGCCTGGCCGCACGCTTTGCGGACCTGGACCTGGCCACCAGCGGCTGTTTCCGTTCACACGACGGACCGGACATCCCCTTCTGATCGCCTTGCCGCGCTGGGCCACCCCCTTCGGCGCGCTTGCAAGGCAGTCGTGCATACCGTAGGAAGCGCACGATTTTGCTGGCAGCTCGGAGGATGCCCATGCCGGTACTGGTGATGAAATTCGGCGGCACTTCGGTTGCCAATCTTGACCGTATCAGGAACGCCGCGCTCAAGGTCCGGCGCGAGGTGGAACGCGGCTATGACGTGATCGTCATCGTCTCTGCCATGTCCGGCAAGACGAACGAGCTGGTGGGCTGGGTCAACGAAACATCGCCGCTTTACGACGCGCGTGAATATGACGCCGTCGTTTCGTCGGGCGAGAATGTCACGGCCGGGCTCATGGCGCTGACCTTGCAGGAAATGGACGTGCCGGCCCGCAGCTGGCAGGGATGGCAGGTGCCGATCCTGACCACAAGCGCCCATGGCGCGGCCCGCTTCATCGACATCCCGCGCACGAATATCGATCAGAAGTTCGCCGAAGGCATGAAGGTCGCCGTTGTCGCCGGTTTCCAAGGCGTTTCCTCCGAAGGGCGCATCACCACGCTGGGGCGGGGCGGTTCGGATACGACGGCCGTGGCCTTTGCCGCCGCCTTTGGCGCGGAACGCTGCGACATCTACACCGATGTCGATGGCGTCTATACCACCGATCCGCGCATCACGTCGAAGGCCCGCAAGCTGGACCGCATCGCCTTCGAGGAGATGCTGGAACTGGCGAGCCTGGGGGCCAAGGTGCTCCAGACCCGTTCGGTCGAACTGGCCATGCGCTACAAGGTAAAGCTGCGGGTGCTCTCCAGCTTCGAGGAATGCGACGAAACATCCGGCACGCTTGTCTGCGACGAGGAGGATATCATGGAATCGAAGGCCGTAGCGGGCATCGCCTTTTCCCGCGATGAAGCGAAAATGACCCTTGTCACGGTC
The DNA here is from genome assembly GCF_042666235.1 of Halodurantibacterium daqingense. Lineage (NCBI taxonomy): Bacteria > Pseudomonadati > Pseudomonadota > Alphaproteobacteria > Rhodobacterales > Paracoccaceae > Halodurantibacterium > Halodurantibacterium daqingense. The sequence goes on along the minus strand of NZ_JBHTFQ010000009.1, from coordinate 59,886 downwards.
GAGGACCGCCCCGGCATCGCCGCGGCGATCTTCGGCCCGCTTGCCGACGCGGGCGTGAACGTGGACATGATCGTCCAGAACATCTCGGAGGAGAACTTCCGCGATTACAAGGGCGGCGTGACCGACATGACCTTTTCCTGCCCCGTCGATCAGGTGAAGCGCGCCGAAAAGGCGATGGCTGATGCCCGGGCCCGCGGCGACATCAAGTATGATGAACTGGTCATCGACACCGAGGTCGCCAAAGTCTCGGTCGTGGGGATCGGGATGCGCAGCCATGCCGGGGTCGCGGCAAAGATGTTCAAGGCGCTCGCCTCAGAAGGGGTCAACATCAAGGTCATCACGACCTCGGAAATCAAGATTTCCGTGCTGATCGACAGGAAATATATGGAACTTGCAGTTCAGGCACTTCATGATGCCTTCGAACTGGACAAGGCAAGCTGAAGCCGGGGGGCTATGCCCGAACGCACCGAAACCGAAAGCCGCAAGCTGCTGCGGCGCCTGCGCGACACGCTTGCCGAAGCCGGCGCCGGCCAGGAAAGGCTTGACCGGATCACGCATCTGATCGCCGATTCGATGCGGACCGAGGTCTGTTCGATCTATCTGTTTCGGGACGCCGACACGCTGGAGCTTTGCGCGACCGAGGGGTTGAACCCAGAGGCCGTCCACAAGACGCGGCTGCGGCTGGGCGAAGGCCTTGTGGGGCGGGTCGCGCGAACAGGCACACCCGTCAACACCGGCAACGCCCCGCAGGAACGCGGCTTCCGCTTCATGCCCGAAACCGGGGAAGAAGTGTTCTCGTCGTTCCTGGGCGTACCGATCCAGCGGCTTGGCGAAAGCCTGGGCGTGCTGGTGGTCCAGTCCAAGGAGGCGCGCCAGTTTTCCGATGACGAGGTCTATGGCCTCGAAGTCGTGGCGATGGTTCTGGCCGAGATGACGGAGCTGGGCGCCTTCATCGGCGAAGGCGAGGCCCTTGCCGCCCCGCATCAGCATCCGGTGATGTTCCGGGGCGCAACCGGCCAGGAAGGCGCGGCCGAGGGCAACGTCTGGCTGCACGAACCCCGCGTCGTCGTCACCAACATGGTGGCCGACGATCCCAAGGCCGAAGTCGAACGGCTGCGCAGCGCGGTCGAGCGGCTGCGCGTTTCGGTGGACGACATGCTGAGCCGCGCTGCAGCGACCGACAAGGACCAGATCGAAATCCTGCAGACCTACCGCATGTTCGCCCATTCGCGCGGCTGGATGCGGCGGATGGAGGAAGACATCGGCCGCGGCCTGTCAGCCGAAGCCGCTGTCGAAAAGGAGCAGTCGGCCGCCCGCGCACGGTTGCAGCAATCGGCAGATGCCTATCTGCGCGATCGCCTGCACGATCTGGACGATCTGTCGAACCGTCTGCTGCGCATTCTGACGGGGCAGGGCCGCGAAACGGGGGCCGAGCTTCCTGCCAGCCCGGTTCTTGTGGCGCGCAACATCGGCCCCGCCGAACTTCTGGATTATGGCCGAAGCCTGAAGGCAATCGTGCTCGAGGAAGGCTCGGTCGGCTCGCATGCGGCGATCGTGGCACGGGCCTTGGCCATTCCACTCGTCATCCATGCCGAACGCATCACCACCGAAGCCCTGAACGGCGACCACATCCTTGTCGATGGCGACCAGGGTTTTGTTCATCTGCGCCCCGAGGAAAGCGTCGCCAACGCCTTTCGCGACAAGATCGCCATGCAGGCCAAGGCGCAGGAACGCTATGCCTCGCTGCGCAACCTGCCGGCGCAGGCGCGCTGCGGCACGACAATCAGCCTCCACATGAACGCGGGGCTGATGGCCGATCTGCCCTCGCTGGAAGGCTCGGGGGCCGAGGGCGTGGGCCTCTTCCGGACCGAGTTGCAGTTTCTGATCCGCAACCAGGTGCCAAAACGGGGCGAGCTTGCGGCGCTTTACGCGCGCGTGCTTGACGCCGCGAAGGGCCGCCGGGTCGCGTTCCGCACCCTTGATATCGGGTCGGACAAGGTCCTGCCCTACATGAAGCCGCAGGACGAACCGAACCCGGCGATGGGCTGGCGGGCGATCCGGCTGGGGCTCGACAAGCCCGGCGTCATGCGGATGCAATTGCAAGCGCTGATCCGCGCCGCGAACGGCCGCCCCCTGACGGTGATGTTCCCCTTCGTGGCGCAGCTCGAGGAATACACCCAGGCCCGCGACCATCTCATGCGGGCGCTGGATACCGAGGGCCGGCTGGGTCACACCCTTCCCAGCAAGATCGAAGTGGGCGCGATGCTTGAAACGCCCAGCCTTGCCTTTGCACCGCGCAAGTTCTTCGAACTGGCCGATTTCGTTTCCATCGGCGGTAATGACCTCAAGCAGTTCTTCTTTGCTGCGGATCGGGAAAACGAACGGGTGCGCCGCCGTTATGACACGCTCAATGTCAGCTTCCTCGGTCTGATCGAACAGATCGTGCGCCGCTGCGGGGAAACCGGGACGCCGCTCTCCTTCTGTGGCGAGGACGCCGGCCGCCCCATCGAGGCGCTTTGCATCGCCGCAATGGGCCTGCGCACCCTTTCCATGCGGCCGGCTTCGATCGGCCCGGTGAAGCATCTGCTGCGCCGCGTTGATCTGGGCGAGGCCCGATCCGTCATCGACGCCGCGCGCGAGGCAGGCGCGCAAAGCGTCCGCAGCGCCGTCATGGACTGGCTGACGACCCAAGGCTGAAGCCTCCACCGGCAGCGCGCTCCAGCCCAGCCGGCCGGGAAAGAGGCCGTTCGCGCCCAGCCCGTCGCCCGGAAGGCGTCCAGAGCTTCGCAATGGGCAAGAACCCGTGCCACACGCAGCCGCCTCGCCCCGGCAGACCAGCCGATGTCAATGATACCGGTTCAGGGCCGAGGCAGAGGCTTGGCTGGCCTGCGCCGTCCCGTTCGCTCAGGCCGGGCGCCCGTCAGGCCCGGCCACTCCATCACCGCGCGTGACCGGTCCCTGAACGCCCGCCCAGGCGCCCGAGACAAGCTCGAAACCCAGAACCCGCTCGGGGTTGGTGGGCGGCGGCATGAGCACGCCCTCGCGCCGCACAAAGCCGAAGCGGCGGTAGTAGGGCGCGTCGCCCACAAGCAGCACCCGCTCCCATCCCAGCCGCCGCGCTTCGGCAAGGCTTTCGTGGATCAGAAGCGCGCCAAGCCCCTCGCCCTGGCGGGTCGGATGCACCGCGACCGGCCCCAGCAACAGGCAGGGCGCCCCGCCAACGCGCACGGGCCAGTACCGGATCGCGGCGGCAAGCACCTGATCCTCGTCCCGCAAGGCCAGGCAGAGTTGCGATATCCGCGGCACGCCATCGCGCAACCGGTAGGAAGACAGCGCCTCGCGTCCCGGGGCGAAACAGAGATCATAAAGCGCCTCGACATCCCAGGCGTCTTCGGCCGTTTCTTCGCTGAGGTGGTACATGCCGCCCGTCTCTGCCCGTTTTTTCTGGAAACGCCCCTAACACGCGTTTAGGTCTGGGGCAAACCCCTGCGGTTTCCACAGCTTGCCGGAGATTTCATGTTCTACCAACCCAAGAACGGCCACGGGCTGCCCCATAATCCGTTCAATGCAATCGTCGCGCCGCGCCCGATCGGCTGGATCTCGACGCGCGGGTCTGACGGCTCGGAAAACCTCGCGCCCTATTCGTTCTTCAATGCCGTCGCCTATACCCCGCCCCAGGTCATGTTCGCCTCGACGGGGGCAAAACCCGACCGCGAGACGGGCAAGGATTCGATCGCAAACATCATCGAAACCGGCGTCTTCTGCGCAAGTATCGTGGAATACGCCGCCCGTGACGCGATGAACATGACCTCGGGTCCCTGGGGCCGCGAGGTGGATGAATTTGCCTTGGCCGATATTCCGCGCGCACCTTGTGAAACCATCGCCTGTTCGCGCGTCGCCTCGGCCCCCGCCGCGCTGGAATGCCGGCTGACCCAGATCGTGACGCTCGAAGGCCCCTCGAACCTGTTGATCCTGGGCGAGGTTGTTGGCGTCCATCTGCGCGACGACTGTCTGGTCGACGGCATGTTCGACATCACCCGCTTTCAGGCGCTCGCGCGCTGCGGATATCAGGATTATACCGTGGTGCGCGAAACCTTCACGCTGAAACGCCCCGGCGTCTGACCCTCGGCCTTGGCCCCTGCGCAGCGGCCAAGGCCTCGTTGCTTATGCACGCCAAACCGCCTTTCAGCACCAACTCTCACCAAACGTCGCCATTCCAGTCGTGGTGGAGATCACTGCGCTTTTCCGAACTGAAGGTCGGCTCTGAGCCGGTTCCGTTGAAACCGCCGTCGCCTGATCGCTCGGCCCCTGGTTCACTTCGCTGCGCAGGGAAATGGCGCCGTGAGGGACCACGGCAGGCTTCACGAGGACAGCAGTTTGCGCGTTCTCGTTGGAGACCATGGCGCCCCCTGATCACCTGCTGCGGGCCATGAACATGGTTTGTCGATCCCGCGCGCGTGCGTCCACCTTTGGGGCCGACCTGCTCCTCGACGGGCGGGCCGTCAGCTGGTTCTGAGTTGATGATCCGCATGCTGCTGCCCGGCTATTGCCAAGGCATCTGTTCCGACCGGCGCCTTCGTGAAGAGATAGGCCCGAACCTGGCCTATCGGCGGTCCTGTCGTCTCGGTCTGGGCGATGCGATGCCGCACTCGCCCTTTTCCAGGAACCGCCAAGGCCCATTTCATGCCTGCGATCTGCTGCGGCAGGTGTTCGAGGGCGTGCTGGCGCACCGCGTCACCGAAGTCGGCGGCAGCAGTTCGGGGCGCTTCTGATCAAGGCCGAGGCCAGCCGCTGCAAGAAGGTCCGGGCAGAAGATCGGTCTGCCGGTGATCCTGTCACCCGAGCCGCAGGAGTATCGTGATAGGCTTGACGACAGGCCGTTCGGCGCCCCTCCCAAAACCCTGTCGCCGAACGATCCTGCTGCCCGCTTCACCGGCGCGAACGGCGACAGGTCTTTCTTGCCTGCAGCACCAACGGTCTTGTCGACCCAGAGCATGCAATCGTCGTGGATGTGGAAGATGAGGCGGCTACGAAACCGCCGAATACACCGTCCGTAAGGCGATGGTGGCGTGTGGCCGCGAGATGATCGTGCGCGTCGAAGAGGCATTCCGTCTGCATCCGCCGATACGGCCTGAGCAGGCAGCATGCCGGTCGCCGAACAGGAGATCGCGCCGTCCATTCCCGTCTTCGACAAGACCAATGCGGCGACGGGGCATTCCCCGATACTGGCGCGAGATGCGCAAGCCAAGATCCGGCGCCTGCAAGCGCGGCACGAACCGATCTTTCGTCAGCGAGCATGACTGCTCCGCCTGCTTCCTGAAGCCCAATCGACTTCGGATGCCATCGTCGGCAAGATCGCCCGCCACCCGCACGAGGACGCGCAAAGCATGCCCGCCAATCTGCAAAGTCCGATGCTTGTATCGCCTCGAGCCAATCCAGGAAAAAGGTCGAGATGCTGTTTGCACACCTGAATCGGATCAGCGCCTCGACCGGCTGCGACTGCGCGCGCGAAACGGCGCAAAGGACGAGTTCCCCCTAGCTGCAACCGTCTAAAACTCCGGAAATCCGCCAAGTTGATACCGATGACACCAAAGATCGCCTGAAGAGGCGCAGCGCTTCAGCTTTCCCGATCAATGAAAGAGAAAGCGGAGCGTGTTTTTCAACGGTATCCAGGACAAGGCTGTCGATCGCCACGCGACCCTGGCCAGGAGGGCGGTGCAGGACCCAGAACCTGCTCTGCAGGGTTCGTTCGCGGGAAGCGGCCGTTCAGGCGAAATGATCGACCTCTCAGTGCCGCGAGGTCTTGTCCGTCAGTGCCGTGCCTCCGCCGAAAAGGCGTTGAATCTAGCGAACGAACGACAATGCCATCTGCAACCCCCCTACGAGATGCGCGATGCGGGATTGTGACGTTCGGTCCTGCTCGACCGCAAGGGAGGTTGCCGTCGCAACACGGACGAGGTCGTCGAAGGTGATATCGGCGCGAATCCGGCCAGCGTCCTGTATGATCAGGGTCGTATAGACGTGGCCTTTGCCAATACCGGGAATCCCGGACAGGCTGCCTTGGGAAACATCGACGAAGCCCGTTTTGATCGTCTTTTCGACATTAACGTGAAAGGCATGGTCTTCACCGTACGGAAGGCGCTGCCCCTGATGTCCGCAGGTGGCTCCGTCGCGCCGACCAGGTCTGGCGCAGGTATGAGGGGCTTTCCCGACCTGTGCATCTGCAGCGCCACCAAGGCCGCGATGGCGACCTGTCTCCGCAACAACGACGGTGCCGAAGCCTGGATACAGCAGACCATCCCGTTCGGGCGGCTCCGCCAGACCGAGAAAATTGCCAAGGCGACGCTTTCCCTTGCTTTGGGGGACAGCAACTTGCTGGATGCGAAGAACTGTTGGTCGACAGCGGCTTCGGGTCGTCTGATGGGCGGCAGCTATGCCCGCAGCAGTTGATCCGAACGTAGCGGATGAATGTCCGCTTCTCTCCGACCTTCAACTGTTGTCGATGGACGAATGTGGGCTGCCGTGTCGGATCCTGCGCGAAGTTCAGGAGACCGCGGCGGGCTCAAAGCGACACAAGGGTTCTCTGCCCAACGGCTGACGTTCGTTGAAACGGGTGCAGAAACCAGACGCAAACGGGTGCCGCTCGGCGTGAGGACACGGAACCACGCCCGGGGCTAGGCGCGCAACACCGCGCCGGGGTTCATGATCCCGGCCGGATCAAGTGCTGCCTTGATGGCGCGCATCGCCCTCAGCTTGACCGGATCGCCATAGCGCTCCAGATCCTCGACCTTGAGCCGGCCGATGCCGTGTTCGGCACTGACCGAACCGCCCAGGCTGTGGACCAGATCATGCACGCAGCGCTTGATTGCCGGCCGCTCAGCCTCGTGGTTGGCGCGGTTGCGGCCGTGCTGCGGAAAGACGTTGTAATGCAGGTTCCCGTCGCCCAGATGGCCAAAGCAGTTGATGCGGAAATCGCCGATTTCCGAAAGGGCCGGAGCTGCCCGCTGCAGGAAGTCGGGCACCGCGCCCAAGGGAAGCGAGATATCGTGGCTCGAGATGGCCCCGATGCGCCGGTTCGCTTCAGGAATGGCTTCGCGCAAGGTCCAGAAAGCGGCGCGCTGCGCCTCGTTCTGGGCAACGACGCCGTCGGTCACCAACCCGGCTTCGAAGGCCTCGGCAAAAAGCTCTTCCAGTGCCGCGGCGGGGTTCTGGCCGCGGCCCAGCCCCAGATCGATCAGCACCATCCATTCCGGCGGCTCGTCGAAGGGCTGGCGGATGTCCGGCATGACTTCCCGCAGGAACTCCGGCCCCTGACGATGGATCAGCTCAAACGCCGAAAGCCCCGCCCCGACCGAGGCCCCGGCCATGGCCAGCAGCGCCAGCGCCGCAGCCGGATCGGGCACGGCCATCAGGGCGGCCCCACGCGCGGCTGGCCGGGGAAACAGCCGCAGGCTGGCCGCCGTGATGACGCCCAGCGTGCCCTCGGCGCCAATCATGAGATGGCGCAGGTCATAGCCGGTGTTGTCCTTGCGCAGGCGGCGCAGCCCGTTCCAGATGCTGCCATCCGGCATCACCACCTCGAGCCCCAGACACAGATCGCGCGCATTGCCATACCGCAGCACATTGACCCCGCCGGCATTGGTCGCAAGGATCCCGCCGATCCGGGCGGTGCCTTCGGACGCGAGCGACAGTGGAAACAACCTTTCTGCCTCTTCCGCCGCGGCCTGAACCTCGGCCAGGGTGGCACCTGCTTCGCAGATCAGGACGTTTTCCTCGGCGTGGATCGCGCGCACCGCCCGCATCCGTTCAAGCGAAAGGATCAGGGGACGACCGGTGATCGCAACCTGACCACCCACAAGCCCGGTGCCGCCGCCATAGGGAACGATGCCGACCCGGGCATCAGCTGCGGCACGGATGATGGCCGCCACATCCGCAGTCGACCGCGGCAGCGCCACGACCCCTGTCTGGACCCTGTAGCGGCCCCTCGGTTCCTCGAGGTAGCGCGGCTCGGCCGGACGCAGCGTGTCGTCAGGCAGCCGGGCCGACAGCGCCTCGAGAAATGCATCATCGGCCGGGTTCAACACGGGCATCACCATCTCCTTCACGGTTTATCCGACATCCGTCCGGCCGCGCCTGTCGCCACGCAGATTGGCGTAAAGCACATGGTTGCGCCAACGGCCGTTGATCTGCAGATAGCTTTGGGCGACCCCTTCATACTTGAAACCGCATTTTTCAAGAACCCCGCGCGAAGCGACGTTTTCGGGCAGGCAGGCCGCCTCGATCCGCGAGAGGTCCAGCGCAGTGAAGGCGTGGTGCACCACGGCGGTGATCGCCTCGCGCATGTAGCCCTGGCGCGCATGGCTTTCTCCGATCCAGTAGCCCAGGGTTCCCGCCTGTGCCGGGCCGCGCCGGATGTGATCGAGCGTAATTGCGCCCAGAAGCTGATCATCCTCGCGCCGGACCAGGAACAGGGGCAGCGCGGTCCCGTTCATCTGCGCGCGCTGCGACCAGTAGACCCGGTTTGAAAACGACTTCCGGGCAAGATGATCCTCGGCCCAGACAGGTTCCCAGGGAATCAGGAAGGCGGCGCTGCTGCGGCGCAGCATAGTCCAGGCGCGGAAATCGGAATGCGTCGGAAGGCGGAGTGTCATGCGCTCCGTTTCGATCCGGAGTTTCCGACGCAAACCCAGCATCAGGCCGCCAGCCGCCCGCGTAAGGTTTCCAGCATGGGCGCGTTGTTCGCCGGGCCATAAAGCGCCATCGCCGCACGCGCGCCCTGCGCCATTTCGCAGGCAAAGCGGCGCACATCGGCCGCCGTCACCGCCTCGATCCGCGCCACCGCTTCGTCCACATCCGGGATACGCCCCCAGATCGACAGAAGCCGTGCCAGCCGTTCCGCCCGTGAGGACGGGCTTTCCAGCCCCATCAGCAGGCCCGCCTTCATCTGCGCCCGGGCACGGGCCACTTCGGCCTCGCTCATGTCCTCGGTCGAACGGCGCAGTTCATCGACCGTCAGGCCGGTCAGCTCGGCAATGTCGTCGGCGCCCGTGCCGGCATAGATCGTCAACACGCCGGTATCCTCATAGGCTCCGGACTGGGCAAAGATCGTATAGCACAGGCCGCGTTCCTCGCGGATCTTCTGAAACAGCCGCGACGACATGCCCCCGCCCAGCGCCGTCGCAAAGACCTGCGCCGTATAGACGTCGGGATCGCGATAGCCAGGCGCCTCGAATGCCAGCGCGAAATGCACCTGCTCAAGGTCGCGCAGTTCGCGCCGCTCCCCGGTCGAAAACCGTGCCGGTTCGATCTGCGGCACGCCGACCGGGCGCAGGTCGCCAAAGATCGCGCTTGCCTCGGCCACGATGCGATCGTGGTCAACCGCACCTGCCGCCGCAAGGATCATCTGGTCGGGGCCGTAGTGTTCCAAGACAAAGCGGCGCAGATCGTCCTGGCTGAAGCTGGACACCCGCTCGGACGGGCCAAGGATGGTCCGTCCGAAGGGCTGGTCGGGATAGGCGGCTTCCTGCAGCCAGTCGAAGATCACGTCATCGGGCGTGTCCAGCGCCTGCCCGATTTCCTGCAAGATCACATGACGCTCGATCTCGATCTCGCGCTGGTCGAAGACCGGGTTCAGCACGATGTCGGAGATCACATCCAGCGCCAGCGGCACGTCGGCCTCGAGAACCCGCGCGTAATAGGCTGTCATCTCGCGGCTCGTATAGGCGTTGATATAGCCCCCTACATCCTCGATTTCCTCGGCGATCTGCAGCGCGGTCCGGCGGGTCGTGCCCTTGAAGGCCATATGCTCCAGGAAATGCGCGACACCGTTCTGCTCCACCCGCTCATGCCTGCCGCCGGCGGTGATCCACACGCCGATCGAGGCGGATTTCAGCCCCGGCATCGTTTCTGTGGCGATGCGGAAACCGTTTGGCAGTGTCGTGAGACGCGAGGTCAATTCGCGATCCTTTCGCGGACAAGGGATTCGATGCCGGCAAGGTCGTTCGCAACGCGGGTCACGCGTTCGGGCCGCACGAACAGATCGGCCATCCGGGGCGGAAGCGCCGGCCGCAGCCCTATCGCCGCCTCGACCGCATCGGGGAACTTCGCCGGGTGCGCCGTCGCCAGCGTGATCATCGGCACCGGCCCAAGATGGCGCTCGGCCACATTCACGCCCACGGCGGTATGGGGGCACAGGATCTCGCCCGTGGCGGCAAAGGCGCCCGCGATCGTTGCGCGCGTTTCGTCTTCCGAGGCGCGGCCGGAAAGGAAGGTTTCGCGCAACACATCGATCGCGCCCTGGCTGATCCGGAAGCCTCCGGTCTGCCGCAGTTCCTGCATGAGCTGTGCCACCGCCGCACCGTCACGCCCATAGGCATCAAACAGTGCACGTTCAAAGTTCGACGAAACCTGGATATCCATCGATGGGCTGATCGAGGGGCGCACGCCCTCGGTCTGATACCGGCCCGTTTTCAGCGCCCGGTGCAGGATGTCGTTCTGGTTGGTGGCAATCACCAGCCGCTCGATCGGCAGCCCCATCCGGCGCGCGACATAGCCCGCGAAGATGTCGCCGAAATTGCCTGTGGGAACGGTGAAGCTGACCGGCCGGTGCGGCGCGCCAAGGCTGGTCGCGGCCGAGAAGTAATAGACTACCTGTGCCAGCACCCGTGCCCAGTTGATCGAGTTCACGCCTGCCAGGCGGACGCTGTCGCGGAAGTCGAAATCGTTGAACATGTCCTTCACGCGGGCCTGGCAATCGTCGAAGTCGCCCGCGAGCGCCAGCGCGTGTACATTGGTCTCGACCGGGGTGGTCATCTGACGACGCTGCACCTCGGACACGCGCCCATCCGGGAAGAGGATGAAGACATCAACGCCTTCAAGCCCGCGAAACGCCTCGATCGCCGCCGAGCCGGTATCGCCGCTGGTCGCGCCCACGATGGTTACCCGCTCGCCCTGACGCTGCAGTGCCGCCTGGAACAGCTGCCCGATCAGCTGCATGGCGAAATCCTTGAAGGCCAGCGTGGGCCCGTGGAACAGTTCAAGCAGGAAGTGGTTCGGCCCCAGTTGCACAAGGGGCGCGCGCGCGGCATGGCCAAAGCCGGCATAGGCGCGGGCGATGATATCCTGGAACTCCTGATCGGTGAAACAGTCACCGATGAAAGGCCGCATGACGCGGAAGGCGGTTTCCTCGTAACCCAGGCCGGCAAGCGCCGCGATGTCGGTCTGCGTCATCGCCGGGATCGTCTCCGGCACATAAAGGCCGCCGTCGCGGGCCAGCCCCGTCATCATCGCCTGGTCGAAAGTCAGCACCGGGGCCGCGCCCCGCGTCGAGATGTATTTCATGGATCCGCCTTAATCGGTACCGCGTCTGATACGCCACAGAAGAAACACTGTCATCCCCGCCCAGACCGCCGCGAGCAGAAACCAGGTTACGGCATAATTGAGGTGATCATTCGGAATGGCCGAAGTATCCACCGGAAGAGGCTCGATCCCATCTTCTGCTCCTTCGCGCAGGATGACAAGCAATGGCTCGGTCCCCAGCGCCTCGGCCATCCGCGGCACGTCACGCGCGAACCAGAAGCCGCGTACGGCATCGGGTTCGGGCGTGTAGCTGTCGCTGTCCTGCGGCCAGTGCAGATTGCCGACCACATCCAGCGGACGCGCCGGGCGGGGCTGGTTCCGCGCGGCCTCGCGCACAAATCCGCGGTCGATCATGATGCGCCGGCCGTCATCGGTCTCGAAGGCGGAAATGATCCGGAATCCCGCGCCCACGCCCTTGCGGCTGACCAGAACATGAATCTCGTCCCCGGTTGTCCGGCCACTGACGGCAACCGGAAGATAACGGTCGCGCGCCGGATCGGGCCTGTCCGGCAGCGCCACGGGTGCGGCATGAATGCTCGCCTCGATCTCGTCGATCACAGCCCGTTTCCAGTCGAGGCGCTGCATCTGCCAGAGGCCGAGCGACAGTAGAATGCCGGTGCCGAGGATCCCGAAGATCAGCGGCAGAATCATGCGTCGCGTCATTATCCCTCCAAGGCAAAGGCGCGCGCCTTGCGGCCCGCGCCTTCCCGACAGCGGTAAAGCGGATGGCTCAGCCGCCCCAGATGTAGACCGAGACAAACAGGAAGAGCCAGACCACATCGACGAAGTGCCAGTACCAGACGGCAGCCTCGAATCCCACGTGTTTTTCGGGGGTGAAGTCACCCTGATAGGCGCGGAACAGGCAGACGGCGAGGAAGATCGTGCCGATGATCACGTGAATGCCGTGAAATCCGGTCGCCATGAAGAAGTTGGCACCATAGATGTTCCCGGCAAAGCCGAAGGCCGCATGGCTGTATTCGTAGGCCTGGAAGAAGGTGAAGATCACCCCCAAGGCAATCGTGATCCAGAGCGCGTTGATCACGTCGCGGCGGTTGTTTTCATGAACCAGGGCGTGGTGTGCCCAGGTGCAGGCCGCGCCCGAGCAGAGCAGGATCAGCGTGTTGATCAGCGGCAGGTGCCAAGGATCGAAGGTTTCGATCCCGACCGGAGGCCAGACACCGCCCGCACCCTCGGCCATCGGATACATGGCGTGCTTGAAGAAGCTCCAGAACCAGGCCGCGAAGAACATCACCTCGGACATGATGAACAGGATGAAGCCATAGCGCAGCCCGATCCGCACAACCGGCGTATGGTCGCCGGCCCGGCTTTCCTTCACGACATCGACCCACCAGCCGAACATGACGTAAAGCACGCCGGCCAGGCCGATGAAGAACATCCAGGGCATGCCCTGTGCCATCCAGAGAACCGCGCCGAACAGCATGAAGAATGCTGCAACCGACGCAAGGAACGGCCAGATTGACGGCGGAAGGACGTGGTAATCGTGGTTTTTCTCATGCGCCATGGTTTTTTGGTCCCTCGTTCGGCACTTAGTTTACAGACGTGTCCGCAGCCGGCAGCAGCGCCGCCTGTTCGCGCGGCATGTCGGTGACATGGAAAGTATAGGACAGGGTGATCGTGTGCACACCGCTGCTTTCACGGTCGTTCACGATGGCCGGATCAACGTAGAAGGTGACCGGCATCTCGACCCGCTCGCCCGGCTGCAACACCTGCATCTGGAAGCAGAAGCAGTCGATCTTGGTGAAATAACCCCCGGCGCCATAAGGCGTCACATTATAGCTGGCGGTTCCGGCCACAGCCTCGTCGGAGGGATTGTAGGCTTCGTAGAAAGCCAGTCCCACCTCCCCGATTCGCACCTCCATCTCGCGCTGCATCGGGCGGAACTCCCACGGCATGCCGCGTTCCCTGGACGCATCGAAGCGCACCCGGATCGTCCGGTCGAGCACCTCGCCCGACGCGGCACTGGCCACACCCGGCGTGCCGCCAAACCCTGTGACCCGGCAGAACCAGTCGTAGAACGGCACCGCGGCCCAGGCCATCGAGCCCATGAACACCACAACGCCGATCAGCTGGACGGCAGTCTTGGTCTTGCTGTTCATCGCCATCAGCGCACCTCGGGCTGACGTGGCGCCTCAAGGGCGGGACGATAGGTGTGGTCGAAGCCCTGGATCGAGCCGCCGCCGCTGACCTTGGCGACCGTCAGCCCGAACACGAGCACCACGAACCCGATCAGCACCACGCCCAGCCCCACATTGCGCCCAAGGCGCCGCTTGTGCAGTTCATGTTCAACGATGATCGCCATCACCAGCCTCCCAGACCGTAGGGCCGCAGCGCCGCCTCGGCGAGGAAGGCTGCAAAATGAAGGAAGAGATACACAAGAGAAACCCGGAAGAACCGCTTTTCTGCCTGGTAGCCATCCGCCTCGGCATCGGCCTCGTCACGGCGCCAGATGCGCCAGGCCCCCAACAGGAAAATTGCGTTCAGAACGACCGACGATGCCAGATAGACAGGCCCGCCGATCGAGGTGAAACCCGCCCCCAGCGCCACCGGCGCCAGCGCGAGCGTATAGCCAAGGATATGGTTGCGCGTCACCCGCCGTCCATGCGTCACAGTAAGCATAGGCACGCCGGCCTTGGTGTAGTCCTGGTTCATGAACAGGGCCAGCGCCCAGAAATGCGGTGGCGTCCACATGAAGATCACCGCGAACATCAGCACACTTTCAAGGCTCACGCCCCCGGTCGCGACCGCCCAGCCGATCATCGGCGGAAAGGCCCCCGCAGCACCGCCGATGACGATGTTCTGCGGCGTGGACCGTTTCAGCCACATCGTGTAGACGACCGCATAAAAGAAGATCGTGAACGCCAGCAGCCCTGCTGCCACGAAATTCGCCGCCAGAGCCAGCATCACCACCGCGATTCCGGCAAGCGCAAGACCAAGGCCAAGCGCCTCTTCCGGGGCAACCTTTCCGGCCGGGACGGGGCGGCCGCGGGTTCTGCGCATGACGCGGTCGATATCGGCATCCCACCACATGTTGAGCGCGCCCGAGGCCCCGCCGCCGAGGGCGATGAACAGGATCGATGCGAAGGCCACCATCGGGTGCACCTGGACCGGCGCGACCAGCAGGCCCACCATTGCCGTGAACACGACAAGCGACATGACGCGCGGCTTCAGAAGCGCGACATAGTCGCCAAAGCCAGCCTCGCCTGTCTGTTCATAGGAACGAATATCGGTCAACGCTCTCTCCTGCTTGGGCGGGCCGCAAGGCATGCGGCCCGGCCTGGCCGTCAATCGTTGGAAGCCACCGTGATGCTGCGCGGGGTGCCCGCATAGAACTCGATCGCGCTGTCAAGCCATGCCCGGTAGGCCTCCGGGCTTACCACCTTGACGGTGATCGGCATGTAGGCGTGGTCCTTGCCGCAAAGCTCCGAGCACTGGCCGAAATAGATGCCCTCACGGTCGGCATTGAACCACAGCTCTGCCAGACGGCCCGGAACCGCATCCTGCTTCACGCCGAAGGCGGGAATCGTCCAGGAGTGGATCACGTCGGCCGCAGTCACCTGCATCACGACGGTCGCCCCCGTGGGCACCACGACGGCCGTGTCGGTTGCCAGCAGGAAGTCCGACTGATCGTAGCCGTAGTCCTCAAGCTCATCGCGGGCCAGCATGAAGCTCTCGAAGCTGAAGCCATGGTCGACATATTCATAGCCCCAGTACCACTGGAAGCCGGTGACCTTGATGGTGATGTCGGCTTCCGGGATTTCCTGCTGCTTGAACAGGACCGGCAGCGAGAAGGCGCCGATGAACACGAGGATCAGGATCGGAACGACCGTCCAGGTGATCTCGAGCGGCGAGTTGTGCGTGAAGCGGGCTGGCACCTTGTTGCGGCGGTGGTTGTAGCGGATCAGCACCCAGATCAGCAGCAGCGTCACGAAGATCGTGATGCCGGTGATGATGTACATCAGCATGCCGTCCAGCCACTGCGTGTCGCGGGCGATGTCCGTTGCCGCGGGCTGGAAGCCGGTGCCGCCGGGCCGCGGGGTTCCGACCACCTCGAGCCCTTCAACAACGGGAACCTGCTGCGCAACAGCAGCGCCCGCAAGAAGGCTCGACGCGAAAGCGGCACCAAGGCCCGAAAGTGAAGTTGCGAATCGCATGTTTCTGTTCCCGTTCTTGACGCGGCGCCCTGGTCCGCTCGTCCGGACCCCTCCCCGACATCGCCTGGGCGGAATCCCGTTGTCTCGGTTCCCGGTAAAACCATATTAGAGCATGTTCGACAAGCAATACTGTTGCGGCAATCAGCCGCCGCTTGATCCATATCAATGACAGCCGAGAGGTCCAGCCGATGTCCGACGATCCCTTCCGCCCCTTCGAGACATTGCTGGACGAGAGCCGCGCGCTGGCGGTTCTGCGTGACGCGGTTGCCGGCGCCGATGATGGCGAACTGTTCCTGGAGCGGCGGCGGTCCGAGGCGGTGGTTCTGGATGACGGACGGGTCAAGACGGCAAGCTATGATGCCTCGGAGGGGTTCGGCCTGCGGGCGGTGCGCGGCGAAGTGGCCGGTTATGCCCATTCGACGCATCTGACCGAGGCGGCGCTGCGGCGCGCGGCCGAAACCGCGCGCCTGGCGGTCGGTGATGGCGGCGGCCGGATCGCGGCACCGCCAGCCGGAACCAACCAGCGCCTTTATGCCCCTGCGGATCCGATGGGCGACGCGGCGTTTTCGGTGAAGATCGATACCCTGCGCGAAATCGATGCCTTCGTGCGCGCGCTTGATCCACGGGTGATCCAGGTTTCGGCGACGCTCGCGGCTTCGCTGCAGGAGGTAGAGATCCTGAGACCGGAAGGCCTCCGGATCCGGGATGTGCGGCCGATGACGCGGCTCAACATCTCGGTCATCGTCGAGCAGAACGGCCGGCGCGAATCGGGTGGCGCCGGAGGCGGCGGGCGCCATGGGCTCGCCGGCCTCATGACCCGCGATCACTGGGAAACTGTCGCGCGCGAAGCTCTGCGCATCGCGCTGGTGAACCTTGATGCAGTGCCTGCTCCGGCAGGGGTCATGGATGTTGTTCTGGGGCCGGGCTGGCCCGGGATCCTTCTGCACGAGGCGATCGGCCACGGGCTCGAGGCGGATTTCAACCGCAAGAAGACATCGGCCTTTGCCGGACTTCTGGGCCAGCAGATCGCCGCGCGCGGCGTCACCGTCCTGGATGACGGTACGTTGCCCGATCGCCGCGGATCAATCACCGTGGATGACGAAGGCACGCCCAGCGCCCGCAACGTCCTGATCGAGAACGGAGTCCTTGTCGGCTACATGCAGGACCGTCAGAACGCGCGGCTGATGGGCGTGGCGCCGACCGGAAACGGCCGGCGTGAATCCTATGCCCATGCGCCCATGCCGCGCATGACGAATACCTACATGCTGGGTGGAACAGCTGCGCCAACCGACATTCTGGCCGATCTTCGGGACGGGATCTATGCCGTGGGCTTTGGCGGGGGCCAGGTGGACATCACCAACGGCAAGTTCGTCTTTTCCTGCACCGAGGCGTACCGTGTACAGAACGGCCGGCTGGGGGCGCCGGTCAAGGGCGCGACGCTGATCGGCGACGGCGCAACCGCCTTGCGCCAGATCCGCGCGATCGGCAACGACATGGCACTTGATCCGGGGATCGGCAACTGCGGCAAGGCCGGCCAATGGGTTCCGGTGGGCGTGGGGCAGCCAACCCTGATGATCGGTGGGCTTACGATAGGCGGAAGCGCGGCCTGATGAGATTTTTCTGACTGTACCGCTGCCGGAAGGCCGAATCTTCACTACTTGTTAAGGATACCGCGCCATCTTCAGACTCGAATGAGGCGGAGCGACGGATGGCCGGAGACTTGAATTCTTCCCCCACACCCTTCACCCCCCCCACCACGGAGGAAGACGGTCTTGCCTGGCTTCGCCTCATTCGCTCGCGCCGCGTGGGCGTCGCGACCTTCTACAGGCTGATCGCGGAATACGGCTCGGCCGGGGCAGCGCTCGCCGCGCTTCCGGAAATCGCCCGCACCAGTGGCGTCCGCGATTACCAGCCCTGCCCCGAAGAGGTTGCGCGTGCCGAACTTCGGGCTGGACGCGCGGCCCGGGCGAGGCTCCTGTTCAACGGCGCGCCTGATTATCCGGCCGCGCTTGCGGCTTTGCCGGATGCGCCACCGCTTCTGTGGGTCATGGGCCAGCCCGAGGTGCTGGCACGTCCGATGGTCTCGCTGGTCGGTGCCCGCAACGCCTCGAGCCTCGGGCTGCGCATGACGCGGAAACTGGCAGGAGAACTGGCCGAGGCGGGAATAACGGTGGTCTCGGGGCTGGCACGCGGGATCGATGCCGCAGCCCATGCGGCTGCCCTTGCCGCCGGGCCGGACCGGGGCGGCACCGTGGGCGTTCATGCCGGCGGCGTGGACATCATCTATCCGGCCGAAAATACAGACTTGGCGCAGCGCATCGCCGAAGTTGGCTGCCGCATTTCGGAGCATCCCCCCGGACTTGAACCCCAGGCGCGGCATTTCCCGCAACGCAACCGGCTGGTCGCCGGCCTCGCGCATGCCGTCATCGTGGTCGAGGCGGCCGAGCGTTCCGGCAGCCTGATCACCGCCAGCTGCGCCGCTGATCAGGGGCGCGAGGTTCTCGCCGTGCCGGGGCACCCTTTCGACGCCCGCGCAGCCGGTTGCAACATGTTGATCCGCCAGGGGGCAACCCTGGTACGCAGCGTTTCCGACGTGATGGAGGCAATCGCACCGCTTCTCGCCCGCGCTGCCAAACGCGCTACCCCGCACGATGCGCCGCGCGGCCTTCCTCTGGGGCGCGCCCGCGCAGAGGCGCCACCTCCCGCGCGCCCCATGGCGCCTCTTGCGGAGCCGGCTGCACTGGACCAGATGATTCTCGACCGGCTTGGCCCCAGTCCACTTGCCGAGGATCAGTTGATCCGCGATCTGGGGCTGCCTGCCGGCCGCGTTGCCGCCGAGCTGGTAATGATGGAGCTTGACGGCCGTGTCCTGCGCCAGCCGGGCGGGCTTCTGGCACTGGGCCAGCCCGCCTGACCCGGCACAGGCCATGCCCATCTCGGCAGCGTGCAGCTCTGCCGCAACCATGACCTCGGGTCCTGAATGCCGCGCGTCCGCGCCTCTGCTTCGCAGCTTCGCTTTGCATTGACATTGCCGGCCACGAGCCCACATCTTGCGCGCCCTAAGAGCAAACGCCGTTTCAAGAGGTTTTTCATGGCCGTCGTCGTCGTCGAGTCGCCCGCCAAGGCCAAGACAATCAACAAGTATCTGGGCTCCGACTACACGGTTCTCGCCTCCTACGGCCATGTGCGAGATCTGCCGCCGAAGGATGGCTCGGTCGATCCCGAACATGATTTCGACATGACATGGGAAGTCGCGGCAGACAGCCGCAAGCACATTCGCGCGATTGCCGAGGCGCTGAAGAACGATGACGAACTGATCCTCGCCACCGACCCCGACCGCGAAGGCGAGGCAATTTCTTGGCACCTGCAAGAGGCACTCGCCAAGGCCCGGGCGATCCGGAAGGACACCAAGGTAAGCCGCGTGGTGTTCAATGCGATCACCAAGACCGCGGTGACCGAGGCGATGAAGAACCCCCGCCAGGTGGATATGGAACTGGTCGAAGCCTATCTCGCCCGTCGGGCGCTTGACTATCTTGTAGGCTTCAACCTGTCGCCGGTGCTCTGGCGCAAGCTGCCGGGCGCGAAATCGGCAGGACGGGTACAATCGGTCTGCCTGCGCCTGATCGTCGAACGCGAAATGGAGATCGAGGCCTTCCGGGCCCGCGAATACTGGTCGGTGCGCGCCGCCCTGCGCACCCCGCGGGGCCAGGAGTTCGAGGCCCGTCTGACCCTTCTTGGCGGCAAGAAGCTTGACCGTTTCGATATTGCCACCTCGGAAGCGGCAGAACTGGCAGTTCATGCCGTCAGCAGCCGCGATCTTGTCGCGCATTCGGTCGAATCAAAGCCCGCCAGCCGCAATCCTTCGGCCCCGTTCATGACCTCGACGCTGCAGCAGGAGGCCAGCCGCAAGTTCGGCATGGGCGCCAAGCAGACGATGAGCACGGCACAGCGGCTCTATGAGGCCGGCTATATCACCTATATGCGGACCGACGGGATCGACATGGCGCCCGAAGCGGTGATGGCCGCGCGGGACGAGATCAGGTCCCGCTTTGGTGCACAGTATGTGCCGGACAGCCCCCGCATGTACAAGAACAAGGCCAAGAACGCGCAGGAAGCGCACGAATGTATCCGCCCGACCGACATGTCGCTTGATCCGGGCAGCCTTCGGGTGGCGGATGGTGACCAGCGCAAGCTGTATGACCTGATCTGGAAACGGACGATCGCAAGCCAGATGGCCGCCGCCCGCCTCGAACGCACAACGGTCGAGATCACCAGCGCCGATGGCCAGGTCGGACTGCGTGCAACCGGGCAGGTGGTGATGTTCGACGGCTTCCTCAAGATCTATGAGGAAGGCCGCGATGATGACGGCGACGAAGACGCGGCACGCCTGCCCCAGATCATGGAGGGCGAACCGCTGGAGAAGGCCCCCGGCGCCCTTGTCACAGCCTATCAGAAGCTCGCCGAAACCTCCCAGACGGTGACGGGGGATGCGCAGATGCGCCGCGCAGATGCCGGGGTTCTGGACGAGAGCGGAGCCGTGCTTGCCGCGCAGCACTTCACCCAGCCGCCGCCGCGCTATACCGAGGCGACACTGGTCAAGCGGATGGAGGAACTGGGCATCGGCCGGCCCTCGACCTACGCCAGCATCGTCACCACGATCCAGGATCGCGAATATGTTCGAAAGGACAAGAACCGCCTCATCCCCGAAGACAAGGGCCGGCTGGTGACGATCTTCCTGTCGAACTATTTCCGCCGCTATGTGGAATATGACTTCACCGCCGATCTGGAGGGGCAGCTCGACGACATTTCCGCCGGAGAACGCGACTACAAGGACGTTCTGAGCCGCTTCTGGCGCGACTTTTCGGCGGCAATCGCCGAGACCACGGAACTGCGCATCACCGAGGTTCTGGAAAAGATCGACGAGGTGCTGGCGCCGCATCTTTACCCGCCGCGCGCCGACGGCGGCGATCCACGGGCCTGCCCGGTCTGTGGCTCGGGGCGGCTCAACCTCAAGACCGCGCGATCGGGTGGGGCGTTCATCGGCTGCAACAACTATCCGGAATGCCGCTATACCCGTCCGATCACCGCCCCGGGCGAGGGCGATGCAAGCGCGCTTGATGGCAAGATCCTGGGCGAGGATCAGGGCGAACAGATCTCCCTGCGCGTTGGCCGCTTTGGCCCCTATGTGCAGCGCGGCGAGGCCACTGCCGAAGTGCCTAAACCGCCGCGGGCCTCCTTGCCGAAAACCTGGTCGCCCGAGAGCATCGACCTCGAGAAGGCGCTGATGCTTCTCAATCTGCCGCGTCTTATCGGCGCCCATCCCGAGGATGGTGAACCGATCGAGGCTGGCCTTGGCCGCTATGGCCCCTTCGTCAAGCACGGCAAGACCTATGCGAACCTTGCCGATATCGACGAGGTGTTCCTGATCGGGATGAACCGCGCGGTCGAGGTGCTGGCGCAGAAGGCGAGCCGCGGGCGCGGTGCCACCGCCGCCGCCCCGTTGCGCGAGCTGGGCGAGCATCCCGACGGCGGGCCGATGCAGGTGATGGCGGGACGCTATGGCCCCTATGTCAAATGGGGCAAGATCAACGCCACCCTTCCCAAGGATATCGCCCCCGAAGACATCACCTTCGATCAGGCGCTGGCCGTGGTTACCGAAAAGGCCGCAAAATCCGGCAAGAAGCCGGCAAAGGCCAAGAGTGCCACCAAGAAGCCCGCCAAGCCGAAGGCCGCCGCCAAGACGACCAAGTCTGAAAAGGCACGCCCCGGAACGACCACGAAAACCACGAAGGCCAAGACCGCAAAGCCGAAGAAAACCGACGAGACATAGCCGATCTCGCCTGAGAATGCGCTGACAAGGGAACTCTTGCCGCGCTGATCTGTTCGTTGAGCAGACAGATGTAAGGAGAAACCCGATGCCTATCATTCTATGGCTGCTTGGCGTTCCTGCCGGCCTCATCATCCTGCTGCTTTTGTTCGGCGTGCTCTGAGCGACGGACAAGTGGCAAAGGCCCGAAGCCCCCGCTTCGGGCCTTTTGCATTCACTCGTCCGGGCGCCCTTCGGTTTCGGGTGCGGCTCCATCCCCCATGATTGACTTCGCTGCAGTGCCGCGTCACAAATCGGGAGAGACATGGCAGTGGGGGAGTTGCGATGCAGAAAGTCTATGGTTCTGCGGCCGAGGCACTGGACGGCATCCTGTCCGACGGAATGATGATCGCCGCCGGCGGCTTCGGGCTCTGCGGCATACCCGAATTGCTGATCGCCGCGATCCGCGACGCGGGCGTCAAGGATCTGACGATCGCCTCGAACAATGCCGGCGTGGACGATTTCGGCCTTGGCCTGCTGCTTCAGACACGGCAGGTAAAGAAGATGATCTCGTCCTATGTCGGCGAGAACGCGGAATTCATGCGCCAGTATCTGTCGGGCGAACTGGAGCTTGAGTTCAACCCCCAGGGCACGCTGGCCGAACGGATGCGCGCCGGCGGGGCGGGCATCCCCGGCTTCTATACCCGCACCGGCGTCGGAACCGTGATCGCCGAGGGCAAGGAGCACAAGGAGTTCGACGGCGAAACCTACATCCTCGAACGCGGAATTGTGGCCGATCTGTCGATCGTCAAGGCCTGGCGGGGCGATGCCCAAGGCAACCTCGTCTATCGCAAGACGGCCCGAAACTTCAATCCGCCTGCCGCCACCTGTGGCCGCATCTGCGTGGCCGAGGTCGAGGAAATCGTCCCCGTGGGCAGCCTGGACCCGGACATGATCCACACGCCCGGGATCTATGTGCATCGCATCATCCAGGGGCAGCACGAAAAACGTGTCGAACAGCGCACCGTGCGCACGGCATAAGGGGGGAACCGATGGCTTGGGACCGCAACCAGATGGCCGCCCGCGCGGCCCGCGAACTTGAAGACGGGATGTATGTGAACCTGGGGATCGGGATCCCCACGCTCGTGTCGAACTACATTCCCGATGGTGTCGATGTGACGCTGCAATCGGAAAACGGCATGCTGGGCATGGGCCCGTTCCCGACCGAGGATGCAATCGACCCTGATCTCATCAATGCCGGCAAGCAGACCATCACCGAGCTTGACCGCACCAGCTATTTCGACAGCGCGACCAGCTTCGCGATGATCCGCGGCGGCAAGATCGCCATGGCAATCCTTGGCGCGATGGAAGTGGCCGAAAACGGCGATCTGGCGAACTGGATGATTCCGGGCAAGCTGATCAAGGGTATGGGCGGCGCAATGGATCTGGTGGCCGGCGTGCGCCGCGTTGTCGTTGTGATGGACCACACCAACAAGGCCGGTGAATCGAAGGTGCTGAAGGAATGCACCCTGCCGCTGACCGGCAAGGGCGTGGTCGACCGCATCATCACGAATTTCGGCGTTCTCGACGTGGTCGAGGGCGGCCTGAAGATCGTGGAACTGGCCGACGGCGTAACCGAAGACCAATTGCGTGCTGCGACCGAAGCCACCATCGTGAACTAGGATACCAGTCCGCGCGGGCGCCCTTGCCCGCGCGACCCCATTGTCCGGCCGCACCCCTGTTCAAGTTGCCTGGGCAACCCTATCTGATGCGCCATGCGCGGCCTCTCTCCTCTTTTTCAAGACTGGTTTTCCGCCCGAGGCTGGCAGATCCATCCGCATCAGCAGGCGATGCTTGACCAGTCAGGTGCCCCGGCGCTGCTGCTGATCGCGCCGACCGGGGGCGGCAAGACGCTTGCGGGGTTTCTTCCAACGCTTCTGGACCTTGAGGAACCGCGCCCCGGTCTGCACACGCTCTATATTTCTCCGCTCAAGGCGCTGGCTGCGGATATTCGCCGCAACCTGCTGCGCCCGGTGTCCGAGATGGGCCTGCCGGTCCGGATCGAGGACCGCACCGGCGACACAAGCTACAGCCAGCGCCGGCGGCAACGGGCGGATCCGCCGCATATCCTTCTGACCACGCCGGAAAGCCTTGCGCTTCTGCTGTCCTATGAAGATGCGCCGCGGATCTTTGCCGGGCTCAGCCGCGTGATCGTGGACGAGGTTCATGCGCTGGCCGAAAGCAAGCGCGGCGATCAACTGGCGCTGTGCCTGTCGCGGCTGCAGAACCTCGCCCCGAACATGCGCCGCGTGGGCCTCTCGGCCACCGTCGAGGATCCGCAGGCAATCGCCCGGTTTCTCGCCCGGCATCCAGATCCCTGCACACTGATCGAGGCCGATCCCGGCCCCGAGCCGGATATCGCCATGCTGGAAACCGCCCCACCACCCTGGGCAGGCGGCGGCGGGCGGTTCGCCATTCCCGCAATCCTTGAACAGGTCAAGGCGCATCGGACCACGCTGATCTTCCACAACACCCGCGCGCAGGCGGAACTGTTCTTCCACGATCTCTGGCTTCAGAACAGCGACGGCCTTCCGATCGCCATCCACCATGGCAGTCTTGCCCGCGAACAGCGGGAACGGGTCGAAGCCGCGATGGCGGCGGGCGCCTTGCGCGCCATCGTCTGCACCGGCAGCCTTGATCTGGGTATCGACTGGGGCGACGTGGATCTGGTGGTGCAAGTGGGAGCGCCAAAGAACGTCAAGCGCCTGGTGCAGCGGATCGGGCGCGCCAACCACCGCTACAACGCCCCGTCAAAGGCGCTTCTGGTGCCCGCAAACCGGTTTGAGGTGGTTGAATGCCTTGCGGCGCTGCAGGCCGTGCGGGCCCGCGACCTGGACGGCGAGCCCCGCGGCCCCGGTCCCCGCGATGTGCTGTGCCAGCACATGCTGATCCTGGCCTGCGCCGGCCCCCTTGATGCGGATGCGCTTTTCGCCGAGGTGACGACAGCCGGGCCCTATGCCGGGCTGAGCCGGCCCGAGTTCGATGATTGCCTGACCTTTGTCGCGACCGGCGGCTATGCGCTGCGCGCCTATGACCGCTGGCAACGCCTGATGCAGCGCGACGGGCTTTGGCAACTGCGCGATCCGCGCACTGCTCAGGTCATCCGCATGAACATCGGCACGATCCTTGACCCTGAAACGGTGAAGGTGCGCCTGCGTGGGCGCGGGGGCGCCCCCCTGGGCGAGGTCGAGGAGAGTTTTGCCGCCAGCCTCACTCAAGGCGATACCTTCCTTATCGCGGGACAGGTGGTGCGCTATGAGGGCCTGCGCGAGATGACGGTCGAGGTCACGCCCCGCCCCGGGCGCGATCCACGTGTGGCGGTGTTCAACGGCACCAAGTTCGCAACCTCCACCCTGCTCACGCAACGCATCCTGCAACTCTTCCAACAGGAAGACTGGCCCGAGCTTCCCTCCCACACCGCCGACTGGCTTGCGCTGCAACGGCGCGTGTCCCGGCTGCCCGAACCCGAACGGCTTCTGGTTGAAACCTTTCCACATGAGGGGCGCGAGCATCTGTGTCTCTATGGCTTTGCCGGCCGGAACGCGCAGCAGACGCTGGGCCTCTTGCTGACCAAGCGCATGGAAGCGGCGGGGCTTGCGCCGCTGGGCTTTGTCGCCACCGATTATGCGACGCTGATCTGGGGGCTTGAACCGGTCACCGACCCCGCCCCCCTGTTTGATCGCGATCAGCTGCGCGAGGGCCTTGAGGGCTGGCTTGCCGAAAACGCGGTGATGAAGCGCACCTTTCGTGCCAGCGCGATCATCTCGGGCCTGATCGAGCGCAACATCGCGGGCCGTCGCAAATCAGGGCGGCAGGCGACATTCTCCTCCGATATCCTTTATGACACATTGCGCCGCTATGACCCCGACCACCTTCTTCTGCAGATCACCCGGGAAGAGGCGCTGCGCGGTCTCGTCGACTTCGGGCGGATCGAGGACATGCTCGACCGGATTGGAAGCCGGATCGATCATGTGGCGCTGGACCGGGTGAGCCCGCTGGCGCTGCCCCTGTTTCTTGAACCGGGACGCGTGCCGGTCGATGGCGCGGGACGCGAGCGTCTGGTCGAGGATGCGGCGCGGCGCCTTCTTGCCGCGGTCGGGTTGGAGTGACGGCGGCTTGCTCTTGCAGCGCCCGACCGCCTGCGGCAGACGAAGGTCATGGAACGACTTGATCTTGTCCTCGCCGGGGCGCGCCTGACCGCGTTGCAATCGGGCGCGCTCTGGTGGGAAGAGGCGCGGCTGTTATGCGTTTCTGATCTGCATCTGGGCAAGTCCGAACGGCTTGCCCGGCGTGGCGGCAGCCTTCTGCCCCCCTATGAGGTTCAGGAGACGCTGTCGCGGCTCGAAGCGGATATCGCAGCCACCGATGCGCGGAGCCTGGTCTGCCTTGGTGACAGTTTTGATGACACGGCCGCCGCCGAGGCCTTGCCTGAAACCGCGCTTGCCTGGCTGACCCGGCTGCAGGCGGGGCGTGAATGGTTCTGGATTGCCGGCAATCACGACCCCGCGCCGCTGACGCTGAGTGGCACGCATCTGGCAGAGCTGCGGATCGGACATATCGTGTTCCGCCACATCGCCGTTCCGGGTGCCGAGGGCGAGATTTCCGGCCACTACCACCCCAAGGCGCGGCTGAATCTGGGCGGGCAGCGCATTGCCCGGCCGTGCTTCCTGATGGATCGCCACCGGCTGATCCTGCCGGCCTATGGCACCTATACAGGCGGGCTCTGGTGTGACAGCGCGCCGCTTTCGGAACTGTTCGATGCCGATGCGCGGGCGATCCTTCTGGGACGGCGGCTGCACATGGTGCCCATGCCGGGCCAGAGGCTCAGACGGTAAGGCCTTCCGGTTCCGGCAGGTCATGCGCGCGGCAGCACGCGGTCAGGGTGTTCGCCAGCAGGCAGGCGATGGTCATCGGCCCCACGCCTCCGGGAACCGGCGTAATCGCCCCCGCCACCTTGACGGCGGTTTCGAACTGCACGTCCCCCACCAGCCGGGTCTTGCCTGCACCAGCGTCAACGCGGTTGATGCCGACGTCGATCACGGTTGCCCCCGGCTTGATCCAGTCGCCAGGGATCATCTCGGGGCGTCCGACGGCTGCCACCAGGATATCCGCCCCCCGGCACACGTCCGCAAGATTGCGGGTGCGGCTGTGTGCAATGGTCACCGTGCAGCTTTCGCCCAGCAGCAGCTGCGCCATCGGCTTGCCCACGATGTTTGAACGCCCTACGACAACCGCGTTCAGCCCTTCGAGCCGCCCAAGCTGATCGCGCAGCATCATCAGGCAGCCCAGCGGCGTGCAGGGCACCATCGCCTTCTGTCCTGTCCCCAACAAGCCCACGTTCAGGATGTGAAAGCCGTCGACATCCTTGGCCGGGTCGATCGCGTTGATCACCAGATCGGCGTTCAGATGCTTCGGCAGCGGCAGTTGCACAAGGATGCCATGCACCGCCGGATCGGCATTCAGCCGTTTGACAAGCGCAAGAAGATCCGCTTCGGAGGTGTCGGCGGACAAACGGTGTTCGAAGCTCGCCATGCCGACCTCGATAGTCTGCCGGCCCTTGTTGCGCACATAGACCTCGCTTGCCGGGTCATCGCCCACCAGCACCACCGCAAGGCCAGGCGTGATCCCCCGCGCCTTCAGCTTTGTGACGCCCTGCGCCACCTGTCCCCGCACCCGCGCTGCAAAGACCTTTCCGTCGATTATCTGCGCTGTCATCTCGCTCTCCTCCGGACGATGGGCTGGTTCTGCACCGGACCCCGCCCGGGTTCAACCTCAGAATAGCCCCTCGATCTGGCCGAGATCGTTCAACATGATTGCTTCGGCAGCCGGCTGGCGGGGCAGCCCCGGCATGCTCATGATCTCGCCACAGATGGCGACGACAAAGCCTGCGCCGGCGGAAAGGCGCAGTTCCCGCAGCGGAATGCTGTGCCCCTCGGGTGCGCCGCGCAGGTTCGGATCGGCGCTGAAACTGTATTGCGTCTTGGCCATGCAGACCGGCAGATGGCCGTGGCCGGCTGCCTCCCAGGCCCGCAACTGATCGCGCAGCGCTGCATCGGCAATGACCCCGTCGGCGTGATAGATCTTGCGGGCGATGGTCTCGATCTTGTCGAACAGCGGCATGTCGTCGGGATAAAGCGGGGCGAACGCCGCGGTGCCTGCCTCTGCCAGCGCCGCAACACGTTCGGCCAGCTCCACGATCCCGGCCGAGCCTTCGGCCCAGTGTCGACACAGGATGGCTTCGGCGCCGACCTGCGCGACATAGTCCTTAACCGCGGCGATTTCCGCGGCCGTGTCAGAGGCGAAATGGTTGATCGCCACCACAACCGGCACGCCGAAGGCCCGCACATTGGTTATGTGCCGCCCGAGGTTCACGCAGCCCTCGGCCACCGCCGAAACGTTTTCCCGGCCGAGATCGGCCCGCGCCACGCCGCCGTTCATCTTGAGCGCCCGGACCGTCGCCACGACCACTGCCGCTGCAGGCGCCAGCCCCGCCTTCCGGCACTTGATGTCAAAGAACTTCTCGGCACCAAGATCGGCACCGAATCCCGCCTCGGTCACAACGAAATCGGCAAGCGCCAGCGCGGTTCGGGTGGCAATCACCGAATTGCAGCCATGGGCAATGTTCGCGAAGGGTCCGCCATGAACGAAGGCGGGCGTATGTTCCAGCGTCTGCACCAGGTTGGGTTGCATCGCATCCTTCAGAAGCACGGTCATCGCACCGTCTGCCCCGATGTCGCGGCAGGTGACAGGACCGCGGTCGCGGCGATAGCCGATCACGATATTGCCAAGCCGGTGACGCAGATCGTCGAGATCGGCCGCCAGACACAGAACCGCCATGACTTCGGAGGCAACAGTGATGTCAAAGCCGGTCTGACGGGTAAATCCATTGGGCACGCCACCCAGCCCCACGACGACATCACGCAACGCCCGGTCATTCATGTCCATGACCCGGCGCCAGGTGATGCGCCGCGTGTCGATCTCCAGCGCGTTGCCCCAGTAGATGTGGTTGTCGATCATCGCGGCCAACAGGTTATGCGCGCTGGTGATCGCGTGGAAATCGCCGGTGAAGTGAAGGTTCATGTCCTCCATAGGCACCACCTGGGCATAGCCACCGCCCGCCGCACCGCCCTTCATTCCGAAGCAGGGCCCCAGGCTTGCCTCGCGGATGCAGATGGCCGTCTTGCGCCCGATCCTGTTCAGACCATCACCCAGGCCAACCGTGGTGGTGGTCTTGCCTTCGCCGGCAGGCGTCGGGTTGATCGCCGTCACCAGGATCAGCTTGCCCTGCGGCCGGCCGGCAAGGGAACGGATGAAGTCCTGCCCGACCTTGGCCTTGTCATGGCCATAGGGCAGCAGATCCTGCGCCGGGATCCCCAGTCTGCCACCGATCTCCTGAATCGGCAGCTTGCGGGCTTCGCGGGCAATTTCGATATCGGTCTTGAAGGTCACGGCAACAGTCCCCCGGGTTGTTCCGCCGGTTATACCGTTCCGCCGTTGAAAGGGCAGCGGCTTTCACGCGGAAGGCGTGGCCGTTTCAGCCGCCCGCCGCCCTTGCCTCGTCGAGACATGCCCAGACGGGCTGGTCGGGGACATGCAGGCGCAACGTGTCCCCCAGATTCAACAGACCTTCCGCCTCGACCCAGGCAGTGACCCCGCGCCGCCCCCGGGCTGCGGCAGGAAAGCGGCGCCCGGCCCCTGGCACTTCGGCATCGATTTCAGGGACAGGCAGCGTGCAGGGGCGGTTCTCAAGATCGATGGTCAGGGTGGCGCCGCTTGCGGCCTGAAGGCGCGAGGCTGGTGGCAGATGCGAAAAATCCGGGATACCCGAAACGACCATGTTCGCCCCCAGAAGCGCCGGATCAAGCGAAGCAAGGCCCATCGCCGCCGCAATCACGGTGAGATCCTCATGCGCGAGGATGCTGAACTGCCGCGTGTTGCGGATCGGGGTGCCCCGTCGATACTGCGCGCTGACGCGGCTGCACGAGGGGCGGGTCAGCCCGCCATGGGCCTCGCCCTCGGGACCGGAGAAAAGCGCGGCCACCTGGTCAACGGCGCGGGCGCGAAGGCTCGCGCCGCGGTCAGGGACGATGCCCAACCATTCAATGCGGCCATGGAAGCGGGTGGGGCGCAAGACGGGCAAATGACTCTCCGGTAAGGCTGACGCGGGATTACCCGCAAGCAGAACAAGCCCCGGCGAACCGGGGCCTGACGCTATGCCGAGGGTTCGGGCTCCATGCCGCCGCCAGAGCTTGGCGGCCGAGGTTTTGACGTCTTGGGAATCGCCGTGACGCTGGGCTTGTTCCCGCCCGAGGGCGGCGCATCATCAAGATCGTCCCCTCGTTTCAACGGCTCGCCGTTGATGACCCGCTGAATCTCGGGCCCGGTCAGGGTCTCGTATTCCAGCAACCCGTTTGCAAGCCGGTGCAGATCGTCCATCTTTTCGGTCAGGATGCGCCGAGCGGTGTCATAGCCCTCGTCGACGATGGCCTTGACCTCGTCATCGATCATCTTCTGCGTGGTGCCGGAATGGTTGGTCCCGCCGCCATAGCTGCCAAGATAGCTCTCGCGTTCATTGGCATAGTCGATATTGCCGAGCTTTTCCGAAAACCCGAACTGCGTCACCATCGCCCGGGCGATCCGCGTCACCTGCTGGATGTCCGAGGTCGCGCCCGAGGTCACGTTCTCCTTGCCGAAGATCAGCTCTTCCGCAACCTTGCCGCCCATCGCCATCGCAATCTTGGACTTGTATTTGGTGTAGGTGACGCTCAGCTGATCGCGCTCGGGCAGCGACAGGACCAGACCAAGGGCGCGCCCGCGCGGGATGATGGTCGCCTTGTGGATCGGATCATGCTGCGGGACGTTCAGTCCGACGATCGCGTGGCCAGCCTCGTGATAGGCGGTAAGCTTCTTCTCTTCTTCGGTCATGACCATCGAGCGGCGCTCCGCCCCCATCATCACCTTGTCCTTGGCGTTTTCGAAATCATCCATCGTCACGAAGCGCCGGCCCACGCGCGCGGCCATCAGCGCCGCCTCGTTCACGAGGTTTGCAAGATCGGCGCCAGAAAATCCCGGCGTCCCGCGCGCGATGATGCGCAGGTCAACGTCCGGACCCAAAGGTGTCTTGCGGGCGTGGACCGACAGGATCTTTTCGCGGCCCTTGATGTCCGGGTTCGGCACCTGCACCTGCCGGTCAAAACGGCCCGGGCGAAGCAGCGCCGGGTCCAGAACGTCCGGGCGGTTGGTCGCGGCAACGATGATGATGCCTTCATTCGCCTCGAAACCGTCCATTTCCACCAGAAGCTGGTTCAGCGTCTGTTCGCGTTCGTCATTGCCGCCACCATAGCCCACGCCCCGCGACCGGCCCACCGCGTCGATCTCATCGATGAAGACGATACAGGGGGCGTTCTTCTTGGCCTGTTCGAACATGTCGCGCACGCGGCTTGCGCCAACGCCAACGAACATTTCCACGAAATCCGAGCCCGATATGGTGAAGAACGGAACGCCCGCCTCACCGGCGACGGCCCGGGCCAGAAGCGTCTTGCCGGTTCCCGGGGGGCCAACCAGGAGCGCCCCCTTGGGAATCTTGCCGCCGAGCCGGCTGAACTTCTGCGGGTTGCGCAGGAACTCGACGATTTCCTCGAGGTCGTCCTTGGCCTCGTCGATCCCGGCAACGTCGTCGAAGGTGACGCGCCCGTGCTTTTCCGTCAGAAGCTTTGCCTTGGATTTGCCAAAGCCCATTGCGCCGCCACGCCCGCCACCCTGCATCCGGTTCATGAAGAAGATCCAGATGCCGATCAGCACAAGGAACGGCAGCCACAGCGAAATCATCGACAGGAAGCCCGACTGCTGTTGCGGCCGGGCATCGACCGTCACGTCCTGCGCCAGAAGCCGGGGCACGATGTCATCCCCTTCGGGGCGGATGGTGGAAAACTGCTGGCCGTCGCGCGTCCGGGCATTGACACGCTCGCCATTCAATTCGACGCGGGCAACCTCGCCAGCGTCGACCCGCTGGACGAATTCGGAATAAGGCACCTGCTGGCCGGTCATCGAGGACTGCCCGCCGCTGAACAGATTGAACAGTGCCAGAATCAGCAGGAACAGGACGACCCAGAATGCGATGTTTCGCGCGTTGCCCACAGGGGATACTCCTCACTTCTTCAGCCAGAGCCTGCTGACCTGCCGCTAAGATAGAGATTAGTGCGTGGGGTTCAATGCGATAAACACCCAAAGCCGAAGCTGTCGCAGGGCGGAACCAGCCTTGCCTGCCAGCCCGAGCCGTCATTGGCCAGCGGCGCCGCGATCAGGCGATCGCCTTCCCAGACCGCCGGAGAGGCGAGAAGACTTGCCCGCGGAACAAGGGGCCGGATCCCGGAATCAAGCTGCGCAAGACCTGCCTCGCCCAGCGCCCGCAGCATCACCCCCGGGCGGACCGGACCCTCAAGCCGCCAGCGCCCGTCCCACAAGCTGTTGGGTGTGCAGCACAAACCAGCCACCGCCGCCGGCTCGCGGCAGATACGAAGCCGCTGCCCTGCGCCCAGAAGGCAGCCATGAACCGTGTGGCGCTTGCGCGCCTCGACTGCCCGCAAAGCGGCCTGAACGGCGCTGGCGCGCGGCGGATAGGCGGCCGGTGCCACCCATTGCAGCGCCCGGACCAGCAGGCGCCGACGCAGTTCGACAGGCAGGCGCAACAGCGCCGCCCTGTCGATCACAAGATCGCCATGATCCACGGTCACGATCTGCCGCGCCAGTTCGTCGGCCTGTGCATCAAGCGCCGTACGTGCCTCGGCCAGGCGTTCGGCGCTGGCGGCAAGGCCCCGGGGCGTGATTCCCAAAGGCTCCAGCGCGTTCAGCGCCGCGCGGATCCGCACACGCTCGAATCGGGTATCGGTGTTCGACGGATCCTCGGCCCAGACAATGCCGCGCAGCCGCAAATAGTTGCGCAGGTCCTCCCGGCGAACCCCCAGCAGCGGCCGCAACCACCATATACCGTTCGCCCTGCTGCTGATTGCCATGCCCGACAGCCCGTCGACGCCCGCCCCGCGCGCAAGCCGCAGAAGCACCGTTTCCGCCTGATCGTCAAGGGTATGGCCAAGGGCAATATGGGCGACCCCAGCAGCCTTTGCCCAATCGGCCAGCAACTGCCGGCGGGCGTCACGGGCATGAGCCTGAAGGTTGCCGTGACCGGTCCAGCCGTGCCAGCGCAAGGTCGTGTGGCTCAGGCCCAGACTTCTGCATTGGACAGCCGCCAGCTGCGCCTCCGCGGCCGATTCAGGCCGCAGCCCGTGATCCACGGTGGCTACTGCGGGACGATAGCCACAGGCGTGCAGCAAATGCAGAAGGGCGAGGGAATCCCCCCCGCCCGAAACTGCGACACCCAGCGGCTGGTCCGGCGGTACAAGCGCGCCGATCGCCTCAGCAAAGGCCGCGACAAGCGTCAATTGCACCGCAACGCGTTCATCGCCGAAACCGCCTGATCGCGCGCCGGATGGCCGGGATAGCGCGCGCCCACCTCGGCCAGCGTCACGCAGGCTTCGTTCTGCTGTCCCAATGCGCCCAGCGTTTCGCCCAGCTTGAACAAGGCGTCCGGCGCCCGCTGCCCCTCGGGCGAGCCCGAGAAGCTTTCCAGATAGGCCCGCGCGGCACCCGATGTCTCGCCAAGGGCAAGCAGCGCCTCGCCGCGCAGGTAATGCGCCTCACCGGTCAGGGGGCCGCCCGTGTAGGTCTCGGTGAAGGTCTCAAAGAGGTTCGCGGCGCTGCGAAAGTCACCTTGATCGAGCACCTCCCGGGCCCGATCGAAGTCTGCCTGCTCTCCTACCGCAAGCTGTGCGCCCTGATCTGCCGGCGGCGCTGCCGGGGCCGGCGCAGGTGCCGCACCGCCTGTGGTTTCTCCGCCGAGGGGACGTGTTTCGCCAATCGCGCCGAGGTCGCCGCCCTCAAGCTCGACAAGACGGAACTCGAGGTCGCCGATGCGGTTGGTGCCGTCCTGAACGATGCGGTTGATCCGCAGTTCCAGTTCCTCGGTGCGCGAGGTCAGGCGCGCCAACTCGGCCTCGATCACATCGACCCGCTCCAGAAGCGAGCCCGAGACAAAGCCACCCGGTGCCGCGCCCGTCGTCGACAATTCGGACCTCAATCCGGTGATCTGCGACGACAGCTCCCGCAACTCGCGCCGGATATCGGCCAGCGTTTCAGCGTCCTGTGCCGCCGCAATCCCGGGCGTCAGAACGCCAAGGATCACAGCAGCCGCAATTGCCCGGAACCGGGTCATGGCCTGCCTCATGCTCAGCTGCCAATGCCGGACGAAATGACCGTCACGGCGCGGCGGTTGCGGGAATAGCAGGCCTCATTCGAACAGACCTCGACCGGGCGCTCCTTGCCATAGCTGACCGTGCGCATCCGGTTGGGGCTGATGCCCTGGCTGATCAGGAATTCCTGCACCGAGCTTGCACGGCGCGCACCAAGCGCAAGGTTGTATTCGCGCGTCCCCTGTTCGTCGGCATGGCCTTCGATGATGATCTGGTAGTCGCGGTTGGTGGTCAGCCAGCGCGCCTGCTGACCAAGCGTATCACGCGCCTCGGGCGAGAGCGTGCTTTGATCCACGGCAAAGAACACCCGGTCCCCGACCGTCTGCTGGAAATAGGCCGCCGAGGTCGGATCGCTGGCGCTGCCCAGCCCCGCAGTATCGACACTGCCAAAGCCGCCCGCGCCATAGCCACCGTCGCCAAACCCCGCACCCGTGCCGGAGCCAGAGCCGAAGCGATTTGCGTTGCTGCAGGCTGCCAGGCCCAGAACGGCGACCAGCAGAAGTGATTTTGTTACATAGTGCATCGTCTTATCCTGTGTTGAAGGCAGCCGCCCGCCGCCTGCACCATAGCATTGCGGCGGGGTCTTGGAAATGAACCCTGCGTTATGGCAGCAGCGGCGACCACGCCGGGTCCGAGGACGGACCCTCGGTCGGGATGCGGCGCAGGTTGCGGCCGCTGATATCGACCGAGAACAGTGCCGGCTGCCCACCTTCGCCTGCGGTTTCGCGGGTGAACATGATCACCCGGCCATTGGGCGCCCAGGTCGGGCCCTCATCCAGGAACGAAGCGGTCAGGAGCCGTTCCTCGCTGCCATCGGTCCGCATCACGCCGATGTGGAAGCGGCCCTGATGCTGCTTGGTGAAAGCGATCAGATCGCCCCGGGGTGACCAGACAGGCGTGGCATAGCGGCCGGGCCCGCTGCTGATCCGCCGTGGCTCGCCGCCGGTGGCCGGCATCACGTAAAGCTGCTGCGTCCCCGAGCGGTCGGATTCGAACACGATCTGCCGCCCGTCCGGCGAAAAGGACGGCGCCGTCTCGATCGAAGGTGTCGAGGTCAGCCGCGACCGCTGGCCGTTGCGCAGATCCAGCGTGAAGATGTCGGTATTGCCCCCCGTCGACATCGAGAAGACAACCGTCTGCCCGTCCGGCGAAAAGCGCGGGGCGAAGGTCATCGTGCCCGGCTGCTCATCAAGCGCACGCCGCGACATGGTCGCGACATCAAGAAGGTTGATCCGCGGAAAACCGCTTTCATAGGAGGTGTAAAGGATCCGGTCCCCGGTCGGTGAAAACCGCGGGGCGATCACGATCGAATTGCTGTCCGTCAGATACTGGACGTTGGCGCCATCCTGATCCATGACCGCAAGGCGTTTGCGCCGATCATTCTTCGGCCCGCTTTCCGCCACAAAGACAACGCGGCTGTCGAAATAGCCGCCCTCGCCGGTGATACGGCTGTAGGCCGCGTCCGACACCTTGTGCGCCATGCGCCGCCAGCTTTGGGCCGAGCCCGCGAATTGCAGCCCCTCACCCAGAGGTTGGCCCGACACGATGTCGAACAGCCGGAACTTCACGTTCACGCGCCCGTTGCCATCCACCGCGACAGCGCCCGTAATCAGCGCCTGCGCATTGATCGCGCGCCAGTCTGCATATTGCACCGGGGCGTCAAAGCTGGTGATGCGGCCGATATGGGCGCTGGCCGGAATTTCCCGGAACAGCCCCGTGTTCGTCAGGTTTGCAGCAACGACACGGCTCAGCTGTTCAGCATATTGTGCCGCTGCCGCGTTTTCGGGAATGAAGGCCGGAACCGCAAACGGCAAAGGCTCGATCACACCTTCGGTGATCTCGATCCGCAGGGGGCCCTGCTGCGCAACGGCGGGTGCCGCAATCCCCGCAACGGCCAGAAGCGCGGCCAGGGCAGGGGCAAGCGTGCGGTATAGGGTCATCTGATCCTCTTATGCAAACGAGGGGAAGGTGGAGACATAACACGCGGGACGCACATCAGGTCCCGAAGGCAGCGGCCGGTCATCGCATCCGCATCCCCTCCGGATTGAACACAAGCTCGACCTCGCGCCACTGGTCGTATTTGTCGGCGGGAAGGTTGAAGCCATTCGCACCGCAGCGCAGGATCGCGCGGCGGGCGGTCTCATAGGCCTGGCGGGCGCCGGTTTCCGTACCGCCCTGAAACCCCAGCATGCGGATCGAGCCCTGATCGGGCCGGCCATCGCGCGCAATGGTCAGCGCGACGGTCACGGTGGTCTGCAGCGCATCGGTGGAAAGCGCGCCGACGTTCCAGCATTGCTGCACAGCCAGCCGGAACGCATCCCGCTCCCCCGACGTCAGCGGCGGGCCAACCGGGCCCGAACTTGCCGCGCCGCCGCCGCTTCCCGCAGCTTCGGCCACGGCCGAGGCCACGGCATCCGCCAGCGGATCCGCCGCGGGCTGTTGCGGTTGCGCCGGACGGGCCGGTTCGGGCGCCGGTGTCGGCTCGGCCGGGCGTGCGGGTTCGGCCGTCTGGACAGGCTCGGGCGCCGGTGTCGGGCGGGCGGGACGATTGCGTGGGCGCATGCTTGCGTCAGGCGCCGCAACCGGGGGGGCGACGGCGGCCTCGGTCGTTTCCGATGTCTCGGTGGCCTCGGTGACGATCTCGGTGGTTGCCTCTTCCGGCGCCGTGGCCTCTTGCGGCGGCTGTGGCACCTCGGCGGGGGCGGAATCGGGCTCGGCCGTGATCGCCTCCTGCACCGTTTCGGCAACTGTCGCCTCGGGCGGCGGCGGCGGGGTCGGCACCGGGGCCACGCGGTCAACTGCCCGCGGACGCGGGCGCGCGGTGACATCCGGAAGAAGCGTGGCCGACGGCACCGGCGGCGCGGCGGCCTCGGGCTCGGGCGTGGGGGCCGGCTCCGGATCGGGCTGTGGCGGGGGCGGCGGCGCCGGTTCGGGCGCGGGCTGCGGGGGGGCAGGCTCGGGCGGCGTGGGTGTGGGCGCCGGTTCGGGTTCCGGGGCGGGCGCGGGCGGCGCCTCGGACGGCGCAGGGGCGGATGCCGCCTCTTGCAGCGCCGCGAATTCGGCCGAGGAAATCAGCGAAACCTCGGCAACCTCGAAGCTGCGCGGCGGCGGCGCATTGAACAACCCCCCGAGCATCACCCAGAGTATCAGGCCGGCATGCCCGATCGCAGAGATTTTCGTGCCCGTGTTCATATGGCGGCCCTAGCCGTCTCGTCCGTCGAAGGTCGGGCCGCCCGTATCGGTCACCAGCCCGATGTTGCGGAATCCGCCCGCGTTCAGTGCGCCCATGATCTGGACCACCCGTTCATAGGGGATGGCACCGTCGGCCCGCAGGAACACC
Organism: Halodurantibacterium daqingense; assembly: GCF_042666235.1. NCBI lineage: Bacteria > Pseudomonadati > Pseudomonadota > Alphaproteobacteria > Rhodobacterales > Paracoccaceae > Halodurantibacterium > Halodurantibacterium daqingense. Next base: position 22,845 of record NZ_JBHTFQ010000009.1, on the reverse strand, counting down.
TTGTCATCGGCGCGCTCGGTCGCAATAGCGCGCAGCTTGGGGATCAGCTCATCCTCGGCCGTGTCCGAGTTCTGGATCAGCAACTGGCCGTCGGCCGTCAGGGTGATGGTCAGCGGCTCTTCCTGTTCGGTCGGCAGCGCGCTTGCGGCCGTGCGCGGAAGTTCGACCGGCACCCCCACCGTCAGAAGCGGCGCCGCGACCATGAAGATGATCAGCAGCACCAGCATCACGTCAACGAACGGCGTGACGTTGATCTCGGACATGGCCTGGGCGCGGCTGCGTCCCCGGCCGCGCCGTCCACCCCCGCCGCCCTTCTTCATGACCCCTGCGCCCATCGCTCAGGCGTCCAGCTGGCGCGAAAGGATGGTCGAGAATTCGTCCGCGAAGGCCTCGTAGCCGGACACGATGCGGTCGCTGTCGGCGGAAAGCTTGTTGTAGAAGATCACCGCCGGAATCGCTGCCAGAAGGCCAAGTCCGGTGGCCAGAAGCGCCTCGGCGATGCCGGGCGCCACGACCGCAAGGTTCGTGTTCTGCGCGATGGCGATTTCCTCGAACGCGTGCTTGATCCCCCAGACCGTTCCGAACAGACCGATGAACGGCGCGGTTGAACCGGTGGTGGCCAGGAAGGACAGGCCACTGCCAAGGCTTTCGCTTTCCTTGGCGATCGCCACATCCATCGACCGGTCGATCCGCTGCTGCGCCCCGGCAATCAGACGGCCGTCCTGCTTGTGGCTGCGGCGCCACTCCAGCATGCCGGCGGCAAAGATCTTGCCCGAGGCCCCGTCGGGCTGCGGACCCATCCGCTCGAACAGCTCGTCCAGCGGCTCGCCCGACCAGAAGGCGCGGTCGAAAATGGTCGCTTCCCGCCGCGCCGCGCGCAACGTGATATGTTTCTGAATGATGATCGCCCATGACCAGAACGACATGATGATCAGCATGATCATCACCAGCTGCACAGTCAGAGTCGCGCGAGCGAAGAGCGCGATAAGGGAGAAATCAATCTCCGGCGCCATCGCGAGGGTTTCGGTTTCCATTATGCCTGCTCGTTACCTGAAGGCCGCTTTCTGCAGCTCTCTTAGCAGTGATTCTATCTGGTTTTTAGGGGGATTGACAACACATCCGCGTGGGTTGGCCCGCTGGCTGTCACGGGCGGGCCGGCATCGGTCGGGAGCAAGCCCCCACCGACAGTTCAGCCCGGGATCGGGATGCCACGCAGCACGGGCGGCAAGCGCTGCGGCGCACCGCTGGCCGACAGGCACACAAGCGTCACCACCGCGCGGAAAAGCACCGTACCTTGCCGCAGAACCTCTTGTTTCAGAACGATCCTTGCCGCCGACAGCGCCGTGACCGAGGTTTCGACCGCCAGCTCATCGTCAAAGCGCGCCGGGGCAAGATAGTCCGCCTCCAGCCTGCGGACGGCGAAAACCATGCCCGCCTCGTCCTTCATCCGCCGCTGGTCGATCCCGAGATCGCGCACCCATTCGCTGCGGGCACGTTCGATGAATCGCAGGTAATTCGCGTAGTAGACGATACCCGCAAGATCGGTATCCTCGTAATAGACACGGCAGGCGAAGCGGTGGGGCACGGCCGCGGTCATTGCCTGCCCCGCAGTGACATCCGCGCGGCAAGGCGCAGCGCGTGGGTGGGGTCCTGCGTCGCGGCGGGAAGCACCGGATCATAGGCGGCCCGGATCAGATCCGCGATTTCGGGCCGCAGGATCACGGTTTCGCCCGCAAGGGCAAGCGGGGATGTCCCGGCAAAGGCACCATCTGACCACAAAAGGATGGTCTGCACCGCCTGCGCAAGCGCCAGCGTCTCGGCCGGCAAGTCGGACAGATGCGCATCCATCCGCAAAAACACAAAGGCCGCCCGGATGGCGCCCTGCCCGTCAAATCGGAACAACCGGTACTGATTGGCATTTTCGCGGCCAAGCCGCGCCACCAGCCCCTCAAGCCCCGGCACCAGCCGGTCAAGGTTCGGGGTTGCCAGAAGTTCGCCCCAGTCGCGCAGGAAGAAGACCATCAGGTTTGCGCCCAGTTCGGGATCGGTTTCGGCCATCCTGTGGCGCGCCAGTGTCACCACCGCCTCGATCGCGCCCTTGATGATCGACAGGGTCTGATCCTCGACGCCGAAAACCACCGGAACGATCGGCCGTCCCCAGCGGGCGAACTGGTAGGAACCGTCGGGACGGGTGAAAAAGCTGCGCGGATCGTCAGTCGGGGACATCGGGCCTCTCGAACAGGTCGGGCTGACCGGGCGGGCGCGGCGCGTCCAGCCCCAGATGCCGCCATGCCTTCGCGGCCAGCATCCGGCCGCGGGTCGTACGCTGGATAAGCCCCTGCTGCAAGAGAAACGGTTCGATCACCTCTTCGATCGCATCCCGGGCCTCGGACAGCGCGGCCGAGAGCGTTTCAACCCCCACCGGACCACCGCCGTAATTCTCGGCAATCAGCCGCAGATAGCGGCGGTCGGCCCCGTCCAGGCCAAGATGGTCCACCCCGAGGCGCGTGAGCGAACTGTCCGCAATGGCGCGCGTCAACCGGCCCTCGCCCTCGACAAGGGCGAAATCCACCACGCGCCGCAACAGCCGCCCCGCGATCCGCGGTGTGCCGCGCGCGCGGCGGGCGATTTCGCGCGGGCCATCCGGGTCGGCCGGGATACCCAGCATCCGCGCTCCGCGGGTGACGATCTCGTTCAGCTCGTCCTCGGTATAGAACTGCAGCCGGGTCGGGATGCCGAACCGGTCCCGCAGCGGGGTGGTCAGAAGGCCAAGGCGCGTCGTCGCCCCCACCAGCGTGAAGGGCGGCAGGTCGATGCGCACGGTGCGCGCCGCCGGGCCTTCGCCGATCACCAGATCCAGCGCGAAATCCTCAAGCGCGGGGTAAAGCACCTCTTCCACCACCGGCGACAGGCGGTGGATCTCGTCGATGAACAGCACGTCCCGCGGCTCCAGATTGGTCAGGATCGCGGCAAGATCGCCCGCTTTCGCCAACACGGGCCCCGAGGTCATGCGAAACCCCACCCCCAGTTCCCGCGCCATGATCTGCGCAAGCGTGGTCTTGCCCAGGCCCGGCGGGCCGAAGAACAGGGTGTGGTCCATCGCCTCGCCCCGCATCCGTGCGCTGTCGATGAAGACGCGCAGGTTTGCCCGGGCCTCGGCCTGACCGATGAATTCCTCAAGCCGCTGCGGGCGCAGGGCACGATCGGTGTCTTCGGGCTGGGCCTCGGCGCGCAGGGTGGGGTCGGGTTCGGTCATCGCTTATCCCTTCGGCGCCAGAAGGCGCAGCGCCGCCCGGATCAGTGCTGCGGTTTCCGCCGACGGGTCGGTGCCTGATGCCTCGGCCACGGCGCTGGCGGCATCGCCATGCGAATAACCGAGGTTGGTAAGCGCGGAAAGCGCCTCGGCCGTCGCGGCCGAGGGCGGCCGGGGTGCCGGGGCGACGGGGGCAGCAGGCGTCTCGATCACCGTGTCATCGGGGAGGGCCGGCGCGGTTCCCATCGCGGCACCAAGGGTGGCGCCCATCGCCATGATCCCCGGCGCCTTGTTCTTCAACTCCAGCACCACGCGCTGCGCAAGTTTCGGTCCCACACCGGGCGCGGCCTTGACGGCGTTCCAGTCGCCCAGCGCGATTGCCCGGCCGACGCCATCGGCGCCCAGCGTCGACAGGATTGCCATCGCAGCCTTGGCGCCGACCCCCTGCACGCCCACCAGCAGGCGATGCCACTCTTTCTCCAGCAGGGTCGGGAAGCCGAACAGCTGCATGAGATCCTCGCGCACCAGAAGCTCGGTATAAAGCGCGACGGCGCCGCCCACGGCCGGCAGCTGCGCAAGCGTCCGGTCCGAGACATGAACGATATAGCCCACGCCCCGCACGTCGATCAGCACATGATCGGGTCCGCGATAGTCCAGCCGCCCTGAAATCTTGCCGATCATGCCTGTGCCCTTTGTACCGCCGCCGCAAGGCGTCCCGCTGATTGCAGATGGTGGGCGTGACAGATGGCGATGGCCAGCGCGTCAGCCGCGTCGGCCCCCGCAATCTCGACGCCCGGCAGGTGCAGCCGCACCATATGGTCGATCTGCGCCTTGGCCGCATGACCCACGCCAACGACGGTTTTCTTGACCGCGTTGGGGGCATATTCACCCACCAGAAGCCCCGCCTGCGCCGGCACCAGCAATGCGATCCCGCGTGCCTGTCCCAGCTTGAGCGTGGCCACGGCATCCTTGTTCACGAAGGTCTGTTCGACCGCAGCGGCCTCGGGTTGAAAGCGCCGGATGATCTCGGTCAGTTGCGCGTGAAGCGACAGAAGGCGGTCGGCCAGCACCTCTCCGGCCGAATGACAGATGCCGTTGGCGACATGGCTGAGCCGCGACCCCGCCACGTCGATCACGCCCCAGCCCATGTTCCGAAGGCCGGGATCGATCCCCAAAACCCGCATTCCGCCCCCTGGCCGCTGTTGTTCGGTCCGAGCTAGCACGAAAGGCGAACATTCGCCAGACGGAAAGGCGCGCAGGCGTCAAACGCAGGGACACTGGGTCGTCCGATACAAGCCATGCAATTCGTGCAAGGACGGGTTGCGCCGGGTTTCCTTGCGTGCATGAACCGCCTGAACTAAGTGCATCAGCGAGGCAGAACGCCTAAATACTCAACTCCTCAAGGATAGCTGAAATGGCCGCTTTCGAGACGACCCGCACGGCGCCCTTCGGCGCCATTACCGCTTTGAAGATCGTTCAAGGCTTTGCAAACCTCCGCGAACGCTTCGTGGAATGGAACGATATTCGCGTGACGCGCAACGCGCTGTCGAAGCTTTCGGACCGCGAACTGGCCGATATCGGCATCAGCCGCGGCGATATCGACTCGCTTGGCCTGATGCGCCACATCCGGAATTCGTGACGCCAGGGCGTCATGCCTGGTCAAGGCTCAAGGCCGCGTCCCTGATCGGGCGCGGCCTTTTCCGTTCCGCTCAGCCACGCCGCAGGACAAGCGTCGCCCATTCGCCGATATCCTCGCGCGCGGCAAGGGTGAAGCCCTGCGCCTCATAGGCAGCGATCACCGCTTCGGCCTGTTCGACCAGCAGGCCCGACAGGACCGCATAGCCCCCCGGGGCCACATGCGCGGCCATGTCCGGGGCAAGTTCAATCAGCGGACCCTTGAGGATATTGGCAAAGACCAGATCGAAAGGGGCCGCGGCATGCAGGTCGGGGTGGTCAAAGCCTGCCGCCTCGACACAGCGCACGCGCCCGACCAGATCATTGGCCTGCACATTCGCCTCGGCCACCTCGACGGCCACCGCGTCAATGTCGCCTGCAAGAACCGGATTGGGCCAGATGCGTGCCGCGGCCATGGCCAGCACTGCAGTGCCGCAGCCGATATCGGCGACGTTCTGTCCCACAAACCCCTCGGTATCCAGCCGATCAAGGGCGCGCAGACAGCCCTGCGTGGTTCCATGGTGCCCGGTGCCGAAGGCCATCGCCGCCTCGATCAGCAGCGAGACGGCACCTTCCGGCACCTTGTCGGCATCATGGCTGCCATAGACAAAAAAACGCCCCGCCTCGACCGGAGACAATTCACGGCGCACCTTGGCCACCCAGTCGATATCCGGCAGTTCGGATATGGCGAAGGGCTGGGCATCATGCACCGCTGCCAGCAGCGCGAGCGCGGTATCGTCGGGCGTTTCGGTGAAATAGGCGCCGACTTCCCAACGGCCCGAGCCGTCCTCGATCTCGAACACGCCGACGCCGCTGGGTTCGGGTTCAAGATCTTCCAGAGCCTCGGCAAGCGCACGCGCCTGGTCTTCGCCGGGAAGGGTGGTCAGTGCGGAAAAGGTGGTCATCGCGTGCCTTTCAGATAACGACAGGGCCGGATAGCCCTGCCCCCGCCCCGGGTCAAGCTAGGCGCCAGTGCCGATCGGGCAGGTGACGCCGGTGCCACCGATACCGCAATAGCCGGCCGGATTCTTGGCAAGATACTGCTGATGGTAGTCTTCCGCGTAGTAAAAGGCCGGCGCCGGGATGATCTCGGTCGTCACCGGCCCGAAGCCAGCGGTGCGGAGCCGGTCCTGATAGGCATCGCGGCTGGCGCTGGCGAGCCGCGCCTGTTCCTCGTCCGCGACATAGATGCCCGAACGATACTGTGTGCCCAGATCGTTGCCCTGCCGCATCCCCTGTGTGGGGTCGTGGTTTTCCCAGAACACGCGCAGCAGATCCTGGTAACCGATGGTAGCGGGATCAAAGATCACCTGCACCACCTCGTTGTGGCCGGTCTGGCCGGTGCAGACCTCTTCGTAGGTCGGGTTCGGGGTGAAGCCGCCGGCATAGCCGACCCGCGTCAGCCAGACGCCGGGCAGCTTCCAGAACACCCGCTCGACGCCCCAGAAACAGCCCATTCCGAACATAGCAAGCGCGTGACCGGCAGGCGGATCGGATTTCAGCGGCCGCCCCGACAGGAAATGCGTCTCGGCGGTGGGGATGGGGCCTGGGCGGCCTGGCAGCGCCGCTTCGGGCTGGACCATCTCGGTTTTCTTGCGGTTCAGGATGAACATGGCGGGCTCCTTCGGTTCCTGCGCTGCCAATATAGGGCTTTGCCATCCCGGCACCAGACGCGCCGCAGCTTTGCCAGCCCTTCGCCGTCGCCATCTCCCTGACGAGGGGGATCACAGGAATGTCTGCGGATCAATGTCCACGGCCAGCCGCACCCCGTTCGGCACCTTGAAGGGCGAAAGCCAGCGCGTGATCGCTGCCTGAAGCGGCGCGGCCTTCTCGGCCTTGATCAGCAGGCGCACCCGATGGCGCCCCCGAACACGGGCAATGGGTGCTGGCGCCGGGCCAAAGACCTGCGCGCCAATGGCCCGCAACGGCCCGTCCTGCCGGGCGAGCGCCTCGGCAAAGGTGAATACCTCCTGCAGGTCTGTCGAGGACAGGATAACCCCGGCCATCCGGCCAAAGGGCGGAACCCCCGCCGCGCGCCGGAGCTCGGCCTCGGCCCGCCAGAAGGCCTCTTCGTCGCCGCCAAGAATGGCGCGGATGACGGGATGTTCGGGCTGATAGGTCTGCAACAGCGCAAGTCCGCTGCGTTCGGCCCGGCCAGCCCGCCCGGCCACCTGCCGCATCAGTTGGAAGGTCCGCTCGGCCGCGCGCAGATCGGATCCCTGCAACCCCAGATCCGCGTCGATCACCCCCACCAGCGTCAGAAGCGGAAAGTTGTGGCCCTTGGCGACAAGCTGCGTGCCGATGATGATGTCGGCCCCTCCCTCGGCAATCGCCTCGATCTGGGCCTTGAGCGCGCGGGCCGATCCGAAAAGATCCGATGACAGGACCGCCACCCGCGCATCGGGAAAAAGCGCTGCCGTTTCTTCCGCCAACCGTTCGACCCCGGGCCCCACCGGCGCCAGCCGGCCTTCGACTCCGCAGGCGGGGCAGGCCTGCGGGACCGGTTTCGAGGCGCCGCATTGATGGCAGACCAGACGCTTCTGGAAGCGGTGTTCAACCATGCGCGCGTCGCAGTCGTCGCAGCCGATCTGATGGCCACAGGCGCGGCAGATCGTGACGGGCGCATATCCCCGGCGGTTGAGGAAGAACAGCACCTGTTCGCCCACCGCGATCCGCGCCTTCGCCGCCGTCGCCAGTTCGGGCGATATCCAGCGGTCGCCGGGCAGGCCCACATCGCGCATGTCGATCGCGCGCATCTCGGGCAGGGTCGCGCTTCCGAACCGGGCGCCCAGGGTCAGGCGCGCGTATTTCCCGGCCTCGGCATTGGCCCAGCTTTCCAGGCTGGGCGTGGCCGAGGCCAGAACCACCTGCGCCCCGCACAGGGATGCGCGCAGCACCGCCATGTCGCGTGCGTTGTAAAGAACGCCCTCATCCTGCTTGTAGGAGGTGTCGTGTTCCTCATCCACGACCACGAGCCCCAGATCGCGGTAGGGAAGGAACAGCGCCGACCGCGCGCCCACCACCAGTTGCGCGCCACCCTCGCCCACCATCCGCCACAGCCTGCGCCGTTCGGTTACGGTGGCGCCCGAATGCCATTCGGCCGGCCGGGCGCCGAACCGGGCCTCGACCCGGTTCAGGAACTCGGCCGTCAGTGCAATCTCGGGCAGAAGCACCAGCGCCTGTCGGCCGCGGCGCAGCGTTTCGGCCACCGCCTCGAGATAGACCTCGGTCTTGCCCGAACCGGTCACCCCTTTCAGCAGCGTCGTGCCATAGCGACCGCTGGCGACAGCCGCGCAAAGCGCCGCGGCCGCCTCGGCCTGATCCGCGGCAAGGGGCTTGCCGGGCAGATCCGGGTGCAGCCGCGGATAAGGCAGGTCGCGCGGGGCCTCTTCCTCGGCCACCGCACCAGCCTTGACCAACCCGTGAATGACCGAGGGCGTGACGCCCGCGGCCTCGGCCAGTTCCGACAGGGTGAAGGCCAGCCCGCCATAGTCGCGCAGAACCGCCAGAACCCGCGCCCGCGCATCGGTCATGCGCGCCGGCTGATCCGGCCCGAGCCGATATATCCGCCGAAGCGAAGGTGGCGCGCCAAGGCCGGGCGCGCGGGTAGCGAGGCGCAGCATCTGCGGCAGGGGCGTCAGCGTGTATTCGCCCGCACGCGTCAGGAACTGGCGCAATTCATCGCGCATCGGCGCGCAGTCAAGCACCCGCGCCACCGGGCGCAGACGGGCCGCGTCGAACTGGCCGTCACCGGGACCCCAGACCACCCCCAGCACCCGGCGCGGACCCAGCGGCACCTCGACGAAATCGCCGGTCCCGCAACCGCCGGGCGGCGCAAGGTAATCCAGCACGCGCCCCAGCGGCTCGGTGGTCAACACGCCCAGGCGGGCACCTTCGGGGAAATGCTCATCATCCATGCGCAATGACTACACATGCAGACGGCGACAATACAACGGCCGCGCGCCATCGCTTCGGGCTTCATACGCCCGGCGCATTGCGGTAAGACTGGCGGGACTCGCAACGCAGCAGGACAGTCTCCATGAAATTCTTTGTCGATACCGCCGATGTCGCGGCCATCCGGGAACTCCACGACCTTGGCATGGTCGATGGTGTGACCACCAATCCCTCACTGATCCTGAAATCGGGGCGCGACATCCTCGAAGTCACGAAAGAGATCTGCGACATCGTCCCCGGCCCGGTTTCGGCCGAAGTCGTGGCGCTGGACTCCGAGGCGATGATCGCCGAAGGCCGCAAGCTGGCCACGATCGCCCCGAACATCACCGTCAAGCTGCCGCTGACCTGGGACGGGCTGAAGGCCTGCAAGGTTCTGAGCGACGAAGGCCATATGGTCAACGTGACGCTCTGCTTCTCGGCCAACCAGGCGCTGCTGGCGGCCAAGGCCGGCGCGACCTTCATTTCGCCCTTCATCGGGCGGCTGGATGACATCAACATCGATGGCACCGACCTGATCGCCGATATCCGCACGATCTATGACAACTATGCCTTCGAGACGCAGATCCTTGCGGCCTCGATCCGGTCGGTCGCGCATGTGACGGAAGTGGCGCGGATCGGTGCCGACGTGATGACCGCCCCGCCCGAGGTGATCCGCAAGCTGGCCAGCCACCCGCTGACCGATGCCGGCATCGCGACCTTCCTCAAGGACTGGGAAAAGACCGGCCAGAAGATCCTCTGACCCCGAGGCCAGGCAGAAGATGACCGACATGCCAAACCCGACAGACGATCTGCGCGACCGCATCCTGGCACGGCCGGATGCGGTTCTTGACGATCCTGACGTGATGCGTGCGCTGATCGCGGCGTCGGGCCGCGACAGCGCCGGAAAGGTCATCGATCTGCGCGGCGTGGCGATGGAGCGGCTCGAGGCGCGGATGGGGCGGCTCGAGGATACCCACCGGTCGGTGATCGCGGCGGCCTATGACAATCTGGCCAGCACCAACCAGATCCACCGCGCCGTGCTGCGGATGCTGGATCCGATCGAGCCGGAGGCCTTCCTGCACAACCTTCGTGCGGAGGTCGCCGATATCCTGCGGGTCGATCAGGTGCGGCTGGTTCTGGAGCAACCCGGGGAGACGACCGCCCCCGAGGAACAGCCCCCTGTGCGGCCGGTGGGCGACATCCTTTGCCACGCGTCACCCGGGTTCATAGATTTCTACATCACCGGCGGGCGCAACCTTCCCATCCGCAGCGTGACCCTGCGGCAGGGATCGTCGCATCCGGAACTCGTCTATGGCGAGGTGGGCACCACCATCCGCTCCGAAGCGATGATGAAGCTTGATCTGGGGCCGGATCGCCTTCCCGGCCTGTTGCTGATGGGGGCCGAAGATCCGCGGTTGTTCAAGCCCAGCCAGGGGACCGAACTTCTGGCCTTCTTTGCCGGAGTGTTGGAGCGCACGCTGCGCCGCTGGCCGGCATGAGCCTTGCGCTGACCCCGGCGATGCGCGACGCGCTGTCGGACTGGCTTGCAGGCCTGCGCGCCCTGGACGGGGCGGCACAGGCGACGGTGGCGGCCTATTCGGCAGATGTCACGGGCTTTCTGTCCTTTCTGGCCGGCCACTGGGGCGAAGCGCCTGCGCCGCGCCGGCTTGCCGAATTGCGCCAGACCGATCTGCGCGCCTGGATGGCGCATGAACGCGGGCGCGGCATCTGCGCCCGCACCCTTGCGCGCGAGCTTTCGGCACTCAAATCCTTCTGGCGCTGGATCGCGGAACGTGAGGGCTTTGATGCCACGGTCGTGCTCTCGGCGCGAAATCCGCGTTTTCAGCCGAAACTGCCGCGCCCGCTGACCGAGGAGGCAGCGCGCGAAGTGCTGACCATCGTGGGGCTTCAGCACGAAACCCGCTGGATCGCCGCCCGGGATGTTGCGGTGGTCACGCTTCTTTACGGCTGCGGCCTGCGGATTTCCGAGGCCCTGTCGCTGCGCCATGCCGATGCGCCCCTGCCCGAGGTGCTGCGCATTCGCGGCAAGGGCGGCAAGGAACGGCTTGTTCCGGTGCTGCCCGTCGCGCGCAAGGCCGTCGACGATTATCTGCAGCTCTGCCCCCTTGTCTTTTCGCCCGAGGATGCCTTGTTCCGCGGCGCCCGGGGCGGGCCACTGAACGCCCGCCTGATCGCCAAGGTGATGGAGCAGACGCGCATGCAACTGGGCCTGCCCGCGACCGCAACGCCCCATGCGTTGCGCCATTCCTTCGCCACGCATCTGCTGACGGCAGGTGGCGATCTTCGCGCCATCCAGGAACTGCTGGGTCATGCCTCGCTCTCCACAACCCAGGTCTATACCGGCGTCGATTCCGCGCGGCTTCTTGACGTCTATGAACGAACCCATCCGCGCCGGTGACTTGCGGCGCGAGGCTTTTTACGACATGACGGGCGAATGACCAAAGCCGCCCGCGCCTATCTTGTTCATGCCCTCACGGCCACCGGCGCCGTCTTCGCAATGCTTGCCATGCTTGCGGCGGTCGAGCGGAACTGGGCGCTCATGTTCCTGTGGCTGGTCATCGCCTTCATCGTCGACGGGATCGACGGCCCGCTGGCGCGCCGCTACGACGTGAAGCAGAACGCGCCGATCATCGACGGGGTGCTGCTGGACCTGGTGATCGATTACCTCACCTATGTGTTCATCCCGGCCTATGCGCTGTTCAAATCGGGGCTCTTGCCGGGCTGGACGGGCTGGATGGTGATCATCGTGATCACCTTCACCAGCGCGCTCTATTTCGCCGACACGCGGATGAAGACCAGGGATAATTCGTTTTCGGGCTTCCCGGCCTGCTGGAACATGGTCGCCATCGTGATCTTCGCGCTCAAGCCCGGATTTGCGGTGACGCTTGTGATCGTGGTGCTGCTGGCCATTGCGATGTTGCTGCCGCTCAAGTTCGTGCATCCGATGCGCACGCTGCGCTGGCGCAGCGTGACCCGACCGATGGCCTTCGCCTGGACCTTCTTCGCGGGCTGGGCGGCCTGGGTGAATTTCCACCCCGAAAGCTGGGCGCATTGGGGTCTGATCATCACCAGCGCATATCTCATCTTCGCAGGCATCGCACAGCAGCTTGTACCTCCAAGGCGGCTGCGGCGGGGCTAGGAAACAGGGGTTATTGTGGCGCCAGACACAGCGCAGTATAAGCCGCACATGACAGCACGGTTCGGCATCATCCTCCGAATTATCAGCCCGGCGTCCTGATCCGCTTCAGACGCCGGGACAAGGCGCCCGAACCTTCGCGCCGCCCCTTCCAAGCATGACGTCATTCCGAAGGACCGCATCCGATGTGCGCCGATACGCCCGACTACAAAGACACGATCTTCCTGCCCGAAACCGAGTTCCCGATGCGCGCGGGCCTGCCCCAGCGTGAACCCGAATGGCTGGCGCGCTGGGAGCGGATCGGCGTCTACGACCGCCTGCGCGAAAAGGAGGGCCGTGCCCCCTTTACCCTGCATGACGGCCCCCCCTATGCGAACGGGCACCTGCATATCGGCCACGCGCTGAACAAGATCCTCAAGGACATGGTGGTCCGCAGTCAGCAGATGATGGGCCGCGATGCGCGCTATGTTCCCGGCTGGGACTGCCACGGCCTGCCGATCGAATGGAAGATCGAGGAACAGTATCGCACCCGCGGCCTGAACAAGGATGAGGTCGACGTGGTCGATTTCCGGCAGGAATGCCGCAAGTTCGCCGAAGGCTGGATCGACATCCAGCGCGAGGAATTCAAGCGTCTGGGCGTGACGGGCAAATGGGAAAAGCCCTATGTCACGATGGATTATCACGCCGAGGCGGTGATCGCGGACGAGTTCATGAAGTTCCTCATGAACGGCACGCTCTATCAGGGATCGAAGCCCGTCATGTGGTCGCCGGTGGAAAAGACCGCGCTGGCCGAGGCCGAGGTGGAATATCACGACCACACCAGCCACACGATCTGGGTGCGGTTTCGTCCTGTGGCCGCGCACGTGCCTGGCACGTGGGACGGCAAATTGGTCGGCAATCCTGAAGATCTTGAGCAGGAACTGCACGAGCTCCTACGTGCAAGCGTCGTTATTTGGACAACAACACCTTGGACCATTCCGCAAAACCGTGCTGTCGCTTTCGGGCCAAGTATCAAATACGGCCTTTATCGCGTAGAAGCGATCGCAGAGCACAGCACCGCAGTTGCTGGTGAAACCCTCATTCTTGCAGATGGGCTTTCCGAAAGCGTAATGAAGGCCGCTAAGGTTTCCGAGTTCACACGAGTTAAGGATGTGCCTGCCGAAGTGTTGCGCACCATAACCCTCGCCCACCCGTTCCGGAACCTCGATGGCGCCAACGGTGAATGGGATTTCGACGTCCCCATGCTGCCGGGCGATCACGTCACCGACGATGCCGGCACGGGCTTTGTCCATACCGCGCCCAGCCACGGCGATGACGACTATCAGATCGGGCTGAAATACAACCTGCCCATGACCTGGAACGTGATGGAGGATGGCAGCTATCGCGCCGACCTGCCGCTCTTCGGTGGCCAGCAGATCATCACGCCCGAGGGCAAGGAAGGTCCCGCCAATGTCAGCGTCATCAAGGCCCTGCACGGGGCGGGGGCGCTCTTTGCCAAGGGCAGGATCAAGCATTCCTACCCGCATAGCTGGCGGTCGAAGGCGCCGCTGATCTATCGCAACACGCCGCAATGGTTCGTGGCGATCGACCGGCCCGTGGGCGACGGGCAGGACGATTATGGCACCACGATCCGGCAACGCGCGCTGACCTCGATCGACCAGCTTGTGACATGGACGCCCAGGACCGGGCGCAACCGGCTTTTTTCGATGATCGAGGCACGGCCCGACTGGGTCCTGTCGCGGCAGCGGGCGTGGGGCGTGCCGCTGACCTGCTTCGTCAAACGCGGCGCCAAGCCCACCGACCCGGATTTCCTGCTGCGCGATCCGGCCGTGAATGCCCGCATCCGCGATGCGTTCGAGGCCGAGGGCGCCGATTGCTGGTATGTCGCGGGGGCGAAGGAGCGCTTTCTGGGCGGGCTGCACGACCCCGAGGCCTACGATCAGGTATTCGACATCCTCGACGTCTGGTTCGACAGCGGATCGACCCATGCCTTCGTGCTGCGCGACCGGGAGGATGGCAGCGCGGACGGTATCGCCGACCTTTACCTTGAGGGCACCGACCAGCATCGCGGATGGTTTCATTCCTCGATGCTGCAGGCCTGCGGGACCAAGGGGCGGGCGCCCTATCGGGGTGTGCTGACCCACGGCTTCACGCTGGACGAAAAGGGCATGAAGATGTCCAAGTCGCTCGGCAACACCATCGCGCCGGAACAGGTCGTCAAGGAATATGGCGCCGACATCCTGCGGCTTTGGGTGGCGCAGTCGGACTATACCGTCGACCTGCGCATCGGGAAGGAGATCCTGAAGGGCGTCGCCGACAGCTATCGCCGGTTGCGCAACACGATGCGCTTCCTCCTGGGCAACCTCAAGGGCTGGGAGGCGTCCGAGGCCGTCGCGCCCGCCGAGATGCCGGAACTGGAGCGCTGGGTCCTGCACCGGTTGGCGGAACTGGATACCGAGGTGCGGCGGGGCTATGCCGCCTATGACTTCCAGGGTGTGTTCCAGAAGCTCTTCAACTTCTGCACCGCCGATCTGTCGTCCTTCTATTTCGACATCCGCAAGGACGCGCTGTACTGCGATGCACCCAACAGCCTGCGTCGCCGCAGCGCGCGGACGGTGCTTGACCTTCTGTTCCACCGGCTGACGACCTGGCTCGCGCCGATCCTCGTCTTCACCGCCGAGGATGTGTGGCTGTCGCGCTTTCCGGGGGACGAAGGGTCGGTGCATCTGGAGGACATGCCGCTGACCCCCGCCGACTGGCTGGATGAGCCCTTGGCGCAGAAATGGACGGCCGTGCGGCAGGTGCGGCGGGCCGTGACGGCAGCGCTCGAGGTGCAGCGCACCGCCAAGGTCATCGGCGCGAGCCTGGAGGCCGCGCCCGTCGTGCATGTCGGGGATGAGGCCGCGCTGGCCGCGCTCCGCGGGCTCGATTTCGCCGATATCTGCATCACCTCGGATATCGTGGTGACCGGCGACCCGATCCCGTCAGAGGCCTTCCGCCTGCCCGAGGTGCCTGGCGTCGGCGTGGTGTTCGAACCCGCCGAGGGTGAAAAATGCCAGCGCTGCTGGAAGATCCTGCCGGATGTGGGCAGCCACGCCCACCCGGCCACCTGCGCGCGCTGCGACGAGGCCCTGGGCTAGGACAGGATCAGCTGCGCGGGGATCAGCCCGCGCAGCGAATTCCCCATCCACAGGCGCACCTTCGCCAGATCGCCGGCCGGCAGAACCTCGGTCTTGCAGCCCTGGTCCAGCAATTCGGCGCGCAGCACGCCGGGCAGCAGCCCCGAGGCCAGCGGCGGGGTCCGCAACCCCTGCCCCCGGTCGAAAAAGAGGTTGGTGATGGTGCCCTCGCAGACCTCATCCCGTTCGTTCAGAAAGATCAGCTCGTCCACACCCGGCGCCATCCCGGCGCGCGCCCGGTCGTAAAGGCCGCGCCGTGTGGTCTTGATCCGCAGCCACGGATCGGCTGCCTCCAGCCGCTCGGCCGCGACAGCCACCCGCCAGCGGTCCGGCGCCGGCATCAGCGGCGTGACAGTGGCCTCGGAGGTTCCGTCGGGCGCAATGGCGACGCGGATACGGGCCGGGTGGCCGGGGCGCGGCGGATCAAGGCCGAAAAAGGGGATGCCAAGCTGCGCACAGGTCTCGCGCGCCCGCGCCTCATGCCGCGCAAGACGGAGATGCTGCACGCCGTCCCAGCCGAATGTCTCGATGACTCGGAAATCCGGCGTCAGATCCGGGCGAAACGGGCTTTCCACAAGGCTTCCTCATATTCACCGGCCGCGGTGGAATCCTGCACGACACCGCCGCCCACGTTCAGCACGACGTCACCCCCGGGATAAAGCGACAGAGTGCGGATCGCCACGTTGAACTCGGCATCGCCCGAAGGCGCGATCCAGCCGATCGCACCGCAATAGACCCCGCGGGGGGATGGCTCCAGTTCCCGGATGATCTCCATCGCGCGGATCTTGGGCGCACCAGTCACCGATCCGCAGGGAAAGAGCGCGTGGAAAAGGCCCGCAATATCCCATCCGGGCAGAAGCTCGCCTTCGACCCGCGAGATCATCTGATGCACGGTCGCATAGCTTTCGATGTGATAAAGCGCCGGCACGCGCACCGAACCGACCTTGCAGATGCGGCTGATGTCGTTGCGCAGAAGGTCCACGATCATCAGGTTTTCCGCCCGGTCCTTGGCGCTGCCGGCAAGCTGATCGCGCAGCGCCACGTCGCGCGCAGGATCGGGATCGCGCGGGATCGTGCCCTTCATCGGCGCTGTCTCGATCCGGTTGCCACGGATGCGGAAGAACAGTTCCGGCGAACGCGACAGGATCACCGGCCCCACGCCAAGGTCCAGATAGGCGCCATGCCCCACCGCCTGCCGGTCCTGAAGGGCAGCGTAAAGCGCCAGCGGCGCGCCACTGGCCCGCCCCCGCAGCGGCATGGTGAGGTTCACCTGATAACAATCCCCTGCCGCGATATAGCCCGCCAGACGGGAAAAGGCGGCGGCGTATTCCTCTGCGGTCCAGTCGGGGACAAGGCGGCCAAGTCGTGCCGCCCCGGCTGCCGGCAATCTCCCCGCTTGCGGTGCGTCATGCACGGCAAACGCCAGAAGCGGCGCGCGCCGGTCGGGCGGAAGCAGCGGACAAAGCCGCGGCTCCAGAACATAGCCCAGTTCATAGGATGCATAGCCCGCAAGCCAAGAGCCTTCGGCCTGCGCCCGGGCCATTGCGGCAAGGGCGTCCGGGACATCGGCGGGCGTTTCGGCCAGGATCAGCCGCCGAGCCTTGTCGAACAGCGCCGGCCGCCCATCCGGTCCGCGATCAAAAAGGATCATCCCCGCCCCTCAGGCCAGAAGCTGTTGACCGGCGATGCCGGTGATGCGGGCGCGCACGATCTGGCCTACCGGCTGGTCGCTGCCAAAGGCCACCTCGGCGAATTGCGCGGTGCGACCCATCCGCGGCGATTCAAGCAGGACGTCATGGTCGGTCCCCTGCTGCGCGGCCAGATGGCGCGCGACCTGGGCCGCGCCCGCGGCCCGCAGCCGGGCGGCGCGGTCACGAATCGCCGGACCGGGAACGGCTGGCATTCGTGCCGCGGGCGTCCCCTTGCGCGGCGAATAGGGGAACACATGCAGCCAGGTCAGGTCGCATTCTTCCACCAGCCGCAGCGAGTTTTCGAACATCGCCTCGGTTTCGGTCGGAAAGCCCGCGATGATATCCGCGCCGAAGATCATGTCGGGACGCAGGCGTCGGGCCTCCTCGCAAAAGCGGATGGCATCATCACGCAGGTGGCGGCGCTTCATGCGTTTCAGGATCATGTCATCGCCCGCCTGAAGCGACAGGTGCAGATGCGGCATCAGCCGGCTTTCGGTGGCGATCGCCTCCATCAGCGCCGGATCGACCTCGATCGAGTCGATCGAGGAAATCCGCAGCCGCTCCAGATCGGGGACAAGTTTCAGGGTGCGCATCACCAGATCGCCGAGCTTGGGCTGCATCGGCAGGTCTGCCCCCCAGCTTGTCAGATCCACCCCGGTCAATACCACCTCGCGGTAGCCTGAACCAACCAGCCGCTTGATCTGCTCGACCACCACGCCGGCCGGAACCGACCGCGAATTGCCCCGGCCAAAGGGGATGATGCAGAAGGTGCAGCGATGATCGCAACCGTTCTGCACCTGCACATAGGCGCGGGATCGCGTGCCGAAACCGTCAATAAGGTGGCCGGCGGTTTCACGCACCGACATGATATCGTCCACCTGCACCCGCTCGGTTTCCCCGATGAAATCGGCAGGCCGGGCCATCCGGACCCAGGTATCGGCCTGCATCTTTTCATGATTGCCGATGACGCGATCGACCTCGGGCATCCGCGCGAAGGTCTCGGGCTCTGTCTGGGCGGCACAGCCGGTGACGATCAGCGTCGCCTCGGGGTTTTCACGCCGCAGGCGGCGGATTTCCTGACGGGCCTTGCGCACCGCCTCGGCCGTTACCGCGCAGGTATTGACGATCACGGCATTGTCCACGCCGGCCTGTGCCGCCAGATCCTTCATCGCCTCGGTCTCGTAGGCGTTGAGACGGCAGCCAAGCGTCGTGAAAACCGGGGCCGTCATGGCAATGCCTCCAGAAAGGCGGGGGTGAGGTGGCCATCAAAGACATGGGCGGTGGCGCCCGTCATCCAGACGCCATCGTCCCGCCAGTCGATCTGCAGCTGCCCGCCGTCCACATGAACCGTGACGCGCCGCCCGGTCAGGCCGCGCCGCGCTGCCGCGACGGCAGCCGCACAGGAACAGGACCCCGAGGCAAGCGTGACACCGGTGCCGCGTTCCCAGATCCGCAGCCGGATGGCATCGGATCCAAGCACCTGGACGAATTCCACATTCGTGCGCTGCGGATAAAACGGATGATGTTCGAACTGCGGGCCAAGAACCTCAAGCGCCACCGCTTCGACATCCGGAACGAAGAAGGTGCAATGCGGGTTGCCCATGCCGGTCGCGACCGGGTCGCCCTCGACCGGAAGGTGCAACGTGTCCATGGCCTCGGCCAGCGGGATCTCGTCCCAGGCCAGAAGGGGCGCGCCCATGTTGACGCGTGTCAGGCCTCCACCCGCATCCTCGGCCTGCAACAGCCCGCGCTCGGTCCGCAACACCAGCGCCTGCTGTCCGGTTTCCTCCATCAGGAAGCGCGCAACGCATCGGGTGGCATTGCCACAGGCCGAGGACGGGGATCCGTCGGCATTGAAGAAGGTCAGCGCGGCATCGGCATCCTTAGCGGCCTCGATCACCGCAAGCTGGTCGAAACCCACGCCGCGGTGCCGATCCCCCAGCGCCCGCGCAAGCGCCGCCGTCACGGGCGGTCCGCCCGCACGGCGGTCGATCACAACGAAATCGTTGCCAAGCCCATGCATTTTCATGAAGCTCAGGCCAGGGGGGGGGCGCGTATCCATCATGCGGCGCATATATTCCCGCCCCAGTTTTTTTGCCAGAGCCGAGTCGTTTTCCGCCGTATTTCCTCTTGACCACCCCCTCTGATGTTTCTAGGTAGGCGCCCAGTGGGCCCGTAGCTCAGTTGGTAGAGCAACTGACTTTTAATCAGTGGGTCACAGGTTCGAATCCTGTCGGGCTCACCATTTCATGACAGCTATCTTGCTGATCGGACGCAATGTCCGAACCTGATGCTGAATACATGAGGAACTGCTTCTTCGGGAACGGGTGCGAGGCCGATGCTGGCCCCGGAAGGCTTTCCGATCATGTCAGCGCAGGTCGATTCCCCCGGCAAACCGTGGTGACCGGGCTTGTCCGGCCGCGAGCGCGGGCCGCAGCCTCGCACCGTCAGCCACCGGCACCGGCCGCCATCCTTTCGGCCTGCCGGCCATTCTTTTGCAGCACTTACCTACGCATCTTCGCAAATGTGGCCCCTCACATCCTTCTGTAGATGTTCGTGAAAGCGCAACCATGTCGGGCGGCGCCCCTGCCGTGTGACGTCCGCGCCCGCCTCCCCTGCTCTCGCGCGGAATGCGCGTGGCCCCGGCGGCCCGGTTCTGATGAAGGAAAAGCGAATGGCCAACATCATGCTGTCCGGTGATCTCGGCATCAAGGACGCGGCCGGACTGATCCGAAAGCTGAATGAAGCCCTGATGCTGGCCGATGTGACCGTTGAAACCCGTGACGTGCGATCCGCCGACAGCGCCGTGGCGCAGGTGCTTGTCGCGGCATTCCGAAGCGCCGGAATGATGGGACGTTCGCTTTGCGTCACGCTTCCGCCGGAAGCGGCGCTGTCGCAGCTTTTGCGACGTCTGGGACTTGTGGGCGAAGGCGGGCCGCTGATCGTTGCCGAGGGCCGCATCATCGGCATTGAAGAAGGGACTGTCTGATGCCCAAGACCGTGCTGACCGTGGATGATTCCCCCTCGATCCGCTGCATGATCGCCCTTGCCCTGCGCGAGGCGGGATATGAGGTGATCGAGGCTGTCGACGGCCGCGACGGGCTGATGAAGGCGCTTTCGCAACCGATCGACGCCATTCTGACCGACCAGAACATGCCCAATCTCGACGGGCTTGGCTTCATCCGCGAGTTTCGCCGACACCCCGCCAGCAAGGGCGTGCCGATCATCTTCCTGTCCACGGATTCCGAAGACCAGCTCAAGCAGCAGGCGCGCGACGCGGGTGCTTTGGGATGGATGGTGAAACCCTTCACCCAGGACCAGTTGCTGGGCGTGATCCGAAAGGTTCTGGGCGCATGAATGATGATGACATGGACGCCGTGTTCCGCCAGGAGGCCGCGGAACTGATCGAAAGCCTCGAGCGGGGCCTGCTTGACCTTTCCCTGCGGCCCGAGGATGCCGGGCTCATCAATGCGGTGTTTCGCGATCTGCACACGATCAAGGGCAGCGGTGCGATGTTCGGCTTTACCGACCTTGCCGCCTTCGTGCATGCCTTCGAAACTGCCTTCGACCGCGTCCGTTCAGGACGGGCTGCAGCCACGCCCGAGCTTATCCGCATCGCCCTGCGCGCCCGCGATGAAATCGGCGCGCTGCTCGAAGGAGCTGCCGATCCTGACGGACGACGCGCGGCCATTCTCGCCGATCTGGAACTGGCCGTTGCGGGACGGGCAGAGACAGCCCCAACCATCCCCCTTGCCGACAGCCAGGACGATCACCCGCCCACCCCGGTCGCCGAGGGGCCCCAGGCGCGCAGGCTGCGGTTTCACCTGAATGGCGACGCACTCGCGCTTGGTGCGCGGCCGGAACTGATCCTGGACGAACTGCGCGAACTGGGCGCCGAAGGCATCCGGGCCGATCTGTCGCGGGTGCCGCCCCTGGATGCGCTGGACCCCGAGGCCTGCCTGCTGGGCTGGGCGATGACCTTTCCGCAGGGCGTCACCCGTCAGCAGATCGACGAGGTGTTCCTGTTCCACGATGCCGAGGTGGCTCTTGACGCTGCCGCCCCGGCGCTTCCCGAAACAGAGCGCCCTTGCCCCCTCGCCCCGGTGGTGGACGAGGCCGTCGCCGCACAGGCCGTTCTGCCGCCGGTTCCTGTCCGGGAGCCTGACGCACCCCCGTCGCAGGCTGCGCCGGCCCAGTCCGAGACAGCAGGCCCCACCATGCGGGTTGCGGCGGAACGGCTTGACCGGCTCATGGAGCGCGTGGGCGAACTGGTGATCGCCGAGGCACGCCTGAGCCAGCTGGCCGATACCAGCCGTGATCCGGCGCTTCTTGCGGCGGCCGAAGAGATCAAGCGTCTTGCCAGCAGCCTGCGCGACACGACGATGCAACTGCGGATGGTCCCGCTGCGGTCGCTTGTGGCGCGGTTTCGCAGACTGATGCACGGGCTGTCGGAAAAGGTCGGCAAGCCGATCGACTTCCGCGTCAAGGGCGAGGAAACCGAGCTGGACAAGACCGTGATCGAGCAGCTTGCGGATCCGCTGGTGCATATCCTGCGCAACGCCGTCGATCATGGACTTGAGGCCCCCGATCAACGACGTGCCGCAGGCAAGCCGGATGAGGGCCGCATCGAACTGAGCGCCGAGTATTCCGGGGCCGAGGTGTTGATCCGGGTGCGGGATGACGGGCGCGGCCTTGATGCCGACCGCATTCGCGCCAAGGGTGTGGCGGCCGGGCTGATCCCGGCCGATGCCACGCTTTCCGAAGCCGCCATCTTCGCCCTGGTGCTCGAGCCGGGGTTTTCCACCGCGGAACAGGTAACCGAACTGTCGGGGCGCGGTGTCGGGATGGACGTGGTCCGCAAGACCATCGAAACCCTGCGCGGCACCATCGAGATCAGGTCGAAGCGCGGCGAAGGCACCAGTGTCATCCTGCGCCTGCCACTTACGCTCGCGATCATCGAGGGTCTGCTGGTCGAGGTGGCCGGCGAACGTTTCACGATTCCGCTGGCCGCCGTGCAGGAAATCGTCGAGCTTCCACCCGAAAAAACGGAAGGTGCCGGGGGGCCGGAGTTTCTCGATATCCGTTCGCGTCTGGTTCCCTTCCTGCGGCTGCGGCAGCTTTTCGACAGCCCGGGCACCGCGCCCGACCATCAGACGGTGGTGGTCACACGCGCCGGCGACAGCCGCACCGGAATCGTCGTCGATCGGATCATCGGCACCAATCAGATCGTCATCAAGCAGATGTCGCGTCTGCACAGCGGCGTGCGCGCCATATCGGGCGCAACCATTCTTGGCGATGGCTCGGTCGCGCTGATCCTTGATGTGTCGCATCTTGCCGGCGTCAGCCGAACCCATGACGATCGCCCGCGCGAGGCAGCAGCATGACGGCGACGAACGCACTTACCTCGAAGGCTCTGACCGTGGTCACGATGCGCCTGGGGCGTCAGCACCTGGCAATTCCCGCCGCCAACCTGCGGGAGATCCTCGACCCGCTGCCGGTCACGCGCGTGCCGACTTCCAGCAGCTTTGTCTGGGGGGTTGTGAATGTGCGCGGCGCGGTGGTGCCCCTTGCCGATCTGCGGATTCCCTTCGGCCTGACCGAAGATCCGCAGGGCAAGGACCTGCGCATGCTTGTCCTGGACATCGAGCTTGCGGGCGAACCCGCCGTGGTCGTGGTCTGCGCGGACGCGGTGGACGAGGTCCTGCCCCTGGACACCGCGCTGGTGGAACCGCTGCCCGCCACCGGCAGCACCTGGGATCCGTCCTTCGTGCGCGGCATCTTCCGAAAGGGCGGAGGCTTCGTGATCCTGCCGCATCTGCCCAACATTTTCGCTTCAGCAACCGTCGGCGCCAGCTGACACCGTGGAGATGGGGTGGATGCCGCTCTCTCCCCAACGGCGTCGAAGTGCGCCAAGCTTGTGATGCTGAAGTCACAAGAGAAACGAGAGGGCATCCATGA
>NZ_JBHTFQ010000008.1:102530-238383 GCF_042666235.1 Halodurantibacterium daqingense | reverse complement strand
CCCGCGTCGCAGATCACAAAATGCCCCATATTGACGAACTGATGCCCTGGAACTGGACACCTCAATAAGTCAACGCCAGTCAGACCGGACGGATACGTCCTTGCCCTGCCTTGGAACACAATTTTCACCGGAGGCGCCTTGACGGCGCCCCTGCCGGCCCAGCAGGGAGGCGCGTTCCGGCCTTGCCGTTCTGCGGGTCGGCGAAGGCAATGCTCAGCATGGCCTCCAGCGTCAGATAGGCGCGCAGGATCCGGAAAAGCGTGTATTCCGGCAGGGCCAGAAGGGCCCTGGGCCTGCCGTTCGCCAGCGCCGCGAAGCCCGCCATCAGCGTGGGCGCGCCGATCAGCACCGCAAGGGCCGCCTGCACCGTCAGGCTTCCCTCGGGGTCGAAGGCGAAGACGAGATACAGAAGGCCGAAGATCGCCAGCGGCAGCATCATCGCGCGCCGGGCCGAGTTGATCAGCATGAAGGGCAGCACGATCTTGCCACGCACCGAGAAGCGCCGGCCGTCCAGATAATCCATGTTGCGGGCGCTGACGTGGTAGATCGACCGGAACCAGCGCATCCGCTGTTCGCGCAGGTGGCGGTAGGTCAGGGGCACCTCGGAGATATAGACGACCGACGGGTCGCCCACGGTGCGGAACCCCGACTCTCCGATCCGCACCGCAACATCGGTGTCTTCTCCGTTCATGCCGGTCACGAAGCCGCCGACAGTGCGCACGCAGTCGGTCCGGTAGGCCGCAAACATGCCGGGGATGCCGACGATGCAATCGGCTGCCCCATATCCCACCTGATAGAACCCGTGCTTCAGCAGCACCTCAAGCTCGCGCGCCCGGTCGAACGGGCCGCCGCCCGGGGGCAATGGCATGCCTCCGACCGTTCCGACGCCTTCGCGCGAAAAGTGCCGCATGGCGCGCCAGAGCGTGTCGGGCCGCACCTGGGTGTCGGCATCGATGCGCACCACATAGTCCGTCGCCGTCTCCTCGATGCCGCGATTGAGCGCGATGGCCTTGCCCGGCACCGGCACGTCAACAATCCGGCCCGTGACATGGGCCGCCTGGGCAAAGGCCGCGCGTGCCACCCCGGCGGTGTCGTCTTCCGAACAGTTGTCAAGCACCAGCACGGTGACGGGGCTGCCATAGACCCCGGCCGCCGCGTCCAGGGCGGCGATGGTTCTGGTGATGATATGGGCCTCGTTATGGGCCGGAATGATGACGGTGACCGGCGGCGCGAAGCGCTGCTTGCGCCGCAGGATCGCCTGAACGATGCCATCCACATAAAGGACAAGGGACAGCATCGGCAGGAACAGGAACACGCCGGGGCCTGTGCCCCCCAGCAAGGCGATCTGCCGCAGATCCGAAACGAGAACGGGATCAAGACGGCCTACCATGACCGATCCCAGGATGGCCAGAAGGATGGCAAGGGTCAGCCGCACGAAGGCGAAGACCTTGAAGCGATGGCTGAAGGGGGCATGCGCCCGGGGAGGCATGCTGCCATGCGCCAGAAGCCTGACCGAGAAGATGAGAAAGCCGAAAAGCCCCGAGATGATCTGCACCACATGCAGCGAATAGATCCAGCCGAAGCGATCATGCAGGATGACGTTGAGAACGTCGAAGGCGCAGCACAGGATGACGAAATAGGCGATCATGTCGAACAGGAACTTCAGCTTCCGCATCGATGAGGTTGCAACCACGGCCGCAAAGGCGATGTAGAACGACAGGATGAAGGTCCGCAGCGGGATCGAATGCGTGCCCGTATAGGGCGAAAAGACGAAATCCCGCTGCGGAAAGGTCTGCGCCAGAAGCGGGATCTCGTTGAGCATGAACAGCAGGATCGTGCTGACAAGCGTGAACACCAGCAGCACCATCGGTGCGGCCGTGCGCGGCAGATCCCGTGTCAGCCGCGCGGGCGCGCTGTCCACCGACCAGTAGCGGTTGACAGCCTGGGCGGGGGGGGCGCGCTCAGGGAGGGGGGGTTCGCGCGACAAGGAAGGCGATATCCGTTGCATGCATCCGCGCGAGCAGCCCCTGCGCCGCGTCGGCTTCCAGCGGTGTCAGTTCCAGCGGGTTGACGAGCGATCCGCCGGTGTCGGTAATCAGCAGCATCTGCCCGGGCTGCGGTCGCGCGGCCCTCTCGCTCAGCACCGCGGCCAGCCTGGCCTTGTCAACGAGAGTGATTGTGATTTCGGCGTCCTGCGGCGCAACAAGGGTTTGGGCATTCGTGGGCAGGAACTTGCCCAGCATGGCCGCTGCCCGCGTTGCCTGAACGACATCGACCGGGCCGTGATTGCCCGGTGAAACCGTCACTTCGGCAAGCTGGCGCACGAGGGCACCCCATCCATCCCTCGGCTGTGACCCCGCTGCGGTGAAGTGGCTTTCCGGCAGAAGCTGCGCCAGCGCATCGGGGCCAACACGGCAGATGCTGGTGTTCGGCGAGGTGTCCACCAGTTCGACAAGCAGCGTGTTCGACAGGCCCTGCTTGTCGGTCGGCAAGACGACCGACATCCGGATGTCGGGATTGCTGCCGGGAAGCCGCGCCGTTTCCAGAAGGTTCCCGTTCAGCGAAACGCGCACCACCCAGTCAAGATCGTCGGCCAGAACGCTGGTGCGCAGCGCAAGGTCAAAGCGGGTGGGCATGCGCCCCTGCGGCAGGTCGGCGATCCGGTAGGGGATGTGCCACCGGCGCGAACCGCGAAAGTTGCGCACCGTCGTTTCGGGGGTCAGATGGCCAACGGAAACCGGCCAGTCGGCCAGCGCGTCCAGTGTCGAAAGCTCGGCCCGATGGAAGCTGATCGCCTGCGCGATACCGTCGTTGCCATGAAGGGCAACGGTCGCGTTCTGGCCCCGGCCAACGGGCTCATGGCCGTCTTCCACGATCTCGATCGAGGGGCCGGAATGGGTGTCATCCACAAGCGCCACCTCGACGCCCGCGCGCCGCATGCGCTGCATCGCCCAGACCGCGATGGCCTGCGCGGCAAGATCCGTACCCAGGCGAAGGTTCAGCGGCTCGGGCATCGTCACAAGGTCGGTTTCGGGA
The DNA here is from genome assembly GCF_042666235.1 of Halodurantibacterium daqingense. Taxonomy (NCBI): domain Bacteria; kingdom Pseudomonadati; phylum Pseudomonadota; class Alphaproteobacteria; order Rhodobacterales; family Paracoccaceae; genus Halodurantibacterium; species Halodurantibacterium daqingense. The sequence goes on along the minus strand of NZ_JBHTFQ010000008.1, from coordinate 235,347 downwards.
TGAACCGCTTCGCGGATCGAGCGCAGCAGAAGTGCGCTTTCGGGCAGGAGGGCTATCGCGCTGCCCCAGTTCGCGGAATCCGCGGGGCAGATCTGGCCGCTGTTCGTCGTGCCGCGCGCCGAAAGCTGCACCAGCGCGTGGTTCCCCAGAAGGTCGGCCGGCTCAAGAGGGATCCGGATATTATAGGCGCGGCTGCCCGTGTTGAGCACGATCTCGCGACGCCTTGTCCCGTTCACGGCGATGCTGAGCAGCCCGTCGCCTCCCTCTGCAAGCTGGGCCTCGAACCTCAGGTCCAGATCGCCGCCGATGAACCCGCCCATCGCTGGAATGGGAAAGCGCAGTTCCATCTGGTCCGGAAAGCCGGTCAACCCCATCCAGCTGTTGGGCTTGGGTCGGGGCAATCGCAGTTCGGCCACGGCCATCTCCGGCGCGCCCCCCTGCCCCATGCCGGAAAGCGTCCGTCCAAGCGCCGCCTTGGCATGGGCGATGAAGGCGCTGACCCCCGCCCTGAAGCCGCTGTCGCGCGAATAGATCATCGCAAAGCCGACCACGAAGAAGACCAGCGCGCCCACGCCGATCAGTCGGATCAGATCCTTCATCGCCCCTCGGCCCCGGCACCCTCGCCCCGCAGAACGCCCGGACGGTTCTGCCGTGTCCAGAGCGCGCGCGCCGGCACCACGGCGGGATCGAAACGGTCTCGGAAACGCTCGACGATTTCCGTCGTCTCGTTCAGAAGCGCGTTCTTCAGAAGGATCGGCTGCCAGCCCATGCTGCGAAAGGTCCGGTTCGACGCCTGAAGGCTGTTGCAGGGCGCCTCGTTACGCGGGTTGTCCACCTCGGCGATCGCGGTTCCCGTAACGCCCGCGACCAGCTCCGCGATGTCGCGGACGCTGCGCGTCTCGGCAAGCTGATTGATGATCCTCACCCGGTCGCCCCGGCGGGGCGGGCTTTGCACGGCCAGTTCGATGCAGCGCACGGTATCCTCGATGTTGATGAAGGCGCGGGTCTGGCCACCCGTGCCGTGAACGGTCAGCGGATGCCCGTTCACCCCCTGAACCAGGAACCGGTTCAGCACCGTCCCGAAATCGCCATCGTAATCGAACCGGTTGATCAGCGCGTCATCCAGCCGGGTCTCGCGCGTCTGTGTGCCCCAGACGATCCCCTGATGAAGATCGGTGATGCGCAGCCCGTCATTGCGCGCATAGAACTGGAACAGGATCTGATCCAGCGATTTGGTCATGTGATACACGCTGCCGGGCGCGGTGGGATAAAGGATCGATCGCGCGAAGGTGGCGCCTTCGTCATTCCGCACCGTCACGTCAAGATAACCCTCGGGGATCTCGAGCCCGTCGCCGTCATAACCATAGACACCCATCGTTCCCAGATGCACGAGATGGGCATCAAGATCCAGCTCCACGAGGGCGACAAGCAGATTGTGCGTCCCGTTGACATTGTTGTCCACGGTATAGCGCTTCTGGCCCGGGCCGCGCATCGAATAGGGGGCTGCACGCTGTTCGGCGAAATGGACCACGCAGTCGGGGCGCAGGCGGGCAAGAAGCGCCCGCAGGCTGTGGTAATCTTCGGCAATGTCGATCGGGGCAATCTCCAGCGGGGCATGGCCCAAGCGGTTCCAGGCCGCGACCCTCTCGTCCAGAGACCGGATCGGCGACAGGCTTTGCGCCCCCAGTTCCTGATCGATGCGGCGCCGCGAAAGGTTGTCGACGATCGTGATCTCATGGCCCGCGCGGGCAAGCCGAAGGGCCGTCGGCCATCCACAAAACCCGTCCCCACCCAAGACAAGCACTCTCATCGTAATCTCCGCAGACGCAATCAATACCGTTCTCTTGATCCGCTCCAGTAACACATCTTTGGCCGATACCCTATTCCAGGAACGCGCGCGGGGCGAGAAACCGCAGATTGAACACGCGCCGATCTGCCATGAAAGCCGCAGCGCCCCTGTCGCGGGGGTCTCATTACGCGGCCGGGCCGATCCGGCGGCCGCCTCCAACTGCCGGCAAGCAGCCCCGTCCTGCTTCCCGCCGGCCCGATGGTCGGCCCCGCCGCGCGGTCCCTTGCGGATTGGAAGAGCGCGCATCGTTGAGCCCGCCCGGTCATGACGAAGGGTCACAGGTCCGCGCTGGGATCCACCCGGCCCGACCAGCCGATCTGGCTTGCCGTGAACTCGCCTGTAGTCTGGTGGGTGCGGAGCGCTGCAAACTCCTTCGCGATGAAGCGGATGAACGCGGCGCTCTGGTTGGCGGCGTGTGACGATCCAGCCGCCTTGCTGCCAAAGGCGCAGGAGGCCTTCCGGATGCTGGCCGAGGGACTTCTCGCGAAACATGCGCAGCAGCTCTTGAGGAAGAGACGGTTGCCGAACTTTGATGAGCTTTGGCGGACTGAAGCGCCGGCGAAGATCACTACCGGCATCCGTGGCGAGATTTCGCTGCCACGCGGATCAGCGTCCGGTCACAGCAGGCTGGACTGCATCGCGACCGGGATCACCGGTTCGCGGGGTATCGTTCCGAACAGGCATCAGCCGCCGCAATCTTGCACATGTAAAGCGAACGCTTTACATGTGCTCCATGAGCAAGCGCGACGAGATCATCACTGGTGCCATGCAGACCTTCGAGCAACATGGCTTCCGCGGCATCGGGGTGGATGCGGTGCTGCTGCCTTCCGGCGCGTCCACGCGCACGCTCTACAAACATTTCGGATCACGCGACGGCCTGGTCCTGGCGGTCGTCCAGCAGCGGCACCAGGCCTTCATGGCGCGGCTGCGCGCCGAGCCGGAGAGCGGCGTCGCGGGGCTCTTCGAGGCGCTCGCCGTATGGCTGGCCGAGTTCGGTGCGCGCGGCTGCATGCTGCTGCGCGCCCATGGCGAATATGCCGGCGACAGCGCAGAGATCGCCGAGGCGGTGCGCGCGCAGAAGACCGAGTTCCTCGGCGAGATCGGCCGCCGGGTCGAGCTTGAGCTGGGCCGCCGGGACGAGGCGCTGTCGCTGCAGATCTGGCTGCTCTTCGAGGGCGCGACCGCCGCCGCCAGTGTCGCCGGCATGGATGTCGTGCAGGCCGCAGGTGAGGCCGCCGAGGCGCTTCTGGCCGATGCGAGGCGCAGGTGAGCCGCCGCAGCCCGGCCGGGCTGGTGGCGGCGGGCTTTGCCCTCACCGCACTGGTTTACGGTCTTGCGCGCTTTGCCTACGGGCTGCTTCTGCCGCAGATCAGGGCCGAGCTGTCGTTGAGCACCGTGGCCGCGGGTTGGATCGGCAGCGCGGCCTTCGCCGCCTATTGCATCGGCATCCTCGCCGCGTTCCTGGCCGTGCCGCGATGGGGGCCGCGCGTCGTCGCCGCTCTGGCGGGGCTCTGCGCGACTGCCGGGCTGGCGCTGGCGGGGCTTGCAGGCTCGGCGCTGGCCCTTGGAGGGGCCATCGCGCTGGCAGGCATCAGCACGGGCCTCGCCTCGCCGCCGCTGGCCGCTGCGGTGAGCCGCCATGTAACGGACGCGAGCCGGCCGCGCGCGAACGGCGCCATCAACGCAGGGACGGCGGCCGGAATCATCCTATCCGGCCTTGCCGCACTGGCCTTTGCCGCCGCCTGGCGCGAGCTTTACCTCGGCTTCGCAGGCATCGGTGCGGCGGTCACCCTGTGGCTGTGGCGGGCAATCCCGGCCGAGGCTGACGAAGGCGGGTTCCCGGGCGGACTTCGGCTGCGCCGGCATGGGCTGGTTCCGCTCGGTCTCGCCGCGCTGGCGATGGGCGGCGCCAGCACGGCCATCTGGACCTTCGGCGCCGACATCCTGCGAGAAGAGCTGGGATATGCCGACGACCGCATCGCGCTGGCCTGGATCGTCCTGGGCGCGGCCGGCCTGGCCGGGCTGGTTACAGGTGTCGCGACTGACCGGTTCGGGCTTGCTTATGTTCACCGCCTGTCGCTGGCGCTGATGGCAGTCGCGGTGATCTGCCTTGCAGCGGGCGGTGCGGCTGCCGCCCTGCCCTATCTCGCCATGGGGTTGTTCGGGGCAGGCTACATCATTTCGTCGGGCACGCTTCTGCTGTGGGGAATCACGCTGTTCCCAGATCGCGCCGATCTGGGCCTCGGGCTGCCGTTCCTGATGATTGCGGCGGGGCAGACGGCGGGGGCGCCGGCTTTCGGCGCGTTGCTTGACAAAGCAGGCGCGCCGGTAGCCCTTGCCGCTGCAGCGCTGGTGATGGCGGGCGCCGCCTTGCCAGCGCCGAAGTGCCGCGGCATCGCCCCTGCAACGGCGAATCCCGCTTGCGTCTCCTGAGGCCAACATTGCCGTGGGAGGATCAGGCGCTGTCCGGCTGGCGTTCCAGCTTCTCCGCCGCCTCGCGCAGCGCCATCTGAAGGGCGGCGGCGAGCCTCGATATGGCCGGATCGGGATCCTCTGCCGCTGCCGCGAAGTCGTCCGCGATCCTGCGCAGACCGTCCGGCGTGCCGCCGAGGCCGAAGTAAAGTCCCAGCATCATGTGGACAGCCATATCCGCCAAATGATCGACCTCGGCCTGTAGTTCGGCAAGACGGATGTCGGTATCGCTCATTGTCCCTCTCCGGCGCTCACGAGGTTCGAGCAGCCTGATGTCTGAAGCTTCTCACCAAGCTTACCTGCGCCAGGCATCTCATGCAGGGTCCCTGCGTCTTGCAAGGCCACGGCAAGATCCTAGGCGAAAACCGTCGCGGGGAAAATCTGGCCGTTGCAGGTCGCATGGATCCCATTGCGGCAAAGCACGTATCCGTCAGCTGCCTTGTCCCGGGGCGCCCGAGGCGCTTGCATCGCCGATGCAGCGCCAAAGCTCCCGGGTGACTGTCTTCTCTGTGAGATCATTGTCCGCGAACGCAGTTCGTCGATCTCGCTGCGGCGCTTGAACGGCCGTTGCAGCAAAGCTGCCCTTCGGCAGGGCCAATTGTCGGGCGACGATCCACACCGAATCGAGGATTCGGGTTTCCCGGGCTGATGAGCCAGCAGCCTCGGGCCTGGAGGCAGGGAAAACCCTGTCACGGCAGTCTTGACCGGTTTCCGGCGCTCCGAAGACGCAGCGCCGGAACGGCGCGGATCAGCGCGGCTCGTTCATCAGCCCGCGCACGACGGCGTAGCAGGCGCCCAGAAGCACGAAGGTGAAGGGCAGCCCCGTTGACACCGCCATGGCCTGCAAGGCGGCCAGCCCCCCGCCCAGCAGCAGTGCGATGGCGACCGCGCCCTCGAAGCTGGCCCAGAACACGCGCTGAATGACCGGCGCATTGGTCTTGCCGCCGGACGCGATGGTGTCGATCACCAACGAGCCGGAGTCCGAGGACGTGATGAAGAACACCACCACCAGGACAATCCCGATGAAGGAAGAGATGGCGGTCAACGGCAGTTGCGTCAGCATCTGGAACAGCTGCAGTTCCAGCGCGGCATCCTGCACCGCGGTGTAGCCGTCATTGACGACCTGCTCGATGGCAGTGCCGCCCATCGCCGTCATCCACAGGACCGACAGAATTGTCGGCACGATCAGGACGGTAATCAGGAATTCGCGCACCGTGCGCCCGCGGCTGACGCGGGCGATGAACATGCCCACGAATGGCGACCAGCTGATCCACCAGGCCCAGTAGAATGCCGTCCATCCGCCCGCGAAATTTGTGTCTTCGCGGCCGAAGGGCATCGAAAGCGACGGCAGGTGCCTGCCATAGGCCAGCAGATTGTCGAAGAAGCCGGTGGCGACAGCCACGGTCGGCCCGGCCACGATCACGAACAGCAGCAGCAGTGCCGCCAGGCCCATGTTGACCTCGGACAGCATCTTCACCCCGCCTTCAAGCCCGCGGATGATCGAAACGATCGCCACCAGCGTGATCAGGATGATCAGCAGGATCAGCATTGTGTTGCCGGTGCTCAGTCCGAACAGGAAGTGCAGCCCTGCCACCGCCTGCTGCGCCCCAATCCCGAGCGAGGTCGCCAGCCCGAAGACCGTGGCAAGCACCGCCAGAATGTCGATGACATGGCCCGGCCAGCCCCAGACCCGTTCGCCGAAAATCGGGTAGAAGGCCGAGCGCAGCGTCAGCGGCAGCCCCTTGTTGTAGCTGAAAAGGGCCAGCGCCAGGGCGACCACGGCATAGATCGCCCAGGGGTGCAGGCCCCAGTGGAAGATCGTCGCCGCCATGCCCAGCCGCCGCGCCTCGACCGCGTCACCTTCGGCCCCATCCAGCGGCGCCCAGTCGGTGCGCACACCGCCGTCCCCAAACGCGACGCCGTCATAGGCGGCCGAGTAGTGCGACAATGGCTCCGAGACACCATAGAACATCAGCCCGATGCCCATCCCGGCCGCGAACAGCATCGAGAACCAGCCGACATAGCCGAAATCGGGGGTCGCCTCCGGCCCTCCGAGCCGGATTCTGCCCAGCGGCGAGATGATCAGCCCCAGGCACACCAGCACGAAGATATTGCCTGACAGCAGGAAGAACCAGCCAAGATTGCCGGTCAGCCAGTCGCGCAGGCCCACGAACAGCGGCTCGACGTCGTTCTGGAAGGCCAGCGTCAGGAAAGTGAACAGCATGATGGCGATGGCAGAAACCGTGAACACCACCTTGTGGATGTCGAGATCCACCGCGACGGACCCGCTGAAGTTGTCCTGACCGATGTCGTAGCTGGTCTCGATGATCTCGGTTTCACCTTCCGGCTCGGGAATCGACTCCACCTCTGGTGTGTCGGCCTTTGATTCCGGCGCATCCTCGCTCATATGGCGTCCCTCTTGTTGGCGCTGGCCATAGGTCCATGCCCATGGCGTTTCAAAAACGTTCCTGTAGCGCGTCGATGCATGGCGCCGGGAAACAGCACTCAACCCGGCAACGACAGCAGCCATGATACCGCCCGGCGTGACGTGCGCGCCCAAATGACCATCCGGATGGATGGCCAGACGGCTCCGCTACCCGTCCCTGACGCATCGCCTCCGAACAGCCGCAACGCGCGCCCCGGGCGGGGCTGCATTAAGCACGTTTCGGCACGAAACGCAAACCGAGGCATCCGACCGTGGTCTCGCCAGATGCCCAGAGGCTGGTTGTCGAGGTGGCCGGTTGTCCGGATCGGGGATCCGCGGCTGCGGCTGACGGCTTGCGCTGGCGGCTATGACGAAGCGATCGGAAACCGTGAAAGCGCCTGTGCCGGTATGAGGTTCGCGACCGGCACATCGACTACTGGGACGACACCGGTTCTGCCGCCGATGGTGAGTGGATCGATGGCATCCTCCACCATGCCGGCATGATCCTCTCCCGCAAGGAACAGGAGCGGCACGAGCGCCTCATCGCCCACGAGGCGCCGCCGTCGTCCGAGGCAAGGCGTGCAGGTAGGCGCGGCACAGGGCGTGCAGGTTTCGACGCAGCGCGTCCGTCTCCTCCGCCGAAGGTCACCTTTCAAAGGCGTTGCGCATCGTGCCGAAGATCACCGAGGTCAGCGTCAGATTGATTGCCGCGGCATCGGCAAGCGAGATATCGGGCGCGGGAGCCAGCATTGAGGTTTTCGCCGCATCCACCCGGGCCGCGTAACCTTGCAGGGACGGCAGTTCTCGGTGGACCATTCCCGTGCCTCGGCACGGGGTAAAGGGAAAAGGATCCCTGCTGCTGAAGGCTGCCTCTGATTGCTACTGCTCACCAGACAGCACGACAGCCGATAGACGCCGACGCCCGCAGCCTCTGCGGAAAAGCCAGGGTGAGACGCACGCGCGCCACCCGGATCTCGGCTTGGTCCGCCGCCTGTGTCCAGCCCGAGATGGTCGTGGAAAGATCCTCTTCGGTGGCAGATGCGCCCGATCCGCCCCCGGGGTTGCCGACTGCACACTGGGGCTGGCCCAGCCCGTCGAACCCTCTGGCAGCAGTCAGAAGATAGTCTCGGGAAGCTCGCGGCGTCTTGTGCCAGGTGCTCGAGAACGACATGGCGGGCTCGGCGCGGGGCGCCGGGATAGACCGGGCAGAAGGAGCGGCGGAACCTCGCTTTGCGCAAACGGCGGCGCATTTCGGCTTCCGCGAGACCCCAAGGGCGGGCGCCAGCGGATCCGGTTCCGGATGGGCCCGGCGCTCTTGCCAAGGTCCGCCAACAGTGTCGGGCGAGCTGTCCATCGGCCCGGCTTTCCGGTGAACCTGAGCCTCGCAACCGCTCTCCGGACCGCGCCGCCCGGACCCACCGGCGACTGACGGCGCACCTGAGCAAGAAGGCAAGGAGCCGGGCAGAAAACCGCGCTTGTCCGAGCTCTGCAAAGCCTGTAACCCGAACCCGACCAAATTACTCAGATTCGGAGTTTCAGCGTGCGGATAAAGTCTATCCTGGGGGGCGGCAGTGCGGCGCTTTGGATTCTGGGCGCGCCATCGCTGGCACAGACCAGCTACCCCCTGACGATCGCGAATTGCGGCCACAGCGTCACCTTCGAGGCCGCACCCGAGCGCGCCGTCGCCCTGGGCCAGAACAGCGCCGAGATCCTGCTGCTTCTGGGGCTGGGCGACCGGATGGCGGCCTCGGCCTTCTGGCCCAATGCCGTCCTGCCTGAGCTTGCCGAAGCGAATGCCGGGGTCGAGGTAATAACGGTCGAATTCCCGACGCTGGAAGCCGTTCTCTCCCGCCAGCCGGATTTCGTGGCGGCGATGCTGACCACTCTTCTGGGGCCGGACAGCCGCGTCGCCAAGCGCGAGGATTTCGAGACGCTCGGCATACCCGCCTATCTGTCGCCGAGTGCCTGCGCGACGACGCTTGATGCAGGCGATGCCTATGGCTCGCGCGAGGCGCTGTGGAGCATGGATCTGATCTATCAGGAGATCGACGATCTGGCGCGGATCTTCGATGTGGCCGACCGCGGCGAGGCGCTGATCGCCGATCTGCGCGCGCGCGAGACGGCGCTGCGCGAGCGTTTCGCCGATGCCGGTGATCCGACCTTCCTGTTCTGGTTCTCCAGCCCCTCGCCGGCGGATGACGCCTATCTGGGCGGCGGCAACGGCCCCTCGGGCTATATCGCCGATGTCCTCGGCGGATCGAATGCCATCCGGACCGAGGCCGACTGGCCGACCCTGGGCTGGGAAGGCATCATGGCCGCCGATCCGACCGTGGTCGTCGCGGCGCAGGTGGACCGCAACCGCTGGGATCTGGACCGCGCCGAGACCAAGATCGAGTTCCTGACCACCGATCCCACCGTCAGCCAGATGGCGGCGGTACAGGCCGGGCGCATCGTGGTGATGAGCGGGGCGGCGATGAACCCCAGCATCCGCACCCTCTACGGCGCCGAAGAGGTGGCCGAGCAGCTCGAAGCGATCGATCTGCCGTGACGACGGCCCACGACTCCGAGGGCGGGGCGATGCGCCTCGCCCTCTTTCTGGGCCTGTCGATGCTCGTTCTGGCCGTCGCCATCGCCTTTGCGACGGGGATCGGGGATTATCGCATCCCGCTGCGGATTGTCTTTCTGTCCGTTACCAATGAGCTGGGCCTGACCACGGCCGACATCCCGCGGATCGAGCAGAGCGTGATCTGGAACCTGCGCCTGAGCCGCGCGCTGGTCGCCGCGCTGGCCGGGGCCGGGCTAGCGATCTGCGGTGCGATCCTGCAGGCGCTGTTGCGCAACGCGCTGGCCGAGCCCTTCGTGCTGGGCGTCTCGGCGGGCGCCTCGACCGGGGCGGTCTGCGTCATCGTGCTGGGGATCGGCGCGGGCAGCCTGTCGCTGTCGCTCGGCGCCTTTGCCGGGGCCTTTGCGGCTTTCGCGCTGGTCGCGCTCTTGTCCAACGGCGCCACCAGCGGGCCAAATCATACAATCCTTGCGGGCGTCGCCGCCGCGCAGCTCTTCAATGCGCTGACCTCGTATATCGTGACCACCTCGGGCAATGCCCAGCAGGCGCGCGACGTGATGTTCTGGCTGCTGGGCAGTTTCGGCGGCGTGCGCTGGCCGGATTTCCAGTTGCTGGCCGTTGTGGTTCTGGCTGGTCTGGCGATCTGTTTCTGGATGGCCCGTGCCATGGATGCCTTCACCTTCGGGGACGAGGATGCGGCGGCCCTGGGCGTGCCGGTGGCGCGGATCCGGCTGCTGCTTTTCGGAGTGACGGCGCTGCTGACCGCCACCATCGTCAGCATGGTCGGCGCCATCGGCTTTGTCGGCCTCGTCGTGCCGCATGCGGCGCGCTATGTCGTGGGGCCGCTGCACCTGCGGCTGCTGCCCGCCTGCGCGGTGACCGGCGCGGTCTTCATGGTGGTGGCCGATATCGTGTCCCGTGTCATCGCCACGCAGCAGACGGTGCCGATCGGCGTGGTCACGGCGCTGGTGGGTGTGCCTTTCTTCGCCATCATCCTCTACCGAGCGAGGCCGCAGACATGAGTGTCGTGGCGCGCAACCTGCGCTGGGGGGTCAAGCGACGGATCATCGTGGCCGATGTGTCGCTCACCGTCGCCCCGGGCGAGACGCTGGGACTGATCGGCCCCAACGGCTCGGGCAAGTCCTCGCTGCTTCGCCTTCTGGCGGGGCTGCGCCGACCTCACGTGGGGCAAGTGGAGATCAACGGGCAGGACATATCGGGCGTCCCGCGGCGCGCCCTCGCGCGGCAGGTTGCCTTCGTGCAGCAGAACGCCGCGACCGATACCAATGTCACGGTCCGTGACGTGGTGCGGCTGGGGCGGACGCCGCACCGCTCGCCCCTTGCGGGCTGGTCCGAGGCCGACGAACTCGCGGTATCGACCGCGCTCGACCAGGTCGGAATGAAGGGCCACCGGGCGCAATCCTGGCAGACGCTGTCAGGCGGCGAGCGCCAGCGCGTTCATATCGCCCGGGCGCTCGCGCAGACGCCGAATGTCATGTTCCTGGACGAACCCACCAACCACCTCGATATTCACCACCAGATCGAGATCCTGCGCATGGTGCGCGATCTGGGCCTGACCAGCATCGTGGCGCTGCATGACCTCAATCTGGCGGCGCTGTTCTGCGACCGGATCGTGGTGCTGGAGGGGGGCGCCGTGCGCGCCTGCGGCACGCCGGCCGAGGTCCTTACGCAGGACCTGCTGCGCGCCGTGTTCCGGGTCGAGACCGACGTCGGCGCATCGGGGGTTGCAGGGCGGCCGCATATCCGGTTCAAGACGGAATGAGCGCGCCCGCCACCCTGTCCTTGCCCGGCCCCGCGAACGAGCGTCTGGGCGTTATACTGCGTATCCTGTCGACGCTGGCCTTTGCCGCGATGGGCGCCTGCATCAAGGCGTTGAGCGATGCCGTGCCGCTGGGGCAGGTGGTGTTCTTCCGGTCCGCTTTGGCGCTGGTGCCGCTGCTCGCCTTCCTGTGGTGGTGCGGCGAACTGCCCGGCGGCCTCGCGACGCGCCGTCCGCTGGGCCATCTTGCGCGCTGCCTGATGGGCGCGACCGCGATGTTCACCTCCTTCGCCACGATCCGGTTGCTGCCCTTCGCCGAGGCGACGATGCTGTCCTATCTGGCGCCGGTGATGATGGCGCTTCTGGGCTGGCTGATGCTGGGCGAACGGCTGACGACGCGCCGGGTCGGGGGGATCGCCTTTGGACTGACGGGCGGCGCGGTCTTCTGCATCCCGGCTTTCACGGGCGGGTTGCCTGACGGGGTCGCGCTGGGGGTGACGCTGGGCCTTGTGACCGCGGTGCTGACCGCGGGCGCGCTGATCCAGGTGCGCAAGTTGACGCTGGTCAACGAAAGCCCGGGCGCGATCGCGCTGTGGTTTGCCGTGACCTCGGCCCTCTGCGGGCTGGCGACGCTGCCCTGGGGCTGGGTCTGGCCCGATGCGGGCGCGGTGTTCCTGCTCGTCTGCACGGGGCTGTTCGGGGGCATCGCGCATATCCTGATGACCCTGTCCTTCCGGCATGCCGAGGCGGCGGCGCTGGCACCTTTCGAATACCTGTCCGTCCTCTGGGCGGTGATGCTGGGCTTTGCACTATTTGCCGAAATGCCGGGCTCGGCCTTTGTGTTGGCCGCACCGTTGATCATGGCGGGTGCCCTCACCGCGATGCCGTCGAAAGGGCGCTGATCCGACGCCGCGTGGTGACATCGAAGCGCTGCGCGCCGGCGGCCAGCGCATCCGTCCGCAGGGCAAGACACAATGGAGATGCCAATGGTCATCCGCCCAATCGCCTGGAGCCGCTGGCCCGAGCCCCCTGTCATTTCCGCTTGCGCGCGTAGGTTCCGGCCGGTGCCATCCGATCTCGAAGCCCGGTTCCGTTGGATCTGCGCCTGAAGCGCTGTGAATTTCTCCGGGCGAACCGCGTTCAGGGCTGCAGTTTCGTCTGTGGGCGGATCTTGCCCGCCGAGATCCTGACGCACTCGCGCGCCTGATGCTGCTGACCGGCTTCAGCCACGTCTTTCTGTCCGGGATCGGAGACATCGAGGCGGTTGTTTCCGACATGGTCAGACGCAGTAACTGGCAGGGTGTCGCCCGGCAGTCAGAGCTTGATCTCAGGGTGGATGTCTCCGGGGACCTCGGCGCCATCAAGGCAGAGACGCTGGTTCTCGGGAACCTCTACGATCAGATGGTCGATCCGGCGGCGTCAAGGGCGCTTGCCCGGGGAATCACCGATGCGGCGCTCGCCTGGATCGAGGGGCCGCATCTGGCGCTGATGGAAACGCCAGAGGCAGTTGCGGAAATTAATGCGACCTCACCTGGCCGCCTGAACGTCAGATGGCATGCTGCCGCCGTCCGACAAGTTGACGCGGCGGCAGCACTGTCCCGGGCAGATGACGGTCGGCAAGGACAAGGGCGGTCGGTCATAAAGGCCGTGCTCCTGTGATCGCCGAAACCGCGGACCGCGTGGCGGTGATGTATGCCGGGCGCCTGGCCGAGCTTGGCCCGGTCGCCGCCGTCATCAAGGACGCCAAGCATCCCTATTCGCAGGGGCTGATGGGCGCCATCCCGAAGCTGGGGCAACATCTTGACCGGCTGGTGCATATCCCCGGCTCGATGCCCCGTCTGAACGCGATCCCGAAGGGCTGCGCCTTCAACCCGCGCTGCCCCAAGGTCTTTGACAAATGCCGCAGCCACCGCCCCGCCGCGTCGGAAATCGAACCCGGCCGGCGCGCGGCCTGCTGGCTTTACCCCGGAGTGACCGAAACCGCATTGCCCGCGGCGAGATCTGGCTGCGCGACAAGCGGATCGACAACCTTCCGGCGGACGAGATGCGCAAGATCCGCGGCCGCCGGATCGGCATGATCTTCCAGGACCAGCCCGCTGGGGCGGGCACGGCAGGCGACAGGCTGTGAGGAAGCCGGCAAGAGAGCGTCTTGGGCACGGGTGTGCTTTCGAGGATCAGAGGGTGTCTGTGGCGATCACCAGGGGATGCAAGGCAGGGAACCCTTGCGATACGCCCCGCTCGTCGCGGTCGATGAATCGTCATGGCATAACTCGGTTCTCACATGGCTGATCGCGCCCCACTTTCAGATGTGCCAAAGGGGCTCAGCGGTCGTGCGCGCCCTCGAATTCGGCATCCGTCAGCGCGTTCAGGAAGGCCACCAGTGCGTCGATCCGCCGGTCGTCCAGCGCCGGGCCGTGGGTCAGATCGTCCAGTGCCAACGTCTCGGGAACCTGCGGCGCGGCAAAGAGTGTGCCGGTCTCAGGATTGATCCGCCGCGCCTCGGACCGCGTGTTGTAGCTATTGTAGTACAAGATCACCGTGCGCAGGTCCGCGAAGACGCCATTGTGCATGTACGGCCCGGTCACCGCCACGTTGCGCAACGTCGGCGTGCGGATGCGCCCCAGCGCCGCCGGATCACCCACCACGCCGCCAAGACCGGGATCTATGGTGCCGGGGGCCACGCCGTTGACTGCGCGCAGGGCAAGGTTCTCGGGCGTGCCGATGTTGTGGTGGCGGTGGTCGGTGAAGGTTTCGTTCAGGGCCGTCGGCCCCGCGCCCATATGGCAACGGCTGCAATTGGTGAACTGTTGCGAAAAGAAGAGGGTGCGGCCCAGTTCCTCCTCTGGCGTCAACGCGATCTCGCCTCTCAGCCAGCGGTCATAGCGCGAGGTGAAGGGGGCGAAGCGCTCGGTCCGCTCAAAGGCTTCGAGGGCCGCGGTCATCGCGTCGAAGGCCGGGGCTGCGTCATCCAGCACGCCTGCGCCGAAAAGCGCCGGGAAGGCCGCGACATAAACGGAATCCTCGCGTAGCCGCTCCAGAACGGCGGCGCGGTCGGGCATGCCCATCTCGGCCGGGTTCAGGGGCGGACCAGCCGCCTGTTCTGCCAGCGTGGCGGCACGCCCATCGTGAAACAGCCCGCCGACCCAATCCCCCGCCGGGGTGCGGCCGAGCGGAGGCACCATGGCCGCATACATCGCCGTCGGCGCATTCCGATCGCCCAAAGCCACGCCGTCATCGCCCGGCGATCCCGCCCCGCGCGGGTCACTGAAGGCGCGGGCGGGGTCGTGGCAGCTGGCGCAGGCGGTGGTCCGGTTCCACGACAGGTTCACGTCAAAAAACAGCCGCTCGCCCAGGGCCTCCACCGTGCCGGGCACAACGGCGTCCGCGCCGCTGCCCGGTCGGGCCAGGACCGACAGTGCCGCCAGGACGGCCCAGGCCATCACGGCAGCAATGCGGGCGAGTTGCGGCCTTGGGGGTTTCACAGGCATCATCCCAGCTCGAGATCACGACTCATTGATCTTCAATTCATACCAGTTTAGTCAGTTATTCATCGCCAGCCAAGTCTGTCCACTTCCGACAGCACAGCCAGGCTTCACCCCCGCGTGAGGTTTTCTCATGTTCCTTTGTCGCCCCCTCGCCCTTGCAACGACCGTCGCCCTGACGATGGCCACGCCGGCGGCCGCCGATGACCGGATGGCGGTGCTGTCCACCTATGCAGACATCGCCCTGGCAGGCTACCAGGACAGCTTTACCACCGCGCAGGCGCTCGACGCTGCGATCGCCGCGTTGATCGCCGCCCCGTCCGAGGGCAGTCTGGCCGCCGCCCGCGCCGCCTGGCGCGCCGCCCGGATCCCCTATCAGCAGACCGAGGTGTTCCGTTTCGGCAATCCCGTCGTCGATGATTGGGAAGGGCGCGTGAACGCATGGCCGCTGGACGAAGGGCTGATCGACTATACCGCGGGCGACTACATCGGCGCCTATGACGAGAATCCGCTGGCCGATCTGAACATCATCGCCACGCCCATGCTGATGGTGGCGGGACAACAGATCGACGCGCGCGAGATCACGCCCGCGCTTTTGCAATCCCTCAACGAACTCGACGGGATCGAGGCGAATGTGACGACGGGATATCACGCCATCGAATTCCTTCTCTGGGGGCAGGACCTGAACGGCACTGGCCCTGGCGCGGGCGACCGGCCCCATACCGACTTTGTGCAAGGCGCGGGATGCACGGGGGGGAACTGCGACCGGCGTGCGGCCTATCTGACGGCGGCCAGCGCGCTGTTGATCGACGATCTGTCCGAAATGGTGGCGGCTTGGGGTGACACGGGCGAGGCGCGCGCAGCGGTGCTGGCGGATCCCGTTGCGGGCCTGAGCGCCATGCTGACCGGGATGGGAAGCCTGTCTTACGGCGAGTTGGCGGGCGAGCGGATGCGGCTGGGCCTTTTGCTGAACGACCCGGAAGAGGAGCATGACTGCTTCGCGGACAACACGCACATGAGCCATTTCCTGAACGCCCAAGGTATCCGCAACGTCTGGACCGGGCGGCTCGTGCGGATCGATGGCAGCGTGGTCGAAGGGCCTTCGCTGGCTGGCCTGGTGGCCACACTCGACACGGCCATGTCGCTCGACCTGACTGCACGGATCGACGCAACGATGGTGAAGATGCAGGCGCTGGTCGATGCGGCCGAGGACGGTATGGCTTATGACATGATGCTGGCGCCTGGCAACGACGCGGGGGCCGCGCTGATCATGACCGCGATCGACGGGCTGATCGCACAGACCCGCGGGATCGAGCGCGCCGTGACGGCGCTTGGCTTGGGCACGATCGGGATCGAAGGGTCCGACAGCCTCGACGATCCCGCTTCGGTTCTTCAGTGACACAGGTCGCCTGATGCGACCGGCGATCTGGGCGGCGGGGGTTCTGGCGCTGGCAGGCGGGGCCCTGGCCCTCGACCTGCCCGAGGTCGCCCGCATCACGCCCGCCCGCCCCGATCAGGCCTTTGCCACGCCCGCGTCTTCGGCGCCGGGGCTGGCTGCGCTTGATGCCCAGGCAGGGCGCGCGCTGTTCGACCGGCTGTGGGTGGCCGCCCCCGCCTCGACCCGTGCCGCGGATGGGCTGGGGCCGCTTTACAACGCGCGGGCCTGTTCGGCCTGCCATCTGAACCACGGCCGAGCACATCCGCCTGATGGCGACGGCCCTGCCCCATTGGGGCTTGTTGTGCGTCTGGCGGGGGACGAAGGTGCGCCTGACCCGGTGCTGGGGCACCAGATCCAGCCGCTGGCCACCGGCGGGCTGCCGGGCGAGGGGCGGGTTGACATCGCCTGGGTGGAGCATGAGGTCGCGCTTGCTGACAGCACCCGCGTTACCCTGCGCCAGCCCGAGGTTGCGCTGTCGGACCTTGCGTGGGGGCATCCGGCCTCTGCCACGCAGATGGGCCTCCGGGCTGCACCTCCGTTGGTCGGGCTTGGCCTGATCGCGGCCATCGACGCCGCCGACCTGATGTATATGCATGCACCGGGCCGGGTGCGGATGGTGACACCTTTGTCCGGCGGGGCGCCGGTGCCCGGCCGCTTCGGGCGACGGGCCGGGGTGGCCAGCCTGGCAGACGCCACCGCGCTTGCGCTTTCCATCGACATGGGCCTCTCGACACCGTTCCTCACCGCGCCATGGGGCGATTGCACAGATGCCCAGCCCGCCTGCCGTTCCGCTCCGCATGGGGATGGCGACACGCGTGTGCAGGAGGTGGCGCAGAACGCGGTTGATCTTATCGCGGCGCATCTGGCCAGCCTCGCGCCCCCGGCGCGCAGGCGCGCCGAGCGGTCGCCCGAAGTGGCACGCGGCGAGGCGCTGTTTCACACGGCGGGCTGCGCGTCCTGTCACCGCCCAGCCTATACCATTGCGACCCCAGACGGGCCGCGCGTGATCCAGCCCTACAGCGACTTCCGCCTGCACGATCTGGGGCCGGGGCTGGCCGAGGCCGCCCCCGAGGCCGGCATTTCAACCGGCGAATGGCGCACCGCGCCGCTCTGGGGTCTGGGGCATACGGCGGCGGTGGGGGATGGGCGGGTCAGCTTCTTGCACGACGGTCGGGCGCGCACCATGCTGGAGGCTATCTTGTGGCACGGCGGCGCGGCACAGGCCGCGCGCGACCGTGTCACCGAGATGCCCGCCGCCGACCGCGCCGCGCTTGTGGCCTTTCTGGAGAGTCTCTGAATGCGACTGCTTGCTCTTGCTCTTGCCCTTGTGCCGGCCACCCCGGCTGCGGCGGATGTGCCGCGCGCGCTCGATACGGTCTTGCTGCCCAGTATCGCGCGCTTTGCCGAGGCGGCGCAGGCATTGGAGCGGGGCGCTGCGACCGACTGCAGCCGCACCGCCGTCCTTCCCCTCTATCATGCGGCCCGCGACGCCTGGGGCAGTATCGGCGACATCCGTCTGGGCCCGACCGAGGCGGCGGCGCTGACCATCGCCTTCTGGCCCGACGACCGCGGCAGCGGGATGCGGGCATTGCGGGCCGCGCTCGTCGAACTGCCGCCCGATGCGTCGATCCTCCCAGCCTCGGCACGGGGGTTCCCGGCGCTTGACCTCATGCTTGGCGACCCTGGTCTGACCTATGGCATTGGCGAGCCGGGCTGCATGCTTGTGAGCACGCTCACTACCGATCTGGCCGCGCAGGCAGAGGCGCTCCAAGGGGCATGGGCCGACTATGCGCGGCTGCTTCGTTATCCCGGCGGCCCAGGCAATACCGCCTATCTGGACGAAACCGAAGCCCTGCGGGCCCTGATGACCCAAGCCCTCGCCGCCATCGAGGTGACCGCGACAGCGCGCCTTGGCCGCCCGCTGGGCGAACCAGGCCGACCCCGCCCTGCCCGTGCCGAAGCCTGGCGAACCGAACGGTCCCTGCCCAATGTGCTGGCCAGCCTGCGAAGTGCCGTCGCCATCGCGCGCGCCCTTGCAGTCACGCCGCTGCCGCGGACCGAGTCTGCGCTGGCGGCTGTCGAACGGGCTGCAACTGCGATCCGCGATCCCGGCTTGCAGGATATCGCCGACCGCAACGCGCAGTTCCGGCTGGAGGTGTTGCAGCAAAGGGTGACTGACCTGCACGCGGCAATGGTGTCCGAGTTGGGGGGCAGTCTTGGCCTCGCCCCCGGCTTCAATGCGCTGGACGGAGATTAAGAAGATGACAACACGCCGCCACCTGCTGGCCGGAGTGGGTGCGGGGATCGCCGCTGCCGCCATGCCCGCCTGCGGCTGGGCCGAGGTCGGGGCCCCGAACTGGCTGTCGGCGGCACGATTGCCGGATGGCCCCCATGTGCTGTGTGGCCTGCGCGTTGATGGCACGCGGGCCTTCACGCTGCCACTTCCCGCGCGCGGGCACGCCGGGGCTCGGCATCCCACGCAGGCGCTGGCGGTTGCAATGGCCCGCCGTCCAGGCACCTTCGCCCTGGTGATCGACTGCGCCACTGGCAGGGTCCGCGCCGAGCTCGGCCCACCCGAAGGCGTGCATTTCAACGGCCATGCGGCATTTCTGGCCGAGGGTTCCGTGCTGGCCACAGCCGAGCAGAATGCACAGGACAGCGCCGGGCAGATCGGCCTGTGGGACAGCACGTCCTGGCGGCGGATCGCCACCTGGCCCAGCGGCGGGATCGGCCCCCACGATATTGCCGCCCTGCCCGATGGGCGGCTGGCCGTGGCAAATGGCGGCATCGCCACCGACCCCACCGACCGGCGCAAGCTGAACATCGCCACGATGCGCCCCAATCTGACGGTGCTCGGTGCGGACGGTCAGGTGGATGCCGTGCTGGAGCTTCCCGACCTTTGGCAAAACTCGATCCGGCATCTCGCCATACGCGCCGACGGGCACATCGCCTTTGCGATGCAGTGGGAAGGCGAGGCGACGGCACATGTTCCCCTTGTCGGTCTCTGGCGCCCCTCGATGGCTGCAGTTCTGGCCGAGCCGCCCCTGGCCGAGGCGCTCCGCATGCAGGGCTATGCAGGATCGGTCGCATGGTCGGGGGACGGTCAGCATGTCGCAATCACCTCGCCGCGCGGGGGGCGGGTGCAGGTATTCGATGCGGCGGGGCGATACCTGCACGGCACGGACCGTCCCGATGTCTGCGGACTGGCCCCGGACACGCGGGGCTTCGTTGTTTCGGACGGAACGGGGGCGATGATCCGGATTGGCGACGCAAGTCCTGCGCTGCTGGCCCGTCACCCGCTTGCCTGGGACAACCACTTGATTCCGGTATGATCGGCCATGATACGCCGCAGCCCGCGCCTCTGACCCGCACGGTTTTTCGATAGCCGTCAGAAGGGCGGCCCGGCGGGCCAAGCCCGGTCTTCTCATCCGAAAGGACACCGGCCATCTGGGCGGTCAGGGCGAAGGGGCGGACCAGCAGAAAGCGCAACGAATATCCGTGCGTGAGGTTCAGAAGCGGTTGGTCATGACACGTCAGCATCTGGCATCGCACCCAAGGGGAATTATCCGGATTCTGGCACAGGAGCGCGGTGCGCTTGCCGCCGCGCAGACCTGGCGTCTGAGGACATGACGACAACGGGCAGGCGTTATCCACACCCGGCCGCCCGTTGCGACACAGTGGCAGTGCGACCACTGTGCGGCCCTCGCGCGCTGGCCGCGACCCTGTCTTCGACGGCAGCAATCTGCGCCTGCGTTTCGGCTTTGGCGGTTTCCGGATCTTCCCGCGCCAGTTCCAGCTGGGCAGGGCCAGCTTCTCGGATTTCTGCCCGGACCTGGTGCGCCGACAATCTTGAACCTGACCTTCCAGCTTCTCGATCAGCGCCTTCAACTCGGTGATGAAGGCCTCCTTTTCCGCCTCCACAGCCTTCTCATGCTTGCGTGCCGCGCTCGACCGAGGGTTCGAACTGCGGCGCCGCAACGGCTTTCGCCACCCCGGGTGGAAGGTCCGGGAGATCGAAGGAGGGCGACATGTGCCTTCCGACCCGATCCGGGGAAGGAAAGCCGAATAAAACACCACCAACCTCCCTTCCAAGGCATCCCGCCGCAACGGGCTGCTGCACTTGGCACGCACATGTCCGGCGCGAATCCAGACTTTCGAGCGATCGAACGTAACCGCTACAGCGTGCCCGCCCTTTGCCATGCCCACGGCGTCCTGAAGATGGTGCCGAACAAGACGGAGCGGCATGATGCCCGTAGGGTTGCCCAGACCGTGCGCACGGGTCGGTTCAAGGCCGTGCAGATCAGGAGCCACGATGCCTATGCCAACCGGGCCATGTGACCGCGCGCGAAGTGCGCGTCGGCATGCGCATCCGGCTGGAGAACGAGATCGGGGGGCTTCTGAAAACCTTCGGCGTGATGCTTGGCAAACGCGTGGGCGGGTTCGCTGCCCGCGACGCCATCCCGACCGCGATGATCGAGGCCATGTTGCCATCTTGGGCAGGAGATCACGGTCGTGCCCTAGATTGGTGACCTCAGGCGCCACGATCAGATGTGTCTCGGCCTCGACACCGCTTTGAACATTTAGCCGACATGCCCGCTGTGTTGCGCAGGTGTCGCCATCGCCCGCGCACCGGGTCGGACAGCGAAATCTGTCCGTCCGGCGCATCGGCCAGCGCCTTGTCCATGCCATGAGACGCTCGGTCTCGTGTCGGACGCGATGACATCGGCTGGACAGATGAGCGGCGCGCTCGGTGCGCGCTGCACCTGGAACAACCCGGCGGCGGGGCTGTTGCCTGATCAGACAATCTTCATAACCGGAGAAACCATGAGCGAAGAACCTGCAGCGCCGAAGAAGGGCCTTGTGACAGCGACATGGATCGACACGCTCGCCGTGCTCGGACAAGTTGCGGCACCCACCTTCGCCAAAGGCCCGATCATTCGCCGGCCCAAGGCGGTAGCGCTGGTCGAGTGGCTGAACCTCGACGCAAAGGCCGTCGAAAGACTGCAGACATTGCGGGATAAATACGGCACCGGTCCGGTTCTTCTTCCCATTCCCGGTCGTCCCGAGGCGGTCATCCTGGATGGGGATCAGGCGCGGCGTATCCTTGAGGCAGGGCCAGAGCCTTTCAGCCCGGACAGCCGCGAGAAGAACGCAGCCCTTGGGCATTTCGAGGAGAAAGCCTCGCTCGTTTCATCCCCTGACGAGCGCAAGAAGCGCCGCGCCTTCAACGCGCGCGTGCTGGAAGAGGCTTGCCCGGTCCATTCCCTTGCCGCGACAATGATGCGCATGGTGGACGAGGAAATTGCCGCCCTTGTAGAGTCTTGCGGCGAAGAGATGACCTGGGATGCCTTCTTCGCGTCGTGGAACCGCATCGTTCGCCGGACGGTTCTGGGCGACGGAGCCGCAGACGACGAGGCGCTGACGGAGCAGCTGGAAGAGCTTCGCTCGGCGGCGAATTGGGCCTTCCTGCATCCACGGAAGGAGGCCGTCAGCGACAGCTTCCATGATGCCATCATATCGCATCTTGCGCGGGCCGACAAAGGCAGCCTGGCCGAGAGCATCTCCTTTCGGAACGGGGACGACACCGCAGCGGCGCATCAGGTGGCGCATTACCTGTTCGCCTTCGATCCGGGCGGCATGACGACCTTCCGGGCCCTCGGTCTGCTGGCGGCGCATCCGGAGGCCATGGCGCGGGCAGCACAGGAAGCCTCCGGCGGCGATGACCGTGACCTGAGGTTCCTGCGCGCCTGCATCGTCGAGACCCTCCGGCTTTATCCGACCACCCCCGCCATCCTGCGGGAGACCACCGAGGATGTGGAATGCGAGGGCGGAGTGCTGGAAGAGGGCACCGGCGTGCTGATCTTCGCGCCGTTCTTTCACCGCGACGACACTCTGCACAAAGATGCCCACCGCTTCGATCCCGACGCATGGCTGGGGATCGACCCCGAGCGGCGCCCGCCCTTCGTGCCGTTCAGTGCCGGGCCGGCGGTCTGCCCTGCACGTCACTTCGTCCCCATGATTGCCAGTGCGGCGATTGCCTCTCTTCTGCGTCGCCGGAAGGTGGTGCTGTTGCGCCCCGACCTCCCCGCCGAGAAGCTGCCCGGCACGCTGAACAATTACCGGCAGGTCTTTCGGCTTGAACCCCTCGGAACGTGACCGCCTCTGACTCCGGAAGGAACGACGTCATGGTGGCCTTCTGCGGCAAAACAGTCGTCATTGCCGGCGCGTTCTCCGGCATCGGGAGCGCGACGGCCGAAACCTTCCCGCGCGAAGGGGCACAGCTCGTGCTGGCGGCAAGGTCCGCGAGGGCGTGGCGAGCAAGACCCATGTGCCGAACCTCCTGCGTCAGCTCGTCGCCGGGAAGGTGTTGGACGGGCGATATCCCGCCAGCACTGGCGCTGTGCCGCGAGCCGAGGGAAAATGTCGCCATGACGGCCTGCGCGATCGGGTAGCAGGAGGTCATCAGGCGTCATGATCCTGCCAGCGGTGCGATCGTCCTCATGCTCCGCAGTCTGAAGATGCGTGGCATGGCGCAAGGCGGTCGAGCGAGGCCGTGATCCTCTTGGTGTCGCCAAAAACCATTCGCTGAAGCCGAGGGTGGTGGTGATGATGACGCTGGTACGCTCGTAAACCTTGCTCAGCAGGTGGAAGAATAACGCCCCGCGTGATTGTCAGACATTCTGACTGCGGGGACAAGCAACCACCGTCAACTACCTGAATCGAGATGCTCGATACAAAGGCGCCGGCTTGATTGCTGGCCAACGGAATACCGAGTTTCCATCGACGCTTCCGGGTTGGCAAAACACCCTATACTTCGTGAAGATTTTCTTCATTGTATGAGTTAGCGGGGCCGCTGGAACAGACGTCTCCCGACGCGGCTTGCAGAACATAAACTTCCTCCGACAGGCAAACAGCGGAGCAATCATGCAAGGAGCCTTTCGGATGGACTGGACCGTCGGCGGCAGTGCCCAGAACGCTTGTCGCAGCTTGGAACAAAGGGGCTCCCGCTTCATCCTGAAGACGGCTGCTGATGATCCGGCGCGGCTTACCAGCTGCTGGAGGCGTGACCACCTGAATGGCCATCCGGCACCCAAATCTCCCGGCGAAGATGGGCGCGATCATGAGCCTCATCGGTCGCCGGGAACGAGAGCAATTCCGGTTCAACGACTGTCCTGTGAATAACGAACAAAGCGATCGAGGTTCGAATGAATGCCATGGACCTGTCACAAATCGAACGATGGCCGGGCAAAAGCGCCGCTCCGGGACTGCCCGCGCACCCTGCGGCATATCACATGCTGGACGTGGCAGCTGTCGCCGAGATCCTTCTGGCGGACCACCCCCGGCGGGACCTGTTCTGCCTGCTCATCGCACTGCACGATCTGGGCAAGATCGGAAAGCCGTTCCGCGACATGCTCAGCAACGGCAGCCCTCAGGCATGGAAGCACTGGGAGATCACCGAAGCATGGCTGCGCGCCGAGAGCACCGAGCAGTTGTTGTTGCAGCATCTGGGGGGAACGTTTCAGGCCCTGCGCCCCCTGATCGCCGCGATTGCCGGACATCACGGGCGGCCACCGAACGCGTTGGATCGGGATTGGACCACCATGCGGGCGCTGGCGGGGGCACAGGCGGGAGAGGATGCGCTGGCATTCGTCCGGGCCTGCCTGGATCTCTGGCCCGCTGCGTCGTTGTCGGGGATGCGCCACCGCGAGGCCAAGGATCTCAGCTGGCTTCTGGCTGGTGTAACGACAGTGGCGGATTGGGTCGGCTCGAACGCGGAATGGTTCTCTCCGACCGCTGCGACGATCAGCCTTCCCGACTATCTTGAGCTGGCCCGCCGGAAGGCTCCGGATGCCCTGGCGGCCGCAGGGCTTTTGCCGCCCGCGCCGAAGGCTGATCCATTGTTCACCTTCGCGCTGCGCCCGATGCAGCAGGCGGCGCTGGACATCCCACTGCCCTCCGGCCCCATGCTGGCGATCATCGAGGACGAGACCGGCGCGGGCAAGACCGAGGCGGCCCTGATCCTGCTGCAGCGGATGCTGTGTGAGGGAAAGGGACGGGGCGCTTATCTGGCTTTGCCGACCATGGCGACCGCTGATGCGATGTTCCGTCGCGCACGCGGAGTGGTCGCGCGATTGTTCCAGTCGGAGCCATCCCTGACGCTGGCCCATGGGCACGCTGGCCTGTCGGTAGAGTTCCGGGACGTGCGCAACACCGCGCCGCAGTCGGACGCACCGGTCTGTGGAGACTGGCTGGCCGAGAGCCGGCGGCGCGCATTGCTCGCCGATATCGGGGTCGGCACGATTGATCAGGCCTTGCTGGCCGTGTTGCCGACGCGCTTTGCCACGCTGCGCAACTGGGGTCTGTCGCGCAAGGTCCTGATCGTGGATGAGGCGCATGAATTGGGCGAGCCCTATCTGGTTCATGAACTGGCGACCCTGTTGCGGCTCCATGCGATGCAGGGCGGATCGGCAATCCTCTTGACCGCCACCTTGCCGCTTGATCTGCGGGCACGACTGTCGCGGGCCTTTGCCGAAGGCGCGGGCCGGGCCTTTGCCGAAGATCACGACCCGGCCTATCCCAGCCTCTCGATCGCGGGCGGCGAGGCGATCCGCAGTTTCCCTCCGCCCACCCTGACCAAGGGGGATGTCACGGTTGACCGGCTGCCGGATGCCGGGGCGGCGCTTGATCGGCTGACGGATGCCGCGGCAAGGGGCGCGGCCTGCGTCTGGGTGCGCAATGCAGTCGATGACGCAATCGCCGCCGTCGCCGAACTGCGCGCGCGCGGGATCGAGGCGGAATTGCTGCATGCCCGATTCACGCTGGCGGATCGCAAGCGGATCGAGGCGCGGGTCATGGCGCGGTTCGGGAGGGAAGGCATTGAACGCGCCGGGCGGGTGCTGGTCGGCACGCAGGTGCTGGAATCCAGCCTCGATCTGGATTTCGATGTGATGGTGTCGGATCTTGCCCCCATCGCTTCGCTGATCCAGCGGGCCGGGCGGCTGTGGCGGCACATGGACCTGCGCCCCGCATCCGCCCGACCGGTTCCCGCGCCGGTCCTGCACATCGTCGCCCCAGACCCCGCGCGGGTCGAGGATGAGCGCTGGCTCCACGCCGTTCTGGAGGGCGGCGCATGGGTCTATCCGCAGGCCGATCAGTGGCGGACCGCTCAGGTCCTGGCCGAAGCGGGCGCCCTTCGTGCCCCCGGCAACCTGCGCGCCCTGATCGAGGCCGTGCATGGCCCCGATGCCCGCGCCGTGCCGCCCGCACTGGAACGCGCCGAGACCGAAGCCCTGGGTGAGGGCTATGCCCGGGCCAACAGGGCCCGCCAGAACACCATCACGATCGAGGACGGCTATCGCGACGGCGGAGGCGCCTCGGACGATGCCGAATACCCCACCCGGCTTGGGCAGGAAACGCGCACGCTGTTGTTGCTGCGGCGCGAGGGCGGCGCCCTGCAACTGTGGTCCGACGCGCCCGGTCGCGCCGAAGCCGAAGCCCTCAGCGAGGTCACTGCGAGTGCCGCCCGGCTGGCGCGGCTTGACTTGCCGGATCAGGATCAGCCCGAACTTGCGGCACTGACCACAGACTGGCCCGACTGGCGCAAGGCCTCGGTGACCCTGTGCATCGTCGAGGAGGACGGCACGATCTGTGAGGGGCTGGCATATGATGCGGATCTGGGGTTATTGTTGGCCGGTTCCCGAACGGGATGACCCGACCTAAAGAAACGGGCGAGACTGTTCCCCGGTCAATCGGGGATATAAGACCTAAAGAAAAGTGTTGACTCAGATTGTGCGGCTGGACACACTGATCATGTTCGGCGGACAAAGAAAGACCTCCTGAATTACCCTGAGGCTGAAAAGTCTGGCCATCAACCCCCTGTTTGCGCAGCAGGTTGGCGGAGGCAGATTCAAGGCCAAAGATACCTGCGCACCCTTCATTCGGTCAGGCCCGGTTTTGCGCCTTGTTCCCGATAAGGGCTGGTCTGTGCATCGTTGTGCGGGCTGGTTGTTTTGAGTGTCACGGAGATTTCGATGCCCCTCAACCTCATCACCGATCCGTGGATTCCCGTTCGCTGCACGGATGGCCGCCGCCTCATCCGCCCCGACCAGATCGCCGAACCCGATGTGCTGTTCCCCGACTGGCCGCGTGCCGATCTGAACATCGCCTGCCTCGAGTTGCTGATCGGTCTCGTCTATCTGGCCGATCCGGTTGAAGAGGTCGAGGACTGGGCCGAACGCAGCCCCGACCCCGACCGGCTGCGCGCAGCGCTGGAGCCTCTGACACCGGCCTTTGATCTGGGCGGCGACGGCCCGCGCTTCCTGCAGGATCAGGAGCGGTTCGAGGCGGCGAATGGCAAGGTCGAGATCAACTCTCCCGACATGCTGTTCATCGACTCGGCGGGTGGCAATACGGCCAGGAACAACGCCGACCTGATGGTGCGGCGCGGACGCTATCCGCGTCTTGATCCCGCTCTGGCGGCCATGGCGCTGTTCACGCTGCAATCGCAGGCGCCGGCGGGCGGAGCGGGCAACCGCACCTCGATGCGCGGCGGCGGGCCGATGGTGACGCTGGTCCAGCCGCCGATGCCGGGCCTGTGGCATCTGATCTGGGCAAATGTCCCTCTGGGGTGTCCGCAAGGGCATGATGCGCTGCCGTGGATGGCGCCGACCCGGCGATCCGAGGGGGGCGCAGCCACATACCCCCCCGAGGACGGCAATCTGGCCGAGGCGTTCTTCGGGATGCCGCGCCGGCTGCGCCTGGTCTTCGAAGGCGATCAGGTGACCGGCGTGCTGCAAAAGCCCTATGGCGCGAATTACGCGGGATGGGAGCACCCGCTGACGCCCCATTACCGGATGAAGGAGGGGGGCGAACTACTGCCCCAGCATCCGCGCGCGGGTGCTTTCGGATATCGCAACTGGCTGGGGATCAACGCCGCTTCGCAGAGCGATCTGCGCCGTCAGGCCGCCGCGCTGACGGGCTATCGCGACCGGGTCGTCAGCACCGGGGGCGCCCGGGTCATCGTGGCGGGCTGGGCGATGGACAACATGAAGCCGCGCGATTTCATCCTGTCGCTCGAGCCGCTGATCACCGATGGCGACGCGCTCGACCGTATCCAGCGCATGGTCGCCGCCGCCGAGATTTGCGCCCCCGCCTTGCGGCAATCACTCAAGCCCGTGATGGGCGAGGGCACCGCCCTGGACGCGCTGCGCGAGGAATTCTTCCTGCGCACGCAAGGCCCGTTCGAGGCCCTGTCCGCGCGCCCCGGCACCGCCGCCCGGTGGCTTGCCGAGATGCGGCAGGTAGCCCTGCGGATCTTCGATGATGCGGCCCTGCCCCGCCTGGCGAGCGCCCGCATCCCCGAGGTCGAGCACATCCTGCGCGAACGTAACCTGTTGCTGCGGATGTTCGCGGGGAACGGCAAGGTTGGCGCGAGGCTTCATGCGGAACTGGGGCTGATGGACGAGGAGAAGGTCGCATGACGGAAGATATCGGAGCGACTATTGCCGCATGGTGGCGCACGGAATTGCGGCCCGGTGAAGACACGCCCGCTGCCCGTGCCCTGCGCGCCCGGCTGCGGCGGGCCGAGACCGGGCCCGAGGTGCTGGCACAGCGTCAGGTCCATGACCTTGTAGCCAAGGCGCCGTGGCTGCGGCACCGCCCCTTGGATCTGATCCGCCTCGTGCAGGTGCTGGCGCGGGTCGAGGGCAACGATCCGCGCAGCCTCGCCCGCCTGCTGGGCGCGGGCGATCCGCCCGCCATGTCACGCGCGCGCTTTGAGGCGCTGGTCCGCAGTGAAGCCGCTGATCTGCCCCGCGCGCTTCGCCGCGCGCTTCCGCTGACCGACGGTCGCTGCAATGTCGCGGCCCTCGCGCGTGACGTTCTGAACTGGGACGATCCCGAGCGGGGCGAGAAGATCCGGCAAGACTGGTTTTTCGAGTATTTCAACGCCTTGCGCATGGATGGCGCCGGCGGCGTCAAGGACACGGAGATTTCGCAATGACGACATTCCTGCAACTGCATCTGCTGACCGCCTATCCACCCTCGAACCCGAACCGTGACGATCAGGGCCGCCCCAAGCAGGCGACGGTCGGTGGCGCCCCGCGCCTGCGCCTGTCCAGCCAATCGATCAAGCGCGCGTTGCGGATCTCGCCGCCGTTCCAGCAGGGGCTGGCCGGACATATGGGCCAGCGCACCAAGCTGATGGCCAATGAGGTGCGGAGGCATCTGATCGAACGCGGGGCAGACGCCGAGACCGCGCGCAAGACGGCTGAAGAAATCGGAAAGGTCTTCGGCAAGATCGAGGCAGCCGACAAGAAACGCCCCGATGCGCTTCATGGCACGACCCTGGCCTTCATCTCTCCTGATGAGCGTGCCTTCGCGCTGGAACTGGCCGACAAGGCCTTCGCTGGCGAAGCGCTGCCCACCGATAAGGATTTGGCCAGGACGGTCCTGCGCACGGCTGACGGGGCGGTCGATATCGCCATGTTCGGACGGATGCTGGCCGACAATCCAGGCTTCAATCGCGAGGCGGCGGTGCAGGTCTCGCATGCCATCACCACGCATCGCGCGCAGTCCGAGGATGACTATTTCACCGCCGTTGACGACCTGAAGAGACGCGACGACGATGCCGGCGGCGCGCATCTGGGCGAGCACAGCTTCGGGTCCGGGGTCTATTACCTCTATGCCTGCGTGAACTGTGATCTGCTGGTCGAAAATCTGGCCGGAGATCGTGACCTGGCCGCGCGCGGGCTGCGGGCGCTGGTGCAGGCAATGGCCACGGCCACTCCCTCGGGCAAGCAGAACAGCCATGCCCACCGGCCGCGTGCCGGCCATATCAGGGCCGAGATCGGCAGCGCCACGCCCCGCGACCTGACCGGTGCGTTCTTCTCTCCGGTCAAGGGCGAGGATCTGCTTGAGGCCTCGGTCACGGCACTGACAGACATGGCCAGCGCCATCGACGAGGCTTACGGACCCGCCGCCGACCGTGTCCAGATCATGGATGTCCGGGCGCGGCAGGGCACGCTCGCGGGGCTGGAAGCGTTTGCCGCCTCGGCCCTGGGGCCGCAGGATGACTGAGCATCTGGTCTTTACCCTGGTGGCCAATCTGGCCGCGAACGGGGATCTGGCAGGGCACGAGCGGCGCGGCACGCTGACCTGGCCCGCCCGCTCGGCGATCCTGGGCCTGCTGGCGGCAGCCAGAGGCATCCGTCGCGACGATGCCCCCGGCCTCGCGGCGCTGGAACCCTTGCGCGTGGCGGTCGCCGTCCATGACATCGGCCAGCCGCTGCGCGACTATCACACCGTCCAGACCGTGCCGACGGCGGCGGTGCGGCGGCCCGACAGCCGCGCATTGGCCCTGCGGCTGGCCGGGCGGGCGGTGAACACAACGTTGACACAGCGCGACTATCGCTGTGGTGTGCTCTACTCGGTCGCGGTCTGGGGGCTGGACATGGCGCCCTTTCGCGACGCTCTGTTGCGGCCGGTCTTCACTCTGTATCTGGGCCGCAAATCCTGCCCGCTTTCGGCCCCGCCCGCACCCCGTCTGATCGCCGCGCCGGATGCCGCAACTGCGCTGGCCTCGGCGCAGATGCCGCATTTCCGTCCGGTTCCCCCGCCACTGGCGCTCTATTCCGACACCCCTTCGGATCACTCCCGGACCGAGCGGCGCAACGACGTGGCCCTCGACCGGCAGCTGTGGCACTTCACCAGCCGCGATGTCCATGTCACAACGTTTGCGGAGGACACATGAGCCTGTTCCTGTCGCGTCTGACCCTGTCGAACGAGCCTTCGGTTGCGGCCTTGAAGCGCCTGATTGACCCCGAGGAACGCGGCCGCGCGCAGGACGCCCATCACCGCCTGTTGTGGTCGGCCTTTGCCGGCGATGCAAACGCGCCGCGTGATTTCCTGTGGCGCGCCGAGGGGAACGGCGTCTTCTTCGTTCTGTCGCGCCGACGCCCGGCAGACTCGCCCTTCTTCCGCCTTCCCGAGGTCAAGGAGTTCGCCCCCGCGCTGTCTCCCGGCGACCGGCTGGAATTCGTGCTGCGCGCGAATGCCACGCGCACGCGAAAAACGGGTGAGATGACAGCCTCGGGCAAGGAACGGCGCAAGCATGACGACGTGGTCATGCATGCGATCCGCGATCTGCCCAAGGGCGAGCGGGCCGAGGCCCGGATGGCCGCCGCTGAAACCGCGGGCCGGGCATGGCTGGACGGACAGGGCAGCCGCAGCGGCTTCAAGGTGGAACGCGCCGAGGTTGCGGACTACTCCGTGGTGGCGCTTCCCGACCACCGCGGCCCCCGCAAGAGACAGCCCCAGTTCGGGGTGTTGGACCTGTCCGGCGTGATCCGCGTCGAGGATCCGGTTCTCTTTATCGACAGCATGGCGCAAGGCTTTGGTCGCGCCAAATCCTTCGGTCATGGGCTGATGATGATCCGCCGCGCCCCGCCGCCATGAGCTTGCCGGGACTACCGCCGCCGCGGCCTATCCCGATGAAGGACCGCTCGACGCTGGTCTTCGTCGAGCGTGCGCAGCTTGACGTGGCGGACGGTGCCTTCGTGGCCGTCAATGCCGATGGCACCCGCACACAGATTCCCATCGGTGGCCTGGCCGGCGTGATGCTGGAGCCGGGGGCGCGCATCTCTCACGCCGCCATCGCGCTGGCCGCACGGACCGGAACGCTGATCACCTGGGTGGGAGAGGCCGGCGTGCGGCTTTATTCTGCGGGCCAGCCGGGGGGCGCGCGTGCCGATCGGCTTCTGTGGCAGGCCCGGCTGGCGCTGGATGACGCGGCCCGGCTGCGGATCGTGCGCAAGATGTATGCCCTGCGTTTCGGAGAAGAGGCCCCGCAGCGCCGCTCGATCGACCAGCTGCGCGGGATCGAGGGGGTGCGCGTGCGCAAGACCTACGAACTGCTGGCCCAGGCCCATGGCGTCAACTGGTCCCGCCGCGCCTATGACCCCAGGGACTGGGAGGCCGGAGACATCCCCAATCGCTGCCTCTCCGCTGCCACCGCCTGTCTGCACGGCCTGACCGAGGCCGCGGTTCTGGCCGCTGGCTACGCCCCCGCGATCGGGTTTCTGCACAGCGGCAAGCCGCTGTCCTTCGTCTATGATATCGCCGATCTGTGGAAGCTGGACACGGTCGTGCCCGAGGCTTTCCGCATCGCGGGCCTTGCCGCGCGTGGCAAGCTGGACATGTCCCCCGACCGCGCGGTGCGCCTGGCCTGCCGCGATGCCTTCCGCAAGACAGGCCTTCTGGCGAAGATCATCCCCCGGATCGAAGAGGTCCTCGAGGCCGGAGAGCTTCCGCGTCCCGAACCGCCCCCGGATGCGATCGGCCCGGCCTTCGAGGATGACCGCTCGGGCGATGCCGGGCACCGCGGATGATCGTGGTTGTCGTCTCGAACGCGCCGCCCCGATTGCGGGGGCGGCTGGCCGCCTGGCTGGTGGAGGTCCGTGCAGGCGTCTATGTCGGAGACTATTCGGCACGGACGCGCGAAATGATCTGGTCACAGGTTTCCGGCGGGATCGAAGAGGGCGATGCAGTGATGATCTGGAGCGCACCGACAGATCAGGGCTACGACTTCGCCACAACTGGTCGGAACCGTCGGATGCCGGTCGATTTCGACGGGCTGAAGCTGGTCTCGTTCTTCCCATCGGATGCGCCACGGAACCGGTAGTCCCGAAAAGGTTGAAATTGTATCGGTAGATCAATAGCCTCCAGCAAGACTGTTCCCCGCACACGCGGGGATGAACCGATGCGGGGGCACGGTCTCAGCATTGCGCCCCACTGTTCCCCGCACACGCGGGGATGAACCGCGATCCAGCAATTTCTGCAACTGATCCGGCAACTGTTCCCCGCACACGCGGGGATGAACCGCCGATAATAGTCTTGCATCGCCGCTCAGGCTCCTGTTCCCCGCACACGCGGGGATGAACCGGCCGGGGCGCCCAGATCGTCCAATTCGGCTCCCTGTTCCCCGCACACGCGGGGATGAACCCGGATGCAGCAGAACTGGCAGCGGAAACCGGCCCTGTTCCCCGCACACGCGGGGATGAACCGACGTATTTTTCGAAATTCTGATTGGCTGGTGCCTGTTCCCCGCACACGCGGGGATGAACCGGTGGCATATTTGGTTTCATGATGCCACCAATACTGTTCCCCGCACACGCGGGGATGAACCGCCCTTCTCGCGGACGTATTCGAGCGAATTGCCCTGTTCCCCGCACACGCGGGGATGAACCGCTCGTTCGTCTGCGGATTTACATCCTTCAGATCTGTTCCCCGCACACGCGGGGATGAACCGCAAGCCGCAATCCTAGCGGCGTTGATATGCGCCTGTTCCCCGCACACGCGGGGATGAACCGACTTCGGAGATCTTCCCAGGCATGTTCCTTTCCTGTTCCCCGCACACGCGGGGATGAACCGGTAGGTGGTGCCTTCGCGCTTGATCCGCGTTTCTGTTCCCCGCACACGCGGGGATGAACCGGCAAGGATGTGAACCCGAACGGTGTGAAGCGCCTGTTCCCCGCACACGCGGGGATGAACCGCCGAACGCAAAGCAAAGCAAGCACTCAAGGACCTGTTCCCCGCACACGCGGGGATGAACCGGGGAGCGCCTTGAATGGGGCAAAAGGGCCGCCCTGTTCCCCGCACACGCGGGGATGAACCGGAGGGCGAGCCGTTCAGCTTGCTTCCGTGGCACTGTTCCCCGCACACGCGGGGATGAACCGGACACCCGCTCCGAGAAATCGGCCCGCATGTCCTGTTCCCCGCACACGCGGGGATGAACCGCGACACTGAACCTTTTGCTCGACCGCATGGGGCTGTTCCCCGCACACGCGGGGATGAACCGCCAGAGACGAGGCCCGCTGGGATCTCTCCACACTGTTCCCCGCACACGCGGGGATGAACCGGCGCATGTCGGGGCCGTCGTCTATCTCGATAGCTGTTCCCCGCACACGCGGGGATGAACCGCGGCCAACGCCGCGCAAGCTGATCGGGTAGCCCTGTTCCCCGCACACGCGGGGATGAACCGGCCGCGGCGACTGTTGGAGGAACGTGGGGGTGCTGTTCCCCGCACACGCGGGGATGAACCGCACTTCTTATCGGCCATTATCGGTCACAATAGCTGTTCCCCGCACACGCGGGGATGAACCGCGGAAGTTTCCGCAGGGGCCGCGCAATCCTCGCTGTTCCCCGCACACGCGGGGATGAACCGCTCGTCAACGCCGCGGCTGTGCAGGTAACGATCTGTTCCCCGCACACGCGGGGATGAACCGGCTCTCGCAATGTCGAAACGCCCGCCCCTCGGCCTGTTCCCCGCACACGCGGGGATGAACCGCGCCGGGGACATGGACTTAAATCCCTGCCCCACTGTTCCCCGCACACGCGGGGATGAACCGGCGTCTGCCTGACGCCGGCCCGCGCGCGCAGTCTGTTCCCCGCACACGCGGGGATGAACCGTCGCGGGTGACGTCGATGAACGTGCCGTCGTCCTGTTCCCCGCACACGCGGGGATGAACCGCGGCGCGGCGTTGATGGGCGTGCCGTGGGGCCCTGTTCCCCGCACACGCGGGGATGAACCGACGGTGCGCAACTGGCTGCACGGGGATAATGCCTGTTCCCCGCACACGCGGGGATGAACCGTACGTCGATGATCTTAGTCGCTGTCTCGACAACTGTTCCCCGCACACGCGGGGATGAACCGATGATCCGGGCGCGGCCCGAGGTGGCGATGCGCTGTTCCCCGCACACGCGGGGATGAACCGACAACCCCGCTCAGGGTGCGACCATACGACCACTGTTCCCCGCACACGCGGGGATGAACCGGCGCGGCTGACCTTGAGGTGATCGCGCCGGTCCTGTTCCCCGCACACGCGGGGATGAACCGGCGTCTGCCTGACGCCTGCCCGTGCGCGCAGTCTGTTCCCCGCACACGCGGGGATGAACCGATGCCGCGCGCCAAAGGTCAGCGTCGCAGGTCCTGTTCCCCGCACACGCGGGGATGAACCGGCGTCCGATCAGGAACTTCTGGCCGCGCGCAACTGTTCCCCGCACACGCGGGGATGAACCGTCTGATGAATGAGCCGATGCGCGAGATGGATGCTGTTCCCCGCACACGCGGGGATGAACCGGCGCGGGCAGATCAGGCAGCAGCGGCATTTGGCTGTTCCCCGCACACGCGGGGATGAACCGATCGAGGCGGCGAATGACCAGATCGGCCGGCTCTGTTCCCCGCACACGCGGGGATGAACCGCCGCAGGACGTCGCCATTGCGGAGTCCGTATCCTGTTCCCCGCACACGCGGGGATGAACCGGCCGGATGCGGGAAATGTTCCTCGAACATTATCTGTTCCCCGCACACGCGGGGATGAACCGCTGCCCACCACTGGCCGACCGTGCCGACGTGCCTGTTCCCCGCACACGCGGGGATGAACCGCTGGCGCGAGCTTGGGCTTGATATTGCCGACCCTGTTCCCCGCACACGACACGCCGTCTGTTTCAGCGACCTGGCAAAGGGCGCAGTTCCGATGACGCCGAGATCCAGAACGTTGCTCCGGTAACTTGGACCAGGCCATGAGATGGGCACATTGCAACTTGCCAAGGCGCTGACAACGGACCGAAGCATGCACGCAAGGTGATCGCAGACGAAGGCTTTCTGCCAGAAACGGCGGTCCCGGAAGGATCGGTCAAGGCTTTGGCTTGTCCGCGAACGAAATCTCGCGGCCAAAAGAGCTTGGCCAGGGAGACCCCGAAGGCTGGAACCCAGGTGCAGATCGAGGAGCGTCTGGTCCTGCGCTGCTGCAAGTTGATTACAAGGTATGATGCTTCATACTCGGAGAGTGTCGGTGCAATCGGGAGGAAGGCGTAACAATGAGCGAGATCCACATCAAACCGGAACATCTGGTAACAGACGAGCAATCCCTGCGCAGCCTTTATCCACCTGTACATACATTGGCGAAGCTGAAAAGCCTGAATGTGCTGGACGACCATGCGCAGGCCTTCATCCGGCGTGCGCCGTTCGTCTGCATTGGCACCCAAGGCCGTGACGGCACCGCCGATGTCAGCCCGCGCGGCGACCCGGCAGGTTTCGTGGCCATCCTGGACCCGCATACGCTGGCCATCCCCGACAGGCCAGGCAACAACCGTCTGGACACCCTGTCAAACATCATCGCCAATCCCAGCGTCGGGCTGCTGTTCATCGTTCCTGGTTTTGACGACACGCTCAGGGTGAACGGGCAGGCGCGACTGGCCACTGATCCCGATCTGCTCGAACGTCTGAGCATGCATGATCGCGCACCTCGGCTGGCGATTGTTATCCATGTAACCGAAGTCTTTCTGCATTGCGCCAAGGCGTTTCGACGGTCGCGACTTTGGGATCCAGCCCAGTTCCAAGAACGCAGCGCGATGCCATCCCTGATGAAAATCCTTCTTGACCAGACAACGGGTGCGCCGGACGACGCAGCAGCACTGCGCAGATTGGATGATGATCTGGAAAAAGATTACAAATCATCAATGTATTGAGGCTTCGGGTTGCACGGTATGCGCGGTGATCGTGTATCCGGAAGGATCTTTGAAGGCGAAGTAGCGCCCGAAGGGGCCATCCTTGGGGGCGAAGGCAATTGCCACGCCCCGGGCCGCGAGATGCGCGTGCAGCGCGTCGGCGTCGTCGCAGCCGAACCACAGGACGATCCCGTGGCCGCGTATTTCAACGGCGTCCAGATCGACGACCGGAATGCGCAAGGCGAAAGGGATCGGCCTTGTGTCGAACACCACGGCGCCCGGCGGGGCGGAGGCGGCCGGGGTCAGCCCGACGACGTTGGTGTAGAACGCGCGGGCGGCATCCAGGTCGGCAACCTGGAGACTGATGAAATCGGGTCCGATCAGATGGGGCATATCCATTGTCCTGAGCGGGCATTGCTGATAGTATCAGCTTCCTGACATAATATAAGCCTGCTGATATGACAAGTGCCAAGTCTCCCTCACCCGCCGAAGATCATCCCTTCCTGCCCCAGGAGTCGCTCGGCTACGCCCTGAAACGTGCGCAGCAGGCGCTCCGTCTGCACATGGACCGGCAGCTGAAAAGCCTCGGCCTGACCGCGCCGCAATACAACGTGCTGTGCAGCCTCGAGGCAGAGCCCGGCGCCTCCAACGCACGGCTGGCGCGACGTGCTTTCGTGACGCCGCAGACCATGCAGTCCATGCTGGTCAAGCTGGAACGGGCCGGCCTGATTGCGCGAACCCCCGATACCGAGCATGGTCGCATCCAGCGGACCGAACTGACGGAAAAAGGGCGGGAAACCGTTCTTGAGGCCCATCAGGCCGTCCAGGAGACAGAGCGGCTGGCCCGAAAGGCGGCGTCACCCGATGCGGCCGTGATGCTTACGAGGATCGCAGAGGCGCTTGCATAGGGTCAGCATTTCCTGTGGTGCCGGGCCCCGGGCCGGCGAGGTCTGCAACCCCAAGGTCGGTGATGTCGGCAGTGACCGGATGCTGATCCATGTCGAAATGGGCAAGCGCAGTCCGCTGGCGAGTCCGTCGCCAGTTACTTCGATGACCGCCATCAGAAGCGGCGCCGAGACAGTTGATCCGGCGCATTTGCGATTCCGATCGGAATTTTTCGATCAGGCCGTGCCATCTGTCAGCGCGGCAGGCGGTAGGCGACTGCCTGGTCGGACACTTCGGGCTTGAGGATCGAGTTGCCGCCGACGGCGAAGACGACATAGTCCTCGCCCTCGTGGGTGAAGACGGCGGGGATCGACACGGCCGGCGCCTCGACAAGGTCGGACCACAGCTCCTCGCCCGTCGCCGCATCCAGCGCGCGGACGCGGGAATCCATCGAGGCGCCGATGAAGATCACGCCGCCCGCCGTCAGGACCGGCCCGCCAAGCGTGGGCGAGCCCCAATCCGCCAGCCCGTAGAAGCCGTGGAACTGCGCGCGGCCGAAGGGCACCTCGTAGAGCAGCTCGCCCGTCGTGAGGTCCACCGCCGAGAAGGTGCCGA
Source organism: Halodurantibacterium daqingense (assembly GCF_042666235.1). Taxonomy (NCBI): domain Bacteria; kingdom Pseudomonadati; phylum Pseudomonadota; class Alphaproteobacteria; order Rhodobacterales; family Paracoccaceae; genus Halodurantibacterium; species Halodurantibacterium daqingense. Next base: position 198,332 of record NZ_JBHTFQ010000008.1, on the reverse strand, counting down.
AGGGCGGCTTCCAGCAGGGCATGCCGGCCCAGTTGCTCCAGTCGGTCAGGTGGATGCCGTAGGGCGAGCCGTGCTGGGGGTGATAGCCTTCCTCGTTGCCGCCCTCGCGGGCCTCGGCCTCGTATTCCTCGCGCGGGATCAGGTGGATCAGCTGCACGATGCGCGAGGCGTTGACGTAAAGGATGCCGCTGCGCGGATCGACCGCGACGCCGCCCCAGTTGGTCGCGCCGGCCGTGCCGGGGAAGAACAGCGTGCCCTGCACCGAGGGCGGGGTGAAGATACCCTGATACAGGTATTCTTCGCGCTCGCGGGAGCACTGGCCGAAGCTGACGATGTCGGACAGGGTCCAGACCTCTGGCAGTTCCAGCGGCGCGCCCACAGGGGCGGGGACCGAGACGAACGGCTGGACGGGGCTGGTCACCTCCCCCTCGGCGGTGCTTTCGGGGACCGGGCGTTCCTCGATCGGGTAAAGCGGCTCGCCCGTGCGTCGGTCGAGGACGAAGAGGAAGCCCTGCTTCGTCGCCTGGACCAGCGCCGGGATCACCTCGCCGTCGCGCGGGATGTCCACCAGCGTGGGCGCCGAGGGCGTGTCGTAGTCCCAGATATCGTGATAAACGTGCTGGAAGCTCCAGGCGATCTCGCCCGTCTCGATCTCGACGGCGGTGACCGAGGTCGCCAGCGGGATGCCTTCCGTCCGCAGCCCGCCCCAGTAGTTCGGGCTGGGCGAGGAGACGGGCGCATAGACCAGCCCCAGCTCGGGATCGGCGGTCATGGCGGTCCAGATGTTGGCGGTGCCGGTGCGCGGGATCATCTCCTCGGGGATGAAGCCGGTGTCCCAGAGCAGCTCGCCCGTCCGCGCGTCCACTGCCAGGAGGTTGCCCGGCGGGGCGGCGGTATATTCCCAGTCCTTGCCCGCCCAGCCCATCAGCAGCGTGTCGCCCACCACGATCGGCGGCTGCAGCAGCGAGAAGGGAAAGACATCGTTGACCGTGTTCCACTGGTTCACGTTCAGAACCCCGCCCTGCGCGAATTCCACGCAAGGCTGGCCGGTATCGGCGTCCACCGCGTGAAGCTGCGCGTCCATCGTGCCGATAAAGACGCGCTTCTCGCACTCGCCCTCGGCGCCGCTGTCCCAATAGGCGACGCCGCGGTTCTTGAGCGCCGGCTGCGTCAGCGGCTCGAGCCGCGAGCGGCTGTCATAGTTCCAGCGTTCCTCGCCCGTCGCGGGGTCCAGCGCGATGATCCGGTAGAAGGGCGTGCCCAGATAGAGCGTGCCGTTCGCATAGACCGGGGTGGCGGACCAGACCGTCTCGACCAGATCGCCGGACCCGTCCGAGACATCGCCCGTCCGGAAATCCCAGGCGCGTTCCAGCCGGCCGACATTCTCGGGCGTGAAGCTGGTGACGTTCGAGAACTTGGTCGAACCGAGATCGCCGTGAAAGCCGGTCCAGCTGTCCTGTTGCGCCGATGCGGGCGTCGCCAGCAGGGCCAGAAGGACGAAGGCGGGATATCTCATGCGTGGGTCCTTCTGCGCGAGCCGATGCCTGCGATCAGCAGCGTGACGAAAGCCGTTGCCATCAGCAGCATCAGTGTGGTCTGCATCAGAAAGAGCGCGGCGATGGCGGTCAGCAGCGCGGCCAGCAGGGCGATGACGTGAAGGATGGCCGACCAGCGGCGCGAGACGCGGCGGGTCATCAGCACGGCGATGATGATGCTGGTCGCCAGCGCCCCCAGGACCGCCAGCCCCGCGCCGAGCGTCCAGTCGACACCTGTAGTGCCAAACGGCCCCGTCCAGGCGATCACCGCCATGGCAAGGCCCAGGATCGCCGCCAGCAGGGGCATGGCAAAAAGCTGTCTCATGGGAAGGTAACGAACCGTTCACGGAATTGTTCCTTCCTCGGCTTCTTCAACCACCCGCAGATGCCTGGCCTGAGCGTGATGGCCGACAGATCACCGCAAAGGTGCCATCCGTCTCCAGGATCACTGCGGTGACATCCGGCCGTCCGCCATCCCCGGGCCGCCGCCCTGCGTGATCTGAACAGGTCCGGTCAGCCCGTTCCACGCACCGAGTGGATATGTCTCATGGCGCAGGCCCCATCAGCACGCTTGCCGATGGTCATTCGCCCCACGACACTGTTTCGGGGCAATTCCTTCGCTTCGCGCGACCGTGCCCGTCAAGGAAGAGCTGCGATGCCTGTCCCATACTGCACCGCCAGATGGGCCCGCGGTTCCCAGTGCTACCTCATCGAAGCTGGCCATCCGCAGATCGCCCACGCGAAACCTGACCCCGCGCTGCCTGAAGCCAGAGTTTTGGGGCTTCCGCTCAGGCTGGCAGGCCCCCCGATGTTGTCGGCGTGATCGGCACAGGTTCCAGTTTGCACCGTCTGGCCGATCCTGGTTGCGTCCATGTCAAGGCTCCGGCCTTTCCGCCGCATCCGGGAGGCTGATGCATCTGAGACAACGCGCCGGGACGAGTGGCCGCTTCAGCGTCCTGTGCTCCTGGTGCGCCGCACCGCCGGCAGACGACTTTCCGGTCGTCATGTCGTAATGCCTAAGATCCATGGCACCAATTCCTGACGCACTGGCCATCCTGAAATGCGACCCAGCCGACTGGCCGGGCCTTTCCCGCCATGCGCCCCGGTCCAGGCGCGCAGGGACCAACAACGATTTTCGCCACGACAAGCCGGCGGAAGACGCCTAGCCTGCCCGGATCTCAGCCGGGGGGACAGAATGGACAAGGTCGATTGCATCATCGCCGGGGCCGGGGTCGTGGGGCTTGCCATCGCGCGCAGCCTGGCGCGCCGGGGGATCGAGGTGGTGATCCTGGAGCGGGAGGCCGCGTTTGGCACCGGCACATCCTCGCGCAATTCAGAGGTGATCCATGCGGGTCTCTATTACGCACCGGGCAGCCTCAAGGCTCGGCTCTGCGTCGAGGGGCGCGGGATGCTTTATGCCTATGCGGCCGAAAACGGCGTGCCCCATCGGCGCTGCGGCAAGCTGATCGTGGCGACGAGCCCGGATCAGGACACCGCGCTGGACGCCATTCTGGCGCGCGCAAGGGCGGCCGGCGTCCATGACCTCTGCCGCCTGACCGCCGCCGAGGCGCAGGCGCTGGAGCCGGAACTGGCCTGCACCGCGGCGCTTCTGTCGCCCTCGACCGGGATCATCGACAGCCACGCCCTGATGCTGTCGCTGCTGGGCGAGGCCGAGGCCCAGGGCGCAATCCTCAGCCCCGGCAGCGCGGTGGTGGGGGTCGAGGTGACGCCCGCCGGCTTTGCGGTGACGACCGAGGACATCGCCAGCGGCGAGCGCTTCACCATGGCCTCGCGGTTCTTCGTCAATGCGGCGGGGCTTCATGCCTCGGAACTGGCCGGGGCGATCCTGGGGCTGCCGCCCGACCACGTGCCCCGCACCCTGTTCGCGCGGGGCAACTATTACAGCCTTCCGGGCCGACCGGCCTTTTCGCATCTGGTCTATCCGGTGCCGGAACCCGGCGGGCTGGGCGTCCACCTGACGCTCGATCTCGGGGGCGGGATGCGCTTTGGCCCGGATGTCGACTGGATCGACAGCATCGACTATCGCGTGAACGCCGCGCGGCGCGACCATTTCCAGACCGAGATCCGCAAATACTGGCCCGGTCTGCCGGAGGATGCGCTTGCCCCCACCTATTGCGGCATCCGTCCCAAACTTTCCGGCGCGGGCCACCCCGGCGCCGATTTCCGGATCGACGGACCCGAGGCGCATGACATCCCCGGTCTGATCAACCTTTTCGGAATCGAGAGCCCGGGGCTGACCGCCTCGCTGGCCATCGCGGAAGAGGTAGCGGCGAGGCTGGGCGCAGGCCGTTGATGGCGGGGCGTTTTCCGGATGGGGGCAGCAGCACGGTTGCGCAGGCTCCGCTCCGGTCCCCGACACCGTGGCAAGGAGGCAAGCTTGAGGTCGGAAAGGCGGATCACGAAGAACTGCCCGTGGCCTTGGGCACAGCGCCAAGGACGGGGCAGCCCCCGCCTCCGTCACCCCCTCTGGCCCACCCTGTCTGCCAAAAGTCCTTCGGCCAGCATCCGGAAGGCGTCCTGCGCCTTGGGCAGCATCCCAGCCGGATCGTCGCAGGTGGCGACCCACAGCGCCGCGTTCAGCGCCGCGCCGTTCAGAAGGCGGGCGGCCGCCTCGATATCCACCGGGCGCAGCACACCCTCCGCCAGAAGTTGCGTCACCGCTGCGCGCGTCGCGTCGAGGCATCGGTTCTGGCTGGGCCATTGCGCCGGATCGCCCAGCACCGCGGGGCCGTCGCGCAGGACGATGCGCTGCACCTCCGCCTCAAGCGCCATCTCGATATAGGCGCAGCCCTCGGCCAGAAGCGCGTCCCACAGATTGTCCTGGGTTGCCGCACGGCTGCGCGCCCGCTCCGCCATCTCGGCGTCGATCTGGTCCACGACCGCCGCAAAAAGCCCCCTTTTATCGCCGAAATTGTGATAAAGCGCCCCGCGCGTCAGCCCGACGGCCGCCGTCAGGTCATCCATCGACGTGGCCGAAAACCCCTTTTCCGCAAAGGCGGCACGGGCGGAGGCCAGAAGCCTGCGCCGCGTTTCCTCCATCATTTCGGCGCGCGTTCGCCTGACCATTCTCGATCCTCACTGACATACGGCTCGTATTTTAATTGACATACGTAACGTATGTCCCTACATTTCAAATACGCAGCGTATCTCCGTTTGGCGCCCGCCGAAAGCCCGGATGCCGCATGACGGCCCCGCGCAATCTGAAAGGATCACCCATGACCCGCCAGGCCATCTTCCCCGCCGAGTCCGCCCGCCACGCGCTTTATGACACGCATGGCTATTCCCCCGCCGTCCGATCGGGCGACCTGCTCTTTGTCTCGGGTCAGGTCGGCAGCCGCGAGGACGGCGAGCCAGAGGATACCTATCTGGCCCAGGTCGAGCGCGCCTTCGCCAATCTGGGGGCGGTGCTGGAGGCCGCCGGCGCGAGCTTTGACGACATCATCGACGTCACCACCTTTCACACCGACCCCGAAACGCAGCTTCCGGTCTTCATGCCGGTGAAAGAGCGGTTTTTTTCCGGCCGTCCCTTCCCCACCTGGACTGCCGTCGGTGTCACATGGCTTGCCGGGTTCGATCTGGAGATCAAGGTCATCGCCCGCATCCCCGAGGCATGACGCAAGGCGGCAACGGGCGCCCCGACGGCCGGGGGGATGATCCCCTGGGGCCGCCCTGCAATCAGATGATCGCCCTGCATCCACGCAGGATCGAGCGTCTCGGCCCAGGCGCACAGATCGGCATCGGCATCATTGGGCCTGCACAAACACGCGGAATCCTCGTTCACTGTCGCGGCATTCGCCCGCGGGACGGACGGACGGCGCATCGATCAGCCGCGACAACCAGAGCAGATCGACCCAGAGCAGATGGTCGAACGTCGCTGCATCGTCCAGCCTGCTGCCGCCAGAGCGCAAGTTCATCACCGCGTTATATCACGCCCTCCTTGGCACATGATCCGAAGCGAACTTGATCCCCCACCCTTATCTGCAACCCCGCGCGAGGTTGAGGTATCATCCGGCAATGTCCCGCGTTCGGCCGCGGATCACGCAGGGACGTCAAGCCCTTGATGATGATGACCGTGAGCCGGGGCACCGGGATCGCCGCAGAGAGGCGTGCCGAAGCCACGCGCATGAGCCTTGCCCGTTCCACGCACCGCGCCATCCGATGCCCGCCTTCACGGGAGTCGCCGCGCCTCGGGTTCGTGCGCCCCTTGGCCTGTGCTTCACACGAGGGTGCGGGCAAGATCCGCCGCCCTCACAGGCAGATCACGCCATTATCGTCACCCAGTGCCTCAAAATGAGGCAATATAAAACAGGATTATACTACAACAATCAGCAAAAACCTGTTTTATACTTCTCCCGCCTCTCTTCGCGTGCTTGCCATCCCTCATGGCGCAAGACCATTCACAACAGGAGAGACCCATGTTCACCGCCCTATTCCGGGGTTGCGCGACGCTTGCCCTTGCGGTCGCTGCGACACTGCCCGCCCAGGCCCAGATCGCCGAGATCAAGCCCGCCTATCGCACCGCGCTTGACGGAACATTCGCGCCCCATGCGATGCCCAACCTCTCGGGCGGGGTCGAGGGCTTCAACGTCGATCTGGCCGCGCTGATCGCCGACCGGCTGGGCGCGGAGATGCAGCTCGATGCGGCGCAGTTTTCGGGGCTGATCCCCGCATTGCAGGCCGGCACCTATGACTTCCTGATGGCCCCGGTCACCGTGAACGAAGAACGGGCAGAGAACCTCCTGTTCACCGAGGGCTTCATGGACACGAACTTTGCCTTCGTGGTTCCCGCCGGGTCCGAGCCGCGCGACACGCTCGACGATTTCCGCGGGCTGACCATCGCCGTCAACCGCGGTTCGGCCTATCACACCTATCTTGACGATCTGGCCGGGGAATATGGCTGGACGGTCGTGCCCTTCGGCACCAATACCGACGCGGTCGAGGCCGTGGCAACGGGCCGGGCCGATGCGAACCTTGCGGGCGCCACCGTCGCCGCCTGGGCCGCGCTGCAGAACCCCGCCATCGACCTGTCCCATGAAATCGAGACCGGCCTTGTCTGGGCGCTGGCCTTCCGCCAGGACGATGTGGAAACGCGCAACCTGATCGACCAGGTTCTGGAATGCCTCAAGACCGACGGGTCGATGGCCGAACTGTCCGAACGCTGGTTCGGCGTCACCCCGCCCGAAGGCGCCACCATCGTCACGCCGACGCCGGGCTATGGCGTCCCCGGTTTCGCGGGCTACCAGGAAAGCGCGCACGAGCCGTCCTGCAGCTTTGGCTGACCCTGACCCTGCCCCGTCCGGCGCGGCCGGACGGGTATCTCCCCTTGCCTCCGGACGTGAATGACCATGCCCCGCCCCATGCTTGAAATCGTCGGACTTGAAAAGAAATTCGGCGACACGCAGGTCCTGCGCAACATCGACCTGCGGGTCCGCGAGGGGGAACTGGTCTTTGTCATCGGCCCCTCCGGCTCGGGCAAATCCACCATGCTGCGCTGCTGCAACCGGCTGGAGGAACCCACCTCGGGCGCGATCCTGATCGACGGGATGGACATCGTCGGCTGCAACACCCGCGCACTGAACCGGATGCGGCTGAAGGTCGGCATGGTCTTTCAGGGCTTCCACCTTTATTCGCACATGAACGCGGTCAGGAACGTGATGCTGGCGCAGGTCAAGGCGCTGGGGCGCAGCCGCGACGAGGCGCGGGAACGGGCGCTCGAAATGCTCGACCGCGTCGGGCTGCGCCACCGGGCCGAGGCGATGCCGTCCGAGCTTTCGGGCGGCCAGCAGCAGCGCGTGGCGATTGCCCGGGCGCTGGCGCTCGACCCCAAGGTGATGCTGTTCGACGAACCGACCTCGGCGCTCGACCCGGAACTGGTCGGATCGGTGCTCGCCGTGATGAAGGATCTGAAGGCAAGCGGCATGACGATGCTGGTCGTCAGCCACGAGATGGGCTTTGCCCGCGAGGCGGCGGACCGCGTCGTCTTCATGGATGGCGGCGTCGTGGTCGAGGAAGGCGCACCCGAGGCGATCTTTTCCAACCCGCAGGCCGAACGCACCCGCGCCTTTCTTGCGCGCGTCCGGGGCTAGGCCATGGACGGTCTGCAGCGCTTCATCGACACCTTCTTCAACCGCGCGGTCTTTGCGCGCTATCTGCCCGACATGCTGGCGGGGGTCTGGAACACGATCTGGCTGGCGGCGGCGGTCATCGCGCTGGGTGTGGCGCTGGGGCTGATACTGGCCTGCCTGCGGGCCTACGGGAACCGGGCGCTGAACCTCCTGATCGTGATCTTCGCCGATCTGGGCCGCGCCCTGCCGCCCTTGGTCATCATCCTCATCATGTATTTCGGCCTTCCGGGGCTGGGCATCCGCCTGTCGGGGCCGCTGGTGCTGATCCTCGTACTGGGGCTGGTGCTGGCCGCCTTCACCGAGGAAATCTTCTGGGCCGGCCTCACCTCGATCCCCAGGGGCCAGTGGGAGGCCGGGCGCGCCACGGGCCTTGGCTTTACCCGGACGCTGATCTTCATCGCCCTGCCGCAGGCGGTGCAGATGGCCATTCCGCCGGTCGTCAACCGGGTGCTTGCGATATCCAAGATGACGGCGCTCGGCTCCGTCATCGGCGTGTCGGAAATCCTGTCGGTCGCCTCGACCGCCCAGAGCTTTTCCGGCTCGGCCGCGCCGCTGACGATGGGGGCCATCGCCTATGTCATCGTGTTCCTGCCGCTGGTCGTGCTGACCCGGCTGCTGGAACGCCGCTTTGCCTGGAGGATCTAGGGGATGGACGATTTCATCCGGCTCTTTCTCAACATCGATGTGATGATGCGCACCTGGCCGCTCTTGATGTCGGGGCTGTGGATGACGCTCAGGCTTTGCGCCGTGGTGCTGGGGCTCGGGCTGGTGGGCGGGCTCTTTCTGGCGCTGGCGGCGATGTCGCCCAGGGCGTGGTTGCGCTGGCCGGCCTTCGCGGTGATCGACCTTCTGCGCGCGATGCCGCCCCTCGTGCTTTTGATCTTCATCTATTCCGGCCTGCCCTTTGCCGGGCTCGACATCACGCCCTTCGCGGCGGTGGCGGTGGCGTTCTTCCTCAACAACTCCGCCTATTACGCCGAGATATACCGGGCCGGCATCCGGTCCGTGCCCGCGGGACAGGCCGAGGCCGCGCGCGCCTCGGGCCTTGGTGCTGCGCAGACGATGGCCCATGTGGTGCTGCCGCAGGCGGTGCGCAACGTGCTGCCGGACCTCCTGTCGAACGCGGTCGAGGTGGTCAAGCTCACCTCGCTCGCCTCGGTCGTGTCGCTGGGCGAACTGCTTTACTCGGCCAACATGGCCCGGTCGCTGACCTACAATTCCTCGCCGCTGGTGCTGGCCGCGCTGATCTATCTGGCCTTCCTGTGGCCGATGGTCCGGCTGGTCAGCCGCTATCAGCGCAAGCTGGCGGTGTGACGCGAAACCCCGAAAGACCCTACCAAGGAAAGAAAAGACATGCGCAAGATGATCGTTGGCGGGGCCCAGATGGGCCCGATCCAGAAGGCCTGCAGCCGCGAGGCCGTGGTGGCCCGCATGATGGCCCTGATGACCGAGGCCCATGGCCAGGGCGTCACGATGCTCGTCTATCCGGAACTGGCGCTGACCACCTTTTTCCCCCGCTGGCATGCGGCGGACCGGGCCGAGATGGATATCTGGTTCGAGACGGAAATGCCCAATGGCGCGACGCAGCCGCTGTTCGATCTGGCGCGGGAGCTGGGCATCGCCTTTACCTTCGGATTTGCGGAACTGACCCCCGACGGGCATCATTTCAACACCTCGATCCTGACCGACCGCGCGGGCAACATCGTCGGCCGTTATCGCAAGATCCACCTGCCGGGCCATGACGAATACGACCCGGACCGCACGCATCAGCACCTTGAAAAGCGCTATTTCGAACCCGGTGATCTGGGCTTCAACGTCTGGCGCAACGAAGGCGTCGTGATGGGCATGGCGATCTGCAACGACCGGCGCTGGCCCGAGACCTATCGCGAACTGGGGCTGCAGGGGGTCGAACTGATCACCATCGGCTACAACACCCCTTCCGTGAACAGCCAGAAGGGGGACGAGGGGCTGCGCCAGCGCCTTTTCCATTCCGACCTGTCGATGCAGGCGGGGGCCTATCAGAACTCGACCTATGTCGTGGGCGTGGCAAAGGCCGGGACCGAGGACGGCCATCACCTGATGGGCGGTTCGGTCATCGTCGATCCGGACGGCGAGATCATCGCCCGCGCCACGACCGAGGATGACGAGCTGATCACCGCCGAATGCGATTTCGACCGCTGCACCTTCGGCAAGACGACCGTGTTCGACTTTGCGCGCCACCGCCGGATCGAGCACTATCAGCGCATCGGCAGCCAGACCGGCATCAAGGTCGAGGTCTGAGGGGGGGAACGGGCATGGAATTCGACACCGTCATTCACGGCGGCACGATCGTCACGCCGCAGGAAAGCTGGGTGGGCGATATCGGCATCCGGGCGGGGCGCATCGCGGCCCTGGCCGAGCGCATCCCCGGCGGCGACCGGCGGATCGACGCGAGCGGGCGGCTGGTGCTGCCCGGCGGGATCGAGGCCCATGCCCATATCGCGCAGGAAAGCTCCGCGGGGCTGATGACCGCGGATGACTATTACAGCGGCTCGGTCTCGGCGGCCTTTGGCGGCAATTCAAGCTTCATTCCCTTTGCCGCCCAGCAGCGCGGCCAGTCGGTCGATGACGTCATCGCCACCTATGACGGCCGCGCCGCGCCCAATTCGGTGCTGGATTATTCCTATCACCTCATCATTTCGGACCCCCGCCCCGAGGTCCTGTCGGACGAACTGCCCCGCGCCTTTGCCCGGGGGATCACGTCCTTCAAGGTCTTCATGACCTATGACCTGATGAACCTCGGCGACCGGGGGATGCTCGATATCCTGGCCGTGGCACGGCAGCACGGCGCGCTGACCATGGTCCATGCCGAAAACAACGACATGATCAAATGGATGAACGCGCGGCTGGCGGCGGCGGGGCTGACGGCGCCGAAATACCACGCCATCTCTCGCCCCGCGATTGCCGAGGCCGAGGCGATCAACCGTGCCATCGCGCTCGCGCGGCTGGTGGGCGCGGGGCTCTTCATCGTCCATGTCTCGACGCCCGAGGGGGCGGAACTGGTGGCCCGTGCCCGCGCCGAAGGCCTGCCCGTCCATGCCGAGACCTGCCCGCAATACCTCGCGCTGACCCGCGCCGATCTGGACCGTCCGGGGATGGAGGGGGCGAAATACATCTGTTCGCCCCCGCTGCGGGATGAGGCCACGCAAGGGGCGCTCTGGCGCCACGCGCGCACCGGCACCTTCGACAGCGTGTCCTCGGACCACGCACCCTATCGGTTCGATGAGACCGGCAAGTTCGCCAAGGGGGCCGATGCGCCCTATCCCGCTATCGCGAACGGGATGCCGGGGATCGCCGCGCGCCTGCCCTATCTTTTCTCGGAAGGGGTGGTCGCGGGCCGGATCACGCTGGGACAGTTCGTGGCGCTTTCCTCGGCCAATGCGGCGCGGGTCTTCGGGATGGACCGCAAGGGCGCGATCCTGCCGGGCTGGGATGCCGATATCGCCATCTGGGACCCCGAGGAAACCCGCACCGTCACCGCCGCCGACCAGCATGACGCGATGGACTACACCCCGTTCGAGGGAATGCGCCTGACCGGCTGGCCGGTTCATGTGCTGAACCGGGGCGAAACCATCGTCGAGGGCGGCGCGCTGAAGGCCGCGCGTGGCCGTGGCCGGTTTGTCGCCCGCCAGCCCTATCGCATCGGGCCGCAGGCGCCCACCGTGCCGGAGCTCGACCCGGCGCAGAATTTCGGCGCGGATATCTGGCCATGAAGCGCATCCTCGTCATCAACCCGAATTCGTCCGGGGCCGTGACCGACAGCCTGACCGAGGCGCTTGCGGGCCTTGCGGGCGCGCGGTTCGACTGCATCCGCATCCCCGAAAGCCCCGCCACCATCCTGACCGAAGAGGATGTCGCGCGCGCAGGGATCCGGGTCGCAGAAACGATCGCCGCCGATCCGGGGGCGGATGCCTATGTCATCGCCTGCTTTTCCGATCCCGGCCTCGACCTCGCGCGCAGCCTGACCGCAAAGCCTGTCATCGGCATACAGGAGGCCGGCATCCTGACCGCGATGGCGCGGGCCGACCGTTTCGGGATCGTGGCGCTCGGGCCGGCCTCGGTCGCGCGGCACATGCGGCGGATGCGCGCCATGGGGGTGATCGGGCGGCTGGCGGGAGAACTCGATCTGGGCGGCGTCAGCGCCGAGGATGCGGGCCGGTCCGACGCCGTCTATGCCCGCACGCTGGAGGTCGGGCGGCGGCTGCGCGACATGGGGGCGGGGGCGCTGGTGCCCGGCTGCGCAGGCTTTGCCCCCCGCCGGGCGCAGCTGGAACGCGACCTGGGGATCGCCGTGATCGACCCGGTGCAGGCGGCGGCGGCCATCGCGCTGGGGGCGGTCGTCGCGTGACGGGCTCACCCACCGACATATCGCTCCGCCTGCTGGAAATCTTTGCCGCGATGATGCGCAACGGCACCACGGTCGAGGCAGCGGCGGCGCTCGGCGTCTCGCAGCCGGCGGTGTCGGCGGGGCTGAAACAGCTTGAAACCCAGCTTGGCATCGTGCTGTTCGAACGCACCTCGCGCCGGATGATGCCCACCGCCGAGGCCGAGGCGCTTTTCGCCGAGATCCGGCCCATGTTCTCGATGCTGCAGGGCTTTACCCAGACCGCGCGCGATATCCGGCAGGGGCTGCGCGGCCGGCTGCGGATCATCGCGACCCCGCCCATCGGCCACACGCTCGCACCGCGCGCCCTGCGCAGCTTTCTGCGCGAACGGCCGGGCGTGTCGGTGGCCTTTGACGTGCGGCGGCTGGAACATGTGCTGGATGCGGTCCATAGCGGCAGCGCCGATCTGGGCGTCGCGATCACGATGGACCGCCCGCCCTCGCTCAATACCGAGGTGCTGCACGAAACGCATATGGTGGCGCTCGTCCCCGCCGAGAGCGACCTTGCCCGGCAGAGCCAGATCCGGGCCGGCGATCTGGACGGCCGCCCCTTCATCGGGATGGAGGTGGACAGCAAGCTTGGCAGCCTCGTGCGGTCCGCCTTCGTGCAGGACGGGGTCGGCTATCTGCCGCATATCGAGGTGCGCTATGTCTCGACCGCGGCGGAACTGGCGAACCACGGGCTGGGCAATGCGGTGGTCGACCCGTTCACGGCGCATTTCCACGCCCGCCCGCAGATCGCGATCCGCCCCTTCCTGCCCGCCTGCCCGATCCGGGTGGTGCTGCTGACGCGGCGGGGCGTGCCGCGCAGCGAACTGGCCCATGCCTTTGTCGCGGCGCTGCGGCCGCTTCTTGCCCGGAACCTCCACCGAGTTCACGAATGATCGAAAGGCCGCCGATGTCCATCGACCTGACCGCCCTGCCCCCCGCGATCCGCTACAAGCTGCTGACGGCCATCGTCCTGCCCCGCCCGGTCGCCTGGGTCACGACGATCAGCACGGCGGGCGTGGTGAATGCCGCGCCCTATTCGTTCTTCAACCTCTTTGGCAAGGACCCGGCGCTGGTGGTGCTGGGGCTGGAACATCACGCCGACGGGCGCCTCAAGGACACGACCCGCAACATCCGCGACACGGGCGAGTTTGTCATCAACCTCGTGTCCGAGGATCTGGTCGGGCCGATGGTGCGCTCGGCCGCGCCCGCCGGGCCGGACCTGTCGGAACCCGCGGCGCTGGGGCTCGACCTTGCGCCATCCGCCCATGTGCGCCCGCCGCGCCTTGCCGCCGCGCCCGCGGCCATCGAATGCCGGCGCACGGTCGCGCTCGGGTTTTCGGCGGAACGTGAAATCCTGATCGGCGAGGCGCTGGGACTTGCCTGCCGCGACGGGCTGATCGACCGCGAACGCTGGCATGTGAACTGGGGCGGCGACTATCCCGTCGCGCGGCTTTTTGCAGACCGCTATGCACGGCTGGTCGAGATCGAGCGCCACACGATCCCCCCGGGCCTTTGAGCCAATTGCCTGCAACCGCCTTCAGCCCGGGGAAACCGCCCCGGCGGGCGGGGCCGTCGGGCACGGCGGTTTTCCGATACGCCGCATCCCGGGCAGCCGGGGCGCCGGATCAGGCCAGGGCCGCCGCGACCACATCCGCGATGGGCGTGGTCGGGCGCCCCAGAAGGCGCGACAGCGCACCGCTGTCATCGGCCATCCAGCCATCCCTCGCCTGCACATCCGCATCGACCAGAACGGCGGCAAAGCCCGCAGGCAGACCCGCCGCCAGCAGCGCCGCCTGATACTCCTCGGGCGAGAGATCGCGATAGGGAAGGTCGCGCCCCGACTGGCGCTGCGCCTCGGCCGCAAGATCCGCAAGCGTATAGGTCTCATCCCCCGCGAGTTCCAGAACCGCCCCGGCAAGGGCCGCGTCGGCGGCGGCGATGGCCAGCGCCTGCCCCAGATCGGCGCGCGTCGCGGTGTTGAACGGCGCCTGCCCCGCCGCCCCGATCAGCGCCCCCGCGCCAAGCGCCGCCGGCAGCGTCGCGGCCCGGTTCTCGGAATACCAGTTGTTGCGCAGGATGGTGGTGGCGATGCCCGCCCCCGCAAGGATCTCTTCGGTCGCGCGGTGATCGCTGGCGATCATCAGGGGCGACCGGTCGGCCTTGAGGATCGAGGTATAGACGATCCGGCCCACGCCCGCCGCCTTTGCCGCCTCGATCACGTTGCGATGCTGATCGACCCGCCCCGCCAGATCGCCCGAGGAGATGAGTGCCAGCGTCTCGACCCCGTCCAGCCCGGCGATCAGCATGTCCGGCCGCGTATAGTCAAAGGGCCGCGCCGTGACGCCAAGATCGGCGAGCTTTGCCGGGTCGCGGGCCAGCGCCACGACCTGCGACGGATCGACGAGCGTTTTCAGATGCGTGACAGCGATGCGGCCAAGCTGACCGCTGGCGGCGGAGACTGCGATTGTCATGGGATGTTCCTTGTTCGGCGTTGCATGTTGACGCCTCAGACTTAACGGGTCACTTATGAAAAGGAAGTACCGACATTTTTGTAAGTATGAGGGAATGTCCCGATGGACACCGCCAGCAGCCAGACGACGCCCGTTCTGACGCAGCCCCAGTTCGTGGCCGATGTGCTTGACGAAAGATGTCCGTCGCGCAGCGTGCTCAGCCATGTGACAAGCCGCTGGGGCGCGCTGATCATGATCGCGCTGCACGACGACGGCAAACTGCGGTTCAGCGCGCTGCGGCGACGGATCGGTGGGGTTTCGGAACGGATGCTGACCCAGTCGCTGCGGCTGCTGGAAGCGGACGGGCTGCTGTCCCGCACGGCGCACAAGGTCGTGCCGCCGCACGTGGATTATGACCTGACGCCCCTGGGGCGCGAGGTTGCGGCAAGACTGCGCGATCTTGCGATCTGCATCGAGGCCGCCGCGGACCGCACTGCCGCCGAAGGCACTCCCGCCGGCTGACGGCTTGCCCCGCCCGAACGACCGCGGGCGGGATCAGACGGGGCAGGGACTGCCCCCTTCCGGGCGCCTGGGGCAGAGGCGATGTCCCGCACGATTCCGGTGGCAGATCTGGCGCGGATTGCAGGCGGGCGGCCGATCTGCTCGATGCAGCCCAGGGACATCATGACGACCAGATCGGCACGCTCCATCACTTCTTTCAGGCCATGGGCGACACGGACGAGGTGAGACCGGTTCCATCATGGATGTCGCGCCGGGTGCTGGTGCATCTGCTCGCCTCGATGAAAGACGAAGGCGGGCGCATCACCATCGAGGGGCTGCATGACCGGATCGTCCCGCCCTCCGCGGCCAAGATCGCGGCGGCGCGGGCGCTGCCGCTCGACCCGCCCGCCGATATGGAAAAGATGGGGATCGCGCGGCTTGACGCGCCGGCCGACCGCCCGTTCTGGGACCGGCTGATGTTTCACCCGACGCTGACGATCAACGGCCTGCACGGCGGCTATGGCGGCTGCCCTGCGAGGCGGTGGCGAAATGCGACATCCGGCTGGTCGAGCGGATGACCCCGGATCAGGTGCTGGCCTGCCTGCGCGCCCATGTGGAAAGGCACGCGCCGGGGGTCGAGATGATCCCGCGGGGCGGGATGCTGCCGTCCAGAACCCCGTTCGACGACCCATGCGGAGAGGTCCTGCGCGCGGGCAGGCACCGCTCGTCTTTCCATCGATGGGGGGCAGCCTGCCGGATTACGTCTTTACCAAAATCCTCGGCGTCCCGGCCTATGTGATGCCCTATGCCAATGCCGACAGCGCGAACCACGCCCCGAACGAGAACCTGCGGGTCGACCTTTTCCTGCAGGGCATCCGCACGGGCGCCGCGCTGCTGGACCGGCTGGGGCGGGTCCGACACGCCGCCTGATGACGGCGCCCGCCCCGGCGCCGTGTGGGCGCCCCTGCCTCAGCGATAGCGTTCGATGAAGGCGTCGATCGGCAGGTCGCGGATATCGGGCAAGGCCGCACGCAGGGCGTCGTGGTCCCAATCCCACCAGGCAATGTCCATCAGCGCCTCGGCCTGCGCCTCGGTAAAGCGGCGGCGGATCGGGCGGGCGGGCACGCCCGCGACAATCGTGTAGGGGTCCACGTCGCGCGTGACCACCGCGCCCGCGCCGACCACGGCGCCGGTGCCGATGCTCACCCCGGGCAGGACCGTGACGCCATGGCCGATCCAGACGTCATGGCCCAGCGTCACCCAGTGATCGCGCCGCCACTGAAAGAAATCCGCATCATCCTCGCCCAGCCCGTACTGGGCGGCGCGATAGGTGAAATGATGCTGGCTCGCCCGCCATGTCGCGTGGTTGCCGGGATTGATGCGCGCACCCTCGGCGATGGAACAGAACTTGCCGATGGTCGACCAGACCACGTTGCCGTGCCGCACGATGTAGGAATAATCACCGAACGCGACCTCTCGCATCGTGACATGGGCGGCGATCTCGGTGAACCGGCCCAGGGTGCAATCCACCACGACGGCGGTTTCGTGGATGTTGGGTTCTTCGGTAAGTTGCTTCATTTTCGGGGCTCCGTTCCGATCAGCCGCTGGCGGATCAGGCCGGAAAGCCAGTCCACGACATAGACCATCGCGATGATGAGAAAGATGATCGACCAGGCCTCGTCCCAGCGATAGGCGGCGATGCGGTCGCTGAGCAGGAAGCCGATGCCGCCCGCGCCGACGATGCCAAGGATCGTACCCGACCGGACGTTCGATTCGAAGTTGTAGAGGATGACCGACAGGATCACCGGGTTCACCTGCGGCAAAAGCGCATAGCGGATCACCTGCAGCCGCGACCCGCCCGCCGCACGCACCCCGTCGGCGGGCCGTTCCGAGCTGTTCTCGATCGCCTCGGAGAAAAGCTTGGCAAAGGTTCCCACCTCGCTCACCGCAATGGCGAGGATACCGGCCAGCGGCCCCAGCCCGAAGGCGCGGATGAAGATCAGCGCGAGGATCAGCGTTTCCACCGCCCGGATCACGTCATAGCCCCGGCGCACCCCCAGCCGCAGGAAGGTCAGCCGGTTGATGTTGCGCGCCCCAAGGAAAGACAGCGGAAAGGCCACGACCGCGCCCAGCACCGTGCCCAGAAAGGCCATCGACAGGGTTTCGCCCAGACCCTTCAGCACCTCGGAAAAGTCGCGCCAGCTGTCCCAGACATGGGGCGGGAACATGAACGAGAGCACATTGCCCAGCCGCGCCAGCCCGTTCGCGATCCGCGCCGGCGAAAAGCCGAACAGGACGAGGCAATAGACGAAAAGCCCCGCCAGCACCACGCGGACGACCCAGCGCCGGGCCCGCACCGCAGGGGGCGCGCGGAACGCATGGGGGACCTTTTCGCGGGCGGCGGCGATTTCCGCTGCGGATATGGGGGCGGATGCGGTCATGACCGGGCCTCTCCGTCGATGATGCGGTGGCGCAGCGCGTCCGAGGCATAGTCGATGCAGCTCACCGTGATGAGGATGATGATGAAGAGCGCCGAGAGGTCGGTATATTCCTGCAGGCTCATGGCGGTGCGGAATTCCTGGCCCAGCCCGCCCGCACCCACATAGCCGATGATGGACGAGGACCGGACGTTGATCTCGAACCGCAGCAGGGTATAGCTGACCACATTGGGCAGCACCTGCGGCACCGCGCCATAGCGGATCTGGTCGAACCAGCTGCCGCCCGCCGCCTTGACGCCATCAAGGGCGCGCATGTCGATATTCTCGTTCGCCTCGGAATAAAGCTTGCCGAGCGCGCCGGTCGTGTGCAGCCCGATGGCCAGCACCCCCGCCATCGGACCCACCGAAAAGCAGAAGACGAAGATCAGCGCCCAGACCAGTTCGGGCACCGTGCGGGCGATCTCCAGCCAGCGGCGGCAAAGCCACAGCACCGCGCCGTTGGGCGTCAGGTTCCGCGCCGCCGGAAAGGACAGGAGGAACCCCCCGATCACCCCCAGCACCGTCGCCATGAAGGCGATCAGCACCGTTTCCAGCAGCAGCCAGGCCCAGACGCGCCAGCGCCAGAACCATTCCGCCAGATCGGCGCCCAGCGTTTCCGGGCGCAGGACGGGGACCATCTTGGACAGGTATTCCCCAAGGCGCGGCAGGCCCGCGGGGATGATCCAGCGCCAGTCGCGGCTGCCATCGGCCAGCGTCACCTGCGTGACCTTGAAGAAATCCCCGAGCCACGAACTGAGCAGGAAAAGCGCGAGAAAGACGGCGCTGCCCGCCGCCCAGTAAAGCCGCGCGCGGCGGCGGCGGATCCGGAAGTCCCGTTCGAACCCGTCGCGGGCCGCGGCGGCAGATGCGCCCCGGGGCGGGACGGTTCCGGCAGGAACCGCGCCGCCGGGTGAAAAGGGGGCTGTCGGGCTGGCCATGGCGTTTCCTCCTTTCGGGCGGTGCCGGGGCCGCGGCACATGCGCAGCCCCGGGGCCGGGCGGTCAGCTGCGGCGCTTCTGGCGCAGCCATTCCCGCATGTCGATGATCCACTGATAGCGGTCGTGATCGACCTCCATGTAGCCGATCGTCGGGTTTTCATCCTCGGCGACGGTGCCGCGCACGGCGGCAAAGGATTCGGGCTCGGCCTCGGGGAAGGCCATCATCACGCGGGTCATGTCCTCGACCAGACCGGCCGGCAGATTGGCACGCGCCGTGAACGGCCCCGAGGTGATTTCCGGCGATTCCCAGATCTTGCAGACGCTGCCGGCCTCGATCATGCCCTTGCGCACCATGCGCTGCGGGATGCCGTTGATGTCGCTGTCCTGATAGGTGGCGGCGGCGTCGAAGGTGCCGTTGACGACGGCCTGCACGCCCGCCTCGTGGCTGCCCGAAAACGGCGTCGCGGCGAAATAGCTCTCGGGCGTGATGCCCTCACGTTCGACCAGGTTGTAATAGGGCACGGCATAGCCGCTGGTGCTGTCGGGATCGGCAAAGGCCAGCACGCGGCCCTCCAGATCGGCAAGGCTGTCCAGCCCGCTGTCGCAGCGCGTCACGATGATCGAGTAATAGCCCGTGGACCCGTCGGCGCTTTGCGCCACGAACAGCGGCCGCACGCCACCGCCGGTTTCGGTATAGGCCGCCGCATAGGCCGATGACCCGAGAAAGGCGAACTCGATCTGGTTCGCGGCCAGCGCCTGCACCACGCCGTCATAGTTGTTGGCCGAAAAGATCTCGACCTCGACGCCCAGTTCGCGTTCCAGATACTGTTCGAGCGGGGTGTAGCGCATGATGCGGTCCTGCTCGTTTTCGCCCGACAGGATGCCGAAGCGGATGATCTGATAGTCCTGCGTCCAGTCCCGGGCGTCCTGTGCAAGAACAGGCGCCAGGGCAGACGTCGCCAGCAGGGCCGAAAGGCCCATCGTGAATACGCGTTTCATTGTGATCTCCGGGTGGGTTGGGGTGGGTCTTGCCCAAGGGTGGCCAGGGGCATTCCGGCTGGGTCCGGGCGCCTCGCCCGGCGGTTTCAACCGGGGGGAAGGTCAGGCAAGGGCAGGAACGCGGGCGGCAGTCGATGTGACGCCCTCGTCGAAATGGGCCAGCCCCTCGCTGCCATAGATGTCGCGCACGACATCCGGGGTCAGCTGTGCGGGCGTGCCGTCGAACATGATGCGACCAAAGCGCATCGCCACGATCCGGTGGCAATAGGCCCGGGCCGTATCCAGCGTGTGCAGGTTCACCAGCACCGTCAGACCGTCGTCACGGTTGATGCTGCGCAGCGCCTCCATCACGCGGGTCGCGTTGCCCGGGTCGAGACTGGCGATCGGTTCGTCCGCCAGCATGATCCGGGGTCGTTGCAGCAGCGCCTTGGCGATCGCCACGCGCTGTTGTTGTCCGCCCGACAGCGCCCCTGCCCGTTTGAGCGCCTGCGGCACGAGGTCCAGGCGTTCCAGCGCCTGGATCGCCATGGCGCGTTCGGCATCGCTGAACCGCATCGCCATGGAACTGAGGAACCCGTGTTCGGCCAGCCGCCCCGTCAGCACATTGGTCAGGACGTCCAGCCGCTCGATCAGGTTGAACTGCTGAAAGATCATCGCGCAATCCCGCCGCCACTGCCGCAGCGCGCGGCCCCGCAAGGCGGTCACGTCGGTCGCGCCGTGATGGATGCTGCCCCCGGTCGGCTCGACCAGCCGGTTGATCAGGCGCAGCATCGTGGATTTTCCCGCGCCGGACGGGCCGATGATGCCCACGAACTGCCCCGGCGGGATGTCGAGTGTCACGCGGTCAACCGCCTTCGTCGCGCCAAAGCTGCGGGAAAGATCGGTCAGGATGAGGTGCTGCTGTTCCATGGGCTCTTTATCCTCCGGGCCGGTAACATGGCACTTTCATTCGAATGAATTCTCGATGACATCTGTGCGACGCCTTGGGGACGTCGCGGCGCACCCGCTCAGGCGGCGACGCGCCCGCGCACCGTCCCGTCGGCAAAGACCTCACGCCCGTTGCAGAAGGTGGCGCGCACATGCCCCACGCCCTGCGGATCGGCGATGACCAGATCGGCGCGCAGGCCCGGCGCGATCCGGCCCCGGTCCTGCAGCCCGATCGCGCGGGCGGGGTTGGCGGTGGCAAGCCGCGCGGCCCCCGCGATCCCGTCCGGGTCGGCCTGCGCCAGCACCAGCACCGCCGGCAGGATCGCCGAGGGGTGATAATCTGCCGCCAGGATATCCAGCCGCCCCTGCCGATGCGCCTCGCGCGCCGAAAGGTTGCCGGAGTAGCTTTCGCCCCGCAGCGCGTTCGGCGCGCCCATGACCGTGAACATGCCCCGGGCGCGGGCGGCCTCGGCGGCCTCGGGCGTCACAGGAAACTCGCTGATCGAGGCGCCAAGCCCCTGCATCAGCGCGACCTTGGCGGGCGTGTCGTCGTCATGGCTCGCGATGGCGATCCCGCGCCCGGCACAGACGCTTGCGATCCGTTGCAGCGTGGCCGCCAGGTCGCCCGCGCCCTCGGTCTTTTGCGCGATGCGGCGGCGCACCTCGGCGCGGGCCTCGTCCTCGGTCAGGCCATTGTTGCGCGCGACCGTGGCGATATGGCGTTCGAGGTCGCGATACTGCCCCTGCCCCGGCGTGTGATCGGTCAGCGAGACAAGATCGACGATCCCTTCGGCGATCAGTTCCTCGACCACGGCCAGCGCGTTCGGGAAGGTCACCTCGAACCGGGCATGGACGCGGTGATCGACCGACAGGGCGGGGCGCATTTCCTGCAGCGCGCGCAGCATCGCCTTGGTATGGTCATAGCTGCGCATATGCCCGTAGGCGCTGCCGGGGTGAAAGCTGACGGCGGCAAAGCCCGTGGTGACGCCCGCCACCTTGAGCCGCCGGTCAAGGTCGCGCAGGCCCAGTTCCATCGGCATCCGGACGTTCGGGCGCGGCTCGACCTCGCGCTCGATCATGTCGCCATGCAGGTCGATGAAGCCCGGCAACAGCATCAGCCCGTCGCCCTCGCGCGCGGCACCGGGAACGGGACGTTCGGCGATCTCGGCGATACGCCCGTCCTGCAACCGGACCGATCCGCGCTCGATCACGCGGTCTTCCAGCACGATCCTGAAGTCAGACAGCCACATCGGAAACCTCCTTCCGGCCAAGGTCGATCACCCGGTCGATCAGCGTCTCGACATCGCCCGGGTGGTGAAAGACGCCGATCATCGCGACGCCCGCATGTTTCAGTTCCGCCAGCCGCGCGACCAGCGCCGCCCGCGCCCCCGCATCGAGCGAGGCGGTCGGTTCGTCCAGCAACAGCAGCCGGGGCGGCAGGATGAGCGCGCGCGCCAGGTTCACCTTTTGCTGTTCGCCGCCCGAAAACGTGGTGGGATAGGCCCGCCAGAGATCGCGCTTGACCCCGAAGGCCGAAAGCCAGTGCCGCGCCTCCTCCAGCGCCTCGGACGCAGGGCGCCCCAATCGGCGCAGCGGTTCGGCCACGATATCCTCGGCCGCGACGCGGGGCCGCGCGACCAGAAACTGCGTGACAAAGCCGATTTCGTCCCGCCGCAGCAGCGCCACATCCACATCCGCGGCGCGCGCAAGGTCCACCGCCCCGCGGCGCGAGGCAAAGATCACCGCGCCGCTTTCGGGCAGGCAGGTGCGAAAGATCGTGCGCAAGAGCGTCGATTTCCCCACCCCGTTCGGGCCGCGCAGCAGCAGGAATTCGCCCTGCCCCACAGCAAAGCTGACATCCCGGAACGGGTCGAGCCGCTGGCCCAGATGGTGCATGTGGAAGGATTTCGTCAGCCCCCGCACGTCAAGGACGGGCGACGCACCCTCGGCCGGCATTTCTGTCATCGTCATCGCGTCACCTCACAGCCGGGCATGGACAAGGGTCTGGGTGTATTCGTGCTGGGGATCGTGAAAGACCTGATCGACCAGCCCCTCTTCGACCACCCGGCCCCGGCGCATCACCATCACCCGGTCGGCCATGGCGCGGATCACGCCCAGATCGTGGCTGACGATGACCATCGTGATCGCCCGTTCCCGCTGCAACCGCTTGAGCGTGTCGAGAACCAGCGCCTGCACGCTCACATCAAGGCCCGTCGTCGGTTCATCGAGCAGCAGGAGCGCCGGTTCCAGCGCGATGGCCTTGGCCAGTTGCACCCGCTGCTGCATCCCGCCCGACAGCACGACCGGCGGCGCGTCCATCCGGTCCAGCGGGAATTCCGACGCGGCCAGCGCCTCGGCCGCGCGATCTCGCAGGGTGTGAAAGCTGCGTTCCCCCGCGACCAGCAGCCGTTCCGCCACATTGCCCGACGAGGAATTGCGCATCAGAAGCCCCAGATGCGGGTTCTGATAGACGATGCCGATCTGGCGGGCGCGCAGGTCGCGCCGGGCCTGCCGGTCCAACGCAAAGAGGTTCGCGGGCAATCCCGGCAGGGCGAGCGAATATTGCCCCCGGGCCGGCGTTTCCTCCAGGTTCATCATCCGCAGCAGGGTCGATTTGCCCGATCCGCTTTCCCCGACGATGCCCAGCACCTCGCCGGGAAAGACGGTCGCGCCCACATCGGCCAGCGCCGTGACCTTGCCATAACTGTGGCTGATCCCCTGCATGTGCAGCAGCGGCGGCGTCTCCGTCAGGCGGGGCGCATCGAGCGTCTGGGCCGCGATCATTGCCGGAACTCCCCGTCCTGATACCATGTTTCCGCAGGCCCCGCGCCCGACCCCTCGGCCCGGTGGATTGCCTTGATCCCCAGATGGCTGTCCGAAAGTTCGTGCGTGCTGCTGCCATCCTCCTGCGGGATCTCGTTCATGAAATAGCCGCGCAGGCCGGACCGGTCGCAGGTCAGGCCCGCATGATCCTCGACCCGGTAGGGCACGTCGGAAAAGACCAGCGGCTCGACCCGGGTAAAGGGCGGCACCGCATGGATGCGCTTTTCCCGCCCCGCGGACAGGATCGTCAGATGCCGCGCCATATGCAGCTTGGGCAGGTCCCAGCGCGGGATGGGCGAGGGCGTCATCACATGCCGCCCGTTCACCAGGGCGGGATAGCTCGCGCCCTGCATGACGCGGCCGGATCGCACGATCTGTTCGTATAGGATCAGCCACAACCGGCTGTAATCGGCATCGGCATGCATCTGGCGCGCGACCGACATGTTCGGCTCGACCGGGCGCAGGGGTTCGGGGTTCGGCACCTGCAGCACAAGGATCTGGTCCTCGCGCAGGCGTTCCTCGGGGATGCGGTGGCGGCTCTGGATGATTGTGGCCCGGGTCGTGTCGGGGGTGCCGGTCGCGCCGGACACCCGCGCCAGAAACCGCCGCAACGAGGCCGCATTGACGGAATCGTCGGCGCCCTGGTCGATGACCTTGACGCGGCTTTCGGGCCGGATCAGCGTCAGCGTGACCTGCAACCCGCCCGTTCCCCAGCCGCGCGCGATCGGCACCTCGCGGCTGGCATAGGGCATCTGACAGCCGGGCACCGCAATCGCCTTGAGCGTCTTGCGCCGGATCTCGCGCCGGGCCGAGGCATCGAGAAACCCGTAGGACATCGGCGCCCAGGGCCGGGTGAGCGATGCGAGCGTCATGCGATTTCCCTTTCCGTGCCATGGTCCGCCGCGCCATCCTGTTCGTCGGCACGTTCGTTGGCGGCCCCCGCCCCCGCTACCCCCGCGTCCGCCGCAGCCCGTTTCCGCCGCGCATCCCGCATCGCATCGAGCGAGGACTGGAAGGTGACGTAATGCGGCAGCTTGAGGTGGATGCAGAACCCCGAGGCCTCGACCGGCTCGGTATGGTAAAGGAAAAACTCCTCCTCCACCGGCGATCCCTTGGCCGCACCCGCGGCATTGAGGTCGAGCGTTGCGCCGGCGATGGCCTTGACCTCGTTCCAGCCGAAGGTCGCGCAAAAGCCGAGCGTCAGTTGCTCGCCCTTCTTGGACACGACCTCGGCCTGGCTCATCCGGATGCGGCCGGCGGAAAAGGTCGTGCCAAGCGGGTGTTTCACCCGGACCTCGATTTCCGACAGGCGCAGTTCGTTCACCGTCGGGTGGTCGCTGCCATAGCCGCGCATCGCGGAATATCCGAGCGCGAGCACCCCGCCCGTATCGGCCCGCGCCAGCGCCTGCAGCCGGTGCGCGCGGTGGGCCGGAAACAGCATCGGCTCGCGCGTCAGGTCGGGGATGGCGTCGGGCGCGACCGGCGCGGACGGCGGCGTGACCGCGGCCACCAGCCCGTTCGCCTTTTCCCAGGCCGCGACCGAAGGGCGGCGGGCCTGCGCGGGCCGCGCGGCGGGTTCCGGCGGGGCGGGGTGGAACGGCACCCCCTGCAGCACGCCGGTTTCCAGCAGCCGGTGCGAATAATCGAGCGTCGGCCCCAGCACCTGCCCGCCCGGCACATCCTTGAACGCGGCCGAGATGCGGCGATGCACGATCTGGTCTTCGGGGCGCGCGGGCTCTGCCACCGCCAGCCGGGCTTGGGTCGTGCGCCAGGCCCGCAGCAACAGGACCGCCTCATAAAGGTCGCCGCCCGCCTGCGTGAGGGCCAGCGCCGCAAGGTCGGGCGCGTAAAGCGAGGCCTCGCCCATCACGCGGTCGATCAGCATCGGCAGGGCCGCGCCCACGGTTTCCACCCGCGACCGGTCGATGGGGCCCAGACCCGCGCGATAGAGCCGCTCGGCCTCGACTATCGCGCGTTCGCCGCCGCGTGTCGCCACATAGGCCATCAGATTTCCTCCAGCAGGGTGGATCGGGGCAGCGCCACGACGCGGTGTCCCTCGACCACCAGAATATCGATCCCGGCGGGGTAGCGGATCGCCCGCGCCCGCGCCGCCGCAAAGCCGGGCGGAAGCCCCAGCCGCAGGGTGATGCCGCCCGGTTCGACCCCCGGTCCCTGCAACCGCAATTCCCTGCCACGCCCGATCGGGGCGGCGATCACCAGCGTCGCGGCCGCGTCGGGATAAAGGGCGGACCCGCTGGGCAGGTCCGGCAGGACACGCAGCGCCGCGTCGCCGGCGACAAAGGCATGGTCAGCCTCGGGCGCGGGAACGATGGCCGCGCCCGCCTGCCGCGCCTGCGCCGCCAGCGCCGGATCGTCGGTCATCACGCGACATTCCCGGTCGATCAGCGCCGCAAGGATCAACGCCATCGCGGGTTCGGCGGGGGCGTCCGGTACCACCGGAAGGTCCCGCACAAGGCCGGGCCGCGCAAAGGCCCAGAGCAGCGCCTCATAGGTGGCGGTGTCGCGCGCCTCTTCCCGGCTCATTTCGGGGGGCGCCACGCGGGTTTCCTGCGGCGCAGGCGTCAGGTCGGGCGAAAGCATCAGAAGGTCTCCATGTCCACGCGGGTGGCCTCGATCGCCCGCAGCATCGCGGCATCGGCTTCGGCCTGTGCCGTGGCCGCCCGTTCGGCAAAGGCCGCGACCTCGGCCCGGCCAAGCCCCGAGGACCAGGCCGCATCGCAGACCGCCATCGCCATCGACCGTTCCAGATCGCGGCCCAGCGTCATGCCATAGCCCTCGGTCCCGGCGGCGCGGATATGCGCCTCGGCGACCAGAACCTCGCCCAGATGAAAATCGACCTCGGCCACCGGGTCGCGGGCCGGCTGCATCACCAGCCCGGTGCGCGAACTCAGCACCTCGACATCCCCCAGCCGGGGCAAAAGATCCTCGGCCAGCGCCTTGATCGCATCGGCCTCGGCCCGGGCCAGGACGTCCAGCAGCCTGCCATGGTCAGTCATCGTCACGTCCCCCCTGATCGAGGCTGAACTTGATCCGGTCGCCCGCCCAGACGGCCTCGGAAAAGCCGATCACATGGTCATCGGGCGCCACATCGACCTTGGTGACGACCAGCACCGGGCTTTCGCCATGCTGGCTCAGCAGCGCGGCCTCTTCCGGGGTGGGGCGGCGGGTAAAGATCGTGGTGCGCTTGCGGAAGTAGTCGGGAATGCCGTGGTTGCGATAGATGTCCGAGACCGAGACGCCGGCGGCGCGCCGTTCCCCCAGATCGGGAAAGCGGTCGACGCGGTGCCAGCCGATGCCCAGGCTGATCGGCACGCCATCGGCCAGCCCGCGCCGGATGACGCGGTGCAGCGCCGTGCCGGGGTCCACCCGCAGTTCCTCGGCGACATGGGCGGGGGCGGGCAGGATCTCATGCGCCAGATGTTCGCCCGATGGCGTCACCCCCTGATCGCGCAGGTTCTGGCGAAACCGCGTGCGCCGCCCGATGTGATAGGTGATGAGAGGGGCGTTCTGGATGAAGGTGCCGGCGCCCTGCACGACCCGCAGCTTGCCCTCCAGGGCCAGTTCACGGATCGCGCGGCGCAGGGAATGGCGGCCCACGCCGAATTCCGCGCAAAGCGCCGGCTCCACGGGCAGCTGCGCCCCCGGCAGCAGCTCGCCACGCTCGATCCGGGCGGCAAGCGAATCCCTGACCTCTTTCCAGCTTTCCCGTCCCACACGTCACCTTTGAGTCATTCGGATGAATCACGGAGTACCCTGCGAACATGTCGCCTCGGTGAACCCTGCGTGAAGCTTGCGTGGCGCGGGAAAGGCCGGCGTCAGTGGCGCGCTCAGCCTGAGGGCGGCGCGAATTCCGCCACCAGCCGATGCGCCGCGCCTGGGGCCGAGGCGGGATTGACCGCCCGCGTCTGGGTGCAGTCCTCCAGCGCGACCAGATCGGCCACCGCGCCGGGCCGCGGACATGAACCGGCAGCTGTTCGCGGCGTCCGATATCGACATGGCCCGGAGCCATCTGCCCGACGGCATGGCGCCCGATCCCGTCCGCGCGGCGGCGGATTACAAGGCGATGATCGTGACGGCGGGGGGCATCGGCCTTCAGATCCTCGGGATCGGGCAGAACGGCCATATCGGTTTCAACGAGCCCGGCTCGCGCTTTGACAGCCGCACCCGGATCGTGCCGCTGGCGCCATCGACCCGCGCGGCGAATGCGGGCGATTTCCCCGGCGGCACAGTCCCGGAAAAGGCGGTGGCCATGGGCATCGGCCCGATCCTTGCGGTGAAATGGATCCTGCTGCTGGCCTCTGGCCCCGCCAAGGCCGAGGCGCTGGCGGCGATGCTGGACGGCCGGTAACGCCCGCCTGCCCCGCATCCACGCTGCGGCTGCATCCGGATGCGACGGTGATCTGCGACACGGCGGCGGCCGCGCGGCTGTCCCCCGCGACACGGGGGGGCCGCGCCCGCCCCGTGACGCCTATTTCGCGAAAAGGCCGTCCCAGTCGCGGAAGCCCTTGATCTCGATCGGGTTGCCCGAGGGGTCGAAGAAGAACATCGTGCGCTGCTCGCCCGGCTCGCCCTCGAACCGGACGACGGGCGGGATGTCGAATGTGACGCCCTTTTCCGCCAGCCGCTCCGCCAGCGCGAGCCAGTCATCAAGCCGCAGCACCGCGCCCATATGCGGCATCATCACCATGTGATCGCCCACCTTGCCGGTGCGCGTCGTTTCGAACGGCTTGCCCAGATGGAAGGACAGCTGATGCCCGAAAAAGTCGAAATCGACCCATGTGTCGGTCGATCGCCCCTCGGCGCAGCCCAGCACATCGCCGTAAAAGGCACGGGTCTCGTCAAGGTCCGTCACATGGATGGCAAGGTGGAACAGGGATTTCATCGCGGTCTCTCTCCTTGATTGCGAATGGAAGGTCAGCGGCCAAGCCAGCCCAGAAAGCGCGCGCGCACATTGTCGAAATGCAGCGCCATCGCGGCCCCGGCGGCGGCGGCGTCGCCCCGGGCGATCGCGTCGATCACGGCGATATGTTCGCGCGCCTGATCGGCGAAACGGTCATGGGTGCGGGTGATGGTGCAGCGTCGGGCGGTGGCGCGCTGTTCGGTGAGGATCCCGGGCAAAAGCCGCAGGCCGGCGGTGCGGGCGACGGCATCGTGGAAACGGTCGTCCTCGGCCCAGAATTCGTCAAAGGCGGTCGACCGTCCTTCCGCATATTCGGCCATGACGTCGCGGATCGCGGCAAGCTCCGGGGTCATGCCCGCCTGCGCCGCCCGTCCGGCGGCCGCACTTTCCAGCGCCTGGCGCAGTTGCACGATTTCCAGCAGATGCTCGAACGAAACGCTGCGCACCAGGATCGCGCCGTTTTCCAGCCGCGCGATCACCCCCTCGCGTTCCAGCCGTGACAGCGCGGACCGGAGCGGCGTGCGCGAAATCCCCGACCGGGCGGCAAGGGCGCGTTCGCTCAGTACCGTGTCGGGGGCGATGAACCCCTCCAGCAGGTCCTGCCTGATCCGGGCATAGGCCCGCTGGGCCAGCGTTTCGGTCATGGGTGCTGCCCCCGCAGATCGGCGAGGTTGAGCGCCGTTTCCGGCACGCCCCCCGCCAGCGCGGTCAGCACATGGCCCGCCGCCCCTTCGGCGACGCGGATCAGCGCCTCTTCGGTCGTGGCGCCCAGATGGGGGGTGAAGATCACGTTCTGCGCGGCCAGCGGCCCCAGCGGCGCGCCCGGCGAATAGACGTCGAGCCCCGCCCCCGCCAACCGCCCGGACCCGAGCGCGCGGGCCAGCGCGTCCTCATCCACCAACCCCGCCCGCGCAAGGTTCACAAGCACCGCGCCCGGCTTCATCAGCGAAAACCGCGCGTCGTTCATCATGTGACGGTTGCCCGGCCGCATCGGCGTATGGAGCGAGACGACATCCGCCTGCGCCAGCCCCTCTTCCAGCGAGGCGGTGCGGGCAAAGCCGCCGGTGTCGGGCGCGTTCGGCGAATGGACCAGCACCCGCATCCCGAGCGCGGCATCCAGCATCCGCCCCAGATCGCGCCCGATGGCGCCCCAGCCCACGATCAGCGCGGTCTTGCCCGAAAGCTCGGCGAAACGCGCGCTTTCGCGAAAACCCGGCTGGCCCGCGCGTTCGGCCCGGTCGGCCCCCGCCACGCCGCGCGCGGCGGCAACGATCAGCCCCAGCGCCAGTTCCGCGACGGACCGCGCATTGGCCCCCGGCGTGTTGCAGACCATCACGCCGCGCGCGCTGGCCGCCACCTTGTCCACGGCGTCATGGCCGGTACCATGCACAACGACGACGCGCAGCGCATCGCTCGCCGCAATCGCTTGCGCCGAAAGACCCGCATCGCGCGTGATGACCGCCGCGCAACCGGGGATCAGCCGCGCGACCGTGTCCATGTCGGGTGTGGGGCAAGGCACCGGCTCCACCCCCGCCGCGCGCAGCATGGCGCGCCCGCGGTCATGGATCGGCTGGACGATGAGGCATTTCATGGCTGTGTATCTTTCGGCTTGTCTTGCGGTAGGTCGTTCGGGGGGTCTTGCGGGCCGGCCGGTGGAGATTGCGGTGCCGGCACCCGGCCGCCGGCAAGCCGCCGCAGGATCGCGTCGCGCGCGTGGTCGAGATGGCGCGCCATGGCGTCGCGCGCCGCCGCCCCGTCATTGGCCCGCAGCGCCGACAGGATGTCCAGATGTTCGCGACAGCCCGCCTGATGCCGTTCGGGGATCTGGCTCGTGTCGAACATGCAGGTCCGCCGGCGCAGGTCGGCCAGCAGCTGCACCGCCGCCCGGTTGCCGCTGGCGCCCGCGATCATCGCGTGGAATTCGTCATCGGCGCGCCACAGATCCTCGGCCCCCGCGCCGTCGATCAAGGCCCGCACCCGGACCTCCATCGCGTCGATCCGGTCACGCGGCAGCGCCACGGCGGCGGCGGCCGCAGGGGGCTCGATCAGCCGGCGCAGCCAGAAGATCTCGTCGATCTCGGCGGGGTCGGGCAGGCGCACCCGCAGGAACCGGCCCTGTTGACGCGCGAGCCCCTCGCTCTCGATCCGCTTGATCGCCTCGCGCACGGGCGTGCGGGACATGCCCAGCACCGCGCCCAGCCGGGCCTCTTGCAGCGCGTCGCCCGGTTGCAGATCGCCGTCGAGGATCATGGCGATGATCCGGGCATGGGCGGCCTGCGCCAGCCCTCTGGGGCGGTCACGGGAAGTCACCACACGACCTCCTCTGGCGGCCAGATCCCGCCCATCAGATCGCAGGACAAAAGCCATGCGGAACTCAGGCCCCCCTCGGGCCGGGGGCGCAGGCCGGAAAGCCGGGCCCGCAGCGCGCGCGCATGGGCGATCCAGATCTCCTCGGCCTCGGATTGCGTCACGGCGGCACACCGGATCATGGCGCCGGTCGCCGTCTGGGCAAGGCGCGGCAGGTCGGCGCCGATCCGAAGGCTGGGCGCCTGATCGCCCGGGGGCAGGATGCGGGGTGGAGCCGGCATGGATCCTTCCTGTTCAGGGAGAGGCGCGCGTGAATCGGGGACAATGTGAGACTTGATGTTTCGGTATACCAGCTGTATTCCCTAATTCGGCGGGACGGGCCTGCGCGTCAAGCCGAAACGGCGCGAGCGGCCCGAAAAACATCCCGCCCGGCTCAACAGCGACACAAGAATCAGGCACGGAAATGGCCGCAAAGCGCCCGGATGAGGAAGGCGATGACCCGAAGGATCGACCTGACCTGCGACATGGGCGAAAGCTCTGGCGCCCTTGCGGTGGGCGATGTTCGATCGGCTCAGCGCCGCGAACATCCCCTGCGGCTCTCACGCCGCCGATCCGGTGGCGATGCGCCGCGCGATCCGGATGGCCCGGGCCACGCGCATTCTCGTGACCGAAAACGGCATCGCCGTCGCGCCTTTCGCCTGACCCCTTTTCCACCAACGCCCCAGCGGCCCCGAAGGACAGCCCATGACCCAGTTGATCGACCGGACGACCCGCGGCGTCTACATCATCGCCGCCACCCCCTTTGCCGAGGATGGCGCGCTCGACCTGGACAGCCTCGACCGGCTGGTCGATTTCTATGCGGAAACGGGGGTCACCGGCCTCACCATCCTCGGCATGATGGGCGAGGCCGACAAGCTGACGCCCGAGGAACGGCGCGCGGTGATCGACCGGGTGATGTCGCGCGCGGGCGCGCTGCCGGTGGTGGTGGGAGTCTCGGACGCGGGGATCGGCAACCTGACCGATCTGGGCCGCCATGCGATGGACCGGGGCGCGGCGGGGCTGATGGTCGCGCCGTCGCGCGGCCCGGCCCGCGAAGACCGGGTCGAGGGGTATTTCCATGCCGTGGCAGCCGCGCTGGGGGCCGATGTGCCGCTGGTCTTTCAGGACTTTCCGCTGACGACCGGCGTTCCCGTCTCGCCCGCGCTGATCCGGCGGCTGTCGAACGACCTGCCGCAGATGGTGATGCTCAAGCATGAGGACTGGCCGGGCCTGACCAAGATCACCGCCCTGCGCGCGCAGGAGAGCGCGGCCTCGGTTCCGCGGCTGTCGATCCTGTGCGGCAATGGCGGGCTTTACCTGCCGCAGGAACTGGCGCGGGGCGCGGACGGGGCGATGACCGGCTTTGCCTATCCCGAGGCGCTGGTCCAGACCGTCGCGCTGCATCACGCGGGCCGGACCGACGCGGCCGAGGATCTCTTTGACGCCTATCTTCCGATCCTGCGCCACGAACAGCAGCCGGGCTGGGGCCTTGCGCTGCGCAAGCATATCCTGATGCGGCGCGGTGCGATTGCCTCTGCGGCCACCCGCGCGCCCGGTCCGCGCCTGACCACAACCGATGTGGCGGAACTGGAACGGCTGATGGCCCGCACCGAACGCCGCCTGGCCGAACGGGGCTGAGATGGGGTGGGGGGGGGGCGCGCCCCTCAGCCTTCCAGCGCCGCCGCGACCAGCCGTGTTGCGCCCGACAGGTCGCCCAGCTTTTCGCCCGCCTCGATCCGGCCCCGGTTGCGGCCCGCGCGCGCCTGACGGATGCGGGCCTCTTCCAGCACCTCGGGCGCCTCGGACGGGGGCAGGATCAGGACGCCGCAGGCATCCATCACCACCAGATCGCCGGGCATGACCGGGACATTGCCGCAGGACACGGGCAGGTTCAGCGCGCCGCCCAGGTCATTGAGCCGCGTTGTGATGGCCGACACCCCGCTGCAATAGACCGGCAGGCCGACCTCGATGATCTCGTCGGGGTCGGTGCAGGGACCGTCGAGCACCACGGCGACCGCCCCCGCCACCTTGGCGGCAAAGGCCACCCCGCCCCCAAGACAGGCATGGCGCCGGTCGCCCAGCCGGTCGATCACCACAACGTCGCCGGGCCGCACCACCGACATCGCATGATGCAGCAGGGTCGAATCCGTGCCCGGAATCGCGACCGTCACCGCCGTGCCGGTCAGAACGCCCGAAACGGGGGCAATGGGGCGCAGGCGGCGATCGACGAAACCGCGATGGCGGAAATGACCGATCGTGGCGATCTCGACCTCGGCAAAGCCCTGCCGCAGGCCCGCGTCCACCTGCGGGGGCACCGCGCCGATCTGGTATTTCTTCATGCAGATGCTCCTTCGCTGTCCGCGTCCTGCCAGTTGCGCCCCGGGACGGCGGCAAGCAATTCGCGGGTATAGTCGTTCTGCGGCCGGGCAAAGAGCTCGGCCGAGGGCCCCTGTTCCACGATCTCGCCGCGCTGCATCACCGCGATCCGGTCGCAGATGCGCGAGGCCACGCGCAAGTCATGGGTGATGAACAGAAGGCCGAATTGCAATTCGCGCTGCATCCGGGCCAGCAGGTCGAGGATCTGCGCCTGCACCGACACATCCAGCGCCGAGACGCTTTCATCCGCGATCAGCAGGTCCGGCTCCACCGCCAGCGCCCGGGCGATGCAGATCCGCTGCCGCTGGCCGCCCGAAAATTCATGCGGGAACCGGGGCGCAGTAGAAGGGTCAAGCCCCACCGCCGCCAGAAGGTCGCGCGCCCGGGCCTGCGCCTTGTCGCGTGAAAGCCCGTGGATCACCGGCCCCTCGGCGATGGCGTCGCCCACCGTCTGGCGCGGGTCGAGCGCGGTATAAGGGTCCTGAAACACGATCTGGACCTTGCGCCGCGCGGCCCGCAGCGCCCGCCCCGAAAGGCCCGAAAACTGCCCG
Organism: Halodurantibacterium daqingense; assembly: GCF_042666235.1. NCBI lineage: Bacteria > Pseudomonadati > Pseudomonadota > Alphaproteobacteria > Rhodobacterales > Paracoccaceae > Halodurantibacterium > Halodurantibacterium daqingense. Next base: position 164,928 of record NZ_JBHTFQ010000008.1, on the reverse strand, counting down.
CCGTCGATCACCACCTCGCCCCGGTCGGGTTCGACCAGACGGATGACGCATTGCGCAAGGGTCGATTTGCCCGACCCGCTTTCACCCACAAGGCCCAGCGTCTCCCCCCGGGCAAGCGAGATATCGACACCCCGGAGCGCCTGAACCTCGCGCCCCGTGCCGATCATGCTGCGGCTGCGATAGGTCTTGCCCAGACCCAGCGCGCTGAGCACGGTCTTGCCCAGGCCTTTCGCGGGCGGTTTCGGTTGCAGGCGCGGAACGGCCGCGATCAGCTTTTTCGTATACTCGGCCTGCGGGTTCAGAAGGATCTCGTCCCGCGTCCCGATCTCGACCAGACGGCCATGGCGCATCACCGCGACCCGGTCGGCGATTTCCGCGACCACGCCGAAGTCATGGGTGATGAACAGGATGCCGGTTCCGTGCCGCTGGCGCAGGTCGAGCATCAGCTCGAGAATGCGCGCCTGCGTCGTCACGTCGAGCGCGGTTGTCGGTTCATCCGCGATCAGCAGCGCCGGGTCGAGCGCGAGCGCGGTCGCGATCATCACCCGCTGGCATTGCCCGCCCGAAAGCTGGTGCGGATAGGCGCGCAGGATCGCCTCGGGCTCGGGCAGGCGCACCTCTCGGAAAAGCTCGATCACGCGCGCGCGGATCTCGGCGCGCGAAAGATCGGTGTGCAGGCGGAACACCTCGGCCACCTGCGTGCCCACCCGATAGATCGGGTTCAGCGCGGCCGAGGGTTCCTGAAACACCATGGCGAGCCTGCGCCCCGACAGCCGCAACCGTTCCGCGGGCGAAAGGCGCAAGAGGTCGCGCCCCTCGAACCCGATCTCGCCCGATGCGCGCGGCAGGTTCGACGGCAAGAGCCCCATCACCGAAAGCGCCGTCAGCGACTTGCCCGATCCGGTCTCGCCCACCACGCAGAGGATCTCGCCCTGGCCGATGCTCAGCGACAGATCCTCGACCGCAAAGGGGCGGTCGGCGCCGGCGGGCAGCGGCACGGAAAGGTTCCGGATGTCGATCAGCGGCGCGGTCATGTCGCGGCCCCCGCGGCCAGGGGGCCAACCCGCGGGTCGCGCGGGTCCTGCCCGCGCAGATGGGCGACAAGGCGCGCGCAATGGCCCGTGAGATGTTCGACGATCCGCCGCCCCGTCTCGACTGATGCCAGCGCCGGATCGCCCCCCAGCATCCCGTCGGGAAAAAGCTCCTGCGCATCGAGCGGCAGGTTCAGGGCCGCGCCCTCGAACCGCACACCCGAGACGGTCGCGGGCAGCCCCATCGCCTGCGCGGGGCGGGCCGCCTGCATCAGGTCGGGGCGCATCGCATCGGGCCGCAGATACATCGACACGGATGTGACGGGATCGCCGCCATGCCCGCGCGCCCGCCCCGCCTCCGGCCCATGGACCTGCGCCCAGAGGGCATCGGGGATCGCGCGCCACAGATCGACCGACCCCACGATCACCCCCGTCCGGCGGCGGATGTCGCGCAGCACCTCGTCGATCAGCGCGGCATTGGTGGAATGGCCGTTCAGGATCAGGATGCGGCGGATGTCATGATCCAGAAAGGCGGTGACCATATCCTCGACCACGGCGCGGAAGGTCGTGGCACGCAACTGGATGCCGCCCGGAAAGCCGCGAAAGAACTCGGCATAGCCGAAGGGCAGGCAGGGCGCCGCGATGGCCCCCGACGCCGCGGCGGCGCGGAGCGCGATTTCCTCGGCCAGCAGATAGTCACCCATGGGGGCGTGGGGGCCCTGTTCCTCATGGCTGCCCATGGGCAACAGGATCACCGGCTCGTCGGCCAGACGGTCGCGGAACTCCGCGACCGTCATGTCCTTCAGCGCATGTTTCGCAACTGCCGTCACGCGGGCAACGCCATGTAGTCGCCGAACATCCGCATCTCGCCGTCGGGCCGCGCGATGAACTCGATATCCGACCGGTGCCCCCAGTTATAGACGCTTTTCCACATGTAATAGCCCGGCGTCACGTCCTGCCAGGCCTGCGACAGGCGCAGATAGGCGGCCTTGCGATCCTCGAAGGTGATCGCCTGTTCGAATTCCTCGCCGGCGGCCAGGTATTCCGGCGTCGGGTCCCAGGTCTTCCAATGGGCGGTGGCGCGGCTCGATGTCGGGCCCCAGTCGAGCCAGAGCGGCTGATAGGGGTCGCCGGGGATGAAGTCCGACGACATGGACATGTTCATCATGTGATAGGGGCGGGTATAGACCAGCTCGAAATTGTCGAGGATCACGGCCTGCACATTGACGCCGACCTGGCGCCACTGCTCGACCATGATCTCGGCCGCGGCCTCATAGTTCGGGTAGAACGACCGGGTGATGTGCCAGCGCAGCACCTGCCCGTCATAGCCCGACTGTTCCACCAGCGCCCGCGCCGCCTCGGGGTCATAGGGCAGCGGGTTTTCCATGTCGGGGTCATAGAAATCGCCGTATTCGGGAAAGTTGAACGGAACCGGCGGATGGAAGGTCGTGTCGCCGAACAGCGCCTGCACGATGGCGTCCATGTCGATCGCCTGCACCATCGCCTTGCGCAGGTTCACATCGACCAGCGGGTTGTCCTCGGGGTCGGGGCGGGTGTTGAAGGCGATGGCCGGATAGTTCCCCGCCAGCGCGCGCGCCACCGTCACATTGTCATAGCTGTCAAGCTGCGCCTCCTGGTCCGTGGGGATGTTGGCGATGAAGTCGAACTCGCCCGAAACGAGCCCCGCCATGCGGCCCGCGAATTCCGGCACGATGCGCCAGATCAGCTTTTGCGCGGGCGGCGGGCCTTCCCAGTAGTCGTCGAAGGCCTCCATCTCCAGCACCTCGCCCGACCGGAAGAGCGTCACGCGATAGGGGCCGGTGCCGATGGGCGCCTGACCGAAGGCATCGACGCCCATGTCGAGATAGGCGGCCTTGGGCACGACGAAGCCGATATAGCCGGTCAGCTTGCCGGGGATATAGGGGTCCTCGCGCTCGGTCTCGATCTCGACCGTCAGGTCGTCGATGGCCTCGACCCGGGTGAAACCGGCCGTAAAGGTGCGGCCGCGCGGCTCGAACGGGTTCTCGCCCCACAGCCGTTCCGGGCCAAGGGTAAAGGCCACGTCCTCGGCCGTCATCGTCTCGCCGTTGTGGAACTTGACCCCTTCGCGCAGGCGGAGCGTCCAGACATTGCCGTCCTGCGTCCAGTCGGTGGCCAGGCCGGGGCGCAGGTCAAGGCCCTGTTCGTCGGCGATGTAGTCACGCTCGACCAGATGCGAATAGATGTTCGGAAAGAACCGCCGCGTGGTGGTCGAGATCCCGTTGATCGTGTTGATGTTCGCCCAGAGGTTGTCGACCGCGATGGTCAGCGTCGGCCGCGTGCCGTCCTGTGCGAAGGCCAGCGATTTCGGCAGCCAGAGCGATGCCGCCCCGGCCCCCAGCGTATATTTCCCAAAGTTGCGTCTGCTGATCATCGGCGTACCTCCGGTTGGGTTCATGTGGTTCTTGTTTTCAGCATCGGGTCCAGCCGGTCGCGGAGCGCATCGCCCAGAAGCGACATCGACAGGGTGACAAGGAAGATGACGACCCCCGGCCAGACGGAAATCCACCAGGCGGTGGACAGGTAGTCGCGCCCGTCACCCAGGATCTGCCCAAGGCTCGTGTTCGGCGGCTGGATGCCCAGACCCAGGAACGACAGCGAGGTTTCCAGCAGGATGATCTGCGGGAATGTCAGCGTGACCTGCACGATCAGCGCCGAGGCGACATTGGGCAGGATGTGCCGGAAATAGAGCCGCCCCGGCCCCGCCCCCAGCGCCTCGACCGCGCGGGCATAGGGCTGCGACCGGGCCGACAGCACCACGCCCCGCGCCAGCCGCGCATAGGTTTCCCAGCCGAACATCCCCATCAGGATGACGAACAGCACCATCGAATTGCCAAAGAACGCCAGGAGCGTCAGCGCGATCAGGATGAAGGGCAGCGAGGCCTGGAAATCCACGACCATCATCAGCACTTCCTCGACCAGCCCGCGGAAATGGGCGGCGATAAACCCGACAAAGGTGCCAAAGACCGCGCCGATCAGCGTGCCCGCCAGCGCGACCGACAGCGACATCTGCAACCCCGCGACCAGCCGGGCGACCATGTCGCGGCCGATCCGGTCGGTGCCCAGCGGGAAGTCCGGATTGCCGCCCAGAAAGGCGGGGGGTTGCAGGCGCGCCAACAGCGCCTGATCGGTGACGGCATGGGGGGTAAAGACATTGCCCACCAGCGCCACGCCGACCGCCGCCGCGACGATGCCCCCGGCCAGGAGGGTGATGACGTTCGGCCGGCTCATTTCGCCCCCTCCCGGATGCGCGGGTCGAGAAGCCCGTAAAGAAGATCGACGATCAGGTTCGCCAGCACCATCGTCACCGCGATCACCAGCACCAGCCCCTGCACCACCGCCAGATCGCGCTGCGACACGGCCACGACCAGCAGTCGCCCGATCCCCGGCCAGCCAAAGACGGATTCGACCACGATCGCCCCCGCCACCAGCTGCCCGAGGTTCAGCCCGATCACCGTGACGATGGGAATGGCCGCGTTCGGCAGGGCATGGAACACCACCCGTTTCCAGAAGGGCACGCCCCGCGCCGCGGCGGCCCGCATATAGGGCCGTTCCAGCACCTCGAGCATCGCGGATCGCGTGAACCGCGCCAGCGTCCCGGCGGTAAAGGTCGCCAGCGTCACCGCCGGCATGATCAGGTGCCAGATCGTGCCGGTGCCCGAGGATGGCAGCACCTGCAGGTACAGCGAGAAAAGCAGGATCAGGAGGATGCCCAGAAAGAAGTTCGGCAGCGCAAAGCCGAAGACCGCGAAGATCATGATGATCCGGTCCGCCAGCCGCCCGCGCCGCAGGGCCGCCACGATCCCGGCGGGGATACCGATCACCGCCGCGATGGCAAAGGCCATCAGCCCCAGTTCCACCGTCGCGGGCAGCCGTTCCAGGATGATCGTCATCACCGGGCGGCTGTCGCGCAGCGAATTGCCGAACTGGCCCGTGGCCATCTGGCCCACATAGCTGATGTACTGGCTGAACAGCGACCGGTCGAGGCCCCAGAGCTGGCGGAAATATTCGACCTCGTCGGGCCGCGCATCCGCCCCCAGCAGTGCCACCACCGGATCGCCCGATGTGCGCAGCACGACAAAGGCGAATGTCACCACGAACCAGAGCGTGATCGCCGTGCGCAGGAATTTTATCAGCCAGAAACGTGCCATATACCTCGCATCCGGGACGGAAGTTGTCGGAGAGTCACAGAAACGAAACACGGCGATCTGTCGCGATCAATTCCCTAATGATGAATGGTTTGATACGTTTCCGATATGAATACGGGAATCGACCTGCGCCAGCTTCGCTATTTCGTCTGCCTTGCCGACGAGCTTCACTTCGGCCGTGCGGCCGAGCGGCTCGGCATCGCGCAGGCCCCGCTCAGCCAGCAGATAAGGGCGATGGAAGAACGGCTTGGCGTCACGCTCTTTCACCGCACGACGCGCCGGACCCGGCTGACGGCGGCGGGAAATACCCTGCTCCGGCACGCGCGCAGCCTGCTTGACGGGATGGACCGGGCGGTTGCCCATACCCGCGCGATGGCCGGCGAGACGACAGGCCGGATCACCGTCGCCGGGGTCAATATGGCGATGACCCATGTCATTCCGCCCATTCTTGCGGCGTTTCGCGAAAAGTGGCCGGCGGTGATCGTCGACATCATCCATCTCGGCACCTCGGAACAGCTGCGCGTGCTTGAGGCGGGCGATATCAACATCGCCTTCATCCGCCCCACCGAACGCGCCGCGCATATGCAGATCGAGACGCTGATGCGCGAGGGTTTCGTCGCCGCCATGCCGCGCAACCACCCGCTGACGGCCAAGGCCGAGGTGACGCTGCAGGATCTCGCGCAGGAACCGCTGATCGGTTATGCGCCGATCCTGGGGGCAAGCTATGCCGTGACGCTGAACGCCGAATTCCGCCGCGCGGGGCTGCATACGCGGATCGTGCAGGAATGCACCCATACCACCTCGGTCGCGGCGCATGTCGCCTCGGGGCTGGGGGTGGCGGTGATGCCGGCCTGGATCACCAATATCCGATCCCCCTATATCGCGTTCCGGCCGGTGCCCGAACTGCCCCGCTCGATCGAGCTTGTGGTGGCCTGGCCGGCGGGCGAGACCTCGGCCATCGTGCTCGACTTCATCGAGACGACGCGCCGCGTCGCGCCGGGCCTTGCCCGGGAACTGGGGCTGGAGCCGGCCCAAGGTCCGCGGCCCTCGCTGCCCTGAGGCACCGCCCCCCGAGCGCCGCCCCCCGGGCGCATCCATTCGCAAGGGGCGCCGCGTCGCAAGCGGGGCCCTGCGCCGCGATCCGCCCCGTTTGGCGCCGGCCCCCAAGCCTCTGAGGCCATCCGGACCCGCCGGACAGGCCGCTCGGCCCGCCCCTTCAGACAGGCCGCTCAGACCAGAATGTCGATGTCGCGCGGCGCGTGACCGTCATGGATCGCGCGCAGGTTGGCGATCATGCGCTCCACCGATGGCGCAAAACCATCGGCCGAAACCGCTGCGACATGCGGCGTCAGCACCACCCGGTCGAGCCCCAGAAGCGGGTTCGACGGCTGGATCGGCTCCATCGCGAAGACATCGAGGCCCGCAGCGCCGCGTCGCACAGCCGGGCGCCGCATGCGGCACCCCGGGTGCCGCGGATCATGTGCATGGCCTCGGGCGGCAGCAGGCGGAGGCGGTTGTGTCGCTCAGTTCAACCTGGGCGCCATATCAACGAGGGAGACGAGGCGCGATCCCTGACATCCGCGAACAGGCACGTCTGCCCCCCTGCCCCGTCTGCCCCCCTGATCCGCGAAAAAGGCCCGCCCCCGGCACGGGGCGGGCCCTTCTGAATTATCGGTCAAATAACTGTTTTAGCGTCATTTTTCCGGGTTCTTGCCAATTGGCAATTTCTCACTTCCGGGCCTCCCGCCGATGCTCGAGGAACAGGCGGAACGCGACCTCAAGTGCCGCGTCCGACAGGTTCTCACTGAATTCCAGCGTCACGCGGCCGTTCTTGCGGCGCATCGCGACGCCGCTTTCCTCGGGCACGCGGCGGAACAGGCGCTCGGGCGGGCGGGCCTTGCGCGGGCCGGCGGCGGCGGCCTTCAGCCGTGCCAGAACCTTGGCGGCGGGCACCGGAGCCCCCTGCCCTTCGCGCGCCGCGCGCTGTTCCGCGGCCAGTTCCCCCGCGGCCTCGATCAGTTGCGCGCGCTGCTGCGGGTCGCCCAGATAGGGGCGCAGCGTGCGGGCGTGAAGCTCCCGGATCTCGCGGATATCGGGATAGGCGGCGATGATCTCCTCGGGCAGCCGGGCAAGCTGAAGGTAGCGTGACAGCCAGCCCTCGGACACCTCCAGCCGCTCGGCCATCGCCTTCTGCCGCCCGCCGTAATAGGACTCGAGCGCCAGCGCATAATCGCGGGCACGCTCGAAATCCGAAATATCCTCGCGGTCGCGGTTTTCCAGATCGGCAAGGCGGAACGCCTCTTCGTCGGTCAGGTCGCGCACCTCGATCAGATAGCGGAACTGCGGATAGTTGTTCGCGCGCAGCCAGCTGATCGCGAAATGACGCCGGGCACCGCAGATCACCTCATACTCGGCCCCTGCCCCGGTTTGGCTTCCGGTCAGCCGGCGCACGATCGCCGGAAATTCCTGCTGCCCCTGCGCCTTGATCGAGGCGATCAGGTCGCCGCAGTTTTCCGCCGTCAGCAGGTCATAGGCGCGGTTGTGCCCGGCCCACATGACGCAGTGCGCCGGATCCACCCAGCGGAGCACCTTTTCCTCCCGCTCGCCCGTATCGGCGAGCGTCGAGGAGCGTTTGAGAAACCGCGCCCCGCCGCGATCCTCGGGCGCGGGTTCGGTGGCCGAGAAGTCCTTCAGCACATCCTCGAAAAGCGCGTCGTGACGTTTGCTCATAGCAGTCCCTCCTTGCGAAGCGCGCGGTGATGGCTCGGCCAGGTCTTGCGCGCCAAAAGCTCCACCTCGCGGCCCACGGCGTCCAGATAGGCGCGGCAGCGGCGATGCGTGTCGGTGCGCGTGGCCGGACCGGTGAGTTCATAGACCGTGCACAGGTTCGCGGTTGCATTGTCGATCTCGGCGCTGTCCTTGAGCGTCGCCTGAAGCATGTCCTGCGGAAAGACCGCGTCCATCATTCGCTTGATCGCCAGATGCGCCGATTTCTGATCGTTCATCTTTGTCGCAAGAACCTTAACAAAGCTGTAGCTGCGCGCACCCCCATGTTGCGCAAGCTCGGTCAGCGTCGCCTCCATCATCTTGAGGAAATGCGCGGTGGAGGCGAAATCGACATTGTTCGGCGGCGCCGGAATCAACAGCGCATTGGCCGCCCGCAGCACCGAAAGCGAGATCATCCCAAGCGCCGGCGGCGGGTCGAGCAGGATCACGTCGAACTGGTCGGCGATGCTTTCCACCCCATCGCGGAGCCGGTCGAGGATGAAGGTCGGTTCCCGCGCCATGCGCGCCGCGAATTCGTATTCGGCGTCATAGAGCCCCAGATTGGCCGGGATCAGCGCGATCCCCGGCCAATAGGTCGCCCGCAGCGCGTAATGGAGCGATTTCGGCCCGCCATGGCGCAGGAACGGGTAGAGCGTATCTTCATCCTCATCGACATCCACATCCGGGTTCATGCCGAAAATCGCGGTGGTCGAGGCCTGGCTGTCGCAATCGATCACGCAGACCCGATAGCCCCGCAGCGCGAAATACTGGGCCAAGTGGCTGACAACAGTGGATTTTCCCACACCGCCCTTGAAGTTCTGGACCGCGAGCACCAGCGGCGGATCGTCCGGCGCGCGATGGGGCAGGGTGCCAAACACCTCGCGCATCCGGTTGATCTGCGCGAGGGTGTAGCCGGTGCGGCGCTGGGTTTCCGCGTCCTTGTCGGGCTCGGGCAGGCGGCCATCGGCCTCGGCGTCGCGGATGGCCTTTTCGGTGCGCCCGACCATTTCCGAGGCCGTGCGGACGTTGAAGCGCAGGTCGAGCCGTTTCTGGGTGCCGGGGGCAAAGACGCGCTCTCGCAAGCGGTCGATGACGGTGCTGGCGCGTCGGGTGAGCTGGGCAAGCTCTTCCAACGAGACGGGGGGAAGAACGGGCGTCATGGGGCCTCTCTGATCGGGTCGCGCCAAGGATGCGGCAAACCGGCCCCGGCGTAAAGTTCGGAATTCCGGCAAGACAGGCGAAATAACCGGAAGTTGGGGGCAGGGGGCGCCAATTCCCGGAGTTGGGGGCGCCGGCGACGCCTCAACCCGCCCAATCGGTAAGGTTTCGAACCGAGGTTGCCACAGGATCATCCAAACTGTGGATAAAAGGAACTTCCTGATTCAGACTCTTCGGGATTCTAAGGTTCAGGAGTGAGATCCCGTTGATAAGAAAGACAGATTTCCGCGAAACCTTACGGATCGGGCGGTTTGGCCTACTTTGCGGGACGGGTGGCGTTACGAATCGGAAGGGCTGCGCTTACGGATGGGGCAGGGGGCTGAACTTACAGATCGGGTGTGGCGTGGGGCGGGCCTTGGAGCCCTGATTTTCCCCTTTATCCTAAGGGTGTTGCGAATCACCGGCGCACGGTTGATTCATCCAAGAATTACTTTTCGGGTGGATACCCCCTGGCTGCCCCGTCGCGGCGGGACAGCGGGCGACGGAAAGATTGAAATCTTACCCGCCTTGCGCTACAAAAGTAAGAAAAGCGGGGTAAGGTCATGGCAGAGAAATCCTATCGCACGGTCGATATCCGGCCGAACAGCGAAAGCATGATCAAGCCCGGCGAGCTTGTGGATCTGATCGAGGTGACGCCGCTTTCGCTCAGCGACCGGCGGATCTACAACCAGCTTCTGGAAAACGCCTGGGATGCGATCGACAAGCCGGTCAGCCATATCATCGCGAAATCGGCGCTGCGGGGGTCGCATAATTCCAACGACCGGGTGGGCGAAAGCCTTGAGCGGCTCATGTCCGCCATCGTCAAGGTCGCCGTGATCTGGGACGGAGAGCCCGCGGTGGAACGGGTGCAGCTGCTGGGCGGCAACATCGAGGCGAACCGCGCCGACGGGCTGGTCGAATACGAGATCCCCGCGCGGCTGCGGCGGATCATCGGCAATTCCACCGTCTTTGCGCGCTTGCAGCGCGAGGTGATGTTCGCGCTTTCGTCGAAATACGCGCTGACGCTGTATGAAATGGTGCAGAAGCGCGGCAACCTGCGCTGGCGCTCCTCCGAGAAGTTCTCGCTCGACGCGCTGCGGGGTGTTCTGGGGGTGCCGCGCGGCAAGCTGACCTCGTGGTCGAACCTCAAGCTGCGCGCGATCGATCCGGCCGTGGCCGAGGTCAACGCGCTGTCGGATTTCATGGTGGCGATCGACCCGATCAAGACCGGGCGCAGCGTGACCCATGTGGAACTGCGCTGGTGGCGCAAGGATGATGAGGCCGCGGGCGCCGCGGGACGGGCGTTGCAGTTTTCCAAGGTCGGGCGCAAGGTCCGGGCCGAGGAGCGGGCGCAGGCCGCCCCGACCGCGGTGCCCGCGCGCCCGGCATGGCTCGACGGGCGCGGCGCTGCGCTGCGGACCGAAACCTATGAGACAGCGCGGATGCGCCACCCCGGCTACGACATCTACTTTGTCGAGGCGGAATGGCGCGCCTGGGCCGCCGCCAAACCCGCCGCAACCGATCCGGACAAGGCCTATCTCGCGTTTTTCCGCAAATATGCCGAGGCCAATCCGATCTGAAGAATTGCCAATTGGCAAGAACCAGGAATTTTGGCGGAAAATCATGGTCTTGTGGGGGTTTTTAGCCGCGCCCGGGAGTGGGTGCGCCCAAGGGCAAGACGACCCCCCGCAGCGGTGCCTGCCGAGAAAGGCGCCCGTTCATCGGCGCCAGTGCCGCACGTTTCCCGCCCCGTCACGGGGCATGCAGGCCACAGCCACGGCAGAACCGCGCATCCCCGCCAGCGGCGCGGGAACGTTCGGCGTCCAGGACGATGCGTTGCGCGTGCCGTCAGGCAGCAGAGCATCGCAGAGACGGCGCCGTGACCTCCCGACAAGAGGGCAGGGGCCCCACCCGGCGCCGCTTCCAGACGGTTGACAGGTGCCAGGGGCGCCCTCCTCGGAAAGATGGGCACAGTCGGAGGGGCGGCTGAAAATGCCCGGCCTGGTGCGTTCAACCTGCATAGCCGGCAGACACTCCGGCGTCGAACCCCAGGCGTATGCCGATTGCCGCCGCCGTTTCGCGCGCGGCGGCAAGCACTGCAGCCGCGCGCCCGGGTTCGGTGAAGGCGCCAGATCCCGAGGTGACCGAGATCGCCCCGACGAAGGCGCCGCTGCGGTCCAGAATGGGAACGCCCAGCCCCGTCATGCCGACGTAATAGTCATCCGCGGCCAGTTCATATCCCTGCGCCCTGATCCGCGCGGCCGATTGTATCAGCGCCTCGGGGTCAGTTTCGGTGAATTGGGTATGATGCGGTTGCGGCCGGGCAAGCCAGTCGGCGCGCGCCTGGTCCGACATGTAGGCGAGGATGACGCGCGGACCGCCGGCCATGTTCAGCGGCACCACGGTTCCTGGCATCGACCACGGCACATCAAGAAACACCCCGTTGGCGCGGACGCGTTCGATGCAGAGCGCGCCCTCGGGGTCGGCAATCCAGAAGAAGCTGGTCATCCGCGTGCGTTCGGTGAGGCCCTGAAGGAAGGGCGCGGCCGTCTCGCGCAGATCGCGCGGACCAAGCACCGCCGGCTGCAGCTTGAGCACGCCGGTATCAAGGCCCCAGGTCCCGTCGGATTCGTCGCGCCGCACGAGACCCGAGACCGAAAGCGCCAGCAACAACCGACGCGCCGTGTTCTTGTCGAGCCCGGTTGCACGGGCGACCTCGCTCAGACTCAGCATCGGTCGTGTCATTGAAAAGCAACGCAGAATCGCGGCGATACGGGCCACCCCGCGCATTCCTGCGGGGTCGGGGACCGGCTCAATCTCGGGTTTGGCTGATGACATGGATGCGTTTGGTATCACTGAATGATACAGAAAGATCATTTATTGACACACAAAGATCAATAGGCTCTGCTGCTTCCAGTGCAAGAAGAACAACGCTTGATCAGGGGGACGACCATGACCGCTGAACTGCGCGACGCGATCCTGCGTGCCGTGGACGAAGGGTTCGACGAACAGATCGCCTATACCCGCAAGCTCGTTTCCTTCGCCTCTCAGCGGGGCGAGGAATTCGCGATCCAGGATTTCATCTACGAGGATTTCGCCGCGCGCGGCTTCAAGATGGACCGTTTCGACATGGATGAGGCGCAGCTGACAGCGCATGAGGGCGGCGCGCCCTTCTCGGACCAGCATTCCCGTGCGCCCATCGTCGTGGGAATCCACCACCCCCGGGAACAGAAGGGCCGCACCCTGATCCTGCAGCATCATCTTGATGTCGTCCCTGTCGGCCCCAAGGACATGTGGGAACAGGATCCCTATGGTGGCGCGATCGTGGGCGACCGGATGTATGGCCGCGGCGCGGGCGACATGAAGGCCGGTGCCGGCGCCAATGTCTTTGCGCTTGAGGCCCTGAAGCGGATCGGGCTGCAACCTGCGGCAACGGTCTATCTGCAATCGGTGGTGGAAGAGGAATCCACCGGCAACGGCGCGATGCAGACCTTTCTGCGCGGCTATACCGCCGACGCGGCCCTGATCCCCGAACCCGAGGACAACAAGTTGGTCCGCGCCTGCGGAGGCGTGCTCTGGTTCGAGGTCGAGGTGCGCGGCATTCCCGTCCATGTGCGCGAAATGGGCGAGGGCGCGAATGCGATCGACGCCGCCTATCGCGTGATCGGTGCCCTGCGCGAGATCGAGGCGAAGTGGAACGCCGAGAAAGGCCGGCATCGCGGCTTCGAGGATGAACCGAAGCCGATCAACATGAATGTCGGCATCATCGAAGGGGGCGACTGGGGGTCGTCGGTTCCGGCATGGTGCCGCTTTCAGGTGCGGATCTCGATCTATCCCGGCCAGAAGGCGCAGGACAAGCTGCGCGAGATCGAGGATCACATCGCAGGCTTTGCGCGCGGTGACCGGTTTCTTGCCCAGAATCCGCCCAAGGTCACGCAGAACGGCTTCAATGCCGAAGGCTATTACCTGGAACCGGGTTCGGATGCGGAAAATGCCCTGGCGCGCGCCCATGAGGCCGCCTTTGGTGCGCCGCTGCAAAGCCTTACCACGCCGGCCTATCTCGATGCGCGGGTCTATGCGCTTTACAACCAGATCCCGACGCTGTGCTACGGCCCGGTGTCGCGCAACATCCATGGCTTTGACGAATACGTCAGCCTTGAATCGCTTCGCAACTGCACCAAGGCCATGGCGCTTTTCATTGCCGACTGGTGCGGCACCGAACCCGTTTGAAGCTGTCTTGCCACCCCGCCCGGCGTCGGATGTAGCGGAAGGCCGCCGGGGACGGCTGCGCATGGCGTGCCGCTGCAGGTCATGCGCGCGTTAATTCAGGGCGATCCCCCTTGCGCGCGCCAGCCGGGCTGGCACGCCGGAATACGCGATCCCACCTGTTGCCCGCCGCGCGGGCGTGGCAATGTGCAGCGCGCCTGTGAAGGATGACCTCCGCCTTGAACTGCATGATTCCATTCGATGTCGCACCTTTGGCCGCGTCTGTGCCCCGGGCGATGCTTCGGTTGACGTGATGTCTGCCCGCCTGATCCTCATGGCCCGCCGGCTGCGCGACGAATGGTTGCTCGGGCTTCTTCTTGCCCTGTTTCCGGTCATGCTGTGGCAGGTGCCGACGGATCCCGCAGCAGTTGCGGCGCTGGTGGACTGGAAGACGATCGCCGCGCTTGCCGGGTTGCTGGTGCTCAGCCGGGGGCTGGAGACAAGCGGCCTGATCGAGCGTGCCGGCCGCGCCGTTATCGTGCGGTTGCGCAGCGAACGCAGGCTGGCGGTCGCGCTGGTGCTGGGCGCTGCGGTGCTTTCGGCGGTGGTGACCAACGATGTTGCCCTTTTCGTCACGGTTCCGCTGACGCTTGCGCTGTCGCGTCTGGTGGTGCTGCCGACGGGGCGGCTGGTGATCTTTCAGGCACTGGCGGTCAATGCCGGTTCGGCCGTGTCGCCGGTGGGCAATCCGCAGAACCTGTTCCTGTGGCAGCTCTCGGGCGTGGGGTTCGGAGAGTTCCTGTTGGCGATGCTGCCTTTGGCCGCGGCCATGATGGCGATCCTGCTGGCGCTGGTGCCGCTGGCCTTCGGCTCGCGCCCGATCGTCGCTGCGCGGCTCGCGCCAGGGCAGGCCCTGCAGCCGCGGCTGATGGCCGTGTCGCTGGTGGCCTATCCGCTGTTCCTGTTACTCGTGAACGCTGGTCTGGCGGTGCCGGCTGCCGGGGCTGTGATCGCGCTTTACCTGATCGCCTTCCGGACGGTGCTGCGCTGGGTGGACTGGCCGCTGTTGCTGGTTTTCATCCTGATGTTCGTGAACCTGGGGCTTCTGGGCCAACTGCCGGCGATTGCCGCGGCGGTGCCGAAGGCTCTGGCGCTCGGCGGGGGCTATGGTGTGGGTGCAGGCCTGTCGCAGGGAATGTCGAACGTGCCGGCGGCGGTCTTTCTTGCACCGTTCACCGAGGACTGGCGTGCCCTCGCCTGGGGGGTAAGCGTCGGCGGCTTCGGTCTGGCGATCGGATCGCTTGCCAATCTGATCGCGCTGCGCCTTGCGCGGGCGCCCGGGCTCTGGCGCGCGTTCCATCTCTGGTCACTGCCGATGTTCGCGCTCAGCTTTGTCGCGGGGATGATCCTGATCGGGCCGTAGGAAAGGCGAAACATCGGTTCCTGCAGGCAGAGGCCGACAGCGCGATGCAGCGGGGCCGTATCGGCTGGACAATGCGCCTGACGATGCCGAGATCGCGAGCGCGACCCGCGCTGTGCCGATGGGGCGCACCCGGCGCATCAGCAGGCGGCAAGCGCGCAACAAACGGACCGGGGAAGCCGATCACCCCCTTGGTTGCCTTGGGCAAGGCGGGATGTCCCCAGACTCGGGGCGTGGCTGCGTCTGGATGTCGTTCGGCGATCTTCGCGGCCCGGAGGGGCCGATGGCCGGCGCAGGGTCAACGTCAGTCAGAAGGGCGCGGTTCTGAAAGGCCCTCGACCATCACCACATGGGCGATGGCTGCGCCCAGTCTGCCGCGCCTGGCCTGCTGATAGGCGTCCGAGGCATAGCAGGCCTGGCGGCCGCGAGGCCGGGAAATTCTATCACGACATGGCGCGACAGCTCGGGGCCTTCCAGAACCTCTGCCGCACCGCCGCGCGCCAGAAACCTTGCCCCGTGCGCGGCAAAGGCGGCAGGGGCAAGCGCCTGATACCCGGCATAGGCCGCCGGATCCGTGACAGTGACATGCGAGGATTATCTGGACCTGAAATACGCCTGCCTGTCGGTCTGAACCGGGCGCCGTCCTGCCCGGCATGGCACTGTCTGGTGGCACAGAACCCGCCCGGCGCATGAAACCGCACGGCCAACCGGCGGTTAGCGCCAGCGGCAGGCGACGCGGGCGCCCCGCCCGGGCGGGCCTGTCAGCGGGTATTGCGGCTGGTGAAGGTGAGGATCAGCAGCAAGGCCAGCGACAACAGGATCAGGAGCGAGGAGATGGCCGCAATGGTCGGGTCGATCTCGTCCCGAAGGCCGGTGAACATGCGCCGGGTCAGGGTGGTGTTTTCGCCGCCCGAGATGAAAAGCGCGATCACCACCTCGTCCAGCGACGTGATGAAGGCAAAGAGCGCCCCCGCCACGATGGAGCCGCGGATCTGGGGCAGCGTCACGGTGCGGAAGGCGGTGAAGCGGCTGGCGCCCATGCTGCGGGCCGCGCGTTCCTGATTGAGGTCGTATTGCTGCAATCCCGACGACACCGTGACCACCACGAAGGGCATGGCGAGAATGGTATGGGCCAGCACCAGCCCGGTGATCGTGTTCACCATGTTGAGCTGGACATAGAGGTAGAAGATCCCCACCCCCAGGATGATGATCGGAATCACCAGCGGGCTGATCAGCGCCAGCGTGAACAGGCGCGCAAAGCGCACCCTGGAGACGTGGAGCCCGTAGGCCGCGGCGATGCCAAGGGGCGTGGCGAGCGCCGTGGTCATCAGCGCGACCTTGAAGGACACCCAGGTGGCGCGCATCCATTCGGGCGAGCGGAGGTAGCTTTCATACCAGCGCAACGAGAAACCCTCGGGCGGAAAGCGCAGGAACCGGCTGTCGGAGAAGGACATCGGGATCACGATGAAGACCGGCAGGATCAGGAAGGCCATCACGAGGGCGGCCAGGATGTAGAGCCAGAGCCGGCCGAGATGAGTGATCTGGGTTTCGGAAGCGGGGCGAAGCAGCATCAGCGACCTCCGAACAGACGCTCGATCCGCATGACACGGCCAAGCAGGGCAAAGATGGCGAAGGTGATGGCGAGAAGCACTACCCCAAGCGCCGAGGCCGCGCCCCAGTCGAAATAGAGGCCGGCGTTCTGCTGGATCTTCATCGAGACCATCATCACCCTTCCGCCACCAAGAAGGGCAGGGGTGACATAGAAGCCCAGCGACAGGATGAAGACCAGCAGGCTTCCCGCGATCACGCCCGGCATGGACAGTGGGAAGAACACCGTCCAGAAGGCCCGGACGGGGGATGCACCCATGTTGGCGGCGGCGCGCATGTAATTGGCATCAACCGAGCGCAGCGCGGCGTAAAGCGGCAGGATCATGAAAGGCAGCATGATGTGCAGCATGCCGATGACCGTGCCGGTGTAGTTGTGGACAAGGCGCAGCGGGGTCGAGATGATGCCGAGGTCCATCAGCGTCTGGTTTATCAGACCGCGGCGTTGCAACAGCACAAGCCAGGCGTAGGTGCGCACCAGAAGCGAGGTCCAGAACGGGATCAGCACGAAGATCATGCAGACACCGGCCCAGCGGGGGGAGAGCTGGCTCATCAGATAGGCCAGCGGATAGCCGAGCAGGAGCGCGAGCGCGGTGACCAGGATCGAGATCTCGAAGGTCAGCCAGAAGATGCGGAAATGGGTCGCGTCGGCAATGCGGCGATAGTGGATCAGGCTGAGTTCGCCACCGTCAATCAGCGAAAGCCAGAACAGCCAGCCGACGGGAATGAACACCAGCAGCGTCACCACGGCGAGGGCGGGAAACGAAAGACCGAGAATGGAGATCCTTTCCCGGCGTTCGTCGCGACGGAGAGCCTCGGCGTTCATGCGCCGCGCTCCGGCACGATGACGGTATCGTCGCGGTGCAGGGCAAGCGTGATGGGCGCGCCGGGTTCGGGCAGGCGGGCCATGATGTCGCGGCGGGTCGAGCGGCGCAGGCTGATGGTTGCACCGCCCTCCAGCACGATCTGGGCCAGAACGGTTTCGCCCTGATAGACCACCTGTTTCACATGACCGTTGAAAAGGTTGTGGTCGGCTTCCATTCCCGGCTGGTGGAACTCCATCTTCTCCGGTCGGACAACAAGATACTGGCCGCCGGGCGCCGCGTCGGATTTCAGCACGCTGTCGGCAAAGCGGTAGCCGGTGCCCGTTGCCTGGACGGGAAGCAGGCTGGATTCGCCGATGAAGTCGGCCACGAAGGCATTGGCGGGGCGTTCATAGATGTCGCGGGGCGCGCCGATCTGCGAGATCCTGCCGGCCTCGATCACCACGATACGGTCAGACATGGTCAGCGCCTCGCGCTGGTCATGGGTGACATAGACGGTGGTGATGCCGAGGGATTCGTGAAGGGCGCGGATCTCGATCTGCATCTGTTCGCGCAGGTTCTTGTCCAGCGCCGACAGGGGTTCGTCCATCAGCAGCACGCGGGGCTCGAACACGATGGCCCGGGCAAGGGCGATCCGCTGTTTCTGCCCGCCCGACAGTTCGTCCACCCCGCGATGGGCGAGATGCCCAAGCTGCACGAGATCAAGCGCGCGGGCGACCCGGCTTTCCGTTTCCGCGCGCGACACGCCGCGCAGGCGAAGCGGATAGGCGACATTGCCCTGCACGTTCATATGCGGGAAAAGCGCGTAGTTCTGGAAGACCATGCCGAAATCGCGCTTGTGCGGCGGGACGCGTGTCATGTCTTGGCCGCCGACAAGGACGCGACCGTCGGTGGGGCGGGTGAAGCCTGCAAGCACCATCAGGAGCGTGGTCTTGCCCGAGCCGGAGGGCCCGAGGAGCGTGAGGAACTCACCCGAGCCGATATCGAGGCTGACATCGGACAGCGCGTTGAAGCCGCTGTAGGATTTGGTGACGTTCTCGATGCTGATGGGCTGAGAGCGGGCCGAGATGGCGGTCATGGGGCCTCCGGGTTCTGGGGTAACTGGCGGCAGCGGCCGTCGTGCAGGTGGCCTTGCCGGTCCTCCGGGTCGGGTCCGGCGCTGGCGCCGCGGCGCGGACCAGCCATGCGGCCGGTGCGGCCTGATTGCCAAGGGTTCAGGCCGGCAAGGCCTATCCGGGATCGGCGCGGGTGCCGCCCGAAGCTGCCTGACCGGCCCAGGGTCACTGCGTGATGAAGGCGTCCCAGCGTTCCTGCACGGCCTGACGGTTTTCCGCCCAGTAATCGGCGTTCATGATCAGCTGGTTGGCAAGGTTCTCGGGCGCCGAGGGGCTGATGGCGGTCTGTTCGTCGGTGATGATGCCGAGATCGAAGGCCAGCGAGGTGGTCGGGCCGTAATTGATGTATTGCGGCATCTGCGCCTGTTGTTCGGGGGCAAGCATGATGGCCAGCGCCTGCATCGCCACGTCCTTGTTCGGCGCCCCGCGCGGAATGGCAAGACAGTCAAGCTGCGCGATGCCCTGATTGTAGGTATAGTCGGCGGCGATCCCGTCCGCGACCACGGCATCAAGCCGGCCGTTCCAGATGGCGATCATGTCCACTTCCCCATCCGCGATGAGCTGCGCCGACTGGGCGCCCGAGGTCCACCAGACGTCGATATGGGGCTGGATCTCGGCCATCTTCGCGAAGGCCCGGTCGAGATCGAGCGGATAGATTTCATCAACCGGAACGCCGTCGGCCAGAAGCGCGATCTCGAGCGTGCCGACCGGGTTGTTGCGCAGCGACCGTGCGCCGGGGAAGTTTTCGACATCCCAGAAGTCGGCCCAGCTTTGCGGGGGATTGTCGCCGAACAGGTCGGTGTCGAAGGCGAGAACGGTGGAGAAATAGATGATGCCGGCCCAGGCGTCGGAATAGGCGGCCTCCTCGAACCCTTCGACCGAGATCTGGGAATAATCCAGCGGCTCAAGGATCCCTTCGGCCTGCGCGGCGGCGCAGTCGGCAAGGCCAAGATCGACGATATCCCAGGTGACGGCGCCGGCGAGAACCTGCGCGCGAACCTCTGCGATCCCGGTCAGGGTGTCTTCAAGGATGGTGATGTTCAGCGCCTCGGCGGCCGGGTCCAGCAGGGCCTTGCGCTGCGCCTCCTGAAAGGCGCCGCCGAACGAGGTGAATGTGATCGTATCCTGTGCCGAGGCGCTTGTGGCGAAAAGCGTCAGGGCCGTAGTGGCAACGAGCTTTGTCCGTGTCATGACGAACCTCCTGTTGGATTTCATTTTAGTTGAAACTTTTTTGTTATTATTTCAATCTCAGCAAAGATAGATCAGGTTGTCAACAAATGCTTCCAGCGAAAGTCCCCCCCGAGATGGCCCCTGCCCAGGCACCGGGCGACGAGATCGGCCCGCGCCTGCGATCCAGGCGAAAGGTGCGCAACCTGTCGCTGCGGGAGGTGGCCGAGCGTGCAGAGGTGTCGATCGGGCTGCTGAGCCAGATCGAGCGCGGGCTGAGCATGCCGTCGGTGCGATCACTTGGCGCGATCTGCCGCGCGCTGGAAATGCCGGTGGGCTGGCTGTTCGACGGGCCCACCGAAGCCGGGCCGCGCGAACCCCTTGTCGTGCGCCGGCACCAGCGGCGGGTTCTGGATCTGGGCAGCAAGGGCATGGTCAAGGAGCTGATGACGCCGGACGAATGCCCCGACATCCAGATGATGCGCCTGGTGGTGCGTCCCGGCGGCACAACGGGGGATGTGCCCTACAACCATCCGGTCGGCGCGAAATGCGGCACGGTTCTGTCGGGGATTCTGATGCTGGAAGTGGATGGGGTCGAACACCGGCTGGAGGCGGGGGATTCCTTTGCCTTCGAGGCGGTGCGGATGATCCGGTTCTGGTGCGGAGGGTCCGAGGATGCGGTGGTGATCTGGGTGGTCACGCCGGCGGTTTACTGATCCTGCAGGGAGTTTCGGAATGATTGTCAACGAGATCGCGCCGATCGCCAATTCGCTTTGGTCGGCGACTGCCAATGCCACGCCGCCCTGTCCGCCGCTGCGCGGAGAGGAGGAGACGGATGTCGCGATAGTCGGCGCGGGGTTCACCGGGTTGTCCGCCGCGCTGCACCTGGCAGAGGCCGGCGTGGCGGCCACGGTGCTCGAGGCGGAAACGCCCGGCTGGGGCGCATCGGGACGCAACGGAGGGCAGGTGAACCCCGGGCTGAAAGAGGATCCCGACGCCATCGAAGCGCGGTTCGGGCCGGACATCGGCGCGCGGATGGTGACCCTGGCCGGTGGTGCGGGGGATCTGGTGTTTTCGCTGATCCGCCGGCACGGCATCGACTGCGCGGGGGTTCAGGCAGGCTGGATCCAGCCTGTGCATGACGCAGCGGCGCTTCGGGTGGTTCAGGCGCGGGTGGACCAATGGGCCCGCCGCGGCGCGCCGCTGCGGATGTTGTCGCGGCAGGAAACCGCCGAAATGCTGGGCACAGACGCCTATATCGGCGGCATGATCGATCCGCGCGGGGGCAATCTGCATCCGCTGAACTATGCGCTCGGGCTGGCAGAGGCGGCCCTGGCCGCGGGGGCGGTGCTGCATGGACAAAGCCGGGCGCTACGGCTGGAACGGACCGGCGCGGGCTTCGTGCTGCACACGGCCGAGGGTCGGTTGCGGGCGCGGCGCGTCTTGCTTTGCACGAACGGCTATACCGATGACCTGATGCCGCCCTTGCGGCGGACGGTGGTGCCGGTGCGGTCGGTTCAGGTGGCGACGGCGCCACTGTCGGACAACATGCGCCGCTCGATCCTGCCGGGCGGGCATTCGGCCTCCGACAGCCGGCGATTGCTGCTTTACTTCCGGCTGGATCCGGAGGGGCGGTTCGTGATGGGCGGACGGGGGGCTTACGATGCGCGCGGGACACTGCGGCAGATGCAGGCGCTGCGCGAGGTCTCGGAAGAGCTTTATCCGCAGTTGAACGGCGTCGAATGGTCCTATGCCTGGGGCGGATATGTGGCAATGACGGCGGATCATTATCCCCATCTGCACCGGATGGCGCCGGGCGTGATGGCGGGCCTGGGCTATAACGGGCGCGGCGTCGCGATGGCAACGGCAATGGGCAAGGTGCTGGCCGACTGGGCGCGGGGCGTGCCCGAAGAGGCGCTGGATTTTCCGGTGACGGAACCCCGGCCCATCCCGCTCCATTTCCTGCGGAAGCCGGCCGTCCGGGCAACTGTCGCCTGGTATCGGTTGCGGGACAGGCTGGCGGCGCCGCGCTGAAGGTTCCCCCGCGGTTCGCGGGCGGGGGCGGAGGGGGGAAGCCGTCATTCCTCCGGCGCGATGTTCCGGGGCCAGCGGTTGGCTGCACATATGCGGTCCGGGTGGCGCGATTGCCACGCCGTGCGGTGGCGCAACCTGGTCGAAGTGCGGGCGGGGGGGCGACATGGTCGCCTTGCTCCGCGGCCGGCCTTTCCGGTACCGCGCTGTCGCGCCAAACTGCTGCCGCAGCAGCCTTGGCCGGCGGATGTCCCCGTAGCCGTGGACGGTGAGGCAGCAGGACCGGCGGGCAAGATCCCCCGCAGCGCACCTGGAGGTGGGGGCGGATGTTCTGCGGCAGTCGGCGACCGCCCCTGCCACCCTGGCGGCAAAGGCCACCCCGCCCCCAAGACAGGCATGTCGCCGGTCGCCCAGCCCGTCGATCACCACAACGTCGCCGGGCCGCACCACCGACATCGCGTGATGCAGCAGGTCGAATCCGTGGCCGGAATCGCGACCGTCACCGCCGTGCCGGTCGGAATGCCCGAAACGGGGGCAATGGGGCGCAGGCGGCGATCGACGAAACCGCGGTGGCGGAAATGACCGATCGTGGCGATCTCGACCTCGGCAAAGCCCTGCCGCAGGCCCGCGTCCACCTGCGGGGGCACCGCGCCGATCTGGTATTTCTTCATGGGAGGCGGCAGTCCGCAGAACCAAGGCCCGGTCCCGGCAGCACGCCGGGAGGTGCCCGCATCGACCTTCGGCAACCACCGCGGGTCTGCGGCCGTCTCTCAACCCGCGCCGTCAGGTCTCCCGCTTCCTGGGGCTGCTCTCCAAGCTCCCTGCACATATTGATCTTGGAGCGTCCGTAACGCTGAAGCCTCACCTCCTTCGGGAAAACCTGCACCCGTCTCCTTGAAGATCTGTCGCTTCAGGCATCGTGGACACCGCAAGGTCACAAGATCTGAAGAAACTGCTCGATGCCGTGCCCGGCGGGTATCTGGGCGATGCCGCGTGGCTCGTGCCCGAAGGCATCGTCCATGAGAGCTTCCGTGACTATGTGAAACGCGGCTTGCGGAGCCGCATCACCCGAGGCGTATTCCGCAGCCCACTCCCCAACACCCCGACATCGAACAGCATCGACTGGAAGACCTGCATTCTTTCCACGCAGCACATCATGGGTCACCCGCATGTGGGCGGCACCACGGCGCTTGGCGAACAGGGCACGCGCGTTACCTGCGCCTCGGCGCACGTGCTCCTGTCCGGGGTCGATGGGCAGTACCCCGAACCGGCTGGTGAAACTGCCGACGGATGCCCCAAAAAGAACCCGCCCCCGATCCTTGTTTCCCTCCCCGAAACAGGGCGTGACCGAGGGCAGAACGACCGACCAGCCTGGATTGGGGTCTGACAATGGCGACGCCAGGGCGCGCTCTTCTGAAAGCCATGGACGAGTTGCCCGCCCATGAGAGTTTCCATACGCTCGACATGGCCTTCGTGGGCCTGACAACCTGCGCCCGAAACTGATGGCCGACCTCCTGCAGGCCTGCCGGAAGATCAAGGTCACGCGCCTGTTCTTCATTTTGCCGACCGCCACGACCATCCCTGGCGCAAACGGATCGTCCCGCAGGCATTCAAGCTCGGCCGCGGCGACTAGGCCCGGTTCAGGGCGGCAAGATCCACCCGCGCTATCGGATCATGGTGCCGGACGATTTCGTGACCCCAGGGCCGACAGTGACGCATGAGACCCATGAAGCCCAGGTCGCGCTGCCGGTTCGCGTTCTGCCCCATGTCGCGGGCGAAAACAAAGGCGGGACGGCCATCGATCCTTTCAGCCTGGTGCGGTTGACTGTCGATATCGACCTGACATACCTGCCGATACAGGAACAGGCCGAGAGCCTGGACGCGATCAACACTGCGAGGGATCGCATCGCGGCTTTTACCGAGACCGCCACCCCGGAAAGACATCAACAGGGCGCCCATCGCCGCTTCAGAAACCGAAAGGCGCCCGGATAGCCAGATCACCTCGTTTCTCCCCGGCTGCCGCTGCCTGCACACGGGCCAGGCGGAGCCTGCGTCGCGCCGCGGGCAGGGCGCTCAGCCTTTCGCGGCTGCGGTCTGATCGCCTGGGTGGTTGCCGAGGTTCAGGGCGGTGTCGATCAGGCTGAAATGCGAAAACGCCTGCGGGAAGTTGCCGACAAGCCTGCCTTCCTTCCAGTCATATTGTTCCGAGAGCAGGCCTAGGTCGTTGCGCAGGGACAGAAGCCGCGCGAACAGCGCCCGGGCTTCGTCATGACGGCCCTGAAGGATCATGTTGTCGGCCAGCCAGAAACTGCAGGCAAGAAAGGCCCCTTCGTCCCCTGGCAGGCCGTCCACGGCCTCGTCGGGATCATAGCGCAGCACAAGGCCATCGCGGGTCAGGTCGCGTTCGATGGCGGCGACGGTCGAGCGCATGCGCGGATCATTGGCGGGCAGGAACCCGAACAGCGGGATCAGAAGGGTGGACGCGTCAAGCGCGGTGGTGCCATAGGCCTGCACGAAGGCGCCCCGGTCGCTGTCGAAGCCGCGCGTGAGAATTTCCTCGCGGATCTCGTTGCGCAGACCCTCCCAGCGGGCGATGGGGCCTTCCAGTCCGAAACGACGGGCCGAGGCGACTGCCCGGTCGAAGGCGACCCAGGACATCAGCTTGCCATGCACGAAGTGCCGCCGCTCGCTGCGGACTTCCCAGATCCCCTCGTCGGGCTGGCGCCAGATCTCCTCCAGATGGGACAGCAGCGCGTTCTGCAGGCCCGCGCTTGCCTCATGCATCTCCAGCCCGTGGCAGCGTGCCTGGTGCAGCGTGTCGATGACGCTGCCGAAGATATCCACCTGCAACTGCGCATAGGCGGCATTGCCGATCCGCACGGGCGAGGAGCCGCGATAGCCCGGAAGCCAGTGCGCCTCGATCTCTTCGCAGCGATGCGTGCCGTCTATGCCGTATAGCGGTTGCGCCTGATGTGCCGCCCCCGCCACCGCCCGCAGCAGCCAGTCGCACCAGTGTTCCGCCTCGGTCCGGTAGCCGGCGCTGACAAGGGAATGAAGCGTGAAGGTCGCATCGCGCAGCCAGCAGAAGCGGTAATCCCAGTTGCGGCTGCCGCCGATCTCTTCGGGAAGCGAGGTGGTGGTTGCGGCGATGATCCCGCCGGTGGGACGGTAGGTCATGGATTTCGTGGTGATGAGCGAGCGCAGCACCGCCTCGCGCCAGGGGCCGTCATAGGTGCAGCGGCTGGCCCAGTCGGTCCAGTAGGCCTCGGTTTCCGTCAGCGCGCGTTCGGCGTCGCAGATCCTGGGCGGCGGCAGATGCGAGGCCTCATGCGCAAGAACGAAGCCCAGCGTCTGGCCCTGCGCGATGCTGAACCGGGCGGTGATCGTGCCGTCGCTCGCCTTCACCGGGACCGGCGCCTCCAGCACCACGGCATGGGGGCCGGCCACCGCCCGCAGCCGGTTGCCACCCTCCAGCGGGCTGATCCAGGGCACCAGCCGGCCATAATCGAAGCGCAGCGCAAGCTCCATCGTCATCGGCACCTGTCCGCGCAGGCCGGTCACGATGCGCACGAGGTCCGACACCTCCTGGTCGCCGCGCAAGGGCATGAAGTCGGTCAGGCGGACAGCCCCGCTTGCGGTTTCGAACTCGGTCTCCAGGATCAGCGTGTCGCCCCGGTAGCGGCGGGCCGAGCGGGTGACGGCGCCCTCGGGGGCAAGGCACCAGCGGCCGTTGCGCGCGCTGCCCAGAAGTGCCGCAAAGCAGGCGCCGGAATCGAAGCGCGGCCAGCACAGCCAGTCGATCGACCCGTCACGCCCCACCAGCGCCGCGGTTTCGCAATCGCCGATCAGGCCATAATCTGCGATTTCAAGGCTCATGTGCCCTCTGCCGGAAAGGCCATCGTGGACAGAAGCGCCACATTGGGATGACGGCTGTCCAGCCGCGTATGCTGGACGACCACGGGCAGGTCGGACCGGATGACCGAGGCGTAATCCGTATCGCGCGGGACCGGCGCCGGATCAGCCAGATCGTTGAACCGCAGATGCAGCGTGCGCCGCGCGGGAACCGTGACGGCATAGGGGCCGACCGGTTCGCGATCGGCAAAGTAGAGCATGATTGCAAGCTGCGCGTCGCTGTCGTTCGCATTCAGGATGCAGGCCGTTTCGTGCGAGAGGAAGGCCGGATCGTCGTTCAGGCTCTGGCCAGGGATCATGCCCTCGGGGATCACCCATGTCTTCTGTCCGATGGTCATGGCGCCCTCCTCAGTTCCGCCTGTCGTGCCACAGCCGGCCGATGGCCGCGCCGGCAAGCCCCGCCGCCAGAAGGCCGCCCGCCGCCGCACCCAGAAGCGCAACCGAAGCCGGCACCAGAACCGCCGATTGCCGCGCCTCGTCACCGAAGGCGCCTGCGGTCCGGTGCAGCCCCGTCACAGGGGTGTTCAGGTTGTCGGGCCGGTCGTCCTGCACGCCGGCGGCGCGCTTCTGGCCGCCGACGGCGCCGCGGACCAGGGCCCAGTCCGCCAGCGCCGGGGACAGCAGGCTGCCGAGGATCGTCTTCACGGTGCTGGCGCCCAGCCAGTATTCCCGCCGGGGAATGCGCGCCGCGCGCAGGATGGCGCGCCCGGCGACCTCGGGCGCAAGGACGGGTGCCACCGGGCGGGGCTTCCGGCCGGTCTTGCTGCGGGCCCAGTCGAACTGGGGGGTGTTGATCGCGGGCAGTTGCACCATCGTCACCCGGATGCCGCTACCCTCGTGCATCAGTTCGGTCCGCAGGGTTTCCGTGAAGCCCTGGATGGCGTGTTTCGCCGCGCAATAGGGGGCCTGCAGCGGAATGCCGCGCCAGGCGAGGGCCGAACCGACCTGGACGATCGTGCCGCGATCGCGCGGCCCCATCACCGCCAGCGCGGCCAGCGTGCCGTGGACATAGCCAAGATAGGTCACCTCGGTCACACGCCGGATCTCTTCCGGTGTCAGATCGCGGATCTTGCCGAAGATCGTGGTCATGGCGTTGTTGACCCAGACCTCGATGGGGCCCAGACGCTGCTCTGCATCTTGCGCGGCGGCGGCGACCGCCTCTGCATCGGCGACATCGACGGGAAAGATCCGGCTGCGCACGCCCATGGCCTTGACCTCGTCCCGCAGCGCCTCGAGCGCGGCCTGATCGCGGCCGATCAGCCCCAGCCGCGCGCCTTCCCGCGCGAAGGCAAGCGCCGTTGCCCTGCCCACGCCTGCCGTGGCGCCCGTGATCATGACTACCTTGCCGCGAAACCCGTCTTCCATGCTTTCCTCCGCTTCAGTCATTGAACGAACACGGCAGGCGCGATTTTGTTCTGTCCCGTCGTGAAGACGATCCCGCCTCGTGGGTTGCAGGACGGCGCGCCAGCGGGCATGGCGCTTGGCCCCGGCGTGCCCGGGTGTCTTCCGAAGCAGTCGAAAATCAGGATCGGCCAGCGTCCGTCAGGCGGCAGGGCGCATGACCGGGCGCGGCTCGGAGTGACGCCGGGAGCAGGGCGGACAGGTTTCCAGAAAACGCAATTCCACGGGTTCAGCATCCTTTCCGGTCGCGCGCGCCAGGGGCGGGCAACTCTGCCGCCCTTCGCCGGACCGGCACGTGGTTGTCTTCCGGCATTGCCTC
The DNA here is from genome assembly GCF_042666235.1 of Halodurantibacterium daqingense. Lineage (NCBI taxonomy): Bacteria > Pseudomonadati > Pseudomonadota > Alphaproteobacteria > Rhodobacterales > Paracoccaceae > Halodurantibacterium > Halodurantibacterium daqingense. The sequence continues at coordinate 137,747 of NZ_JBHTFQ010000008.1, read as the reverse complement.
GGTTCCATCCAGGCCTCCGCGCTGGCGCAAGACGGCCGCCACCCGCCGCCGGTCGATCGGCTGCTTGCACAGGTTGGCGGGCCGGACGTGCCCCATCGACTTCACCCGCGACGTCGAGACGGCCAAAGCGGATGCTTCCAGGAACTGAGTGAATGCGCACCGGCCCCTTCTGAGTGCGCCGTTGACATTCGCAGGAGCATTTCCGGGGGGAGGTGCCGGCCGCGACGCCTGAGGCACGCGATCTTGCGAGGGGCTGGCGGGAGAGGGGGGCGAGGCTGAAGTTGGCGATCGCGGTGCCGCCGTGGGGGCGCTGCTTTCGCTGCGGCTACCCGCCCCGGACTCGATCACTGTCACTTCCGGGAAGCCTCGCTTCGGCAGTTCAAGGCCGAGGAGTGCCGGTGAGAACGGCGATGACGCGCGCGCATGCGTTCGCCCCGTGACTGGGCAGGTCGTTGGCCGCGACGGGCTTGCCAATCCCGCCCGCTCCCTCGGCCGAATGGCGCAGCGCTTTGGCGAGCAGATTTTCGGGGTCTTGAATCAGTTCGGACGCTGCATCAACGCCGTAATTGCCCCGGCGGCACAGCATGAAGCAGCAATCCGGCCATCACATCGATCGGTCCGTGCGGTCCTTTCAACAAAGGATTGCCGGCAACAGCCTGCGAAGGGTCTTCTCGCAGGGGGGCGATCATGGCGCGCGCGCGCCTCCTTCACGTGATCCGCCGGCTGTCGGCCCGGTGCGATAGAACCAGGCCTTCGCTGCTTCGGTCGCCACGATATAGCCGACCAGGATCGCACCTATTGCCGCAAGCGTGCCGACCGGGAGCGGCACGAACCCGAAAGCCGCACTGAGCGGGCCGAGCCAAGGGATGGCGAGGGTCAGCCCGAGCACCAGCACAGTGGACCATTGAAGGATCGCCCCCGGACGGCTGCGGAAGGCCGAGCTGCGCGTGCGCAGCACCAGCACGACGGCAAGCTCGGTCATCAGCGAGATCATGAACCACGAGGTCTGGAACAGAGCCTCGCCTGCGTGCAGCACCCAGAGCAGCAGGCCGAAGGTGAGAAGATCAAAGGCGGAACTGAGCAGCCCGAAGACAAACATGAACCGCTTGACTTCGTGCAGGTTCCATCGCTGCGGCCTAGCCAGCCGTTCCGGATCGACCCGATCCGAAGCGATGGCGAGCGAGGGCAGATCGGACAGGAAGTTGTTCAGCAGGATCTGCTTGGGCAGCAGCGGCAGGAACGGCAGGAATGGCGTCACGATCGCCATGCTGACCATGTTGCCGAAATTGGCGGATGTGGTGATCGAGATGTATTTCAGCGTATTGGCGAAGGTGCGACGCCCGCCCTCTACACCCGCACGCAGCACCTGAAGGTCGCGGCGCGTCAGCACGATGTCCGCGCTTTCGCGCGCCACATCCACCGCTTCGGCCACCGAGATGCCGACATCGGCGGCATGCAGGGCGGGCGCGTCGTTGATCCCGTCGCCCAGATAGCCCACGGCCTCGCCGGTGCGTTGCAGGGCGCGGACAATGCGTTCCTTCTGCTGGGGGTCGATCTCGACGAAGAGGTCGGTGCGCGGCGCGCGGTGCCAGAGCGCTTCGTCGCGCATCGCGGCGATCTCCTCGCCGGTGAGCATATCTTGCGGGTCAAGGCCCACTGCGCGGGCGACATGGGCGGTGACGTGGCGATTGTCGCCGCTGATGACCTTGATTGCGATGCCAAGGCCCCGGAGCGCCGCGATCGTCTCCCCGGCGTCTGCCTTCGGCGGGTCACGGAACACGAGGAAGCCACGGAATGTCATGGCCGCCTCGTCGGCGCGGTCGTAATCCGTCTGCGGCTGGAAACGGCGCGTGGCCAGCGCCAGAACCCGCAACCCCTCGGAGGAACGCGCCTGGAAAATTGCGTCCAGCGCGGCGCGGTGCGCATCGTTCAGCGTCACCGCGCCGGTGCTGGTTTCGAGGGATGTGCAGATGCCCAGCACCTCGGCAAAGGCCCCCTTGGTCAGCATCAGGTGGCCGTCTGACGCATCCCCGGCCAAAACGATGGTGAGGCGGCGGCGCTCGAAATCGTACGGGATCTCGTCGATCTTGGCGAAGCCTGCGGCTGTAAAGCCGGCAGCCGCGCCTGCCGTCAGCAGGGCTGCATCGAGCGGGTTCTCGATCCCGGTCTCGAAGCTGGCGTTTAGCCAGGCAAGCCGCGCCACCTCGTCGGAGGGGGTGCCCGCAGGGTCGAGCGCTGCATGCAGAGCCATCCGGCCTTCGGTCAGCGTGCCGGTCTTGTCGGTGCAGAGCACGCTCATCGAGCCGAGGTTCTCGATCGCCTCGAGCCTGCGGACGATCACGCCTTCGGCAGCCATGCGCCGGGCCCCGGCCGAAAGCGTGACGCTGACGATGGCCGGCAGCAGTTCGGGCGAGAGCCCCACCGCCAGCGCGGCGGCGAACATCAGCGAGTCGATCACCGGCCGGTCGAGCATCAGGTTGACGCTGAGCACCAACAGCACCACCAGCACCATCACCCGGATCAGCAGATAGCCGAAGTGGCGGACGCCACGGGCGAATTCCGTCTCGTGCTCGCGTGTTGCGATCCGGGCGGCAATGGCGCCAAAGGCGGTCTGTCGGCCGGTCGCGGTCACCAGCACCTGCGCCGTGCCGCTGCGGACAGAGGCGCCAAGCCAGACCATGTTGGTGCGTTCCCCAACCGGGGCATCCGGGCGAACCGCGCCGGGCGTCTTTTCGACCGGAAAGGATTCGCCCGTGATACTGGCTTCGCTGACCAGGAAGTCCTGCGCCAGGATCACCCGTCCGTCGGCGGGAACAAGGTTTCCGGCCGACAGGAGGATCACATCGCCCGGCACGACCTCGCGCACAGGCACCACCCGTTCGATGCCGTCGCGCAGAACCCGGGCGGTCAGCGCAAGGCGCGCCTTCAGCGCTTCGACCGCCGCCGAGGCACGGTGTTCCTGCCAGAAGCCCAGGGCTGCGCTGCCGAGCACGATGGTCAGCACGATTCCTGCATCCAGCCATTGCCGCAGCACCAGCGAGATGGTTGCGGCGACAAGCAGGATCAATACGATCGGGTTTTCGAACTGACGCGCCAGAAGCCACAGCCTGCCCGCGCGCGCCGCCTGGTTCACGCTGTTTGGGCCGATCTCGACCAGTCGTCCTGCAGCCACCTCGGATGCCAGGCCCTCGGGCCCCGAGCCGAGTTGCGATATCAGCGCATCCGCATCCTGGCTCCAGACGGCAGCATCCACGACGTCCCGGACCATCGCGCTTCCTCAGATCGCGTCGGGGCGGCGCATGAGGTGGGTCCCCGTCACGCGACCACCCCGAACAACGCACCGATTCCGGCGGTCAATGCCATGGCCAGCGCGCCCCAGAAGGTCACGCGCAGCGTCGCCCTGGCCAGGTTCGCGCCACCCGCACGGGCACCGACCGCGCCGAGAAGCGCGAGAAACAGCAGCGACGCCATCGAGACGCCGACCACCAGAATCGCCGTGGGCAGCAGCAGCACCATCAGGAGCGGCAGCGCCGCGCCCACCGCAAAGGTCGCAGCCGATGTCAGCGCCGCCTGGATGGGGCGCGCCGTCGTGACTTCGGAGATACCCAATTCGTCGCGTGCATGGGCCCCCAGCGCATCCTTGGCCATCAACTGATCGGCCACCTGATACGCCAGCTCGGGCGACACGCCCCGGTCGATGTAGATGTGCGCCAGTTCCTCGCGCTCGGCCTCGGGCTGGGTGGCCAGCTCTGCACGCTCACGCGCAAGGTCGGCCTGCTCGGTGTCTGATTGCGAACTGACCGAGACATATTCTCCGGCGGCCATCGACATTGCCCCGGCCACAAGCCCCGCCAGCCCCGCAATCATCACCTCGGGCCGCCCCGATCCCGCCGCTGCGACGCCAACGATCAGGCTGGCCGTCGAGACGATTCCGTCATTGGCGCCAAGGACCGCCGCCCGAAGCCAGCCTATGCGCGAAACGAGATGGGATTCTGGGTGGGCATGAAGTCGCGGCATCGCATTTTCCCGAACGATCTGGCCTTTACCTTAGCGCTGATCCGTGAGTCCAAACAGGCCCAAAACTGAAACGACAGGCAATACGAGGCCCGGAAAGGTGACACCGTTCTGCGAATGGCGATGATCCATCGCTCATCCCGCCAGTTCCCGGCGCCGGGCTGTTCCTGTCATGCGTGTTTCGGCCCGCGCCCTCGAATGTGATCCCCTGCGGATCGCCCCGCAGGGCGCGCAGAGCGTTCAGGATGAGGGCCAGGTCGATGACCTCCTGGATCAGCGCCCCCGGAACAGGCGTCACGTATCGGAGGCGACCACACTCTTGCGAGAACGGACAGGCCATGCCCGCGATCACGCTTTCCATCGCGATCCGGCGCGACCGGCAAGCAATCCCGATGCCCGCGCGATGCGATACGCGCGGTCCACCAGCGGCACGCCATCGGCGGCCGCGGCGCTGGCCGCCGCCCCACCATCCTCAGCGGGCCGGACTCCTGTTCCGTCAGGCCAGCAGCACCTTCTGGGCCGGCGCGAATTCTGTCCAGGCCAAGACCGCGGGTCATTCGGTCTGTGACCTTGGCCCGCTTGCCCGTGGCCAGCACCCTGCCACCGCAGGCGCGGGCGATGATCTCACCGTCAGAGGTCCGGACCCGGAAGCCGTCGCTGGTCTTTTCCAGCGATGTTGCCTCGACACCGCAGCGGACAGGAGCGTCGATCTGCGCGGCCACTGCCACGAAATACTCCACGACCCGGTCGCGGGGGGCAAAGGCATCGGGGTCCATTCCGTCAAATTCCATGCTCGGGAACCGGTCATGCCAGACCGGACCGTTCGCCACGAGTGAGTCCCATCGCGCAGTTCGCCAGCTTTCAGCGATGCGGTTCCTTTCCAGGATCAGATGGGGCACCCCGCGCCGGTTCAGATGCTCGCTTGTCGCCAGTCCGGCCTGGCCGCAGCCGATGATGAGCGTGTCCACGTGTTCAACTGACATTTCCGGATCCCTATGGAAGATGGGTCTGCGGCCGCGACGGCCAAGCTCTTTTCTCAAGGGATAACGAGGCAGGGGGCGCATCAATATTACAGTTTCTCTCACCTCTGCTTAGCTGTGGCTGAACCCAGCCCCGAGGGCCCCGGGTCTTTGTCACCCTCGCGCGGATCTGGGAACCAGATGCGGTCGCGCGAAAGCTGAGCCTCGAGCCGGGGCATCATGCTATCTGCCGTGGCATCCCGGTCTCGGCCCCATGTGGTCTGGAGCACCCGCATGCCACCGGTCCTCGCGCGGACACGCCGGAGACCGTGACGGGGGCGTCGGAGCAAGCCGATACTCGTATGGCTTCAATGATCCCATCAATAACTCCGGCCCGAGCGGAAATCAGGTGTCGGAGCAGCGATATCAAACGGGGCCAATACAACCAGCCTCCAAGGGTTCGACAGCCTATAGCCCCGATGCCGGCATCTTCACAGGCCAAAACGATAAAACAATACCTATTACGGTAGTAAATCGATCCCCTAACAGTATCGCTGACGCATCTCTGTGCAAAGAGGTGATTGCCCAGCTCGTTGCGAACGGCGTCGTTCCCAAAGACCCTACAGATGCTGATCTGGAAAATGTACAAGTTGACATGAGCATGGCGCCAGATGGCGGAAACATGAAGGCTCCGGACGCGCCCTCATCCGAAAGTAACAGCGAATCTGGGCAGGAGGTGAATAGTTATGACACAGCGAGACAATCTATCATTCGACCTTATAAGGGAAAACGGATGGAGATCGTCCTCCGATTTTTATCCCTTGTCTTCGGAGGCGGCACTCTACACAGAAGGTAAAATATACTTCCGGCACAATGATCATGTAAACTGCCTGACAATTTTCATGCTGGAGTTTTACATCGAGATCAAGACGGTCTTGTTTAATAACTTCGGCAGCACCGCCTTCGATGAGAAATTTTACCTTCCATACTCTGCACATAGAATACATTTCTACAGGAGGGACGGTGTCGTGTGCTTGGAGGACTCTGATAACATCATAATGAAGCGTGGCTATCGATTATTCATCGAAGACTTTGCAAGATTCCAGTGCTCCCTGAAAATAAACATGGAATCTCACTTTCCTCTAATGGCTAGATCCTCGGAGTTCAAGGTTATGTTCTAGCGTGGTCCGGGCGGGTCGCGATGGCTGGACCACACTGGCCTTGGTCATCGACTGCCACACCCGCGCGCTTCCGGGCTGGCACCTGTCGCGCTCCGGCAAGGCCACGACGGTCGCCAGCGCGCTGGAGCACGCGTTGGTCAACCGGGTAGGCGCGCTCGGACGTGTTTCCCGGGAGTTTCTTCCGAGACCCGGCAACAGCTTGGTCTTTACCAGTCGCAAATACACGGCGCTGCTGCGCAGCTATGGGCTGAAACAGGAGTACATCACGCCGCACTGCCCGCAAACGCCTGACCAGATTCGGCAGCGCAGGTTCACCGTCTGAATTCACGGTCACTTTGCTTTGACCGTCCCAGCCCTGCGCGATCAGGTCATGTCGGAGCTGCTTCGCAGGAGAAGGGGCGGCTTGTTGCCGAGGCCAAACCGCCGGCTTCTATTGGGGCTTTTAATCTTGCCGACCACGACATCCAGGCGGCGTTTCCGGTATTCAGACCAGGATCGTATGTGCGCACCATCCAGGAAAACGGTCAGATGGGGACCGCAAGATGGTATTCGCATCGCGTGGGGTTGCGTCTTCGTGGCCTAGCTTGTCGGCGATGCGACCCAGGCGATTTCGAACGGTCGTGTTCAGCTGAGCCGAACAGGGAAGGAACATCTCGATCCGTCGAGCGGCTTCCCGAAACGAGTGTCTTGGCGCCAATTCAGCTGCAGATGCGGAAAGCTCGGGAGCCGCACGGCCAGAAAACAACCCGGCAAGTGGTGATTGCGGCCCAGATTTCGCGATCCCAGCCGGTTGGCACGTGCAGCGTCGAAGCCTTGGCCACGTCACGTGAACTCGCCCGAAAAGAGTGTCGAGAACACGGCCTCGATCATCATGGATCACGCGGTGTTTGCCACAGCCATCAGATTTCCGGCGAGCCTCCATTGCTTCACCGACCTGAGCTTGCACAATCGCTTCCTGCAATCGCCTCAACAAGGTTTTTGCGTCGTCGAGGGAAAGGGCCAAATTCTCGGAACGAAACTCGTCCGGCGCACGCGAAATCGACCAATATTGCGCCTCTTGGTTTCTCCATCGTCAAAGGTCGTCTCGACAAAAATGCGTACATCCATGGTGGATCGCGCCTTGTTCCGAAACCTTGCTCTACCACGTCGACCCCGTCTCGGATTTGACGGTAACGCGACAGCAATCACGGCCCGGGTGGTTATCGATCCGGTCGCTGAGCCGCATTTCTCGCGCATCGCGCTTCCCTTCAGGCGCGTCGACTTCGCGCTCGACCCGGCCAAGCCCGCCCATGCCTTTGTTCTGACCGAGGATGGCAGCCTCACCGCATCAACATGCTGTCCATCCCCAACCTGTATCCGCGCCAACGGCCGCCAGGCTGACACGTGGTGCGCCGGAGTGCCAATGAACCGATCGCGCTGAACGCCGGAAGGTGGGGCGCAGCAAATGCTTACGGCGAGTCGGGTATATGATCTCCAAACAAAGCGCCCCGCCGGTTGCTCCGGCGGGGCTTTGGCGGATCATGCCACAAGGATCAGTCGCGCGGCTTGGGTTTGCCGCTGACCTGCGCCAGATTTGCGCTGATCTGGTCGCCCAGTTTTTGCAGGCTTGGCAGTTGCACTGCCATATCCATGATCGCATCCACCGTGGCGTTGACGGGTGAGACGAGGCGTTCGGACCCGTCGCCGCGCGTGCCGCCGACCCCGCTCAGATGGTTGATGCTGATGCCGGTGATCTTTTCGGCAGGGCGCACCATCTCGGCCAGAATGCGCGGCATCGCTTCCAGCCGCGCTTTCTCCAGCTCCATCGCGATGATCGCTTCGGAGCGGGCATTCTCGGCGTCGATACGCGCACGCGCGGCCTCGACCCGTGCCAGTTCCACCGCCTTTGTCGCCTCAGCCTCGGCACGGCGGGCATCGGCCTTGTCGGCGGCTGTCGACTTGTCCGATGCGGCGGCAATCTCTGCGCGTTTCGCGGCAGCTTCGGCCTGTTCCTGTGCCGTGATCAGCGCCAATGCGCGGCGGCGTTCGGCCTCGGCCATGGCGCGGGCGCTAAGCACGGCTTCGGCAGCGGTGACCGCTTGGACGCGGGCGGCATCAGCCTGCGCCTGTGCGCGGCTTTCTTCCTGACTTTTGACAGAGATCTGGATTTGCCGGTCACTCTCGGCATCCTGCAGCGCGCGGCTTTGCGCGATCTCGGCCACACGGATTGCCTGTTCGCGGGCGATATCGGCAGCTTGAATATCCTGCTCCATGCGGATGCGGGCCTGCGCGGCGGTGCGTTCGCTGTCAGCCTTGCGCTGCGCGACTTCCGCCAGCTGCGCGGCCAGAAGGGTCTCGATCTCTTGGCCTTGCGCGATTTCGGCGCGCCGTTCCTCCAGATCAATCTCCAGCTTGCGCTTCGCGGCCTCCATCGCGGCGCGGCGCACCGAGACGTCGCTATCGCTCTGGATCTCGGCGCGCTCTTTCTTGGATTTGGCAATCACCTCGGCCAGTTTACGCATACCGACCGCGTTGAAGGCGTTGTTCTCGTCCAGCGCAGAAAATGGTGTCTGGTCCAATGCTGTCAGCGAGACGGAATCGAGCTGCAGGCCATAGTTCGCCATCGCCTCGGCCAAGGTCTCGCGAACTTCGCGCACGAACTGGGCGCGGTTCTCGTGCAACTCGTCCATCGTCAGACGGGCCGCGACCGAGCGCAAGGCGTCAATCATCATCCCGTCGATCAGCCCGCGCAACTGATCGGGCTGGAACAGGCGTTTGCCGAGCGTCTGCGCGGCGCGGGTGATCGCATCGGCTTTCGGCGTGACCGAGACATAGAAATCCGCCCCCACATCCACGCGCAGACGGTCTTTGGTGATCAGCGCTGCCTCACCCGCGCGGGACACGGTCATGCGGATTGTCTGCATGTTGACGCGCGTGATCTCGTGGAAATGAGGCAAGGCCAGTGTGCCACCATCGATGATGACGCGCCGCCCGCCGATCCCGGTTTTCACCAAGGCCACCTCGTTCGTGGCGCGCTCATAAAACCATGCGGCCAGCAGGATCAGCGCTGCGGCAATGATGATCAGAACTATGATCCAGCCCAAAGCAGACATATCAGCCTCTTCTTCAGATAAGCCCGTGCATTTCGCACAGGATGTTCGACGACATGCCCCCGTCGACTGGGATATTGGTGCCACGGATCCAGGTGGTCATGTCCGACAGCAGGAAAGCAACGACCGGCGCGATATCATTGGCCCGTCCGGGCCGGTCCATCACGCGCATGTCTTCCTCGGCGCGTGCGCCAAGTGTCTCGATGAAATCGCCAAGGATCGGCGTATCCACCGGGCCGGGACTGACGCTGTTCATGCGGATGCCGCGATCACGCCATGTCCAGCGGTTGGCTTGCGTCCATGCGATCAGCGCCTCCTTGGAAAAGAAATAGCTGCGCCCGCCTGCATTTGTGATGTCATGCTGCGCCATGAAGGCGGCCACATCATCAATATCGACGCTTTCGCTGGCGCGGATCGCAGGCACCGATTGCGGCCAGCCGAACCCAGCCAACGAGGCAAGGTTCACGATGGAGGCGCCATCATTCAGCTTGGGCATAAGGCCTAGGGTCAGACGTTTCAGCCCGAACAGATTGACCTTGAGCACCTTGTCAGCCGGGGCTGTGGGCGGCAGGCCCGCAATATTGGCAATTCCGTCAATGCCCTGCGGCAGAACATCCACCAAGGCATCAATCGCGCGACCGTCCGACAGATCGGCGCGATAGAACTCCTCGACATGGTCAAAGCGCTTGGTCACATCCACGCCCAGCACGCTTGCCCCCATTGCGGTGCAGAGCCGTGCCGTTTCAAATCCGATGCCGCTGGCCGATCCGGTCACAACGATCACCTTGCCCTTCAACAGGGGGCTGTTTTCCCAAGCGGCCATCAGAACACCTGCGGATAGGGGCGGTGGCCACGGTCAAGCGTGATCCAGCGCGTTTCGGTGAAGGTCTCCAGCGACCACTTGCCGCCATGCCGCCCAAGGCCCGATGCTTTCGATCCGCCAAAGGGCACGTGCGGTTCGTCATTGATGGACGAACAGTTGATATGGCACATCCCCGTTTCCAGTTGCCGCGCCATGCGCAGGGCGCGCTCTTCGTTGCGGGTAATGATGCCGGCGGACAGGCCGTATTCGGTGTCGTTGTTCATGGCGATCGCCTCGGCATCCGTCTTGAACGGCACCACAATGGCGACAGGGCCAAAGGTTTCATCGCGCCAGACATCCATGTCGGGAGTCACATGGGTCAGGATCGTGGGTTCCACATAGCGATCCCAGATGCGCCCCCCCAGAACGGCCTTGGCCCCCTTGGCCAAGGCATCCTCGATCTGGTGCCTGACCCGCGCGACCTGCCGTTCGTTGATCAGCGGGCCGATCACATTGGCCTTGTCCTTGGTGTCGCCTGTTTTCAGCTTGGACGCCCGCGCCACGAATTGCCGCAGGAAATCGGCATAGACGCTGTCCTGCACCAGCACCTTTTCCACGCTCATGCAGATCTGGCCCTGGTGCATGAAGCTGCCGAAACTGGCCGCACTTGTGGCGCGGTCCATATCGGCGTCTTCCAGCACGATCAGGCTGTCCTTGCCACCAAGTTCCACGCAGCATTTTTTCAGATGCGCGCCAGCCTTGGCAGCGATCTGGCGACCCACGGGGGTAGATCCCGTGAACGAAACGCCCTTGACCAGCGGGTTCTCGATCATCTCGTCGCCCATGTCCTGGACACGTTCGCGCGAACAGGTGATGACATTGAACACACCTTTGGGAAGGCCCGCTTCTTCTAGCACCTCGGCAAAGAACAACCCACCCGCATAGGGCGTGTCCTCGGAGGGTTTCAGCACGATGGTATTGCCGGCCGCCAACGGAAAGGCGAAGCCCCGCGCGGTCAGGATGCCGGGCATGTTCCACGGGCTGATGACGCTGATCACCCCCATCGGATAACGCACTGCGGTCGAGAATTTTCCATGCTCCGAGGGCAGCACCTCGCCGATACTGCCATAAAGCACACCGGCCGCGGCGCGGAACACTTCGGGGACATATCCCGCCTCGAACATGCCCTTGCCGAACCAGCCGCCCCCCTCTGCTTGGGCGGCCGCGACAAATTCCGCGCTGCGTTTTTCCCAGATCTCCGCGATTTTCAGCATGTAATGCGCGCGTTCCTGAAACATCAGGCTCGACCATGCCGGAAAGGCCGCTTGCGCCGCCTCGATCGCCATACGCGCTTCGGCGCGCCCGCCATCGGGGATGCGGGCGTAAAGCGATCCGTCGGACGGGTTGATATCGTCAAAGCTGCCTTGGCCAGCAACCCAGTTGCCGCCGATATACATGCCCTTGACGGTTCTCAGATTATGTGAATCCAACATCTTGTCTCTCCTATGAGCGGTCGAACGCGTCAGCACCGGGCCTGCGGCGCCAGACTTCGACACGGGGAGCGCGGTAGATTTCGATGGTCACGGGCGGGCCATCGGGGGTCTTTCGCGCGGGGGCAGGTTGCGGTTGTGTTTGCGATGCGGCGTGATCCTGCGGGCGGTGGCGTTCGATCACGCGGGGGCGGCGTGCGGATTGGGCGGCACGCTCGATATCCGCAAGCGTTGCGGCAAGGCGGTCTTTCTGCGCCGATAGGCTGGTGGCCGCGGGGGCGTTGCGTTTATCGCTGACCGCCTTCTGCTGGCGCTGGCTGGCCTGCGCCACCAGATCGGCAACAGACCGGCCCAACACCGCATCCGCCGACACGGTCTGCGAGGCGCGCGGCCTGACGGTAAAGCCTGCCTGCGGCGCAACTGGTGCATCCATGGCCGGGGCCTCTGGTGCGGCATCATATGTATGCGGGGCTGCCGCACCGCCAGCCGCACCCAGATAGGCCGCCTGCACCGCAGGATCGCTGATCAAGGCTTTGGCGCTGTCCTCATGCACGATATGGGCGTTTTCAAGAAGATAGCCACGGTCCGCAATCGCGAGGCTTTGCTTGGCATTCTGCTCTACCAGCAGGATGCCGATCCCGATGTCCCGCACCTTTCTCAGGTTCTGGAACAGTTCCTTGCACAGCAGCGGCGACAAGCCCAGTGACGGCTCGTCCAGCGCGAGGATTTGCGGGTTTGACATCATGGCGCGCCCGATGGCGACCATCTGCTGCTCGCCCCCGGACATCGTCCGCACGACCTGCCCCTGGCGCTCGATCAGCTTGGGAAACAGCTCATGCACGCGCGCCAGATTTGCGGCCTGATCATCGCGGGCACGGGCGGCATAGGCGCCCAGTGTCAGGTTCTCGCGCACCGTGAGATCACCGAACACGCCGCGCCCCTCCGGCACCAGGGCGATACCCTGATCAAGGATGCGGTTCGCGGGCAGGCCTGTCAGTTCCGCATTCTCCAGCAAGACGGAGCCTGTGACCTTGCCCTCGCAGATGCCGCTGACCGCCTTCAGCAAGGTCGACTTTCCGGCCCCGTTCGCGCCAAGGATCACCACGATCTCGCCGGGGCGGATGGTGATCGACACATCCTCCAACGCGCGGTGCTTGCCATAGCTGACAGACAGGTTGCGGACCTCAAGACCTCCGGTTCTAGACATCGTCATCCCCCAGGTAAGCGCGGATCACATCCGGATCTGAAAGCACCTGCTGCGGCGTGCCCTGGGCGATTTTCGTGCCCGAGGCCATGACCACGCAAGTATCGCAAAGCGACCGGATCGCATCCATGACATGTTCCACCAGGATGATCGTGCGCCCCTCGTCGCGCAGCGATTTGATCAGCGAAATCCCGATCTGCAATTCGCTGGGGTTCAGGCCCGCCAGCCATTCATCCAACAGCAATAGCTTGGGGTCGCCGGCCAGAACGCGGGCCAGCTCCACCCGTTTCGTGTCGATATAGGTCAGTTGCCCCACACGCAGATGGCCCTTGCCCTCCATCCCTACGCGGGTCAGCAGGGTTTCCGCACGGCTGCGCGCCTCGTGGCCCCAACGCCGCCTGTGGCCAAACACGGCCCCCGCGACCACGTTCTCCAGCACCGACATAGACGGCAGCAGGCGCACAAGCTGGAAGGTGCGCGCAATACCGCGCCGGTTGATTTGTTCGGCGGGCAAGGCGGTGATGGGCGACCCGCGCAGCGAAATCTCGCCCCCCGACACCTTGAGAGCGCCCGAAATCAGGTTGAGCGTGGTCGATTTTCCCGACCCGTTCGGCCCGATCAGGCCCATGACCTGATGTTCGGTCACGTCGAAATCCATCGCGTTCACGGCAACCAGACCGCCGAACCGCTTGGTGACACCGCGCAGGGAAAGAACTGTGCTGGTCATGCCACGCCCTCGGTCATTCTGGCGTGGGTCCGTTCGCGCAGATCATCCAGAAGCCCCACAAAACCGCGTGGCAGCGCGTAGACAATGACCAGGAAGGCCATCCCCAGCAGCAGCGTGGTCTGCTGCGGAAAGCTGGACGAAATCGATTCCCATAACAGGGTGAAAGGGATGACCCCGACCAACGGTCCCCACAAACGGCCCGCTCCCCCCAGCAGCGCCATGATGACAACCTGAAAGGACAGCATCGGCGCGAAGGCAAGGCTCGGTTCGATATAGACATAGCGCGGTGCAAGGATCGCGCCTGTCATCGCCGCAACCGACCCCGGCACCATGAACAACAGCACCTTGGACAGCGCCGAATTGATGCCGGAATGCACAGCTACGATTTCGTCATCCCCGATGATCCGGAGCGCAAAGCCAAGGCGCGAGCGTCCGATCAGCCAGCCGGCCAGAAATACCGCCGTCGCCAGAGACAGCAGCATCCAGTAGATGCCTGCCTCGGTGATATCGGTCAGCACATACAGCCCCTTCTGGCCTGACCGGTTCTGGAACCACGTGATCACCTGCCGCACAAGCTCGGCCAGACCAAGGGTGAAGATCACGAAATAAACCCCCGACAGACGCAGCGTCGCCAGACCGACAAGCGCCGCAAGCACAGCGCCAATCACCCCCGCTATCCCGATCAGCAACCAGAACGGCAGCGTTTCGAACCCCAGGCCCGTGACATAGGTTCCCACCCCGAAAAACGCCGCCGTAGCCAGCGAGATGTAATGCGTCGGCCCCGAAAACAGCGCCCAGCTTGTCGCAAGCACGGTGAACATCGCGATGGTCACCCCGATGGACAGCCAGTAGCCGGAGCCGGACAGCGGCAACAGCGCGCAAATGCCAAGGGCGGCAGCGGACAGAATGAGATTACGGATATCGGCGCCGGTCATGTTGGTTTCTTTCCGAACAGGCCTTGCGGGCGGAACAGCAGGATCAGGATGAACAGCAAATAGGCCGCAGCCAGCGTCAGACCGGGATCAAGCAGGGTTGCGACAAGCGTTTCAACAATCCCCAGAAGCAATGCCGCGATGATCGTGCCGCGCACGTCGCCCACACCGCCCATGATCACGATGATCAGCGCCTTCAGCGTAAAGATCACACCGGTCGAGGCATCCAGCGTCAGATAGGTCGACAGCAGCGCACCGCCAACAGCCGTCACCGCGCCGCCCAGACCAAAGGCCAAGGCCGCCAGATGGGCCACGTTGATCCCCACAAGGCGGGCGCTGTCGGGGGCCACGGCAATCGCGCGGATCGACAGGCCCGCACGGCTGTGGCTCAACCACAGATAAAGCGCGCCACAGATCACGACAGCGGCCAGAAACGATGCAACACGGTTCAACGCGAATGTATCGCCCGCAATCACGATAGGCCGTGCCAGATAGGAATAGTTGAAATAGTCGCCCCCGAAGACCGACAGCATCAGCCCCACCATCACAAAGGACAAGCCGAAGGTTGCAAGAATGCTGTCCGTCTCCAGCTGGCCGCGTGATTTGGCGCGTTTGACCAGCGGTTGCAGCATGATCCGGTAGATCAGCCAGTTCAGCACGAATGTCAGCGGGGCCAGAAGAAAGATCGTCAGAAAGGGGCTGATCTGACCGGCCGTATACATCCAGAAGGCCGCGAAACCGCCCGCCACCAGCATCTCGCCATTGGCAAGGTTCATGATGCGGGCCACCCCGTATTGCAGGTTCAGCCCCATCGCGATCAGTGCATAGGTGCCACCCAGCAAAAGCCCTGTGATCAGAATATCCATCCGCGTTCCGTTCCTGCGTCCTGCATCGCCCGGCGGGGTGCCCCGGTCTTGCCGGAGCCCCTGTTTCAAAGGCTACTGCCAACCATCCTTGAGGATCACAGGCACGGCCCCGTCGCGGTTGCGCGAGGCCACGCCCCTGAACACACCGTCCTGCCACTGGCCCACGGTCCAGAAGGCCTGATTGTTATTGTTCTCGTCAAAGCTGATCGGCCCCAGCACGGTATCGAATGTTCCCGTCCGCAGATGGTCGGCCACGGCCTTGCGGTCCAACCCGACCGCCTCGATCGCCTGCTCAAGGATCTCGAGCGAGGCATAGGTGGTCGCGGACGCCCAGAAATCCGGCTTTACGCCTGTCACGGCCTCATGTGCGGTGGCGTAGTCCTGAAACCTCGCATCGTCCACATTCACGCCACCCGGCCCCATCACGCCGTTGGCTGCCGTGCCGAAACGCGCACCGAAGGCCGGAAAGGGCGTGGCGACTGCGGTATAGAACGCCTGCACCTGCAGATCCTCGATGATCGCCTGTTCGGTCAGCGCGAATGTGTCCGGCGGATAGGACCATGCCACGAAAGCATCCGGTGCCGCCGCTTTCGCGCCTTTCATCACCGGCGACAGATCTTGCGTGCCCAGCGGATACGAGGTGTCATAGACAATATCAAAGCCCGCTTCGGTGAACCTGTCGCGCGCGACCCCTGCCAGTTCGATCCCGAAAGCATCGGCCACATTGACCATCGCGATCTTGTTGCCCAGTTGGCCCGCGTCGCGCATGTCGGTCAGTATCTTCACCGTATCCTCGGCCAGGGCCGATGTGGTGCCCAGCGTGAAGAACATGTCCGGAAACTGCTTGGACAAGGCGGGCTGCTGGTCGGTGATGGCCGACACGGCAATCAGCGGATAGCCGTAGCGCGCAAAAATCGGGGCCGCCGCCACCACAAGACCCGTCCCATAGGGCGAGACGATGAAATGCACCTGGTCCTGCGTGGCCAGACGCTGGATCGCCTTGATGGTCTCGCCCGGGTTGGTCTGGTCGTCATATTCGATGATCTCGACGGGCATCATCGTACCGCCCACATTGATCCCGCCACGCTCGTTCACCTGCGCGGCCCAAAGGGTCACGTTGGGCCATTGGCTGACAGCGGCACCGCCGGCCAGCGGGCCGGTCTTGGGCGCGGCGGCGCCGATCCTGATGGTCTCGGCGCTGACAGCGCCCGTGGCAAGGCTGGTCGTCAGCGCAAGGGCGGCTGCAAATTTCAGGGCAGTCCTGCGTTTCATGGTAATCCTCCTCCAAGGTGTGTCGGGTATGCGTCGGCTAATCGTGTCTCTTGCCGGCATCTGTTCATAAAGGATGGCGCTTGCCCTCGGGATGCAGGGCGATCCAGCGCAATTCGGTAAATTCGTCCAAGGCGGTCTGGCCCCCGAAACGGCCATAGCCGCTGGCTTT
The DNA here is from genome assembly GCF_042666235.1 of Halodurantibacterium daqingense. NCBI lineage: Bacteria > Pseudomonadati > Pseudomonadota > Alphaproteobacteria > Rhodobacterales > Paracoccaceae > Halodurantibacterium > Halodurantibacterium daqingense. Next base: position 121,042 of record NZ_JBHTFQ010000008.1, on the reverse strand, counting down.
CATCCCGCCAAAAGGCATGGCCGCATCATCATAGACAGTAGATCCGTTGATGTGGCAGATCCCCGTTTCCAGTCTTGCGGCCAAGGCAAGCGCGCGGTCACGGTTCCGGCTGAAGATGGCCGAGGCAAGGCCGTATGCGGTGTCGTTCGCAATCGACAGCGCCTCCTCCTCGTCGCGCACCCGCAGGATGGACGCGACAGGGCCAAAGCTTTCCTCGTGATAAATCGCCATGTTGGAGGCCACGTGATCCACAACGGCGGGCTGCATCACGGCCCCCTCGACATGCCCGCCAACCAGCAGCTCCGCGCCTTTATCTTGCGCGTCACGGATCAATGCGGCCACCCTTTCGGCGGCTGCCGCATGGATCAATGTGCCCAATTGTGCTGTTTCGCGGCGTGGATCGGCGGCGCGCAGCTCTCGTGTGCGCGTCACCAGCCTTGCAACAAATTCATCCGCAATCCCGTCCAGAAGAATAATCCGCTCGGTCGACATGCAGATCTGGCCCTGATTGAAGAATGCCCCATGCGCTGCGGCCTCGACAGCGGCATCCAGATCGGCATCCTCCAACACGATCAATGCAGCCTTGCCGCTCAGTTCCAGCACGCAACGTTTGAGGTGCTGCGCCGCTGTCACAGCCACTTGCCGCCCGACACGGGTTGAGCCGGTAAAGTTCACCCGCCGCACAGCCGGATGCGCGATCAGGCGGTTGACCACCAGTTCCGACTGTTCGGGCAGGGCGGTCACGACATTGGCAACACCTGCCGGCAGACCGGACGCGTTCAGGATGTCGATCACCGCCCTGTGCGTGCGGGGGCAATGCTCGGACCCTTTCAGCACAACGGTATTGCCGCAGGCCAAAGGCGTCGCAATGGCCCGTACCGCCAGCGTCACCGGCGCGTTCCACGGCGCTATGCCCAGAACAACGCCCACAGCCTGCCGTCGCAGGATCGAGGCACATCCGCCATCAGTCGCCGCCACCTCACGATCCGCCAGCAAGGCAGGCAAGGTCGCGGCATGCCGCAGGATCCGCAAGGCGATGTCGATATTGAACTGGGTCCAGGCAGGGGCGGCCCCGACCTCTTGCGCAGCCAGATCAACCAGTTGCGGACGGTTCGCATCCAGCGCTTCGGCCATGCGCGACAAATGCGAAGCGCGCTCTGCGGCGGGACACGCGGACCAGTTCCAGAATGCAGCCGCTGCAGCATTCGCCGCCGCCTCTGCCGCATTCTGTCCGGCGTCCACCAGCCCAAAGGCTGCCGCGCCGGACGGTCTGTCAAAGACCCGTTCCGCGTCCAAAATCCGTTCCTCCCCAAGGGCATCCGACGCGCACAGCCCTCCCCGGCTGAATAGGGCGCGTCTGCCTCTTCTCCTATTGTCCTTAGGTGTAACAGCCACTGAATTTATAAAAATGTAGATTTTTGGGATAGAATTATGAATAACTGGTGAAATGAGCCCCGCACAGATCAAGGTCCCCGCAAGAACGCCGCAACCCCTGTCGAAAATGGGGCCCGAGCCTGTGCCTTTCCACGCCGAGGTGATCCAGTGCGGGCTACAGGACAGGGTGCTGGGCGGCTTGGTGGATCTGCATGTCCGCAGCTGGTGGGTGATCCTGCTGGACAGCGGGCAGGCGGTAATCACCCGCGAGAATGGATCGACCCCTGTCACTGGACCGGCCTTGTTGTGGCTGCCCTGGGACCGCAGCCAGCGGATACGCGCCAAGGCGGGCACAGTGGGTGGGCATCTGGTGATGGGCGAAACCGCGCTGGCCAATGCGATCGGGGTCAAGCCCGAGGCGGCAGACCTTCGCGTTCTGGCTTCCCGGGCCATCCATCTGCAATTTGAGGAACGCACCGCCCTGCACCGCGATTTCGCCGCCTGTTTCGATCTGATCCTGCGCGAAGCGGCAGGCAATGCGCCCGGCTCTGCCACCGTGATCGAGGCTCAGGTGCGCGTGATGCTGGTCATGCTCTGGCGTCATGCCGCACGGCCTGACGATCTACGACAAGCGAAGGCCAGCACCTCGCTTATCCTGCAGCAGTTCCGCCAGACATTGGAGACCCATTTCCGCGACCGCTGGACCGTCGCACGCTATGCCGATGCGCTGAACACGTCCACCGATCGCCTGCACGATATCTGTCAGCGCACCCTGGGCAAACCGCCGTTGCGGTTGATCCATGAAAGGTTGGGATATGAGGCGCAGGTATTGCTGGAACGCTCGTCCATGACACTGGACCAGATCGCCGAGTTTCTGGGCTTCCGCTCGGCCGCGCATTTCAGCAGCTTCTTCAAATCCCTGCGCGGCATCCCCCCCGGCGCGTGGCGCCGCCAGACCCGCAGCGCCGGAGACAAACAGGGCCCTCGCGTGCGGCAATCCTACGCTGACTGGCCGTAGGGGGGCGTCCGTCATGTGTTTTCCATGTCTTTGCGTGGCGGTTTGGGATGGAATCTCCTCTCTCACCCTCATCTGATACGTGGCCGACATCCGCGCGCTGGTCGCCATCCTGCTCCATGACATGCGCGGCTTGCGCCGATCAGAGATTGTCAGCCTTGACCGGCACAAGGATGACACCATGGATGCTGGCGGCTGGAGCGACATTCTGGACGGCGGCGTGCTGATCACGTTGCGCGGGAGGACCGGCCGCGCGAGGGGGCAATCGGGCGCGGATCAGTCGATGAGTCCTGTCCTGCCCTGTCCATGCCCAGTTCGAGGCGCTGTTTGCCGGGCTGGACTGGCGCCGCCCGAATGTATCGCCCCAGTGAAGATCTGCTCATGCTACGAGGGAGACCGTAGCGATGCGTTTGGCGATGGACGAGAGCATCCAACCGGTGGACGGCGAAGCGGAAACGGCGCTGGTGATCGAGATCATCCAGGGCAAGCCAACGGTGGCCGAGGCGAGTCGTTCGTTTGACCTTCCGCCCTCCGGGATCGAGGGTTGGGTCGAGGGCGCGAAGCGGGGGTGGAGAACTCGCTTCGGGCCAATCCGCTCGATATTCGCGAGCAATACGAGAAGCAGCCAAAGGATCTGCAGGAGGCCTGCGGCGAAGCCATGCTGGAGCTGCGTCCCCAACAAAAGCTGCTGGCGGAGGGGGCCATGGTGCCCTTGGCCAAGCTCTGGGCCCGGTTCGGCGTGCCGCGGCGGACGGTCTGCTGCAAGCCGACCAAGGCCGCGCCGAAGGTCGATCCGCGCTTCGCCGAGCCGATCAAGGCGATGATCGAGAAGGAGCCATCCTTTGGCTACTCCACTGTGGCGTGGCTTCTGGGCTTCAACAAGAACACGGCGCAGAGGATCTTCCAGATCAAGGGCTGGCAGGTGCGCAAGCGCCCGGTCGGCATGCGTCTCCGCATCGAAGCCGTGCCATCGGTTGCCGCTGCGCCAAACGAATGCTGGTCGACCGGCCTGTGCCTGGTCTGGGCGGGTCGCGATGGCTGGACCACACTGGCCCTGGTCATCGACTGTCACACCCGCGCGCTTCCGGGCTGGCACCTGCCGCGCTCCGGCAAGGCCACGACGGCCGCCAGCGCGCTGGAGCACGCGTTGATCAACCGGGTCGGCGCGCTCGGTCGTGTTTACCAGGAGTTTCTTCCGAGACCCGGCAACGGCTTGGTCTTTACCAGTCGCAAATCCACGGTGCTGCCGCGCAGCTATGGGCTGAAACAGGAGTTCATCACGCCGCACTGCCCGCAACAGAACGGCATGATCGAGCGCTTGATCCGGACGCTGAAGGAGCAGCGCATCCACCGTCAGCGTTTCGACGGCATCCAGCACGCGACACGGGCCATGGACAACTGGGTCAGCTTCTACAACACCCGACGCCCGCATCAGTCGCTGGACATGCAGACACCCGCCGCAGCAATCCATTAGCGGCTTAACCCGAGCAGATCCCGCCGCGTCGATCCACAAGTGTCCGGTCGAAACGGGGGCCAGTTCATCGCGCTTGATAATCGATTTTTCCATAGGCGGGGCACTGGCCGCCGTGATGTCCAGCCGATCCGCTGGCCGAGGATGATCATCAGGATCGTCAGGGTCACGCGGCCGCCCAGCCGGTCATCCAGGTAGTCGGCGAGCAGCTTGTTGCGGGGGATTGGGCCGCAGGGGGCGGCAATGGGGGCATGGACAATGGCGGGGCCGTCGCCCTGCGCATGGACAAGGGCTTCGGTCATTGCCGGATCAGATCATCGCCGAAGGTGCTCATCTCTTCTCGTTCCAGGGTGCCTTGAGCGCCGCCGCCAGCGCGTCACCCCTTGTAGTATCCGGTTAACACCCGCCGGCGCGCGCCCTGTCGTAAACTGGATTTCCGTCAGCAAGGGGAGGATGCGAGATGGCAAAGATCCTGATGATTACCGGCGATTTCACCGAGGACTATGAAACAATGGTTCCGTTCCAGACGCTTCTTGCCTGCGGGCACAGCGTCGATGCCGTCTGTCCCGGAAAGCGGGCCGGAGACACGGTCAAGACGGCCATCCATGACTTCGAGGGCGACCAGACCTATTCCGAAAAGCCCGGACACAATTTCGCGCTGAACGCCGATTTCGACAGCACCGATCCCGCAGGATATGACGCGCTGGTGGTCCCGGGTGGGCGAGCGCCGGAATATCTGCGGATGAACAGCGAGGTTCTGGAAAAGGTCCGGCATTTCTTCGAGGCGGGCAAGCCGGTTGCGGCGATCTGCCATGGGGCGCAGCTTCTGGCTGCCGCGGGGGTGCTGAAGGGGCGGACCTGCTCGGCCTATCCGGCCTGCGCCTATGAAGTTGCCGCATCGGGCGGCACCTTTGCCGATATTCCGGTGACAGAGGCGGTGACCGATGGCAATCTGGTGACGGCGCCCGCCTGGCCCGCGCATCCGGCCTGGCTGAAGCAGTTCATGGCGCTTCTCTGACAGCAAGGGCAGGGGTTCGCGATGTGTGAGTTGTTCATCAAGGCCGATGCGGAGCAGTGGCAAAGCCGCACCCATTCGCTGCGCATCGACGGCGTGGTCACCTCGATCCGGATCGAGAACCACTTCTGGGCCACGCTGACCGAGATCGGCGCCCGCGACGGCATGACCGTCGCGCAGCTGATAACGAGGCTCTGGCACGAGGCCATGGATGCCGACCATGACCTGGGCAATTTCACGTCGTTCCTGCGGGTCTGCTGCAACCGCTACCACGCCTTGATCGCGGCGGGCGAGATATCGGCGGATCTGAACGTGCCCATTGCCGGGCATCCCGCCCGCGAGATCCTGGCGCGCGAGACCGCCCGGCGCAATCTGCGGGTGAACTGACCCGCCCGAAACGCGCGGCGAGACCCGCCGCAGAGGCGGCCAGACCGGGGTGCTTGCCAACACCCTGGAACGCGGCTTGGTCCACTCATCTTGCGTCGAGGGGCGGTCATCAGAGCGGCGGAGCATATGGGTGCGGCGCAGCCGCCGCTTGCGATCATGCCGCAGACCTTGTGGAAAGCATTCGTTCCCGAAGCCCGGCACAATGCCTGTCGTCTGGTGGCCTCTCGGCGCCGGTCACATCGCAACCTTGCGCCGGCCGCCGATTCAGTTCTTCAGATCGCAAGAGCCCCGGCCGCGCGATGCGTTCCGACCTGCGCGTCGCTGGCTGCAAAAGGCATGATCTGGCGCCTTTGCAATCAACGTTGGCCCAGTTTGCGCGATAACAGCGCTTGGCTGCCAGCGTTCCCTGCCCCTCCAAGCGGAAAGTCACACGGGTTCTCCTGTGACCCCGGCGTCATGACGCTGATGGGCCGCCTGGCGGGGAGCGAGCAGTTGCGCCGTGCAACCGCGGCGGTCACCACCGTCACCCTGACGCCAGTGCCGCCGTTTCTGATCGTGGGCGCGCTGCTGTTCCATTCGGGGCTGGCGCCGGGGGTGTTCGACGCGCCGGACAAGTGCTTTGGCGGCATTCGCCGGCGGCTGGCCTATCCGACAGTGGGCGGCGGCACGATCTTTGCCACGCTCTCGCATCGTCCATCGGGGACGACGCCGACGCCCGACATGATCAAGCGCGGCTACAAGAAATACATCATCATCATCGGGCCGATCATCGCGACCGGAGGCCTGGCGATGATCATTCCGCCCGCCTCTCTGGCGGTGCTGCTGGGGTGGGCTGGCGGACATCGAGGTCAGATCGCTTCTGAACGCAGGGCCGGTGCCGGGGCTGGTACTTGCAGTGCTTTATATAGCCGCGATCTGGCTGATGATCCGCCTCAATCCCGTGGCGGCGCCGGGCCATGCGCCTGAACGCCATCGCTGTGAGATCCTCGGCGGGCTGGTGCGGGATGTGTTGCCGATGGGCCGTGGCGCAGCCTTGTCGCCGCGTCCAGGTTTCAGGTCCGATCGCGCGGTCGCAGCTTTAGCCTTGCGATGCCCGCGTCCGGGGCTGTCAGGGAATGTCGGCGGCGGTCTCGAACATTTCGGGCCGGTCCTTTTTCAGCCGGTCGATGATCGACTGGATCTGGCTCAGGTGCAGCCGGAGGGCCGCCGCCGCCGCCTCGGCATCCCTGCGGCGCAGGGCGTCGAGAATCTGGCGGTGTTCCTCGATCACCCTGGGCGCGCCGAAGGACAGCGACAGGAACCGGGCTCGGTCCATATGCCCCTTGTTTTCCTTGACGAGCGTCCAGACGAATTCCAGCCCCGCCATCGTGCAGATGTCGCGGTGGAAACGGTCATCGAGTGCATGGAACTGCTGGTGATCGCCGGCTTCCAGTGTGACGCGCTGTTCCTCGATCAGGGTTTCCAGCCGGTCGTGATCTTCGGGCGTCAGGATGCGCGCAGCCTCGCGCATCACCGATTCCTCAAGTGCGGCGCGGATGAAATAGGCCTGTGTGACCGCCTGTTCGGAAATCGGCGTGACCGTGGTCGCGCGCTGCGGCCGGATCAGGATGAAGCCCAGTTGCGAGAGCCGGAAGAACGCATCGCGCACCGGCTGGCGCGACACGCCGGTCTGGGCTGCCACCTCGGCCTCGGACAGGCGGGTGCCGGGCGGCAGCGACAGGTCGATGACGCGCTGGTAAAGCAGGTCGAAGATCTGGTCCGTAACCGTGCGGGGCCGCATTTCGGCAAGGGCCGGCAGGGCGTGAGGTGTCGTCACAGGCATGGTGAACTCCGGATTGACCCAACTTGTAATCTAGCATATTAGTCGGCCAGATAGATGGCAAGACCGGGACGATCCTACATGACTTTGTTGTCGCAAGACCGTCTTTTTCCGTTGGAAGGCCGCGCCCGGGATCTGGCGCGCGCGCTTTACGACGGGATTCGCGACCTGCCGATCCTCAGCCCGCATGGCCATACCGATCCGCGCTGGTTCGCCGAGGATCAGCCCTTTCCCGACCCCGCCCAGCTTTTCGTGACGCCGGATCACTATGTCTTCCGCATGCTCTGTTCCCAGGGCATCGCGCTGACCGATCTGGGCGTGCCGCGCGCCGATGGCGGCCCCACCGAAACCGACGGGCGCAAGATCTGGCGGCGTTTCGCGGAAAACTACCACCTGTTCCGGGGCACTCCGTCGCGGCTGTGGCTCGACTACAGCTTTGAAAACGTGTTCGGGCTGGACCGCCGTCTTTCTTCTGACACCGCCGATCATTATTACGACCACATCGCCGATTGCCTGCAGCGCCCCGAATTTCGCCCCCGCGCTTTGTTCGAGCGGTTCAACATCGAGGCGATCGCCACGACCGAGGCCGCGACGGACGATCTGCGCTGGCACCGGATGATCCGGGAAAGCGGCTGGCAGGGCAGGGTCATCACCGCCTATCGCCCCGATGGCGTGATCGACCCGGAAATCGCGGGATTCGCCGAAAACGTGGCGCTGATGGGGCAGCAGACGGGCTTCGACACAGCGACCTGGGGCGGCTATCTGGATGCGCACCGGGCGCGGCGGGCCTTTTTCATCGAGCATGGCGCGACATCGAGCGACCATGGCCATGCGACGGCCCGGACCGAGGACCTGCCGCAGGATCAGGCGGCGGCGCTGTTCGCCAAGGCCCTGCGCGGCGAATGCTCGCCCGGGGAAGCCGACGCCTTCCGCGGTCATATGCTGACCGAAATGGCGCGGATGAGCCTGGAAGACGGCCTGGTCATGCAGATCCATCCGGGGTCGCGCCGCAACCATTCCGATCAGGTGCTGGCAATGTTCGGGCGCGACAAGGGCTTCGACATCCCCGGCCGCACCGATTATGTCGCGGCGCTGCGCCCGCTTCTGAACGCGGTGGGCATGGACCCGCGCCTGACGGTGATCCTGTTCACGCTGGACGAATCCGCCTATGCGCGCGAACTGGCGCCTTTGGCCGGGGTTTATCCGTGCCTTCGACTTGGCCCCGCATGGTGGTTCCATGACAGCGCCGAGGGGATGCGCCGCTTCCGCGAGATGACGACCGAAACGGCGGGGTTCTACAACACCGTTGGCTTCAACGACGACACGCGGGCCTTCTGCTCGATCCCCGCGCGGCACGACGTCGCCCGGCGGGTGGACTGCGCCTATCTTGCGACGCTGGTCGCGACCGGCCGGCTGGCCGAGGATGAGGCGCCCGAACTTGCGCATGAATTGACCTACGGGCTCGCCAGGCGGGCCTACAGGCTCTGAACTTCTGAACGGAAGATCACATGAGGGAGGAAAAGATGAAACTACTGACAACAACCGTGGCGGCACTGCTGGCCTCGGCGAGCTTTGCGGCCGCCTGCGAGATCACGCTGCGGTCCTCGGACACGCATCCCGACGGCTATCCGACCGTCGAGGGCGTCAAGGCCATGGCCGCCGAGATCCTGGACCGGACCGAGGGCCGCATCTGCATCGAGGTCTTCCCCTCGGCGCAGCTGGGCCAGGAACGCGACACGATCGAGCAGACCCAGTTCGGCGTGATCGACATGGTGCGCGCCTCCTTCGGGACCTTCAACGACATCGTGCCGGTGACGCGGACCTTCTCCTTGCCCTATCTGTTCCGCAACGTCGATCACATGCATGCGGTGATGGACGGCCCGATCGGCGAGGAAATCGGCGCGGCCTTCGAGGAACGCGATCTGGTGGTGCTGGCCTATTACGATGGCGGCGCGCGCAGCTTCTACAACTCTCAGCGCCCGATCAACGCGATGGAAGATCTGGCGGGCATGAAGATTCGCGTGATCCAGAACGACGTGTTCGTGGACATGATGGCAGCACTGGGCGCGACCGCGACGCCGATGCCCTATGGCGAGGTCTATTCCGCGATCCAGACCGGCGTGATCGACGGGGCGGAAAACAACTTCCCCAGCTATGACAGCTCCGGCCATGCCGAGGTGGCGCGCTACTTCACGCTGGACGAACACCTGATGGTGCCGGAACTTGTCGCGATGTCCAAGGCGACCTGGGACCGCCTCTCGCCCGAGGATCAGGAGATCGTCCGCGAGGCGGCGCGCAATTCATCGGCCACGCAGCGCCAGCTCTGGGCCGAGGCCGAGGCCGCCTCGGAAGAGCGTGTCATCGCGGCGGGCGCCGAGATCGTGCGCGACATCGACAAGCAGCCGTTCATCGACGCCATGGCGCCGGTCTACGAGAAATACGCAACCTCGCCCGAGGCGCAGGATCTGGTCGAGCGTATCCGCGCGACCGAATGACCGGGGCGGGCCGTCGCGTGGCGGCCCCTTCCTTTTCCTCTTGGGGATCTTTCCTGTGGAGATCGCGATGCGCGATGCCTTGATCGGAGTGGCCCGCCTGACCGGGGCCGTCGCACAGGCGGGGCTCTGGCTGGCCGGCGCCGGCCTTGTCCTGATGAGCGCCGTTGTCTTTGCGCAGGTGGTCGCGCGCTATCTGCTGGGGTTCAGCCTCTTCTGGGCGGAACCGGCGGCGGTGATGCTGATGGGCTGGTTCATCTTCATCGGCGCGGCTGTGGGCGTCAAGGAGGGCTATCACCTCTCGTTCGACGTGGGCCTGATGCTGGTGCCGGATCGCTGGCGCGCGTGGTTCCACACCCTGTCGGATATCGTCGTCACCGCCTTTGCGGTGGGGATGGTCTGGTTCGGCTGGCAACTGGCTGCGCGGGCCTCGACCGGCGTCGTGCCGGGGCTGGGAATTTCGCGCCTGTGGGATTTCGCGCCGCTGATCGGCGGGGGCGTGCTGCTGGTTCTCTTTTCGCTCGAACGAATCCTGCGCCGGGCGGCGGGGCTGAAGACGCGACGCTTTGGCGACATGGATGACGCGGCGGACGGCCTGCCCGATGGCAGCGCCGCCGAGGGCCGGGCCGAGGCCATGCTGGATGGCCGGAAAGAGTAAGGGCGATGGAATACTGGATTCTCTTCGGCAGCTTTGCCGGACTTCTGCTGATCGGCACGCCGGTTGCCTTTTGCCTCGGCGCGGCAAGCTTTTTCACGGTGCTCTATCTGGGCCTGCCGCCGGTCGTCGTGTTCCAGCGGCTGAATTCCGGCATCTCGGTCTTTGCGCTGATGGCGATCCCGTTCTTCATCTATGCGGGCGACCTGATGGTGCGGGGTGACATCGCCCGAAGGCTGGTGGCGCTGGCCGGCGCGCTGGTCGGGCATATGCGCGGGGGTCTGGGCCAGGTGAACATCACCGCAAGCCTGATGTTCGGCGGTGTGTCTGGCTCGGCCGCCGCGGATGCGAGCGCGGTCGGCGGCCTGATGGTGCCGCAGATGAAGGCCAAGGGCTATGACGTCGACTATGCGGTCAACATCACGGTGGTCAGCTCGATCATCGCGCTGATGATCCCGCCCAGCCACAACATGATCATCTATTCCATCGCGGCGGGCGGGCGGCTCTCGATCGCCGATCTGTTCACCGCGGGCATCATCCCGGGGCTTTTGCTGGCGCTGATGCTGATGGCCGCGGCCTGGTGGGTCGCGCGCAAGAAGGGCTACCCGACCGAGCCGTTCCCGGGGCTGCGGATGCTCGGCATCCTCTTCGTCTCGGCGCTGCCCGGGCTGATCCTGATCGCGATCATCTTCGGCGGTGTGCGGTCGGGCATCTTTACCGCGTCGGAAAGCAGCAATATCGCGCTGGTCTATGCGCTGGCGATCACCGCGCTGGTCTATCGCAGCCTGCCGTGGTCCGAATTCGTCGAGGCGACCAAGGGTGCCGTCCGCACCACGGCGATGGTCCTGCTGGTGATCGGCTGCGCCGCCTGTTTCGGCTGGCTTCTGGCCTATATGCGGGTGCCGGCGCAACTGGTCGAGATGTTGCAGAACGTGTCGTCGAACCCGATCGTCATCCTGCTGCTCATGAACGTGATGCTTCTGGTTCTGGGCACCTTCATGGACATGTCGCCGCTGATCGTCATCACGACGCCGATCTTCCTGCCCGTGGCAATGGCCTTCGGGGTCGATCCGGTCCATTTCGGGGTGATCCTGATCCTGAACCTCGGCATCGGGCTTTGCACCCCGCCGGTCGGCGCGGTGCTGTTCGTCGGCTGCGCGGTCGGGCGGATCAGCATCTGGCAGGTGATGCGCACGATCTGGCCGTTCTATGGGGCCGCCGTGGCGACCCTGATGCTTGTGACCTATGTGCCGGCGCTGTCGCTCTGGCTGCCATCGCTTTTCCGCTGAGGTTTCCGATGCCCGATCCTGTCCGAACCGTTCTGGCCCATGCGCCCGAACTGATGGTCGTCCGCTTTGCCTTTGAGGCGGGCGATCAGGGGGCGCTGCACAGCCACCCGCATGTGCAATCGACCTATGTCCAATCGGGCCGCTATCGCTTCACCGTGGCGGGACGGGACTTCGAGGTGGGGCCGGGCGACGCCTTTGTCATCCCCTCAGGCGCCGAACATGGCTGCACCTGCGTTGAAGGGGGCGTGCTGATCGACAGTTTCACGCCGCGGCGTGACGATTTTCTCTGAAAGGACCAGACCATGACGCATGTTGAGACCCGCCACGCGATCCACCCGGACCACGCCCGCGCCATGGACACGGCCACGCTGCGCCGGCATTTCCTGGTCGAGGGGCTGTTTGCGGCGGGCGAGATCCGGTTGACCTATACCCATTACGACCGGTTCGTGGTGGGCGGCGCGGTGCCGGAGGGCGCGGCGCTGGTGCTCGACCAGATCGCCGAGACCAGGACGCCCTCTTTCCTTGACCGGCGCGAGATGGGGATCGTGAACATCGGCGCCCCCGGCCGGGTCGAGGCCGCGGGGCAGGGCTGGGACATGGGCACGGGCGACGTGCTCTATCTCGGCATGGGCGCCGGCGCCGTGACGTTTTCGGGGCAGGGGCGGTTCTACATCACCTCGGCCCCCGCGCACCGGGCGCTGCCCCACCGGCTGGTGACGGTCGAAGAGGCCAAGAAGGTCGAGATGGGCGCGGTCGAGACCTCGAACAAGCGCACCATCAAGCAGTTCATCCACCCGCTGGTGATGGAGAGCTGCCAGCTGGTGCTGGGCTACACGACGCTGGAGGACGGCTCGGTCTGGAACACGATCCCGTCCCATGTCCATGACCGGCGGATGGAGGCCTATCTTTACCACGGCATGGCGCCGGAAGCCCGCGTGCTGCACCTGATGGGCGAACCGCAGGAGACACGCCACCTGTTCGTCGCCAACGAGCAGGCGGTGCTGTCGCCGCCCTGGTCGATCCATTCGGGCGCGGGGATCGGCGGCTATACCTTCATCTGGGCGATGGCCGGCGACAATGTCGATTATACCGACATGGACTTCATCCAGCCGGGGGACCTGCGATGAGCCCCTTTTCGCTGGCGGGCCGCACCGCGCTGGTGACCGGCGCGAATACCGGCATCGGGCAGGCCATCGCGGTGGCGCTGGCGCAGGCGGGGGCCGAGGTGATCGCCAGCGGCCGGCGCGATTGCGACGAGACGCTTGCGATGATGGGCTCCGGCCGCAGCCTGACGCTCGACTTCGCGGACCCGATGGCCGCGCGCGACGTCTTTGCCGCGGAACGGATCGACATTCTGGTGAACAATGCGGGCATCATCCGGCGCGAGGATGCGGTCGACTTCTCCGAGGCGGACTGGGACGACGTGATGGACACGAACCTCAAGGCGCTGTTCTTCACCTGTCAGGCCTTTGCGCGTGCCGCCCTGCCGCGCGGCATGGGCAAGATCGTCAACATCGCCTCGCTCCTGTCGTTTCAGGGGGGCATCCGCGTCCCGTCCTATACCGCGTCGAAACACGGGGTCGCGGGGCTGACCAAGCTGATGGCGAATGAATGGGCGGCCCGCGGGCTCAACGTCAACGCCATCGCGCCGGGCTATATCGAGACGAACAACACCGAGGCGCTGCGCGCCGATCCCGCGCGGTCGAAGGCGATCCTCGACCGCATCCCCGCCGGCCGCTGGGGCCGCCCCGAGGACATCGCCCAGACCGCCGTGTTCCTCGCCGCCCCGGCCTCCGACTACATCAACGGCGCAATCCTCAATGTCGATGGAGGCTGGCTTGCCCGCTAGGTTGCACCGCACCCCGTCCGCGGCGCCCGCCGGCATTGTCCATCTGGGGCTTGGCGCGTTTTTCCGGGCCCATGGCGCCATCTATGTCGCGCAGGCGATGGCGGCCTCGGGCGGCGATTGGGGCATCATCGGCGTGTCGCTGCAATCGCCGGGCACGCGCGACCGGCTGGCCCCGCAGGGCTGGGCCTATACGGCACTGGAACTGGGGCCGAAGGGCGAGACCCCGCAGGTCGTGACCGTGCTGCGCGATGTGCTGGTCGCGCCCGAAGACCCCCAGGCGGTGCTTGATGCCATGGCCGCGCCAAGTGTGCGGATCGTCAGCCTGACGGTGACGGAAAAGGGATATTGCCACGAACCCTCGACCGGCCGGCTGAACGCCGATCATCCGGATATCCGCCATGATCTGCAAAACCCGCTGCCGAAATCCGCGCCGGGCTTTCTGGTGCGGGCGTTGCAGGCGCGGCGGGCGGCGGGACTTGCGCCCTTTACCGTCCTTTGCTGCGACAACCTGCCGGAAAACGGCCATGTGGTGCAGGGGGTCGTGCTCGACCTTGCGCGGCTGATCGACCCGGGGCTTGCGGACTGGATCGCGGGGCAGGGGGCCTTCCCCTCGACCATGGTGGACCGGATCGTGCCCGCGACCACGCCCGCCGATATCGACCGGCTGGCGGCCCTGACCGGCGCGCGGGACGAGGCGCCGGTGATGCACGAACCCTTCCGCCAATGGGTGGTCGAGGACCGGTTCTGCGCCGGCCGCCCCGACCTGGGCGCGGTGGGGGTGCAGCTGGTCGCCGATGTGACGCCCTACGAACACATGAAGCTCCGGATGCTCAACGGCGCCCATTCGAGCCTTGCCTATCTCGGCTATCTGGCCGGGCATGAGACGATTGCCGATACGGTCGCCGACCCGGTCTTTGCGGCTTTTGCCCAAAGGCTGTGGCGGGCCGAGATCATCCCCGCGCTGACCCCGCCCCCGGGCGAGGATCTGGCCGCCTATGCCGGTGCACTGGCCGAACGCTTTGCCAACCCCGCGATCCGGCACCGCACCTGGCAGATCGCGATGGACGGAAGCCAGAAGCTGCCGCAGCGCATCCTTGGCACCATCGCCGAGAACCGCGCGGCGGGGCGGCCCGTGCCGGGGCTGACGCTCGCTGTGGCGGCATGGATGCGCTATGTCTCGGGCCGGGATGAAAAAGGCGCGCCGATCGAGGTCAAGGACCCGCTCGCCCCCCGTCTGGCTGCGCTCTGGCGGGACGATCCGGCGGAAACGGTTGCGGGATTTCTGGCGCTGGCCGAGGTCTTTCCGAAGGCGCTGCGCGAGGATGCGGGCTTTGCCGCCGATCTGAGCGGGGCGCTGCGGGGACTGATTGCAGACGGCGCACGCGCCGGGGTCGCCGCCCATGGCTGAGCCTCTGATCCTTGACCCTGCCGACAGCGTGGCGATCCTGACCGAACGGGGCGTGGCCCCCGCCGGGCACAAGATCGCCCGCCGGGCAATCGCTGCGGGCGAGGCGGTGGTGAAATTCGGCCAGATCATCGGCTATGCGACCGCAGACATTGCCCCCGGTGAACATGTGCACAGCCACAACCTCGCCTTCGGGGACCATGATCGCGCGTCCCGACCCGGCGCGGGGCTAGCGGCGGCCGAGGCGGTGCTGGCGCGCCATCGCGGCCCCGCCCTGCATTTTCAGGGCTATCACCGCGCGGGCGGACAGGTGGGCACCCGCAACTATATCGCGCTGGTGGCGACGGTGAATTGTTCCGCCACCGTGATCCGGATGGCGGCGCAGGAATTGCAGGCCGAGGGCGCGCTGGCCCCCTATCCGAACGTGGACGGGGTGGTGGCCTTTGCCCATGGCACCGGCTGCGGGATGGCCGATAGCGGGCCGGGGTTCCGCGCGTTGCAACGGGTGCTGACGGGCCATGCGGGCCACCCCAATGTTGGCGCGGCGCTGTTCGTCGGTCTGGGGTGCGAGGTGATGCAGATCGCCCGGATGAAGCAGGAACTGGGCGCGGCGGCGCGCTTTCACGGCCTTACCATTCAGGACAATGGCGGCACGCGCGCGACGATCGAGGCGATCAAGGCCCGCATCCGCCAGTTGCTGCCCGAGGTGAACACCGCCCGCCGTGCCACAGCCCCGGTCAGCGCGCTGCGGATCGGGTTGCAATGCGGCGGCTCGGACGGGTTTTCGGGGATCACCGCAAACCCCGCGCTGGGGGTGGCAAGCGACATGCTGGCGGCGCAGGGGGCCTCGGTCGTGCTGTCGGAAACGCCGGAAATCCACGGCGCGGAACGCCTGCTGATCGAACGCGCCGCCCGCCCGGAGATCGCGGAAAAGCTGCTGGAACGTCTGCGCTGGTGGGAAGGCTACACGGCGATGAACGGCGCCTCGCTCGATAACAACCCGAGCCCGGGGAACAAGGCCGGGGGCCTGACCACGATCCTTGAAAAATCGCTGGGCGCGGTGGCCAAGGCCGGCGGCACGCCGCTGAACGCCGTTCTGGATTACGCGGAACCGATCACCGCGCCGGGGCTGAGTTTCATGGACACGCCCGGCTATGACCCCGTTTCGGCCACGGGTCAGATCGCGGGGGGTGCGCAGCTGATCGTCTTCACCACCGGGCGGGGGTCGGCCTTTGGCTCGAAACCCGCGCCCACGATCAAGCTTGCGACCAACGATGCGCTGTTCCGGGCGATGCGCGACGACATGGACCTGAACTGCGGCGACGTGCTGTCTGGCGTGCCGCTGGAGGAAAAGGGGCGCGAGATCGTCGATCTGATCCTGCGCACCGCCTCGGGCGAGGCGACGCGCAGCGAGGCGCTGGGGCTGGGCGATAACGAGTTCCTGCCCTGGCAGATCGGCGCGGTTGTCTGACGCCTCAGACCGCGTCCGGCACCAGCGCCCCGCGATGGGCGATGACCCGGCGGCTGAGACTGTGTGCCGCGCGGATCGCATCGACCGGGGCCTGGCCGTCCAGCCGCGCCGCGATGTAGCCCGCATTGAAACTGTCGCCCGCCGCCGTGCTGTCCACCGGTCGGTCGCGGGGCAGGGCGTCCACCACCCCATCCCCGTCGCGCCCGCCAAAGGCCACCGGGCCGCCGCCGTTCTTGACCACGACATGCCCCGCCCCCGCGCCCAGATAGCGCGCGATGGTGGCCGCCGCGTCGGCATCGCCGAAATGCACCGCCTCATCGTCAAAGCTCGGCAGGACCAGATCGGCGAGGGCGGCCATGCGCATGATCTCGGAGCACATCACATCCGTCCCGGGCCAGAGCCGGGGCCGCAGGTTCGGGTCAAAGACGATGGTGCAGCCCGCATCCTGCGCCGCCGCCAGCGCCGCAAGCAGCGCCTCGCGCCCCGCCTGCGGCAGGATCGCCAGCGTGATCCCCGACAGATAGGCCAGATCGCAATCGGCCAGCGCCGCGGCCAGCAGGCCGGGGTCGTCCGCCAGCCGCTTGGCGGCGGATGTGTCGCGCCAATAGCTGAAGCTGCGTTCGCCCTCGGTCAGGGTGATCGCGTAAAGGCCGATCTCGCGCGCGGGGTCCTCGGCCAGATGGGTGGTGTCGATCCCGGCCTCCTCCATGAAGCGGCGGGCATGCCGGGAAAACTCGCCCGTCCCCACACGCGACAGATAGCCCACGCGATGCAGCGGCCCCAGCAGGCGGCGCAGATACCAGGCCGTGTTCAGCGTATCCCCCGCGATTCCGAGCCGCCAGAGATCGCCCTCGGCCGAAAGCTCGACCATCGCCTCGCCGATGCAGAGGATCCGGGTCATGCGCCGAAACCCGCGTGGCGCAGGCCCAGCTCGACCCCGCGCAACTCTGCCAGCCCCTTGAGCCGCCCGATCGCCGGATAGCCCGGCTGCCCGCCCCGGCCGATATCGTCAAGGATGTCCTGCCCGTGATCGGGGCGCATCGGGATCTGCCAGTCATCGCGGCCCGCAGCCTTGCGCCGGGCCTCTTCCTCGAGGATCGTGGCGATCAGGGCGGCCATGTCGGTCTGCCCGCCCAGATGTTCGTCCTCGAAGAACGAGGCCGGGATCGTATCGCTGTCGCGGCGCACATTGCGCAGATGCAGGAAATGCACCCGGTCGCCCAGCCGGCGCATCATGCCCGGCAGGTCGTTGTCATGCCGCGCCCCCAGCGAGCCGGAGCAGAGCGTGATGCCGTTCGCGGGCAGGTCCACGGCGGCCATACGTTCCGCATAATCCGCCTCGGTCGACATGATGCGCGGCAGGCCCAGCAGGGGGAAGGGTGGGTCATCCGGGTGGCAGCAAAGCCGCATCCCCAGATCCTGCGCCACGGGCGCCACCTGTTCCAGAAAGTCGTTGAAGTTGCGCCGCAACACGGCATCCGTCACCGGCACATAGGTCGCGAGCAGGTCGCGCAGATCGGCCGTCGTCAGCCGCTCGGCGGCGCCCGGCAGACCGAAGACGATATTGGCGGCCAGCGCCTCGCGCGCCGCGTCGGTCATCGCGGCAAAGCGGCGGGCCGCCTCTTCCCGCAGGTCCTCGGGGAAATCTTCGGCGGCGCCGGGGCGGGCCAGGATATGGATGTCGAAGGCCGCGAAATCGGCAAGGTCAAAGCGCATGCAGCGGGCGCCGGTGGGCCGCGCCCAGGTCAGATCGGTGCGCGTCCAGTCGAGCACCGGCATGAAGTTGTAGCAGATCACCCGCAGCCCGGCCGCGTGCAGGTGATGAAGCGATTGGTTCCAAGCCGCGACATGCTCGCGCCAGTCGCCGGTCTGGGTCTTGATCGCCTCGCTGACCGGCAGGCTTTCGACCACCTCCCACTTCAGGCCCGAGGGTCTGCCGTCGCGCATCGTCGCGATATCCGACTGGCGGCGGGCGATTTCCTCGGGCGTCCAGACCGCGCCGGTCGGAACGTGATGCAGCGCGCTGACGACGCCCTGCACCCCTGCCTGAAGCATCGTGTCCACCGAAACCGGGTCTGCCGGCCCGAACCATCGCCATGTCTGTCGCATCTGTGCCTCATCCAAGGGGCCACGGGGTCGCGCCCCACCTGGGAGGGAGATATAGCATACTAACATATCAGTAAAGCAGGAGTTGCAGGCTCATCCCGGGCGGGGACGGTCGACCGGCAGCACGACTTGACCTGCTGCCGCGGAGGGCAGCACCTCAAAGG
>NZ_JBHTFQ010000008.1:0-102433 GCF_042666235.1 Halodurantibacterium daqingense | reverse complement strand
AGGCAGAAGGCAGAAGGCAGAAGGCAGAAGGCAGAAGGCAGAAGGCAGAAGGCAGAAGGCAGAAGGCAGAAGGCAGAAGGCAGAAGGCAGAAGGCAGAAGGCAGACTGGGGGTCAATCGTCCCCGGCCATTCCGGCGTTCGACGCCCCGGGCTTGAGCGGGTAGATCACCTGCCCGTCCTCTTCGCCACGCGGCCATTGCCCGTCGCGGCGCAGGCGCAGCTGTTCCTGCCAGCCGCGCGGGCTGATGCCGATATGTTGCTTGAAGAGCCGCGAGAAATAGTAGCTGTCCTGAAAGCCCAGGCGATGGGCGGTCTCGGCGACGCTCAGCCCCGCCTCCAGATACTGCATCCCCATTTCCATCCGCCGCGCCTCCTGAAAACGGGCGGGGCTGGCGCCAAGCCTGCGGCTGAACTCGCGCCGGAAATAATCGGGGTTGTAGGGCGCCGCCGCCACCACCCGTTCCGACAGGCCACGCTGCAACGGGTCCGAGGCAATCCGCGTCGCCGCCAGCGTGATCGCGGCCGCAAGTCCGCCGGGTTCGTTCAGCGCCGCGTCGTCCCGCTCGGTCCAGGCGATGAAGGCATCCTCGATGAACTCGGTCAGCAGGAACATGAAGGCATGGTGCATGGCCAGCGTCACCGATCCCGCCGGCGCGGTCGCGCGGTAATGGCGCACCAGCGGCCCCACCACCTGCCAGCGCGACAGGCGCACGATCCGCCGGTAGCGCATCCGCGACAGCAGATCGTGCCGCCCGAAAAGGTCCAGGCGGAAATGCTGGGCAAGGCCGGTATAGGTCACCGCGGGATCGGGGTTGCGCCCCTGAAACCGCGTCCCGGCCGGGATCATCATCGCCATCCCTGGCAAGAGCCGCACCCGTTCGTCCCCAAGGACATAGTCGCCCTGCCCGCCGAGGCAGATCACGAGGTCATGGACCGTGTTGACCTTGTCGATGGACCAGCTGTGCGAATGCTGCATCCGGATCGCGGAACGTGTCAGCGTCAGGTCGAGCGCCCGGGGCGGGATCGCCGCCAGAACGCCGGGACTGGTTGCAGGCATGGTTTCAGGATATTCGGAATCGTCCATCTTTTTCTACACGAATGTCAATTCATCCCGGCTCCATAACCGGGATACTAGCCCATCACCGCACCAAAGTCGCGGACAACGCCATTCGAATCGAGGAGGAGCGATTTGATGACGCTGCACCAAACCCGCCCGGGTTCCGGGGGCGCGGGGTAATGGAGAGCCGCTTTCTGGGCCTGGCCTACCTGTCCCCCTATATCATCGGCCTCTTGGTCTTCACGATGATTCCGTTTCTCGGATCGCTGTATCTCAGCTTTACCGATTACAACCTGATCTCGGCCCCGGTCTGGTCGGGGCTGGACAATTTCCGAGACCTGCTGAGCGACCGGACCTTCCAGCGCTCGCTGCGGGTGACGCTGCTTTACGTCTTTCTGACGGTGCCGATCAAGCTCGCCTTCGCGCTCTTCATCGCGGTGATCCTGAACTACCGGCTGCGGGCGATCGGGTTTTTCCGCACCGCCTATTACGTGCCCTCGATTCTTGGCGGGTCGATCGCGGTGGCGGTGCTCTGGCGCTACATCTTCGCGGATGCGGGGCTGGTGAACATGGTGCTGACCACGATCGGGTTCGAGCCGGTCAACTGGTTCGGCGATCCGGTCAACGCCCTTTTCACCATCACGCTGCTGCGGACATGGCAGTTCGGATCAGCCATGGTGATCTTCCTTGCGGCGCTGCAGGCGGTGGACAAATCGCTCTACGAGGCCGCGGCGATCGACGGGGCGGGGCGCTGGCACAGCTTTTTCCACATCACGCTGCCGCTGATCACGCCGGTGATCTTCTTCAACCTCATCATGCAGATGGTCCAGGCCTTTCAGGAGTTCAACGGGCCTTACGTCATCACCGGGGGCGGGCCGCTCAAATCCACCTATCTGCTGCCGCTCTACATCTATGACGAGGCGTTCAGGAACTTCAACATGGGCTATGCCTCGGCCATCGCCTGGGTGCTGTTCCTCATCATCATGGCGCTGACGCTGGTCGCGTTCTGGTCCTCGAAAAAGTGGGTCTATTACGCCGGCGACAAGAGGAGCTGAGACATGACCGATCTTGCCGAACCCGCCACCATTCCCACCATCACCGCCCTGACGCCCGAGGATCGCCGCGCGGTCCGCCTGTCGGCCACGATCCGCTATACGCTGCTGATCGCGGTGGGGTTCGTGATGCTCTATCCGCTGATCTGGCTGATCGGGGCATCCTTCAAGACCAATTCTGAGATCTTCAGCGGCATCGGCTTCATCCCGTCCGAGCCGACGCTCGATGGCTACCGCAAAGGCTGGCAGACCTCGACGCCCTATACCTTCGGGCGGTTCTTCTGGAACACGTTCCTCATCATCCTGCCCAAGACGGTGTTCACGGCCATCTCCTGCGCGCTGGTCGCCTATGGCTTTGCCCGGTTCGAGTTTCCGTTCAAGAAGCTCTTTTTCGCCAGCCTGATCGCGACGCTCTTGCTGCCGAACGTCGTCACGCGCATCCCCCAGTACATCCTTTTCCGCGATCTGGGCTGGCTTGACACCTACCTGCCGCTCTGGGTGCCGTCGGCCTTTGCGGGCGATGCGTTCTTTGTCTTCATGCTGGTGCAGTTCCTGCGCGCGATCCCCCGGGACATGGAGGAAGCCGCCCGCGTCGATGGTGCGAACAGCCTGCAGACGCTGCTTTACATCGTCGTGCCGATGCTGCTGCCGGCGCTGATCTCGGTCGCGCTGTTTCAGTTCATGTGGACGATGAACGATTTCCTCGGGCCGCTGATCTACCTGTCCTCGGTCGAGAAATTCCCCGTCAGCCTCGCGCTCAAGCTCTCGATCGATACGACCGAGGCGTTCGACTGGAACCGCATCCTCGCGATGTCGGTGCTGGCACTGCTGCCCGCGCTGATCGTGTTCTTCATGGCTCAGAAATACTTCATCGAAGGCATCTCTGCCGGTGGGGTGAAAGGATAACCGATGGCCCGACTTGAGATCAGGAATCTGGAAAAGACCTATGCCAATGCCTTCAAGGCGGTGCATGGCATCAACCTCGATGTCGCGGATGGCGAGTTCATGGTGCTTGTCGGCCCTTCGGGCTGCGCGAAATCGACCACGCTGCGGATGATCGCGGGGCTCGAAAGCATTTCCGGCGGCGAGGTGCGGATCGGCGAAAAGGTCGTGAACCGGCTCCAGCCCGGCCAGCGCGGCATTGCGATGGTGTTCCAGAACTATGCGCTTTACCCACATATGAACGTGCGCAAGAACCTTTCGTTAACCTTTCGTTCGGGCTGCGGCTGCAACGGGCACCGAAGGCGGAAATCAAGCGCCGCACCGAAGAGGTCGCGCGCATCCTGGAAATCGAGCCGCTGCTCGACCGGTTGCCGAAACAGCTTTCGGGCGGGCAGGCGCAGCGGGTGGCGCTGGGGCGGGCGCTGATCAAGCAGCCGGATGTGTTCCTGTTCGATGAACCGCTCTCGAACCTCGATGCCAAGCTGCGCGCCTCGATGCGGGTGCGGATCACCGGCCTGCACCGGCGGCTCAAGGAGGCGGGGATGTCCTCGACCGTGATCTACGTCACGCATGACCAGACCGAGGCGATGACCATGGGTGACCGGATCTGCGTGATGAAGGACGGGCGTATCATGCAGGTGGCTGATCCCAAGACGCTTTATGACCGGCCCGCCAATGCCTTTGTCGCGGGCTTCATCGGCAGCCCGGAAATGAACCTGATCGAGGGGCGGCTGGACGGCGCTGCGTTCCGCATCGGCGACCAGGCCCTGCCGCTGCCGGATGAGCTGATGGCCCGCCTGCGCGGCTGGACCGGCACCGCGACGCTGGGCATCCGCCCGCAGCATCTGCGGCTGAACGCGGGGCCGGGGCTGCGGGCGCGCGTCACGGGGGCCGAGTTCATGGGCCATGAGGTCGTCCTGCATCTGGAGGCCAGCGGCGCGCGGCTGGTCGCGGTGCTGCCGGCGGCCGAATACGCGACGCTTGACCGCGGCGCCGAGGTCACGCTGACCGCCGAACCGGGCATGGCGCATGTCTTTGACGGGCTGGGCGAGAATGTCTCGCTTCCCGTCACGCACTGAACAAAGGGAGGGAGAAAACCAATGAGACTGCTGACCACGACGATCATCGCGGGCCTGGCCGCAAGCGCCGCCCAGGCCGACAGCCTTCGCATGTCCTGGTGGGGCGGCGACGCCCGCCACGCCCAGACCCAGCAGGCGCTGGCCATCTGCGGCGAAAAGCACGGCCACCAGATCGCGGCCGAGTTCACCGGCTGGTCCGGCCATCAGGAACGCATCACCACCCAGATCGCCGGGCGGACCGAGGCGGACATCATGCAGATCAACTGGCCCTGGCTCCCGCTCTTTTCCCGCGACGGGACGGGCTTTGCCGATCTGCGCGACTATGACCACATCATCGACCTTTCGCAGTTCACCGACGAACAGCTTGCGGGAGGGGAGATCAACGGCGTGCTGAACGGCCTGCCGGTGGCGGAAACGGGGCGGGTCTATTTCTTCAACAAGACGGTCTTTGACGCCGCCGGTGTGCCCCTGCCCACCAACTGGAACGAGGTGCGCGCGGCCGCCGGACGCCTGGGCGAGGGTGTGATGCCGTTCGAGGCGCAGGGGCTGAACGCGATCTTCCTTGTCTCGACCACCGTCACCCAGCGCACCGGCAAGGATCTGATCGATCCTGAAACCACCACCGTCGCCTGGACGCCCGAGGAACTGGCCGAGGGCATCCGCTTTTACCTCTCGCTGGTGGAAGAGGGGGTGATCCGCAGCTGGCAGCAGGTCGCGGGCGAGGGGAATATCGAGCTTTTCGAGATGCGCCCCTGGGCCGAGGGCCGGATCGCCGGCACCTATGAATGGGATTCGGCCTATGCGAAATATGCCGACCCGCTGGGGGACCAGGAACTGGTGCCGGTGCCGATGCTGCAGGTCGCGGATGCGGTGAATGACGGCACCTATCGCAAGCCCTCGATGCTGTTCGCGATTTCCCGCAACTCGCGCAGCCCCGAGGCCGCGGCCCAGATCATCGACTGCCTGCTGAACGACCCCGAGGCGATCGACATCCTGCGGGATTCGCGTGGCATCCCCGCCAGCGGCATCGCCGTCGAGCGTCTTGCCGCCGAAGGCGGGATCGACCCGAACGTGCAGGCGGCCCATGACATGGTGCTGGCCGGGAACGGCCCCACGCCCTCGCCGCTGAACGAACACCCCAAGGTGCGCGAGGTCTTTGCGGACTATCTGGAAGCGGTGGCCTATGGCCAGATCGGCCCGGACGAGGCCGCGGGCGAGATCGTGCACGAGATCAACCGCGCCATCCGCAGTTTCCGTTGAAACGGATCCGCGCGGCCCCGGTCGCGCGGGCCTGAAAGACCCGGCGGCGCCCCCTGCCGCCGGCCACCAAAGGGATCAGGAGCGTTCCATGGAACTGGACATCGTGGCGCGGGCGCCGCGCTCGGTCGCGCTGCGTCTTGCGGTGCCGGGCAGTCTTTACCATCTGCCGCGCCGCCTCGGCTGGCGGCTGACCGGCGCGGGTCTTGGCCGGCAGGGTGAGACGGACCGCGCCGTCACCGCATTCCATGACCTGGCGCCCGGCACCCGCGTCACAATCGAGATCGAGGGCTTTGCCCCCCTCACGGTGGAAACCCTGCCCTGTGCCGGAGCGGCCGTCCTGACCGACGCGGACCGGGCGCAGGCGGCGCTCGATGCGCTGCCCCCCGGCGGCAGCCTGATCGTCCCCGCCGGGCGCTGGCAGGTCGCGCCGCTGCTGATCCCGTCCGGGCGGCACCTTTATCTCGCCCCGGGCGCGGAACTTGCCGCCCCGGCGGACCGCGCCGACTGGCCGATCCTGCCTGCCGATCAGGGCGGCACGTGGGAGGGGCTGCCCGATGCCTGCCATCGCGCCCTCCTGACGGCAATCGATGCAAGCCACATCACAATCTCCGGCCCCGGCCGCATCGACGGCGGCGGCAGCCGGGGCGACTGGTGGACCTGGCCAAAGGAAACCCGGAACGGCGCCCGCCGCGCCCGGCTTCTGCACCTGATCGGCTGCACGAATGTCACGGTCCTTGGCCCCACCGTCGCCAATTCACCCAGCTGGACGATCCATCCCTGGCGCTGCCGCGATCTGACCTTTGCCGCCGTGACCGTGGAAAACCCGCCCGACAGCCCCAATACCGACGGGCTGAACCCCGAAAGCTGCCAGCGGGTGCGGATCGACGGGGTCCGCTTTACCACCGGGGACGACTGCATCGCGATCAAGGCCGGCAAGCGCAGCGATGGGGGGGATGGCGGCCATCTGGCGCCGACCCGCGACATCCGCATCCGCCATTGCCGGATGGAACGGGGCCATGGCGGCGTCGTCATCGGATCCGAGATGTCGGGCGATATCACGGATGTGGAGGTGAGCCAGTGCGAGATGATCGACACCGATCGCGGCCTGCGCATCAAGACGCGGCGCGGGCGCGGCGGCACCGTCGCCCGGATCGCGATGCGCGATTGCAGCCTTGATGGCGTGGACACGGTGCTGGCGATCAACGCCCATTATCACTGCGACCATGACGGCCATTCCGCCGCCGTCCAGTCGCGCAGCCCCCAGCCCGTCGGGCCCCTGACGCCCCGGATCGATGCCGTCACGCTGGAACGGATCGAGGCGCGGCGCATCCGCCTGGCCTTTGCCGCCTGTCTGGGCCTGCCCGAGGCGCCGGTGACGGGCCTCGCGCTCCGCGATATCACCGCCGGATTCCAGCCCGGACCGGCAGCACCCCCCCTGATGGCCGACGGCATTGTCGCGGTCAGCGGCGCGGGCCTGCTGGCGGAACATTGCCAGATCCTTTCCGCACCCGACCTGCCGCGCGGCCCTCTGACAGCCAAGGATTTCGCCCCATGCTAGACTATTTCGACGCCTTTGCCGCCCGCTATGAACCCTACAAGGGCGGCGCCTGGTGCTATGAGGACGGCTGCATCTATCGCGGGCTCGAACTGCTGTTTCAGGCGACGGGCGAGGCGCGCTGGCAGGATCACCTGATCCGGCTTGCCCGGGCGCAGGTCGGCCCCGACGGGACGCTGGCCGGTTACGACCCCGAGGATTACAACATCGACAACATCCTGTCGGGCCGGGTCCTGTTTGCGCTGGACCGCTGGACGGCCGATCCGCGCTGGATGGCGGCGGCCGACCGGTTGGGGGCGCAGCTGGCACACCATCCGCGCACGGCGGGGGGCAGCTATTGGCACAAGAAGATCTATCCGCAGCAGGTCTGGCTCGATGGGCTTTACATGGGCCTGCCGTTCCAGATCCAGCTTGCCCAGCACCGTGGCGACCAGCGGGCGGTGCAGGACGCGCTCGCGCAACTGGCCGAGGCGTTCACCCTGACGCTGCGGCCCGACGGCCTTTGTGCCCATGGCTATGACGCGGTGCGGGCGCAGGGCTGGGCCGATCCGGTGACGGGCCAGTCGCCCGCCGCCTGGGCGCGGGCGCTGGGATGGCAGGCGATGGCGCTGGTCGATTGCGCGGAACTGGTGGGGCCAGCGGCCTTTGCGGCGGTGGGGCTGGCGGGGCGGACGACGGCGCTTCTGGTGCGGATACTGGCGCTGCAGACCGAGGGGGGCGGCTGGCTGCAGGTGATCGACATGCCCGATCTGCCGGGGAACTACGCCGAAAGCTCGGCCAGCGCGATGTTCGCCTATGCGCTGCTTTCGGCCGGGGGCGCGGGCCTTGCCCCCCCGGGGGCAGAGGCCGGGGCCGCCCGCGCGCTTGATTTCCTGCGCGGCAAGCTGCGCGCGGACGCGGCCGGCCTGACGCGGCTGACCGGGATCTGCCATGTTGCGGGGCTTGGCGGTTTTTCCGGGCGCTACCGCGACGGAACCCCGGAGTATTACCTGAGCGAACCTGTGGTCAGCGACGATTCCAAGGGCACCGGCCCCCTGATGATGGCCGCCGCGCGCCAGCACCTTCTGACGCTGGCGCAGGTGGCCTAGGGGGCGGTGCAGAACGTCCTGCCGTCCGGGCGCCGCAACCATCATTCGGGTGCGGCACATGGTCGGACGGAGAGTGCGGGTATTGGTCTTTTTCGCAGCTTCGCTGGCTGCGCCTTTGGAGATCATCGAGCAGCAGCTGACAATCTGGCGCGCATCGCATACGTCAAGCATCTCGGCCGAAGGCCTTTGATCGCGCAACACTATCGTCTGCAGATGGAAGGCGCCGCTTCGATGCCGGATCCTTCGGGAGGTCGCATTCTGGCGGGTGAAGACTGCGCATCAACCCTGAGCTTTGCAGCCGACGCACAAGAACAGAACATGGATTTGAGCCGGCGATGAGGTCCCGAAGTGATGGTTTTGGGTTTTCTTGCATAAGTGATGATTTTGGGGTATTTCAGAATTTCTACCTGTTCATCACCATTCCGGACCTGATATGCATACCCAGATTCTTCGTGACGGGACCGGCCTCAACCAGGCCCTGCGCAGCCGCCGCAAGGAGTTGGGGTTGACGCAGGAAGAACTTGGGCAGCGGGCGGGACTGGCGGCCAAACATGTCTCGCGCATCGAGAATGGCACCCATGAGCCGAAGGTTTCGACGCTGTTCGCGCTCGTGTCGGCGCTTGGCCTGGAACTTGCCCTTGGCGAAACGGGCAAAGTCGCGTCCGTGCCCTCGGTCAAGGACATCTTCTGATGGGGCGTCCACCGGTTGTCCGGCGCCTCGATGTCCGTATCAACGGGCGCCTGGCCGGCGAGTATCGCTACAACCCGGCAGGCGGCGTCAGCTTCGCCTATGATGCCGACTGGCTGGCGTGGGAGTTTGCCTTCCCGATCTCGCGGCAGCTTCCGCTGATGGGAGGCGCCCAGTCCGGTGCCCATGTCAACGCGGTGTTCGAGAACCTGCTGCCCGACAACGCCGACCTGCGCCGCCGGATCGCCGAGCGGACGGAAGCCCGCAGCGATCGGCCGCATGATCTGCTGGCCGCAATCGGACGCGACTGCATCGGTGCGATGCAGTTCCTGCCGCGGGGCGAGGATCCCGGCGACCCGTTCCGGATCGAGGGCGCCCCGCAGTCCGAGGCCGACATCGCGGCCATGATCCGGGATCTGGCAACCTCGCCGCTGGGTATCCGCGCGGGCGACACATTCCGCATCTCCCTTGCCGGCGCGCAGGAGAAAACCGCCTTCCTGTGGCACGACGGTGCCTGGCTGAAGCCCGCCGGGCTCACCCCCACCACGCATATCTTCAAGCGACGGATGGGGATCGTCTCGCACGGCATCGACATGACCGACAGCGTCGAGAATGAATGGCTCTGCCTCAAGCTCGGCGCCGCCATGGGCCTGCCGGTCAACGAGGCGAGGATCGAGAGTTTCGAGGAGCAGACAGTTCTGGTTGTCACCCGCTTCGACCGCACCCCGCGCGAGAAGGGCGGCATCCTGCGCCTGCCACAGGAAGACTTCCTGCAGGCGCTCGGCTTCGAATCCGGACAGAAGTATCAGGAGCATGGCGGCCCCGGGATACAGGACGGGCTGCGCCTGCTCGCAGGCTCGCGCGAGCGCCTGGCCGATCAGCAGCTGTTCCTCAAGGCGCAGATCGTGAACTGGATTCTCGCCGCCATCGACGGACATGCCAAGAACTACTCGCTCTTCCTCGGTCCGGGCGGGTTTGCCATGACGCCGCTCTACGATATTCTCAGCGCCGCCCCGGCGATGAAGACAGGCGCCTTCCGCCACAGGGAATTGCGCCTGGCGATGTCGGTGG
This sequence comes from Halodurantibacterium daqingense, assembly GCF_042666235.1. Taxonomy (NCBI): domain Bacteria; kingdom Pseudomonadati; phylum Pseudomonadota; class Alphaproteobacteria; order Rhodobacterales; family Paracoccaceae; genus Halodurantibacterium; species Halodurantibacterium daqingense. The sequence goes on along the minus strand of NZ_JBHTFQ010000008.1, from coordinate 92,641 downwards.
GCAGACGGCGGCATTACCGCCTTGACCAGATCCAGCCGAAGCATTTCGAAGAGACAGCCGGCCTTGCGAAGGTTCCGCCAGAAGTCCGGCGCCAAGCCTTCACGGAACTGGCCGAGATCGGGCCGCAGGCCATCGACACGGTGGCAGATGCATTGCCGCAGGACTTCCCGGATCGCGTCGCGGGACCGATCATCGCACATGCGAAGAACCGGATGTCCGTGCTGACAGATCAGGTCGGTGCGGGCGTGGTCGGCCGTTCGTGATCCGTCAGCACAAGTGCTGTCGCGCGATTTCCCCGGCCCTCATCGCCCGTCATGCACTGCGGGTGTTGCCGAGAACCTGGGGCAGCCGAACTTCCGGATGACAGTCAGGCTCCAGCCGTGGTGAAGATCAGAGCCGGAAGATGATGGCTGGACGTGGGCGATGGCGGACAGGAAGACCTTTGGGCACCTGTCGTCGCGGGCAGCGCTGCGGCGCCTGCTCTTCGATCTGCCGAACATGATCTCGATGCGATTGCGCCGTTTGTAACGGGCCTGGCGGAGCGGACGGCCCCACCGGGAATTACAGCTGGGATGCCAGTGGCTTAACTTGTGTTCAAAGCTTCGCGAAACCCGTCGGCATCGTATCCCAACGTCGCCGCTGTCGCCCTCGCCGCAAACGGCCCGTGCCATTCGGGCACTTCTGCGACACGGGGCGAATCATGGAATCCGTGCCGCAGCGGGCCGGCTGACGAACCCGCGCCCCCGCGAAAACCCTGCGATAGTTGCTGGCTTGGCGGGTTTTCACCTGCACCAGGCGGTACAAGTTGAGCCGCACCATCAGTGCCATCCCCGCGCATGGCTCCGATCGATCTTTCACCTGGGCCTTGAGAGAGGCCGTTGCATGGCGTCGGTCCGCGGCGTGGCCGCTGATCCGGAAGGGGGCGATCAGCCGTCGCCGCGAGAGCGGGGCTGACCGGCTGGGGCAGCCGGCCCCGGGCCTTCTGCCTCCGCCCAGGTGAAGGTGGGCATCATCCGGGCCTGCCACAGCGCGCAGATCGCATCCATGCTGTCGGGCTGTTCGTCGAAGACCATCGCCCCCGGGTCGGGGTGCAGCCACGGCTGACGCGCGCGGGCCCAGATATGTGCGGCCGGAACCAGCCACGAGGTGTCATCCAGCGTTCCGGCGCGCAGGTGGCACAGGGTTGCGCCGCGCCGCATGTGCAGGATGCGCGTTCCGCAACTGGGGCAGAACCGGGCCTCGGTTACCGCCCCCGATGCCGTGTCGCGCGACCATTCCGCCGTCCGGCCGCTTATCTGCAGATCATGACAATGCACGCGCAGCGACTGGCCGAAGGCACTGCCCGACTGTTTCTGACATTCCCGGCAATGACAGATGAAGAAGGCGAGCGGGATTCCTCGCAGCTGATAGCGGATGTTTCCGCATTGGCATCCACCCGGCTGCGGAAGTGGAACCTCCGATAATGTATGCATTATTATCCCTTTCCTTCTGCGGGCAGCGCGAAACTTGGCTCAACCTGGGAGAAAACCCTACCAATTTTTCGCGAATCATCTAGGCTCATTTGAGTTACACTGCGCGAGCCTTCTGGGGAGGAGACCGTTCGCGCCGCGGCGCGGCTTCATCAGTGTACACAATATCGCTTCTGGGGAGGAGTATGTATGAGTCGCATCAACGTGTTACGCGGGCTGGCGGGAGGCTGCGCCATTGCCATCTGGGTCGCAACCGGGGCAGCCGCCCAGCCCATCGACCTGACCGGGCAGACAGTCACCATCGTGCATAATGCCGCCCCTGGCGGCGCAACCGGACTGGGCGCACAGATTGCCGCAAATGCCTGGGCCAAGACCATGGCAGGGGCGCCGACCATCGTGGTGCAGTCGGTCGAGGGAGGTGCCCTTTCGCGCGGCATTCTTCAGGTGATGAACGCGCGGCCCGACGGACGCACCATTGGCTGGCTGGCCTGGAACGGATCCACCCGCATCCTCGATCCCGAGCCGCTGCAGATCCCCTTTGCGAACTTCGGGCTGATCGGCGGCGTGGGCGGAGCGACCTTCCTTGTGCATGTTTCGGTTGATGCCGAAAACGGCCCCAGGGATGCCGATGACGTCGTGAACCTCGATCATCTCCGGTTTGGAGGCTACAATCCGAAAAGCGCCCCGTCCATGCGCACGGCGGCGGCGCTGGACATGCTGGGCGTCGATTATACCTTCATCTCCGGCTTTTCGGGGGATAACCCGCTTGAGGCCGCTTTGCAGCGCGGGGAAATAGACGCCTATCCGGCGACCTCGGTCTTCTATAACCAGCAGTTGCGCGACGGGCCAATTGCTGCGGGGAAGTCATTCAGCCTGTTCTACTTCACCGGCCCCAACGAAGCGGGCGACGCTTTGCTGGAAGACCCGTTCCTGCCGGGCGAAGAGACCTTTGATGCCTATTTCCGCAGGGTAACCGGGTCCGAGCCGAGCGGCCCGGAATGGGAAATGATCAAGTACCACGGGCGCGTGACCGATCCGATCAACTGGCTGATCGTCGCACCCCCGGGAACGCCCGAGGACCATCTGCAGATGCTCAGGACCTCTTTCGCCGAAGCGACGCAGGACCCCGAGTTTCTGGCGGAGGCCGAGCGCATCTTCGGCCGCGTCCCCACCATTTCGCATTTCGAGCAGGTAGAGGCGATCGTCGAGGAAATCGCCAATACCCCGCCCGAAATGCGCGACCTGATGAGCAGCTACATCGCGAAGATGGAACGGTGATGCCGCGCCGGGTGCCGAGGCGCGGCACCCGGATCTGACCGCAGGACGGCCGGGAAATCCCGGGGGATTCATGGAAAATCTGATCGAAGGTCTTGCCCTTGTGGTGCAGTGGCCCTCCATCCTCTATCTGTTTGCTGGGGTGATGCTGGGGCTTTGGTTCGGTGCGGTGCCCGGTCTGGGCGGGGTGACGGCGATGATCCTGATCCTGCCGTTCACCTTCGGCATGGAGCCTGCGGCGGCCTTTGCCGTCCTGCTGGGCGCGCTGGCGGTTTCGACGACAAGCGACACGATATCGTCGGTAATGCTGGGTATTCCCGGCACCATCGCCGCGCAGGCCACGGTCATTGACGGGCACCAGATGGCAAAGAACGGCAAGGCCCTGACCGCCTTCGGCGCAGCCTTCACCGTTTCCGCCTTTGGTGGGGTGGTGGGCGGCGTTGCGCTAACGATCAGCCTGCCGATCATGACCTGGCTGGTCCTGACCTTTGGCGCGCCAGAGTTCTTCGTGCTGTCGCTGATCGGACTGGTGATGGTCGGCGGTGTCAGCGGCAACACGGTCACCAAGGGCATCTGTGCTGCCGCCATCGGCCTGCTTCTGTCGCAGATCGGCTATCCGGTCGCAAGCTCCGAGCCGCGATACTGGTTCAACCTGCCGTTCCTGCTGGACGGATTGCCGTTGATTCCGGTGGTGATCGGCCTGTTCGGCATCCCCGAGATGATGCAGCTTTCGGCCAGCGGCTCTTCCATCACCCGCAAGACCTATGTGAATGCCCCCGATGACAGCCTGATGGCGGGGGTGCGCGCGGCGGTGCGCCACCGCTGGTTGGCGATCCGCTGTGCGATCATGGGATCCTACGTCGGGATCTTGCCCGGGCTCGGGGCTTCGGTGGTGGACTGGCTGGCCTATGGCCACGCCGTGCAGGGGGCCAAGGACAGGTCACAGTTCGGCAAGGGCGACATCCGCGGCGTGATCGCGCCGGAATCGGCCAACAATGCCACTTTGGGCGGGTCGCTCATCCCGACGTTGTCCTTCGGGATCCCCGGCAGCGGGGCCATGGCGGTCCTGCTGGGGGCGATGACGATCCACGGCCTCGTTCCCGGGCCGAGGATGTTGCAGGAGAACCTGTCACTGACCTACAGCATGGTCTGGTCGATCATCCTTGCCAACCTGCTGGGCGCGGCACTGCTGATGGCCTGGAGCAGGCAGGTTGCGCGCGCGGCCTTCATCAACGGGCATCTGGTGGTGCCGGCGGTCTTCGTTTTCCTGATCATGGGGTCCTGGATCGGGCAGCCGGATTTCCTGACGCTGATCGCATTGCTGGGCATCGGGCTGCTGGGGTATCTGATGCGGGCGGGCGGCTGGCCGCGCCCGCCCCTGATCCTCGGGTTCGTGCTGGGGCCGGTGATGGAGAACTCGCTGGCGGTGACGGCGCAGGCCTACAGCCTTGCGCAGGTGATATCGCGGCCCAGCATCATCATCCTGTCGCTGCTGCTGCTGGTGGTTTTCGTGTCGCAGGCCTGGACGATCTACCGGCGCAAGCGGGACGTGAACATGCAGATCGCGACCCTCTCGCGCGGCGGGATCGGGCTTTCGGTGGTGATGACGCTGGGGTTCGGGGCGGTGTTTCTTTATGGCTGGCAGGCTGCGACGGGCTGGACTTACCTGAGCCGGCTGTTCCCTGTGGCCATCTGCATGGCCGGGCTGGTGATGGTGCCGCTCATCCTGCTTGAAGACGGGCAGGCGCTACGCCGTCTGGGACGGGATGGGGAGGGGGCCGCGGCCTTCTGGCGCCGACAGGGGCCCGAGATCGCGCCGTTCCTGGCCTTTGCCGCCACGGTTGCGGCAGTGCCCTTGCTGGGCCTGGCCGGGGCGATGCTGGTCTTTGTCGCCTTCTACCTGATCGTCTGGGGCCGGTTCGGGCTGATTGCCACAGCGGCCTATGCCGCGGCGATCGGGGTCCTGCTTTACGTCGTCTATCACCGGCTGCTGCACGTGCCCTTCGTGCCGCCTGCCTTCGCCTTCTGAATGCCGCTGACAAGGAGAAAACCATGACAACGGATACGATGGAACGATCCGATGCCGCGGACGGTGCCCGGCTGTCGCTGATCGATTGCGATGTGCACCCGCGCCTTCCGCGCATGGCCGATCTGTCACCGCATAGCGACCGCTACTGGGCCGAGATGTTCGCCTATCGCAACATCGACCGGCAGGAGCTGATGGCCTATCCGGTCAGCACCCTGCCATACCGGCCGCAGGATGCGGGCGTGACCACCGATGCGGCGGGGCTGGCGCGGGCGCATCTGGACCCGAACGGGATATCCACCGCGATCCTGAACGTGATGTCGGGGGCCCATGCCGCCTATGATCCCTATCTGGCCGCTGCGATGTGCGAGGCCACGAACCGCTGGCTGGCCGCGGAATGGCTGGACGCCGATCCGCGCCTGCGTGGGTCGCTTCTGGTGCCGTTCCAGCACCCGGAGGCGGCGGTGCGCGAGATCGAGCGTTGCGCGGGCGACGGGCGTTTCGTGCAGGTTCTGACGGTGCTGATGGGGGAAAAGCCCCTGGGCCGCCGCGAATACTGGCCGATCTACCGCGCCATGGCGGAACATGGCTTCGCACTTGGCATTCATGCCGGCAGCACCTATCGCCATGCGCCCACGCAATGCGGGTTCTTTTCCTACCGGGTCGAGGAAGCGGCTGCGCAGACGCAGGCCTTCTCGAGCCAGGTGGCAAGCCTTGTGGCGGAGGGGGTCTTTGGCGAGTTTCCCGACCTGCGCGTCGTGCTGCATGAAAGCGGGGTAAGCTGGCTGCCGTCGCTGATGTGGCGGATGAGCAAGGACTGGAAGGGCGCCCGGATCGAGGTGCCCTGGGTGAAGGTGCCGCCTGCCGAGCTGATCGCGACCCATGTCCGCATGACGACGCAGCCCTTCGATGGCCCCGGGGGGCCGGATGCGGCCCGGGTGGTGGCGCAGCTTGAACATGACATGCTGCTGTACGCCTCGGACTTTCCGCATGCCCATGCCGGGGGGGCGGGCCTGCCACATTGGCTGCCGGCCGAACTGCACCGCGCCGTCGCGCGCGACAATGCCCTGTCAACCTATGCCCGTCTGGAGGTGGCCGATGTCTGATCCGGTTCTGGAGGCGGCGCCCGTCGCCGAAACACGCGCGCGGCAGAAGGTCGTGGATTGCGATATCCACCCGGCCTATGCCTCGCCCGAGGAGATGTTGTCCTATCTGCCGGACCGTTGGCGCCGGCATGTGCGGGATTTCGGAGTGCATTCCTCCAGCCCGCTGATGGGGGCCTTGCCCTATCCGCGGCTTGCACATGGGATGCGCCAGGACAGCTATCCGCCCAGCGGCGGGCCGCCGGCATCCGATCTCGCCTTCCTGCAGCAGCAGTTGCTGGACCCGCTGAACATCGAATTCGGCATCCTTCAGCCGCTGAGCGCCGGCCATGGCGCGCTGAACGCCGAACTGGGCGCGGCGCTGTGCGCCGGCACCAACGACTGGCAGATCGACAAATGGATGTCGAAGGACAGCCGTCTGCGGGGCTCGCTGGCGGTGATGCAGGAAGATGCCGCGGCCGCGCTGCGCGAGATCGAGGCCCGCGCCGCGGACAAGCGCTTTGTGCAGGTCTCGATCACGCCGCGTACGCTGGAGCCGGCGGGGCGCAGGCGGTACTGGCCGATCTATGAGGCGGCGGCGCATCACGGGCTTCCGATCAGCATGCATTCGGCGGCCTATGGCCCGCGCGCCAACACCGGGTCGGGCTGGACCTCGTTCTATATCGAAGAGCATTTCGCCTTTTCCCACGCCGCGCAGACATCGCTGATCAGCATGATCTTCGAGGGTGTCTTCGACGCCTTTCCCGGGCTGAAGCTGATTCTGGTCGAGGGCGGGTTTGCCTGGTTGCCGCCCCTGGTCTGGCGGATGGAGCGCGAATGGGACCGGATGCGGGCCGAGGTTCCGCATCTGCGCCGCTCGCCCGCCGAATATGTGCGCGACCATGTGTGGCTGACGACCCAGCCCGTCGAGGAACCACCACAAAGCAGTCAGCTTGCCGACGTGCTGCGTTGGGTCGGAATGGACCGGCTGCTGTTTTCCACCGACTATCCGCATTGGGATTTCGATCACCCCGATTACGCCTTCCGCACACCGCTGACGCCGGCGGAAAAGGCGATGCTGCTGCGGGACAATGCCGTCGCGGTCTTTGGCCTCACCTGACGCGAAAGGAGCATGAAATGCCTGAACATGTGGTCTGCAGACTGGACGAGATCCCCGCGGGACAATCGCGGCGCTTTACCATCGGCAAGCGCGACATCGCCATTTTCAACGTGAACGGTGCGTTATCGGCCATTGCGGACCGCTGCCCGCACGAGGGCGCAAGCCTTTGCGCCGGCCGCGTCACCGGCCTTGTCCAGTCGGACGGGCCCGGATCCTACCGGATGGAGCGGGAGGGCGAGCTGGTGCGGTGCCCCTGGCACGGATGGGAGTTCGATCTGCGCACCGGCCAGTCCTATTGCGATCCGGCCCGGATGAAGGTGCGCACCTTCGGTGTCAAGGTCATGCCCGGCGCGGGATTGCAGGAGGGCCCCTACACGATCGAGGTCTATGACGTGGCCGTACGCGACGATTATGTCGTCGTCACCTTGTAGTGCTTTCCCCGAACCTGCGCCTGCACCGTCGGAGCCATATGGGCCGCGGCAATGCCTGGCAGCCCCGTCGCAACTGAAAGATCATGATTATCTTGTCAGGGTACTGTCCGAGAACGTCCTGTGTGCGGAATGTTTTTCCGTTTCGGGCATCAGATCGCGGAGCATCCGAGCGACCGGATGCCTGATGAACGGATGCCCAGGCGGACTCCGCCGTCAAGAAGTGGTCTCTTCCATCGCAAATACAGGGTCGGCTTGGATGCCGCGCCTTCACCGTCCTCAAGACGAGATCCCAAATCCCAGGCGGAAGGTCCGAACATCATTTACGCGGTCAGGAAGCTGCCTCCACGGCTCTACAGAGAGGGGTCCTTCCGACTGGGCTCACCCCTTCGAAGAAGGGGCGAAAGGGTTCGCCGGATTAGATCACGGCGTCAATGGTGCGGGCCATCTTCGCGGCGATGGCAGTATAGGCCTTGCGGCGCGGATCGGGATCGTGGTGGTCCTGCGCGATGCATCGCTCGAATTTGTCGCGGAAGCTGTTGGCGGGCTTGGGCACGGCGGCCTGAGTGGCCAGCCAGAGCGTGCGGGGCAGGCGGGCATTGCCATATTTGATATCTCGCTTCGGCCACGGAACACGGATTGGACCGTCGCGAGGTCCATGCCGCAGAACTTCAGGAATTGGCAGTGATGGCGAAAGCGGCGCAGATCAGCGGCTTTGGCCAGAACGGCCAGCGCATTGACAGGCCCGATTCCGGGTATCGCGCGCAGCGGCCGATAATCTGGATGCTCGGCCAGCAGTTCTGCCGCACGGGCCTCGATGGCGCGGCGCTGCCGAACAAGGCCGCGTCCCTGCGCCAGCACGAGGCGGAACATCCTGATGGCATCGGAGTCTGGCGACATGGGCAAACCCACGGAAGCCTTCGATGGCTCGTACCAAAGCGCCGCCTTGCCGACGCGGCGACCAATCACCGGCCAGGCCGCCTCCATGAAGGCGTCCTTGTTCATGGCGGTGATCATGTGAGGAGACCCCAGCAGGCTTCGCCAAGCACCTGACTGTTCCAATCGCCCGACCCGCTGCACGCGATAGAAGTTCCACGCGCCGGGCGATTGCTCACCCTGCACCAATCGGCGTAAACACCAACCGGGTTCCGGTCGTGGCGGGATGAAAGCCCAGTGGCAGGGGGAGCCGCTTCTTCCGGTATCCCCAGACCTGAATGCCGAGCTGATCGCGCATGCCGCGGAAGGCCAACGTTTCCAGTCCCTTCGTTGAGGCGAAGTAAGCCCGAGCAACGGCCATTTCGTGTGCTAGTTCTTTGATGTACAGGCCCCGCTTGATGCGGAGCCTTCCACCGGAGAGCCTCATGAGTACGACCGAAAAAATCGTCGAAAGCGCACGTGCCACCGAACATGGCTTCAAGGACCTGAAGCTGCTTGCTGAAGGACTTGTCTCGTCCGGACCTCCCGAGCGTGCCAAGAAGATCGCGCTTGAACTGTTGCGCTCGGATTTTCATCAGGCCCGATGCGTGGGAACTTTCGTTCTGGGGCAACTGGCAGCATCAGACGCAGACGCCCTCGGCATTCTGAAGGAGCAAGTCAGTCAGGATAAGGACTGGCGCGTGCAAGAAATCCTTGCCAAAGCCTTCGATCAGTTTTGCAGCGATACCGGTTATGAAGCCGCACTTCCGGTGATCCGCGACTGGCTGTCTGCACCCTCCGCCAACATACGCCGTGCCGTGACTGAAGGTCTGCGGATCTGGACGGGACGACCCTACTTCCGCGAACATCCCGACCTCGCGATCAAGCTCTTGTCGGCCTTTCGCGCCGATGGAAGCGAGTATCTGCGAAAGTCGGTCGGAAACGCGTTACGCGACATCAGCAAGAAGCATCCGGAACTGGTCCGCCTGGAGACCACGAGCTGGGACCTCGAGGTGCCTGGCGTCAGCCAGGTCTATAAGCTGGCAACGCGCGCACTCGTCTGAAGACCTTTTGCCTGACGAAATCGCTGTGCGCCGCGCCAAATCAAGCAAGCCGCCATCGCACCGCGGCAACCATTCCCGGCGCCTCCGCTCTGGGCCGCCGGGTTCGTCAGCATCGCCGGGCCGGACATGGTTATACCGCCATCGCGGTGGGCCGACGGAGGCCACGACGTGGCTTGCTTCGGCAAGCTGGTGCAACCCCGCCCTCGTCGTGGCCGTGCTGATCGGCTTCCTGTCGATGGCAAAGAGGTCGAAACCGCCCTTGTAGGGGCGGGATCAGCGGAGCGGACCGGAGCGACTGGGCGGGAACGGGGGCAGGGGATGGACGCCTGAAGCCGGGCTGAAAAGCCCTCGTTGCCACGGCACTTGATCCGCACCGGAAAACGCGTCAGGTTCCGTGTCAGGACGAGTGTCAAAAATGAGACTTGCCGGAAAGCGCGCCGGAGGGGCACTGTGGCTGATATCGACAAGGAGAGTTTCCGGGACATCGGCGCCCGGCTCCGGGCGCATCGGATCGGGCGGGGGCTGGGCCCCGAGGAACTGGCCATGCGGATCGGCATTTCCCGCGCGGCGCTTTACCGGGCCGAGAAGGGCGAGATCACCAAGATCGAGACGCTCGCCTCGATCTCGCGCGAGTTGAACGTGTCCTTGCCGAGCCTTCTGGGGGTCGGGATCGAATACATTCCCAACGCGGCGGCCTTTTTCGAGCGGATGCGCCAGCTGGAGGAAGAGGCAGAGCAGATCATCGGGCTCTTCAGCCCCATCTCGTATCTCGTGACCACGCGCGAATATGACGAGATCCTGCGCGCGGTTCTGCCGGAATCGCTCAGCCCCGAGCGGCAGGCGGAAGCGGGGCGCATCCTCGATATCCTGGCCGCGCGGAAACTCAGCTTTTCAAGGCGGAAACCGATGCTCGCCTCGATCATCTCGGCCACGGATATCGAACGGTTTCTGCGTCATGGGGTCGAAGGCCGGGCGGATCTTGCGCCCGATGTTCTGGCGGGGCGGCGCCGCGCGGTGGTGGGCGAGGTGCGCCACATCATCGGGCTCTTGCGCAATCCGGATATCGGCGTCCAGCTGGGCGTCTCGCCCGAGCCCTTCCCCTCGACCAGCTTTCAGATCACGCGGGCGGGCGGCACCGCGACGCTGACCGTCAGCCCGTTCCGGCTGGGCCATGACCCGAATATCAGCCTCGGCGTGGGGTTCGTGACCTCGGCGCCCGAGGCGATCGAACTGCATGACGGCATCGCCCGCGCCCTGTGGCAGGGGTCGCTGCGCGGTCCTGCCGCGGCCGATCATCTGGAGTCGCTCGTGCAAAGGGCGCAGGAGGCCGCCGGGGCCCGCTGAGTGATCAATATTTGTGCAAAAGTCATCCGGAGCGCGCGTCCGTCTCAAAAATTAGATGATTTTCTTGACAGGTGGCCCGCATCGCGAAATGACCGAGAAACAGTTCCACGGGGGTACATAATGAAGAACACAGGTCTTTTGGTTGCCGCGGTCGCGGCCCTGATCAGCGGTCCGGCCTTTGCGCAGGAATTCGTGGCCAAGATCGGCCATCTGGAATCCGCGGCGCAGAACCGCCACATCCATCTGGAAAAGGTCGCGGCGCTGGTGAGCGAGCGGACCGGCGGCGCGGTCGAGTTTCAGCTTTTCCCGCAGGCGCAGCTGGGCGACCAGCGCCAGATGAACGAGGGCGTGCAGTTCGGTTCGCTGGAAGGCACGGTGGCGCCGGCGGCGTTTCTGGGCGGGTTCAACCCGGTGGTGTCGATCCTCGACATCCCCTATCTGCTGCCCGAGGATGAGGCCGCGGCACAGGCGCTGCGCGAAGGGCCGTTCGGTCAGGCGCTGCTGGACAGCTTTGCCGACAAGGGTATGCACGCGATCGCGCTCTGGCCGAACGGGCGCAAGCACATCACCTCGAACCGGCCGATCGACGAACTGGGCGATTTCGCGAACCAGAAGTTCCGCGTGATGGACAGCCGCGTCCTGATCGAGCAATTCACCGCGCTTGACGCCTCGGCCATCGCGATTCCGTTCGGCGAGCTTTACACCGCGCTGCAGACCGGCGTCGTGGACGGGCAGGAAAACCCGCTCGATACGATCGAGACGATGAAATACTTCGAGGTGCAGAACAACCTGCTCGTGTCCGGTCACGGCGCGATGGAGGATGTGGTGATCTTCAGCCCGATCTGGTGGAACACGCTGCCGGAAGAGTATCAGGCCGTCATTCAGGACGCGTTCATCGAGGTGATCCCGGAACTCGTCGCGAACAAGCAGGCCGCCGTCGACCGCGCGCTGGAGGCCGTGACCGCCGCCGGGATGAACGTGCGCGAGACCACGCCGGAAGAACGCGCGGCCTTCCGCGAGGCGACCTTTGCCGCCACCTCGGCCGCCTATGTCAGCCTTGCGGGCGAGCCGGGGCAGGCGCTGCTGGACATCTACACCGCCGAATACGAGGCGCTGGCGCAGTAAACGGCGCAATGCTGCGGGCCGGTCATTCCGGCCCGTCCCATTTTTTCGCTTAACGGAGCTGCAATGCCGGCCCTGACCCTGCTTCGCCTGTGCGAGCGTTCGATCCTTGTCGTGATCTTCCTGACCATGGTCGCGCTTTACTTTGTCAGCGTCCTTGCGCGGGAACTGGGGGGGCAGGTGGCCTCGTCCTTCGCCTGGATCGAAGAGGCGGTGCGGATGCTCAACCTCTTTCTGGTGTTCCTCGGCCTCGGGCTGGCGCTGGAACGGGGGCGCCATGTCGGCATCCGCAACCTGCGCGACAGGCTGCCCGAGACCCTGCGCCGGGGGCTTTTGAAGGTCACGGATGTGGTGGGCCTTGGCTTTGCGCTTTACATCGCCTGGCTGGGCTGGGGGCTTGCATCCTTCGTGCTGGGCACGGGCCAGCGCTCGCCCACACTGGGGATCGCGATGGGCTATGTCTATCTGGCGCCCGTGGCGGGCTTTCTGCTGCTGGCGCTGCGCTATGGGCTGAGCCTTTTCGGCGTCATAGACCGGTTTTCGGACGCGGAGGGCGCGGAATGATCCTGGGTCTGATCGTCATTCTCGCCGTCCTGCTGCTGGTTCTCGGGTTCGAGATGTTCCTGGTGCTGGCCCTGCCGGCGCTGGCCTACAAGGGCGCATTCTATCCCAACATCCCCGATCTGGTGGTGGTGCAAAAGATCCTTGGCGGCGTCGATCACACGACGCTGCTGGCCATTCCGTTCTTCGTCTTTGCCGCAAACCTGATGGGGTCGGGGCAGATCGCGCGGCAGCTTGTCTCGGTGGTCAAGGCGCTCCTGGGTCATACGCGGGGCGGAATGGGGCATGTGGTCGTGGGCGGCTCGATGGCCTTCGGGTCGGTTTCGGGCTCGGCGCCCGCGACGGTCGCCGCGATGGCGCGCATGGCCTACCCGGAATTGCGGCGCAGCGGCTATTCCGACCGGTTCTCGCTGGGGCTGATCGTCTCCAGCGCCGAAACCGCGCTGCTGATCCCGCCCTCGATCACGATGATCATCTATGGCTGGATGACCGGCACCTCGATCGCGCGGCTCTTTGCGGGCGGGCTGGCCGTGGGGCTGGTGCTGGGGTTGGCCTTTGCGCTTTACGTCAATTTCGTCGCCCGCCGCGACGGGATCGCCCGGGCCGAGCGCGCCGACTGGCCGACGCGGCTGCGCACGATCTGGGCCGCGAAATGGGCGATCGGGATGCCGGTCATCATTCTGGGCGGGATCTATTCCGGCACCTTCACCGCGACCGAGGCCGCCGCCATCAGCGTCGTCTATGCCATCCTGGTCGAGGTGGTCATCCTGCGCAGCCTGACCCTGCGCGGCCTTTTCGAGGTGACCGAGCAGAGTGCCATCAACACCTGCATCATCTTTGTCCTTCTGGCGATGGGGGGCCTTGTGTCCTATTTCGTGACGCTGGCGCAGGTGCCCGGCGCGATCATCGGTTTCCTTGACGCGATGGATGCGGGCTGGATCGGGTTCCTGCTGGTGGTCAATGTCTGCTTCCTGATCGCGGGCATGTTCATCGACCCGAACTCGGCGCTCCTGATCCTTGTGCCGCCGCTTTATCCGGTTGCGGCGGCGCTGGGGATCGACCCGGTGCATTTCGGGCTGATCGTGACGCTGAACATCGGGCTGGGGATGATCACGCCGCCCTTCGGGCTCGATATCTTCGTGGCCTCGTCGACGCTGCGCAAGCCGGTGGCGACGATCATCGCCGGGGTCTGGCCGTTCCTTGCGGTGAACCTGATCGTGCTGCTGCTGATCACCTATGTGCCGCAGATCTCGCTGTTCATTCCGCGACTTATCTTTGGCTGAGGGAACGCGATGACCGTCTGTCTTGACCGACCCGAACCTTTTGTGCCGCGCTGTGCCGAGGCGACGGGCGTGGTGCGCGAAAACACCGCCCTGAACGGCGATTACCGCCTTCTGGTGCTCGATGCCCCGGCGCAGGTTCTGGATTGCCGGCCGGGCCAGTTCTTTCAGCTTCTGTGTCCGGTGACCGAGGCCGACCAGCCGTTCCTGCGCCGCCCCATGAGCATCTATGACTATGATGCGGCGGCCGGGCAGCTGCGCTTTCTTTACAAGGTGACGGGGGCAGGGACGCGCGGTCTGGCCAGCCTGCGGCCTGGCGACGGGCTGAATGTGCTGGGGCCGCTGGGGCAGGGGTTTTCCATGCCCGACGACTGGCAGGACCTGATGCTGGTCGCGCGGGGCGTGGGCCTTGCGACGCTGGCGCCGCTGGCACGGACGGCGCATGGGTTGGGGCGCCGGCTGACGGCGATCTGTTCCGCGCGCGCGCCGGAACTTGCGATGTCCGTGGATCTTTTCCGCAGCTATGGCGCCGAGGTGATCGTCGTCACCGATACCGACGGCAGTTCGCACCCCGAGGCCGTGCGTTCCCTGATCGAGGCGCGGATCGAAAGCAGCGCGGTCGATGCGTTCTACACCTGCGGGTCCTACCGGCTGGCGCGGATGCTGCAGGATCTGGGCGCGAAACACGGCATCCCGGGCGAGATCGCGGTGGAACAGCAGATGGCCTGTGGCCTTGGCATGTGCCAGGCCTGCGTGCGCCCGTTCCGCGAAGGGGCGGGCACTGTCCATCGCCGGGTCTGCCGCGAAGGCCCGGTCTTTCCCCTGTCGGAGCTGATCGCATGACCCGCCTGACCACCCGCATCGGCGCCATGACGCTGGCCAACCCGATCATGCCCGCCTCGGGCACCTTTACCGAGGATCTGGCCGATGTGTTCGATCTGGGGGTTCTGGGGGCGCATGTGCTCAAGACCTTCACGGCCGAGCCGCGCATGGGCAACCCCACGCCCCGCGTCTGCGACCTCAGCGCGGGGATGATGAACGCGATCGGCATCCCGTCGAAGGGGCTCGACCATTTCCTGACCCGGACCCTGCCGTTCTGGCGCCGCTATGACGTGCCGCTGGTCGTGTCCATCTCGGCCCACAGCCATGACGATTTCGCGCGGCTGGCGGCGGCGGTGTCCGTCCCGGGGGTCGCGGCGATCGAGGCGAATATCTCTTGCCCGAATATCGAGGCGGATGGCCGCGCCTTTGCGGTGCGGGCCGACAGCACCGGGCAGGTGGTCGCGCATCTGCGCCGCGCGACGGACCTGCCGCTTTGGGTCAAGCTTTCGCCCAATACGGGTGAGCCGGTCGAGGTCGCGCAGGCCGCCGAGGCGGCCGGGGCAGATGCGCTCGTGATGGCGAACACGCTTCTGGGCATGGCGATCGATGTCGAGACGCGGCAACCCCGGCTGGGCAATGTGATGGGCGGAATCTCGGGCCCCGCGATCAAGCCGGTCGCGCTGCGCATGACCTATCAGGCCGCGACCAACACCCGCCTGCCCGTGATCGGCTGCGGCGGGATCAGCACGCTGAACGATGTGCTGGAATTCCTGATCGCCGGGGCGACGGCGGTTCAGGTGGGCACCGCCACCTTTCAGTCGCCCACCACGATGCTGCGCCTGCTGGATGGGCTGGACGACTGGCTGGCGGCGCGTGGCATCGCCTCGGTCGCCGAGATCTGCGGAACGGTCAGCCTGCCCGCCGTCAACTCGCCTCTGCCCGTCGCCATGCCCCCGCTTGCATCATGAACCGGCCGGGCACGGATATCGGCGCGCTGCTTGCGCAGCAGATCTTTGACGCGGTGCGCGCGCTCTCGCCCGACGGGGCCGGCGTCAGCCGGCCGGCCTATTCCGGGATCGAGACCCGCGCGCTGGACTGTCTGTCGCAGATCGCCCGCGATCACGGCCTGATCGTGGAGGAGGATCCGGGCGGCAACCGCTGGTTCACCCTGCCCGAACATCGTGACGCGGGCCGCTATCTGGTGATCGGGTCGCATATCGACAGCGTGCCCGAGGGCGGTAATTTCGACGGGTTGGCCGGGATCGTCGCGGGCCTTCTGGTGCTGATCCGGGCGCGCGGGCGGGGCCTGCGGATGCCGGTCCGGTGTCTTGCGATGCGGGGTGAGGAAAGCGCGTGGTTCGGGTCCTGCTATCTGGGGTCGCGGGCGCTGACCGGGCAGATGACCGCGCAGGAACTCGGCTCGCGCCACAAGGGCGATGGCCGCACGCTGGCCGAACACATGGCCGCGCTTGGCATCGACACGGGCCGGATCCTGGCCGGGCAGCCCCAGACCGCGCTCGACCGGATCGCGGGCTATATCGAGCTGCATATCGAACAAGGCCCGGTTCTGGTCGAACGCGACATCCCGGCGGCCATCGTCACGGGTATCCGGGGAAACATCCGCTTCCGCAGCGTGACCTGCACGGGGCAGGGGGGACATTCGGGGGCGGTGCCGCGTGCCTATCGCCACGACCCGGTTCTGGCCATGGCCGACCTGCTGACGCGGCTCGATGACAGCTGGCTGCATATCCTTCAGACGGGGGGCGATCTGGTCCTGACTTCGGGCATGGTCGCGACCGATCCCGCGCGCCATGCCATCACCCGGATCGCGGACAGTGTCAGTTTCAGCCTCGACATCCGGTCGCAGAACGCCGAGATCCTGACACATATGCGGGATTATCTGGGGGATGAGATGCGCGATATCGAACGGGTGCGTGGCGTGCGGTTCGAGACCGGCCCCGAGATCCCGGCCGCGCCCGCGCTGATGGATGCGGGGATGGTGCGCGACCTGATGCAGGCGATGGCGCGCACCGGGCAGGAACCCTTTTCAATGGCATCGGGCGCGGGGCATGATGCGGCGGTCTTTGCGCAGGCGGGCATCCCCTCGGCCATGGTATTCGTGCGCAACAGGAACGGGTCGCACAACCCGCGCGAGGCGATGGAGATCGAGGATCTGATGGCGGGCATCCGGATCATCTCTGCCTATCTGGAAGAGGCAGGGGCATGAGCGCATCGATGCTGACCGCGGAACGACGCGCCGAAATCGCGCGGGAAACCGCGCAGGCGCTGTTGCAGATCGACGCGATCCGCCTGTCGACGGAACGCCCCTTCATGTTCAGCTCCGGCCTGGTCAGCCCGGTCTATATCGATTGCCGGCGCATCATCTCCTTTCCGGATATCCGGGCCCGGCTGATGGCCAGCGCGACCGAGATCCTGCAGGGCGACATCCCAGCGACCGAGGCCGTGGCGGGCGGCGAAACGGCGGGCATTCCCTTTGCGGCCTTTCTTGCCGCCAACACCGGCCTGCCGATGCATTACGTGCGCAAGCGGCCCAAGGGCTATGGCCCCAACGCCCAGGTCGAAGGGGTGATCGCGCCCGGTCAGCGCGTGACGCTGATCGAGGATCTGACGACCGATGGCGGGTCCAAGCTGCGGTTCTGCAAGGCGCTGCGGCGGGCCGGGGCAAAGGTGTCGGACTGTCTCGTCCTCTTCTACTACGATATCTTCCCCGAGACGCGCGATCTTCTGGCGGGCGAGGGGCTGGCGCTTCATGCGCTGGCGAACTGGCAGGATATTCTGGCCGTCGCCGATGAAGGCGGGCCGTTCGGACCCGCGGAACTGGCCGAGATCCGGTCGTTTCTTGACAACCCGCTTGACTGGTCGGCCCGCAATGGCGGGGCATCCCGGCTGTTTTTCCAGGAAAGGACCGTATGATGTTCACCTCTCTGATCCAGACGCTGCTTGACCGGGGGCGCGGCATCCACGGCTATCGCGCGCTGGCCGAGGCCGCCTATGACAAGGCCCGCACCGCGCCCGAGGCCGCGGCCTATTTCATGCTGGCCAAAGAGGCCGAGGATTTCGTGGATTTCACCGAACGGATGCCGGTCCCTGCGCATGAGCTCGACGCGATGTTCAAGCGCATCAGCGCCGATGCAGCCGCGCTCGACGCGGCCTATGAGGGCGGCGATGCGGCGGCCGTTCTGGCGGTGCTGACGCGCATGGCCCAGGACGCCGCGCGGCTGCGCGGCGCCTGAGGGGGCTGCGCACTGGCGCAGTATGCGGCAGGGAGCAGGAAGGGACGTTTCATCGCCGCGCACCCCGAGTCTTCAGGATCGGAACCGAAGGCAGTCTGTCCCTTGAGTGGCCAGAGTGCTGGATGCAGCGCAGCGCCCCTGGGTTCGCGCCGGTGAGACCGGTTTGCGCGCTCTCTTGCCAGGCCCAAGAAATGTCTCGCGGTCGGCATCAGGCAGTTCAGCGAAACCGCGCCGCGGCAGTGCTTTGCAGCCCGTCAGCCAATCCCTGCCACGGTTCCGGTGTGGTCGCCCGCGTTCATCCGCGGGTCGCCCGGCCGGTGGGCGGAGGCGTGTCGGTGCTGTGGGTCAGCCGCCAGACGCCCTGGGCCGAGACAACCGGCACCCCCTCGCAAATCACTGTCCCCTCAAGGAAAGCCATCCGCCCGGTCAGGCGCACGACCTTCGGGTCCAGCTCGGCAAAGCTGCCGATGCGCATCGGCGCCATGAACTGGTGGGTCAGGCTGACGGTGGCCCCGCGCGCCGCCCCGGCAGCAACGCGCGAGGTTTCGCCAAAGGCCCGATCGACAAAGGTCATCAACATACCGCCGTGAACATAGCCGTTACGGTTGACCAGATGCGGCGTGGCCAGAAGCCCGAACGAGGCACCGCGGCGCCAGAGGCCCCCGACATGCGCGATAAAGCCGTCTGCAGGATCGTGGCGCCAGCCCTCTTCGCGCAAGCGCAGTTCTGCTCTGTCTGCGGTCTTGTCCATGGGCTAAGGGATGCACACCACCGCCACTGCTGGCAATGGGGTAAAGCTGGGACGTCGGGCCGGTAAGACTGACTTCAGGTTATGCTGTCATGCACTCTTGCATGTTGCGTGGCAGGTCGCTTGTTCCGAATATCCAACGAGCCAGAGGAGGGCTTCGGGACAGAAGGGGGGAAATGCCATGACCAGTATGGATCATCGAGAATTTGCGGGCGGGCTGTTTCTGACGCTTCTGGGGGCGGGTTTTGCGGCGCATGCCGGATCGAACTATCCGATCGGGACCATCACGCGCATGGGTCCAGGCATGGTTCCGACGGTGCTGGGCGTGCTCCTGTCGCTGTTCGGGATCATCATCCTTGTCGGTGCCTTTTTTCGCACACCATCACGGGCGGAAATCCGTGTCTTTGTGCCTCTGGTGATCCTGAGCGCCATTCTCGCCTTCGCGCTGCTGATCCGCCCGCTGGGGCTGATGCCGGCGGTCTTTGCCTGCACAGTGATCGCGACGGTGGCAGAACTTGCCTTCCGCCCGGTGTTCAGCCTGCTGCTGGGCGTGGTGCTGAGCCTTGCCGCCTGGCTGATCTTCGTGGTTGCGCTGCAGCTTCCCATTGCTCTTTTCAACTGGCCATTCTGATGGATATCCTTTCAAATCTCGCCCTCGGGCTTGAGACGGCGTTGACACCTGTCAACCTGGCGTATTGCTTCTTTGGCGTTTTCATAGGCACGCTGGTTGGGGTGCTGCCGGGGCTCGGCGCCCTGGCTGCCATCTCGATGCTGTTTCCGATGACCTTCCATCTGGAACCGACGACTGCGCTGATCATGCTTGCCGGGATATATTACGGAACGGCCTATGGCGGTTCGACTGCCTCTATCCTGCTGAACATTCCGGGCACGACTTCAAGCGCGGTAACCTGCCTTGACGGCTATCCCATGGCCCAGCAGGGCCGGGCCGGTGTGGCGCTGGCAATGACGGCGGTGGCCTCGTTCATCGGCGGTGTCTTCGGGATTCTCGTGCTCAGCATGTTCACGCCGATCGTCGCGTCCTGGGCGTTGTCGTTCGGATCGGCCGAATACTTCGCGCTGATGCTGCTGGGGTTGGTCGCGGCCTCGGCGATATCGGATGCGACGCTGGTCAAGGGATTGGCGATGGTTGTCCTCGGTGTGCTTCTGGCCACCGTGGGGATGGATCCGCAAAGTGGCACGGCCCGCTTCACCTTCGGATCGCTGAGCGTGCTGGACGGGCTGAGCATCAGCGCGCTGGCCATGGGCCTGTTCGGGGTGGCCGAGATCATCACATCGATCCGCAACACCGAAACCCGCCGGCTGGACCCGAAATCGGTGACGCTGCGCAGCCTGATGCCCAAGCGCGATGACTTCCGCCGCTCCTGGATGCCGATGCTGCGCGCCTCGACCATCGGGTCGATGTTCGGAACGCTGCCGGGCACCGGCCCAACGGTTGCGGCCTTTGTGTCCTACGGGCTGGAGAAACGCATCTCGGATGAACCGGAGCGGTTCGGCAAGGGCGCGGTCGAGGGGGTGGTTGCCCCGGAAGCCGCCAATAATGCGGCTGACCAGACGGCCTTCATCCCCACGCTGTCGCTGGGCATTCCTGGCAGCGCCACCATGGCGTTGATGATCGGCGCGCTGATGGTGCATGGCATTCATCCCGGTCCGAACCTGGTGACGCAGCAGCCGGCGCTTTTCTGGGGCCTGGTGATGAGTTTCTGGATCGGCAACCTGCTGCTGGTGATCCTGAACCTGCCGCTGATCGGGCTTTGGGTGCGGCTGTTGTCGGTGCCTTACCACCTGCTTTACCCGGCGATCCTGATGTTTGTCTGCATCGGTGCCTATTCGGTGCATTACAGCGCCTTCGACGTGATGGTCGTGATGGGCTTCGGTGCGCTTGGCTATGCGATGCGGATCTTCGGCATGCCTGCGGCGCCTCTGCTGCTGGGGTTCGTACTGGGCCCGCTGATCGAGCAGCACTTTCGCCGCGCCATGGTTCTGGCGCGGGGCGATTTCACCGCGGTAATCGAACGGCCCATCGCGGGGACGGTTCTGGTCATCACTGCGTTCGTCCTGCTCTGGAGCATCTGGTCGGGCCGCAAGGCTGCGCTGCGCATGCGCCGCCGCGTGACCGAGCAGGAGGACTGAGCCTTCGCAGGCCGGGCCTTCGGCCGGCCCGCGCCCCGCCGCCCATGCTGCGGCGCAGAACAATTTTCATCAACTCTTGGGAGGAGTTTAACATGAGACTGCTTACACTTGCCATGATCGCACTGGGGGCCACAAGCGGCGCCGCCCTGGCGCAGGAATTCCCGACGAAACCCGTCACCATCATCGTGCCCTACAGCGGCGGTGGCTCGACCGACCTGATCGGCCGGCAACTGGCGCATGAACTGTCGCAGATCTGGGGCCAGCCCGTTGTTGCGGAAAACCGCGCGGGCGCCGGGTCGATGATCGGCACCGCGCATCTGGCACAATCGGCGCCCGACGGCTACACGCTGATGGTCAACACGCCTGCCGTGGCCACCGCCCCGGCCGTGCAGGACAACCTGCCCTTCGACGCGCGCGAAGATATCACCCCGATCGGCATGGTCGCAACCAGCCCCTACATGGCCGTGGCGGGCGCCGCCGTTCAGGCCAACAGCTTTGCCGAATTCATCTCCGAGGCGCAGGAGCGTCCGATGTTCTTCGCGACTGCCGGCGTCGGCACCTCCAGCCATTTTACCGAGGAACTGCTGATCCAGCAGGCTGGAATTGATGCCGATATCGTCCACTTTTCCAGTGGCGGTGATGCGCAGGTGAACCTGATGGGCGGCCATGCGGATGTCTATATCAGCAACACCGCGTCGGTGATGCCCTATGTGAACAATGGCCAGGTCAAGGCGCTGGTGATCCTTGGTTCCGAACGTTATGACCTGCTGCCCGATGTCGAGGCAAGCGCCGAAGCCG
Organism: Halodurantibacterium daqingense; assembly: GCF_042666235.1. Classification (NCBI taxonomy): domain Bacteria; kingdom Pseudomonadati; phylum Pseudomonadota; class Alphaproteobacteria; order Rhodobacterales; family Paracoccaceae; genus Halodurantibacterium; species Halodurantibacterium daqingense. Next base: position 71,182 of record NZ_JBHTFQ010000008.1, on the reverse strand, counting down.
GCGTTGCAGGTATCGACGTGAACAGCTGGGTCGGGCTGTTCGGCCCCGGCGGCATGGACTCGGCGCTGGTGGACAAGATCAACGCCGACCTGCGCACCGCGCTGGAATCCGAGTCGTTCCAGAAGGTCCTGTCGGACAATTTCGTGAGGGCCGGCAATGACACCGCCGAGGAATTCCGCGCCCAGGTCTATGACGAGATGGACCTGTGGAAGGCGCTTGCCGAAGAGCGTGGCATCGTCGCCGACTGATCCTTGCGGCAGAAACGGAGAAGCCCGGCAAGGCCGGGCTTTTTCATGTGCTTCTGCAGCGCGCCTGACAGGGCGGTCGGGATGTGCCGTGGATGCGTTCCGGATCGCGGCCGCGGGTTCCAATGCCTCGAGCACCGTCAGTGTCCCGATGGATCAGCCTGTGCCACCGTCACCCACCCAAGCTATCGCGCGGAGCAACGGCTTTGCGCGGGGTGCTGATGCCGATCGCCGGATGGACGTCGAAGCGGTGGCCCGCGGGCGTGAGTCCGGGCGGATTATGAAAGAATGAACCCCCGTTGGCGCGTCCTCTCCACGCCGGCATTTACCGGCGCGCAGAGAGCCGCATACCCCCCCGAGGCGCATGCGCCGGGAAGGCCGGTTCAACGGGGCGGCAGTTCCGGGCTGGCACCCTCGGGAAGCGGCACCTCGAACACGTTCAGCGTCATGGAGATCAGGGTGTAATAGCCGCACAGCCCCACCAGATCGACCAGTCGATCGGTGCCCAGAACTGCCTCGGCCCGGGAATAGAGCGCATCGGGCAAGCGCCGTTCAGCGGCGAGCGTGGTAACGACGGCATGCACCACCTCTTCCTCGTCGCTGCTGAATGCCGGCGTTTCGCCGCGGCGCAGGGCCTCGACCGTGTCAGGCGCAAGACCTGCCTTAAGTGCGATGGGCTTGTGGGCCCACCATTCGAACTCGGACCGCCATACCACCGCCATGCAGAGAATGGCGAGTTCCGACAGGCGCGGATCAAGGGTCGTGCCATAACGGCAATAGGCCCCCAGGGCCTGCGCGGTTTCGGCAAGCCTGGGCCGGTGCAGCCAGATGGCCAGCGGCCCGCGCACCTGGCCGCGCGGACCGCTGGCGATCAGGTCATGCACCCGGCGCTGGTCGGGTGTCAGTGTGTCGGGATCGGGCGGGGCAAGGCGCATCGGTGTCCCTTTCATACCTGGGCGAGGCGGCGTGGTGCGCCGTCGAGCCATGATTCCAGATTCTCTACCGTTTCGCGGTAGAAGGCAGTGAAGGTTTCCTCGACCGAATAGCCCAGATGCGGCGTGAGAAGCGTGTTTGGAAGCTGGCGCAGCGGCGCCCCCGGCGGAAGGGGTTCATGGTCATAGACATCGATGCCTGCGGCCCGCAGCCGGCCCCCCTGCAGCGCCTCGATCAGCGCCGCCTGATCGACCAGCGGCCCCCGGGCAGTGTTTATCAGGATCGCGTCGTTGCGCATCAGGGCCAGATCCTCCTGGCCGATGATCCCGCGCGTTGTGGGCGCCAGCACAAGATGCAGCGACACGATGTCGGCCCGGCGCAGAAGTTCATCCTTGGGGGCGAAGGTTGCGCCGGCTTCCGCGGCACGTTCGGGCGTCAGGTTCGGGCTCCAGGCGATCACATCCATGCCGAAGGCGCGGGCGATCGGCACCATGCGCGCGCCCAGCTTGCCCAGCCCGACAAGGCCCAGCGTGCGGCCGTAAAGCGCGTTGCCGAGGCGCGTCTGCCAGGCGCCCTCACGCATGGCCGCAGATTCCTCGGGGATGTGGCGCATCAGCCCGATGATGAGGCCCCATGCCAGTTCCACCGTCGCATAGACACCGTTGCCGCTGCCCGAGGTCGCCATGACGGCAATCCCAAGCGCGCGGGCAGTATCGTGATCCAGGGTGCGGTTGCGCCGCCCCGTGGCCGCGATCGCCCGTAGTTCGGGCAGTTGCCGCAGAAGATCCCCCGGCATGGCTGTGCGTTCACGCATGAGGCAAAGCGCATCGAAGGGGCGCAGCGTGGTCACGGCGGCCTCGCCCTCGGGCAGCGGATCGGTGAGGAAGGTCACGTCGGCCCGGTCTGCAAGGCGCTCCCAGTCGGCAAGCCGATGGGCGACACCCATGTAATCGTCAAGCACAGCAATTCGCGGGCGGCGGCCGGTCGGCAGGGGGCGGAAATCGGTCATGGGGTGTCGTCTCTTTCTGCGGGGTGGGCGCGCGTCTCGAAGCGGGCAATCAGCGCGACGATCCACGGGATGTTCGGCATGAAGATGAAGATCCGCGTGAGGTGAAAGGCGGTGACGATCGTTGCGTCCTGTTGCAGGAACTTGGCGGTCAGTGCCATTTCCGTCACCCCGCCCGGTGCGGCGCCCAGCACCACCAGCTGCCAGTTCAGGCCGGAAACCCAGGCAATGGCCGCGGCAATCGACGAGCAAAGCACCAGAAGCGTGACGGATGACACAACCGAAGTCATCACCAGCCGGCCGGCACGGGTCAGGATCTCGCGCCGGAAGGTCGAGCCGAGCCAGGCGCCCAGCACCACCTGCGCCGCCGCCAGCACAAGGCCGGGATAGGGCCCCGGCCCATAGCCCGAGGCCGCCATCGCCGCCATGACGGTAAGGGGGCCCAGAAAGTTCGGGTTCGGGATGCGCAGGCGCCGGAACACGAACATCGCGCCAAAGCCGCACAGCGCCAGGATCAGGATGTTCAGCGGGTCGAACGGCACCTCGGAATAGGGCAGTTCGCGCGTGGCGGGCCAGCCCTCCAGCGCGAACATGCCCACCGGCAGGATCAGCACGACCCCGGCCAGACGCAGCGTCTGCGACACGATCACCGGCGTCGGATCGATCCGGTGGTCGATGGCCATGGCCGCTGCCTCGACCGGGCTGGTGGGAACCGCAGCCAGAAATCCCTGCGCGACCGACATGCCCGACCAACGGGAGAAGGCAAGGGCAATCAAGATGATGCAGGCCAGCGTCATTGCCGCGGTAATCAGCATCACCGGCGCCAGCCACAAAAGCTTTTCCATCGTGGCGGGCGTGAAGCTGAGCCCGATCTGGCTTGCCACGATGACTTGCCCGAAGGGGCGGATACGGTTCGGCACCTGTACCGGCAGCAGGCCGGAAATGCACAACGCCGCCGTTACCACCAGCGGTCCGATCATCCACGGCAGGGGCGAGCCGATATGCTGGAACAGCCAGCCGCCGCCGCAGGCCAGCAGCATGAACAGCGCAAGGCGCGCAGGACCGCGCAGAGATGGCACGCGCTCAGTCACAGCGAACCGACATCCCCCCGTCCACGACGATCTCGGTTCCGGTAATGAAGCGCGCCTCGTCCGAAGCGAGGAACAATGCGGCATGGGCGGTGTCGCGCCCGTCGCCCATGAAGGGCAGCGGGATGCGCGACTGCCGCTTGGCCAGAAGCGCCGCGACATCGCCGCCTTCACGCTGGCCAGCCAGCCGCGCCTCTACCATCGGTGTGTGCATCTGGCCCGGGACCACTGTGTTCACACGGATGCTCCAGGGGGCGTATTCCACCGCCGTGACGCGGGAAAACTGGATTACCCCCGCCTTGGACGCGGCATAGGCCACCTGCGCCGCCCCGGTCCAGCGGGTGCCCGAGGTCGAGGCCGTGTTGATGATCGCGCCGCCGCCTGCGGCCTTCATCACCGGCAGGACATGTTTGCAGGTCAGGAAAACGCTGGTCAGGTTGTAGTTCAGCTGCTTGAGCCAGATCTCCTCGCTCATCTCGACGGCGCCGCCGCGGGCCGAGCCGCCGACATTGTTGACCAGAACGTCGATGCGGCCATAGCGATCAGTGGCAGTCCTGACGAGCGTGGCGACCGAGGCGCTGTCGGTCACGTCGCAGGGCGCAAACCAGTAGTCCGCGCCCGCCTCGCGCAGAAGCGCCTCGGTTTCCTCGAACGCTTCGGGGCGGATGTCGGTGGCGACGATCGTCGCGCCTTCGCGCGCAAACAGCAATGCCGCGGCGCGCCCGTTGCCCCATCCGGGCCCGATGCAGCCCGCACCGGTGATTATGGCAACCTTGCCAGACAGACGACCCGCCATGCATTTCCCCCCGATCGCCCGCAACCGCACTGACCGAATGTGCGCCTGCCCCTTGGCTTCGCCGGGATGTTATCCTAACCTTTTGCAAGTTTGACTGGCATTTGGTTGCCCAAGGGAAACGAAAAATCATGCAACAGCGTCGGCTGAACCTGCCACTCAACCCGCTGCGGGCCTTTGCCATCGCATCGCGTCACAAGACATTCACGGCCGCTGCCCGCGAACTGGGGGTGAGCCAGGTGGCGATCAGCAGACAGATCTCGATCCTGGAAAATTACCTGAACGTGAGCCTTTTCGAGCGTGGCATCCGTTCGGCCAAGCTGACCGACGTGGGCCGCGCCTTCGGGCTCGAGATTTCCGGCCTCTTCGACGAGATCGAGAATGCCACCCAGCGCATCATCAACCAGGAAACCCAGAGCACGGTCAGCCTGCGTGTCTATCCCACCTTCGCCCATCACTGGCTGATGCCGCGGCTGGCCGATTTCAACGCGCGGTATCCCGATATCCGGATCCGCTTTGACACGCGGGTCGAGCCGCTGGACTTTCGCGGCACGCATCTGGATGTGGCGGTCCAGCTTGGCACCGGCACCTGGCGTGATGCCCGGTGCCGCCGGCTGTTCGACGAAGAGATCGACGTGGTCTGTTCGCAAAGCTACCTGGATCGCCTGGACAGCCCGCCCGAGCTTGCAAGGATGCCGGATTATGACCTGCTGCACGCCCGTTACCGGCGGCGCGCCTGGGAATTCTGGGCCGAGGCAGTCGGTGCCGATATCAGCCGGCACCGCGCGATGGAGTTCGACACGTCCCTTCTGACCTTCTCGGCGGCCGAACAGGGGTTCGGCATGGCCATCGCGCAACTGGGGTTGCTCGAGGGCAGCATCACTGCCGGGCGGCTCGTGCGGCCCTTCGACAAGCCGATTCGAACCGGCTCTGCCTTCCATGTGGTCTGGCCGACCGCGACATCGGTGAACACCAAGACCCGACGATTCATCGACTGGCTTCTGGAACAGGTGGGCGAGGCACCGGAATTCTTCAAATCCTCGGACCCGGTGCGGGCATAAGCGGCCATCGCGTGTGGCAGACTTATGGTCAGCTTCCCGCTCCGGCCCGCGCTGGTAGCCTCCGCAGAGCTTGGTGAAGGGGGATGCCATGTCAGGGCGGCTTGAAGGAAAGATCGCGGTCATCATCGGAGCGGGGCAGCAACCGGGTGCCAGTATCGGAAACGGCCGCGCCGTTGCGCTGCGCTTTGCGCAAGAGGGCGCGCGATGCCTGCTGGTGGACCGCAATGGCGACTGGGCCGCCGAAACGCTTGCCCTGATGGCCGCACAGCCGGGCGGCGACCGCGGTGCCGGGGTGCACGCTGCCGACGTGACCGACGAGACTGCCTGTGCCGGCGTGGTGGCCGAGGCGGTGCGGCGTTTTGGCCGGATCGACATCCTGCACAACAATATCGGCACCTCGACCGGCGACCGTCCCACGTCGGATCTTCCGGTCGCGGATTGGGACCGGATCATGACGCTTAACCTCAAGAGCATGTTCATGATGTGCAAGCACTGCCTGCCGGTGATGCGCGAACAGCGGGCGGGCGCGATCATCAACGTCTCATCGACCTCGTCGCTGTCGAAGCGCCCGACGCTGGCCTACAAGACGTCGAAAGGCGCGATCAACACGATGACGCAGCACATCGCGGCCGAGAATGCGGCGCATGGGGTGCGGGCCAATGTCATCGTTCCGGGGTTGATCGACACACCCATGGCGATCGAGCGGCGGGTGCGCGAAACCGGGCGCAGCCATGACGAGATCCGCGCCGAGCGCGACGCGCTTGTGCCTGCGGGCTTCATGGGTTCGGCCTGGGATGTGGCACATGCAGCCGTCTATCTCGCCTCGGACGAGGCGCGGTATGTGACCGGGGTGCTGCTGCCGGTGGATGGCGGACTGTTGCTGAAACGCGGCTGAAGGCTGATCGATGGCTATGCCATCGCCAACATTTCGTCAGGGGAAGCGCCCGACCGTTCCGGTGCATACTGGGCCCGCACGGAAGGAAGAGGAACAGGATGCAGAACCCCTTGCTGAAACTGGCCGATGCCGCCGCAGAATGGTCGGGGCGCGAGGTTCCGGCCGAGGTGGCGCATGATGCGCGGCGTGCCGTTCTCGACTGGTTCGCGTCGCTTCTGCCCGGCGCGGTCGAGGGGCCGGCCGTGGCGATGGCGCGCGCGATGGCCAGCGCCCGGGGCGAAGGGCGCGCGATTGCCTATGCGGATGGCAACCTGGGGGCGCCGCGTCATGCCGCGCTGCTGAACGGCGTCGCTAGCCATACCGCCGAGTTTGACGACATCTTCCGCGACGGCGGCTATCATCCCGGAAGCCCGACGATTTCCGCGGCACTTGCGGTGGCGCAGGACGAGGGCGCGGACGAAGATGCCTTCCTGCGCGCGGTCATCGGCGGTTATGAGGTGGGATGCCGGGTCGCCATGGCGCTGCAGCCAAGCCATTACCGCAACTGGCACATCACGGGCACCGTCGGCACAATCGGCGCTGCGGTCTCGACCGCGATGCTGAAGGGCGGCGACGCCGCGACCATCGCCCATGCCATCGCCATCGCCACCAGCTTTGCCGGCGGGCATCAGGAAAACCTGCAGGGCGAGGGTCAGACAAAGCCGCTTCATTCGGGACACGCCGCCGATGCGGGCGTTCTGGCCGGGCTTGCCGCTGCGGCGGGGCTGACCGGGTCGCCCGACAGCCTGCACGCGCCCCACGGCTATGCCGCGGCGACCGGCGAGGATACCGGCAACTGGCAGGCGGCGCTCGAGGGCCTCGGCGACTGGACGCCGATTTCCCGCATGACCTACAAGAACCACGGCTGCTGCGGCCATATCTTTGCCACGCTTGACGCGCTGAACGTTTTGCGCGCCGAGATGCCCTTTGCCGCCGGTGATGTGAAGCGGATCGAGGTGCAGGGCTATGCCGCAACGCAGTCGATCTGCGACCGGATGCAGGTGAACAGCCCGCGCGATGCGCGGTTCAGCCTGCAGTATTGCATCGGCGCGTTGCTGGTTCTGGGCCGGGTGCGGATGGCGGCCTTCACCCCGGAAGCGCTGGCACTGCCCGAGATCCGGGCGGTGATGCCGCGGGTTACCGTTGCCGTCGATGCCGGGATTGCCGCTGCCTATCCGCGCCGCCGGATGGCGCGTGTTCGGGTGGAACTGACTGATGGACGGGTGCTGGAGCGGTTTCAGCAAACCCGCAAGGGCGATCCGGATGACCCGCTGAGCGATGCCGAGCTGGCGGCGAAGTTCGACGAACTTGCCGGTGCGGTGCTTGACCCGGCGACCGTTGCGCCCCTGCGGGAACAGATCCTCGTGGCGGGGGATTGCCTGGGGGCGCTGGCCCGTCCGCTGGCCCTTGCGGGCCGGAACTGACCTACTGGATACAAGGATAACAACTTCATGAACCAAGTCTCGAACGGGATGCCCCAGGCGATGACCTATGTCGTGGTCGAGGTGGCCGCGGGCATTGCGACGATCACGCTGAACCGGCCGGATGTGCGTAACGCCATCAATGATGCGATGCGCGCCGAACTGATCGCAGCCTTCGACTGGGCGGATGCCGCGCGCGACGTGCGCGCCGTGGTGCTGACCGGGGCCGGCAAGGGCTTCTGTTCCGGCGGCGATGTCAGCGGGATGCGCAGCCGGCTTGAGGCCGCGCCGGGCGATGTGGCCTTCAACGGCTGGAAGCGGCAGAAACAGACCCATCGCGGCATCAGCGCGATACACACCATGACCAAGCCGGTGATTGCCGCGGTCAATGGCGCGGCCTTCGGGCTGGGGCTGGACATGGCGCTGTGCTGCGATTTCATCATCGCCGTTCCCGGTGCCAAGATGTCGATGAGTTTCGTGAAACGCGGGCTCGTTTCGGACGGCGGCGGGATGTACTTCCTGCCGCGCCGTGTCGGGCTGGTGCGTGCAAAGGAACTGATCCTGAGCGGGCGGGTGATCGAGTCGGAAGAGGCGCTGGCCATCGGCATGATCGACCGGATCGGCAGCGGCGATCTGCTGGCCGAGGCCCGCGCCTGGGCGGCAGAACTCAGCCAGGGCTCGCCCGCGGCGGTGGCGCTGACCAAAGCCATCATCGACCAGACATTCGAGCGCAGCGCCGATGAAATCTTCGCCCTTGGCCGCGAGGCACAGGCAATCTGTTATACCACGGGCGAGCACCGCGCCTCGGTCGAAGCGTTCCTGAACAAGAGCGGCGGCTGACGGATTTGACGGTCGGGCCGGCGTAATTCCGGCCCGACGACAGGGTCCGAACAGGGTGCTGTCCAAGCAGCGATAGCGGCTGCCTCTTCAAGCTTTTTTCGCGCGTGAAACCCGTATGTCGAGTGAGGAATGATCCCCGGCGACAGATCCGCCCATTCACACTCTTCGCAGGCTGTGAAACCAAGGGCGCGCTGACCCTCTGGTCGGCGCGCCGCGGTTTCGACATCGGTGCGGCTGCGCCGGTGGTGTGGCACCGGGTGTTTCGGTGCCGGGGTCGCGGGCGCAATGAGTATTGCGCCCGGGATTGCCTCAGTTGATCACCGCGAGCCCATCGGCGGCAGCCACACCGTTCCCCGCCGGCAGGACAAACAGCGGGTTGATCTCAGCCTCGGCAAGACGGCGCCCAAGGCTTTCACCCATGCGGGCAAAATCTGTGATCGCCGTGACCAGCGCCGCACGATCAAGGGCGGGGCTTCCACGATAGCCCTCAAGCAGCCGTGACAGGCGCAGTTCGTCCACCATCGCCTCTGCATCGGCCTTCGAGATCGGCAGCAGCCGGATCGCAACGTCGTCCATGATCTCGGCCATCACGCCGCCGGCACCAAGAAGGACCAGCGGCCCAAGTTGCGGATCGTGGCGCAGGCCCAGAATGAACTCGACCCCGCCCGACAGCATCTGCTGAACCAGATAGCCCTCGATCCCCGGCGCATCCTGTGCCGCAAGGTGGGCGGCCATGTCGGTCAGTGCGGGGCCGATGGTTTTGGCGTCAAGGCCGACCTTCACGCCGCCGATATCCGATTTGTGGGCAATGGCCTGCGACAGCACCTTCAGCACCACCGGGCCTCCGATCTCCTGCGCGGCGGCGACGGCTTCTTCGGGCGTCCGGACGATGCGCTGTTCGGCACCCTGCAGCCCATAACGGGCGAACAGGGCGCGTGCCTCTGCCTCGTTCAGCGTGCCGCTGCGCAGATCGGTCGGGGGGGCCGGCGGCGCGGCGGCAGCGGCGGCGGAGACAGAGGCCAGCGGCCGGGACGCCTCCAGCGCTACGGCACAGGCCTCGGGCGCGGTGAAGGCGGGGATGCCCTGCTGATTCAGATGGCGCAGGATATGCGGCGCATCCGGGCTGACATAGGCGATCAGCGGCTTCTGGCTGCTGGCGGCACCCTGTGTCAGCGCACCCACGGCGACCTCGGGCTGGGCAAGTGCCGAAGAGCCCACGATCACCACCAGCCCGTCCACGCTGTCCGAGGCGAGAAGCGCCCGGGTCGCGGCGGTCATCACCTCGGGCTTGACGCCGGCGAGGGTAACATCGACGGGATTTGCGGTCATCGGCGCGTCGGTCTTCAGGATCCCGGCAAGGGTCGCGGCGGTCGGTTCATCAAGCAGGGGCACATCAAGTCCCGCCATCCCGCAGGCATCCGCGACAAGACTGCCAGCGCCCCCGGTCGAGGTAAGGACCGCCACGCGCCGGCCCCGCATCGGACGGGCTGCAGCAAGCATGGCAGGGATGTCGAGCAGATCGCTGAAGCTTTCGGCGCGGATCACGCCGCATTGTCGGAACAGCGCATCATAGACGCGATCCTCGCCCGCCATCGCGCCGGTATGCGACACGGCCGCACGCGCGCCGAACTCCGAACGGCCCACCTTGAACACGACCACCGGCTTGCCGGCCTCGCGCGCACGTTCGGTTGCCGCGCGGAACCGCTCGACCGAGCGAATGCCCTCGGCATAGACGGCGATCACGCGCGTGCCTTCGTCATCTGCATAGTAATCCACCAGATCCGCCAGATCGAGGTCGATCTCGTTCCCGGTGGAGGCGAGCTTGGCAAAACCGATGCCGCGTGCCGTGGCCCGCGACAGCAAGGCGCCAAGGATGCCGCCGCTTTGCGAGGCAAGCGATATCCCGCCTTGCGGCAGGTCCTTGCCCTCAAGTGCGCCACTGGCTGACAGGACGATGCGTCGGTGCAGATCCATGGCGCCGATCGTGTTCGGCCCCAGAAGCCGCATGTTGCCGGCCGCCGCGCGCAACTGATCCTGCAGGACCTGGCCTGCGGGGCCGGCTTCGCCAAAGCCGCTGGCAAGGACGATGGCCAGCTTCGTGCCGCGCTCGGCCAGGTCGCGCACGGCAAGATGCGCCCGTTCGGCCCCCAGCAGGACGATCGCCGCATCTGGCGTTTCTGGAAGGGCCGCCACCGAAGGGTAGCACGCAAGCCCCCCGATGTCGCTGACCTTGGGATTGATCGGATAGATGTCGCCGGTAAACCCGTGTTCGCGCAGGTAGTTCACCGGCCGACCGCCTGTCTTGGTGGCATCGGCCGAGGCGCCGACAATGGCAACGCGGCGCGGCCGGAACATGGCATCAAGTGCCGCCTTGGCCGTGATACTGGCGTGATCCGTCATGTTTCCTCCTGGGCCGCGGGAGCGCGCCGCCGTCCTTGATCATTTCGTCGCAGGAACAATGCAGATCCCCCGGGTCAAGAACACTGACTTTTTAAAAGCCGGAGCCCGACCAGCAGTTTGGGAAACACTGGGCGCCGGACGCATGCGTGGCATCACCACCGGCAAAATCCCGCGGCGACACCGGTGATCCGTTTCCCGTCGTTGCGGCCGCTCAAATGCCCCGCAAAGCGGGTGCGGCAGCGTGCGGTCTGGTGCTCGCGCTCCTTTTTGTGGTCACGCCCAGGCATGCACCTCGGCGGATGGAACCTGCGCGGCCGCTCTGGCACTACCTTCCGGCAAGGGGCTGGACCTGGACCGACAAACTCTCGATCATGGATATACTGGAGCCAGTGCCGGCCCGCCAAATGGAGAGAGCAGCATAGCGGAGATGAATCTGGGCATTGGGCAGCGTGGTGTCCTGGCGATGACGCCGATGCTGAGGCAGGCAATCGCCTTTCTCGCCATGCCCAATGCCGCCCTTTCGGCCCGGCTTGCCGATCTGCAGGCCGGAAATCCTTTGCTGCGCCTCGCCTCGGCCACCGAACCCGAGACCTGGCTGCGGCTCATGCGCGAGGTGACGCCGCCGTCACCCGCCCGGGCGCGGGTGCGGCCGGAGGCTGCCGCCGGCGCAGGCGGTCAGGATACCGACAGAATCGCTGCTGGCGATCCGGGTCTGATTGCTCATCTGACCGCGCAACTGCCGCTGCTGGTACGCGATCCGGCGGACAGGCCGCTTGCGTTCGCCTTTCTCGAGGCGCTGGAGCCTTCGGGCTGGCTGGGCACGGATCTGGACGAGATCGCCGCCGAGGCGGGGGTGGCCCCTGCACGCGCGGCCAAGGTTCTTCGCCAGTTGCAGGGCGCCGAGCCAAGCGGGCTTTTTGCTCGCTCGCTGTCGGAATGTCTGCGGCTTCAGGCCGGGGATCTCGGGCTTCTGACGCCGGCTTTCGAGGCACTTCTGTCGAACCTCCCGCTGCTTGCCGCGGGCGACACCGAAACGTTGGCCGCAGTTTGTGAATGTACCGTGGATCAGGTTCTGTCGATGGCGCGCGCCTTGCGCCGGCTTGATCCGAAACCCGGTGCGGATTTTTCGCGCGCGCCCGAGGAGGCGCGGCCGCCAGATCTTGTCTTGCGCCGGAATGGAGAAGGCTGGCTGGTGGAACTGAACGCGCGGACAACCCCCGTGCTGACGCTGCGCACCGGTAGCGGAACGCCCGATGCCCTGCGCGAGGCGCGCGCCCTCGTTCATGCGCTGGAAAGGCGCCATGAAACGGTGTTGTCGATCGCCTCGGAAATCGTCGCGCGGCAGGACGGGCATCTGCGAGGCTTCGGCCCGTTGGCGGCATTGACGATCAATGACATCGCGCGAGCCACAGGATTGCATCGCAGCACCGTCAGCCGTGTGACCGCCGCGCTGCATCTGAAAACGCCCGGGTGCACGCTGCGTCTGCGGGACCTGACGTGTGCCCCGGCCCCTGCGGCCCGGCGCCAGGAAGACCCGCTTTCGGTGCAGGCGGTGCTGGAACGGATGCGCACGCTTGTGGCCGGAGAAAACCCGAGCCGCCCGCTGACCGATGCCGAGATCGCGAGCCTTCTTCTGCCAGACGGAGCGGCACTGGCCCGTCGGACGGTGGCCAAATATCGTGGTCTGGCACATATCCCGCCGCGGGCCGCGCGCCGCCGCCCGGCGTGATCTGCAAACCCTTCTGCGTGAAGATCACGCTTTCGCGGCACAGGGCCCGGCCCCTGCCGCAGCGGGCCAAGGCAAATCACTGGCACGTCTTGTGCATCATTGCTGTATGTCCGGCTCAACAAGGACCACGGCACCCGAACATGGGGCACTTTCACAAGGGAGATTATCAATGAAGACCCTTCCGCGCCTTCTGATGGCCACGGCCTTGGCCTTCTCTCCGGCCCTGATGCCCACGACCGTCAGCGCCGCAGATCTGATCGTCGGTTTCACCCGGGACGCCGATACGCTGGATCCTGCGAACCACCGCAACCGGGAAACCGAGACCATAATTCGCAACCTTCATGACGGGTTGCTGACCCGCGACGCAAACATGCTGGTCGTGCCCGAAATTGCGGAGTCGATGACTCAGATCTCGGCCACCGAATACGAATTCAAGATACGGTCGGGCATCAAGTTCCATGACGGAAGCGAGATGACCGCCGAGGATGTGAAGTTCACGCTTGACCGGATTGCGCTTGAGGGCGCGATGGGCGGCCAGACCAGTCCGCGCCAGTCCCTGATCGGGCCCGTAGCCTCGGTCGAGGTGACGGCACCTGACACGGTGCGCATCGTGCTGTCCGAGCCCTGGCCGATCCTGCCGGCGATGTTGCCGAACCAGCAGATCGTTTCGCGCGCATTCGTGGAAGCGCAAGGCAACGAAGGCCTTGCGACCGCCGTCAACGGAACCGGCCCCTTCCGGCTGGTCGAATGGCGCAAGGGCGACGCGGTCATCATGGAGCGGTTCGACGACTACTATGGCGGCGCGGCCGACATTGCCCCGGTAGGCAAGGCCTGTGTGGATCGCGTGATCTTCAAGATCATCCCCGAAAGCGCCAGCCGCGTTGCCGCCCTGCTGGCGGGCGAGGTGCATATCATCAACGAACTTCCGGTCTTCTCCATGGCGCAGGTCGAGGCGAATGACGGCACCGAGGTGATGACGGTGAACGGCACCCGCAGCTTCTTCATCGCAATGAACATGGAGGGTGAGCATTTCGATGATCTGAGGGTGCGCCAGGCTGCGGCAATGGCGATCGACAAGGATCTGATCATCGATCGCATCCTTGGCGGCACGGCCGCCCCGATCGATGGCATCCTGTCGCCCGATGCTTTCGGCGCCAGCAGCCTGCCCAGCCTGGGCTACGATCCCGAACGGGCCAAGGCCCTTCTGGCCGAGGCGGGTTTTCCGAACGGGATCGACATCACCCTGGATACCGAAGGCCCCTTCAAGGACACGGCCGAGGCCATTGCCTCGATGCTCAGCAAGGCTGGCATCCGCACGACCGTGGCTGTGGGCGAGGGCGCGCAGCTGACCGACAAGTGGCGCACCAAGGGCGGTGCCAAAAGCGGCGACATGTACTTTACCAGCTGGGGCAACGGCTCGCTTGATCCGTTCGATATCTTCACGCCGACCCACAGAACCAACGACCGCGGCAATTCGGCCGGCTATTCCAATCCGGAGCTGGACGCATTGCTGGATGCCGCCGCGATCGAGCTGGATAGCGAAAAACGCGCGGCCATGTACCACGAGGCCGAGCTGATGATCAACGCCGACCAACCCTATGTCTATCTCTGGGTGCCCAAGGACATCTATGGTGTCTCGAAGCGCGTGTCGGGTTGGCAGCCCAGTGCTGACAGCCGCATCAACCTGCATGACGCCTGCCTGAATTGATCCTGGATCGGGAGGAACGGGGATGAGCCTCGGAAAGCTGCTGGAGCGCATCATCCAGCTCATCCCCGTGTTGCTTGGGGTCAGTCTGATCGTCTTCGTGATGCTGGCCCTGACCCCCGGCGATCCGGTTCAGATCATGGTAGGCGAACAGTCGATCACCCCCGAGCAAGAGGCTGAACTGCGCCGCGAACTGGGGCTGGACCGGCCCCTTGCGGAACGGTTCCTGCGCTTTGTCGCTGATGCGGTGCGGTTCGACTTCGGGCAAAGCTACTATCACGGACGGCCGGTTGCCGATGTGATCGCCGAACGGCTGCCTGCAACGATCGAGCTGAGCCTTGTTGCGCTGATCGTGGCGCTGGTGACGGCCATCCCCCTTGGGGTTCTGGCCGCCATCCGCAAGAACTCGGTCTTTGACCGGCTGGCGACGATCGGTTCGCTCTTGGGGGTGTCGCTGCCCGGATTCTGGTTCGGTATCCTGCTGATCATGCTGTTCGCGGTCCATCTCCAGATCCTGCCTGTCTCGGGTCGGATCGGCTATTCCAGCGAGGTGCCCACGGTCACCGGCTTTCTGCTGATCGACACGCTGGTGGCGGGCAATGTCTCGGCCTTCGGCGAGGCGCTGCGCTATCTGCTGCTACCGGCGATCACGCTGGGCCTGCCGATGACCGCGATCCTGATGCGGGTGACCCGCACCTCGATGCTTGAGGTCATGCGCCAGGACTACATCACCTTCGCCGAGGCCAAGGGATTGCCACGCCGGCTTGTGCTTTATCGGCACGCGCTGAAGAACGCGCTGATCCCCACGGTTTCTGTTGCGGCGATCGAAACCGGCAGCCTTCTGGGCGGCAACATGATCGTCGAGACCGTGTTCGGATGGCCTGGGCTGGGCCGTCTGGTCGTGGAAAGCATCTTCCTGCGGAACTACCCGCTCGTCCAGGCGGCGGTGCTGCTTTACGCGGTAACCTATGTGCTGCTGAACTTCCTGGCCGATATCCTTTACACGCTCTTGAATCCGCGGGTGAAATTGTGAGCGACGCAGCTTTCGCCCCCGCACCGCAGGCCGATTCTCTCTTTCGCCGCAACCTGCGTGAATTCCGTAGCAATCGGCTGGGAATGGCCTCGGTCATCGTGGTTCTGATCTTTGTCATCATGGCAGTGGCGGCCCCGCTTGTCGCACCGCAGGACCCGAACGAAACCGATCTCATGCGCCGTCTGCAACCGCCGGCATGGATGCCGGGCGGGGAATGGGCCTTCCTGCTGGGATGCGATGCGCTGGGGCGCGATATCCTGTCGCGGATCATCTATGGCGCGCGGATCTCGATCTTCATCGGCGTGGCGGTGATCGTGCTTGCCACTGGCGTCGGCATCCTCGCCGGGCTGGCCGCGGGGTATTTCCGGGGCTGGGTGGATGTGGTGATCGGCCGGGTGGTGGATATCCTGCTGGGCTTTCCCTACCTGATCTTCGCAATCGGCCTGATGGCGATGATGGGGCCGGGACTGTTCAACATCGTGCTGGCACTCGCCTACAAGGAATGGGTGATCCCCTGCCGGGTGGTGCGCGGCGAAACGCTTGCGGTGCGCGAACTGGAATATGTCGAGGCCGCGCGTGCGCTTGGCGCCGGGTCCAGGCACATCATGTGGCGCGAAATCCTGCCGAACATCCTGTCGCCCGTCATCGTGGTTTCGACCATCCGCATGGCCAATGTCATCATCCTCGAGGCGTCGCTGTCCTTCCTCGGACTTGGGGTGCAGCCGCCCACTGCAAGCTGGGGCAGCATGGTTGCGGACGGGCGCGCCTTCATCCTCGAAGCCTGGTGGGTCTCGACCTTCCCCGGCGTTGCGATCCTGCTTCTGGTGCTGGCGATCAACGTGGCCAGCCAGGCGCTGCGCGATGCCTTTGATCCGAGGTTCAGCGAATGACCGTGCTTCTTGAAGTCACGAACCTGCGTACCGAATTCGTTGCACGCGCCGGTCTTGTGCGTGCCGTGGATGGCGTCAGCCTGAAGGTGTCGCGCGGCGAATGCCTGGGTGTTGTGGGCGAAAGCGGGTCGGGAAAATCCGTGACCTTCTCCAGCGTCATGGGGTTGGTGCGTTCACCGGGGCGGGTGACGCAGGGCACGATCTTCTTCGACGGGCAGGATCTGCGCGCCATGTCGGGTGAGGAAATGCGTGCCATCAGGGGCCGCGATATAGCCATGACGATGCAGGATGCGCTGACGGCGCTGAACCCGGCGCTGACCGTCGGGCAACAGCTTGCGGAAGTGCTCGAGGCGCATGACGAAACCCTGCCAAGGGGCCGCATGGCCCGGCGCGCCGCGATCCGCGACCGCGCGGTCGAGATGCTGGGCCTTGTGGGCATTCCGTCGCCCGATCAGCGCCTGCGGCAATATCCGCATGAATTTTCCGGGGGCATGCGGCAGCGGATCATGATCGCCATCGCGCTGGCCTGCCGGCCAAAGCTGCTTGTCGCTGATGAGCCGACCACGGCGCTCGATGTCACGATCCAGGCGCAGGTTCTTGAGCTGATTTCCGATATCCGGGCGCGGCTTGGAATGGCGGTGGTTCTCATTACCCACGACCTTGGTGTGGTGGCGGAGCACTGCGACCGGGTGATGGTGATGTATGCCGGACAGGTGGTGGAGGAAGGGCCGACCGATGAGGTGATCGCCCAGCCACGCCATCCCTATA
The DNA here is from genome assembly GCF_042666235.1 of Halodurantibacterium daqingense. Classification (NCBI taxonomy): domain Bacteria; kingdom Pseudomonadati; phylum Pseudomonadota; class Alphaproteobacteria; order Rhodobacterales; family Paracoccaceae; genus Halodurantibacterium; species Halodurantibacterium daqingense. Next base: position 54,336 of record NZ_JBHTFQ010000008.1, on the reverse strand, counting down.
CACGGGGGCTTCTGGCCTCGATCCCGCGGCCGGCCCTGCGGGGCCAGCCCCTGACCCCGATCGAGGGGCAGGTGCCCGATCTGGTCGGCCTGCCGCCGCAATGCCGGTTCCATTCGCGCTGTCCGCTGGCCCGTCCCGAATGCATGGTCGATGTGCCGATGTTCGAGGCAGGCCCGGGGCGCGGCGCGCGCTGCCTGCGGCTGGAGGAGATGACATGAGCCTTTTGCGGGTCGAGAACCTCTCGAAACACTATGTGTTCAACCGGTCGCTGGGCCAGCGCCTGACCGGGGCGCCGCAGCGTGTGGTGCGTGCGGTCAACGGCGTGTCGCTGAGCGTGAAGAAGGGCGAGATCCTTGGCCTGATCGGTGAATCGGGCTGCGGCAAATCCACACTTGGCCGCGCGATCCTGCGTCTGCACGAGCCGAGTTCCGGCCGCGTTGTGTTCGATGGCACCGATGTCACCGCCCTGCCTGCTGCGGAATTGAAGGCGATGCGCCGGCGGATGCAGATCATCTTTCAGGACCCCTATGCCAGCCTGAACCCGCGCCGCACCGTCGCCGATATCGTGGGGTTGCCGCTTGCGCTGCACGGCATCGCCAGTGGCGCGGAAGCGCGCCGCATCACTGCCGAGGTGCTGGAACGGGTCGGTCTGCGCGCCTCGCAGCTGGATCGCTATCCGCATCAGTTCTCGGGCGGTCAGCGGCAGCGCATCGGGATTGCCCGGGCGCTGGTGTCGAACCCGGATTTCGTTGTCTGTGATGAACCGGTTTCGGCGCTTGATGTCTCGATTCAGGCACAGATCATCGCACTGCTGCTGGAACTGAAGCGGGATCTTGGCCTGACATATCTGTTCATCAGCCACGATATTTCGGTCATTGGCTATCTCGCCGATCGGGTCGCGGTGATGTATCTGGGCGAGATCGTTGAATCGGGGCCTGTGATCTCCGTTCTCGAGAATCCGCGTCATCCCTATACGCAGAGCCTTCTGTCGGCGGTGCCGGATGTCGGCCCCAGACGAAGCCGGCCGCGGGTTCGGTTGCAGGGTGATCTTCCCTCGCCGCTGAACCCGCCGGCGGGCTGCAAGTTTCACACCCGTTGCCCCCTGGCCGTTGCAGCCTGCAAGACGCTGGTGCCGGAAAAGCGGGCGATTGGTCCGGATCACTCCGCGGCCTGTCATCGGCTTGAGGAAGGTCTCAGCCTGCTGGAGGACGTCAGATGATCGAGATCAGCGCGCACGGAACCCCGCGCATGAGGGGTGTGGCGCAACAGGGCGCTGCGGATCGACAGCTTGTCGCACGCGCGACCGTGGGCCGGGTCGAACTGGCCCGCGCCGACGGCCTGATTGATGCTGATGCTGAAGCCTATCTGGCCGCGCAACGCCGTTTCCACGAAGAGCATGACCCGGAGAGCCTCGATGAACTCGCGGGCATAGCCGAGGCGCATGGCCTGTCCGAGGCCGATCTTTTTGCACATCTGCATCTTGGCACGCTGCGCGACATGAAAGGCGGCGGCGTGTTGATCGAGGGATGCAGCGCGATCGCGGTGGCGCAAGGGCCAGAGGGGCCCATGGTGCTGAAGAACCGGGATTTTTCGGGCCTGCACCTGGGTATCCAATGCGTGTTGCGCCACAGCGGACCTGACATTGCAACCGGATCGGTTCTCAGCCTTGGCAGCCTTGGCAGCTTGGCGGCCTGGTCGTCGGGGATCAATGCGGCAGGGCTGGCGGTTGCCGATACCCAGGTTGCGGTGAACCGGCACCGGGTGGGCTGGTTGCGCTATTTCCTGCTGCCGCGCTTGCTTGCGCGTGCCCGCACGGTGCCGCAGGCCCTTGCCCTGATCCGCAGCCTTCCCCATGCCGGGGGCGGGACGCTGGTGCTGGCCGACCGGTCCGGCGCGACCGCCGGGGTCGAGCTTTCGGCCGCGGGGCCGGTCATCGAAGAGGGCGGTTTGCAGTGGCGCACCAACCACTTCAGACATCCCCTTGTCCAGGATGAAACGCTGGAAAGCGACGATGACCGGATCGCCGGGACGTCGCACAGCCGCCACGACTATCTGTCGCGCATCCTGCCCACGCGAAGCTGGACGGTTGCCTCGGGCAAGGCGCTCCTGTCTGCGCATCCCGATCCGGAGGGTGCCCCGGTCTGCCAGCACGGTGATGGCGGTGCAGGGTCCGAAACCATTTCCTCGGTGATTTATTCGTGTAGTCTGGGCGCGATGGAGATCAGCGAAGGGACGCCCTGCCTGGGCCGTTGGCAGGCCGTGGCGCCCTGCCGCTGAAAGGGCGGCGCCGAAGGATGGCATGGCAGATTATGGCAGTGAACTGGTCGGATCATCGCCGACGATCGAGGCGCTGCGCAGGCTGATCGAAAAGATCGGCCGCAGCCCGACGCGTACGGTGCTGATCTATGGCGAAACCGGTACCGGCAAGGGGCTGGTGGCGCGGATGATCCATCAGGTTTCATCGCGTGCCGCGCGGGATTTCGTGGATATCAACTGCGCGGCCTTGCCGGCGAGTCTGCTTGAATCCGAGTTGTTCGGCCATGAGAAGGGCGCCTTTACCGGCGCCGTGGACCGCAAGATGGGGCTGGTCGAGGCCGCCAACCAGGGCAGTGTGTTTCTCGATGAGATCCGGGAAATGGATCTGACGCTTCAGGCGAAACTTCTGACGCTTCTGGACACGCAGCAGTTTCGCCGGGTGGGGGCGGTCAAACCGGTCAAGGTTGATGTTCGCTTCATCGCCGCGACGAACAAGGTGCTGCTGTCCGAAGTCGCATCGGGGCGGTTTCGCGAAGATCTTTATTACCGGCTTCAGGTCGTGGCGGTGAACCTGCCCGCGCTGCGCGACCGGCGCGATGATGTCCTGACGCTTGCGCGGCACTTCATCGCGCGGTTCAACCGTTCCTATGGCCGGACAGTCCGCGGACTGGCGCCCGAAGCCGAGGACATCTTCCTGCGCTATTCATGGCCCGGCAATGTGCGCGAGCTTGAGAACCTTCTGGAGCGGATCTTCATCCTCGAGGAGGAAGACATCATCCTGCCGCGTCATCTGCCTGACCGGATCCTGCGCAATGTCATCAAGCCGGGAGACATTCCGGCCGAAGCACCGGGCGACGGCGGCGGGGATTATCACGCCGCAACCGAGGCCTTTCAGCGCGGCCTGATCGCCAAGGCGCTGTCAGAGGCCGATGGCAACCCGGGTGATGCGGCGCGCGCCCTCGGCCTGTCGCGCCACGCACTGCGCCATCAGATGATCAAGCTGGGCCTCCTGCAAAGCTGAAAGCACCATGTGCCGGAATGGCCGGGCCGCCATTGGCTTGCGTGATCCGCACACCCATGCGCGTGTTCCGCGCGGCGCGTGGCGGCCTCGTCCACGTCGCCTCGCCGATCCGGCCGAATTTCTGGCACGCTTTGCGCATAAGAAGAGGCATACGCCCTGCGCAAGAGGAAGCCATGTCGTCCATCAGGATCATCTGCCCGAACGGGCATCTGGGATTTGCCCCACTCAAGACAGACAGTTTCCGCCTCGCGGTGGAAACCCGTCCGGACTTCATCGCTGCGGATTCCGGCAGCGACGACATCGGCCCGGTGCCGCTTGGCAATGACAGCTGCGCCAGCCCGCGGTCCTGGCAGGAACATGATCTTGAGGAAATGCTTCTCGCCGCGCGCCGGATCGGGGTTCCGATGCTGATCGGATCTGCGGGCGATACCGGCACCAACAGCCGCGTCGACATGTATGTGGAGATCATCCGTGACATTGCCGCACGGCACGATCTTGCGCCTTTCAAGCTGGGTTGGTTCTATTCCGAGGTGGACCGGGAACTGATCCGGTCCAGGATCAATGGCGGCGCGTCGGTCACCGGTCTCGATGCACGCGATCCGCTGAGCGAGGCAGAGTTGGACGCGACGTCGCGGGTCGTGGCCATGGCGGGGGTGCATCCCTTCGTCAAACTGCTTGAAGAAGGTTGCGATGTCATCATCGGCGGCCGGTCCTCGGACAGCGCGATCTTTGCCGCCTGCGCCCTTTTCAAGGGCTTCCCCGAGGCGCAGAGCTATTATCTGGGCAAGGTGCTCGAATGTGCCTCGTTCTGCGCCGAACCCTATGGCGCCAAGGAAACCGTGATGGGCGAGATCACGGCGGATTCGGTGTCGGTGACGGCGATGGCGCCGTGGCAGCGCTGCACCGTGGCTTCGGTCGCGGGCCACGCGATGTACGAACGCTCGAACCCGTTCCACGAATTCGTCGCCGGCGGCATGCTGGACATGACGCATTGCCATTACGAACAGGTCACCGACAAGACAACCCGCGTGACGGGAATGGACTTTGTTCCGGCTGAGGATTTCCGCGTCAAGCTGGAAGGGTCGGGCAAGGTAGGTGAACGCTTTGTCGGCATGGCCGGCATCCGCGATCCCTATACGATCGCAAATGTGGATGCCGTCATCGACTGGGCCCGCAAGCAGACCGAGGAACGCTTTGGTCCAACGGGATGGGAGCTGCACTACAGCGTCTTCGGCCGCAATGGCGTGATGGGCGACATGGAGCCGCTGAAGGACAAGCCCGGTCATGAGCTTTGCGTGGTGGTCCAGGGCGTCGCCCCCACGCGTGAGATGGCCGAGGAGGTCTGCATGACCGGCACGCGCCAGATGTTCTATGCGCGGCTGCCCGACGTGAAAGGCACGGCCGGTGGCGTGTCCTTCGTGCTGGACGAGGTGATGCAGGCAAGCCCGGCCTATCGCTGGACAGTGAACCACACCATGTCCGTTGACGACCCGCTGGCGCTTTTCCCCACCCATACCACGATCATCGGCTGAGGGCCCCATGAACACCTGCAAGAAACTGTCCGATCTGGCCAAGACCATACGATCCAAGAACGCGGGCACCGACAAGATCACCTTCGACATCATCTTCCGCGAGCGCGAGACCTATGATCTGGTCAGGCGGTCGGGAGTTCTGACCCGCGAAACTGTCTGCCGCATTCTCAATGTTGACCCCGGTCGCCTGACGGATTTCGTCGAGTACGATCCCGCCTATGCAATCAAGTTCACGATCCTGCGCGAACGGCCGTCAGGCAGTGCCGGGGACGGGGATATCTTCGGCGCCCAGCAATACGCGCCGTTCCTCGATATCATGGTGGACCTCGCAGCCTGAGGTCTTTCCCGTCTCTGCGCCGGGTTCATGGCGCAGAGACCAGAAGCCTGCGTCCCTTTTCGCATGGATGCCCGCCCTGGTGGCGCGAAAGCTGCGCCGATCAACGTGCCCTCGTGCTGCAGTCATCCCGCCATGACTTCGGCGGCGGATTCCACGGGCTCTCCTCAAGATCAAACGCGCCAGGCTGCACACGCCCTGCTATTGCGGGGCTGCGCGCAGCTGACCGGCTTGCAGGTTCGTCGGGTTCTGACCCGCCTCGGTCGCAGATGGATCAACGGCATGATCGGCCGTCGATGGGGCGGGCAGGGCGCGCTTGGCGGCGATCCGCCCCGACCTTTCCCAAGCTGACCGGACCGTTCCTCGGGCCGATCCGGACGCTGGTGTCCGATCCAACCCCTCGGTTCCAGTTCAGGCCAACAGCAAACCTATCCGTTCGCCGTTGCCGTGCCGGTTACAAAGGGTGGCATCCGATCCGTCGCATGTGCGCCATGGCGGCACACATTGCCCGCATTCCTGGCGTCACATCAGACAATGCCGGGGCGTGCCGAGGCAGTGTACCGCGCCAGCGCCTGTGCCAGACGCCGCTCGGTCGCCTCGCCGATGCGCACCATGGGCAGACGCATCGTGTCGCTCATCTGGTTCGAAAGCGCCAAGGCACGCTTGACGGGGCCGGGGCTGGTTTCGGCGAAAAGCGCCTCGACCAGTTCGGCCATCCTCTCGTGCCATTCCAGTGCCGTCTGCATCCGGCCATCGACAAAGGCGCGATACTGGGCGACGCAGGCATCGGGGGCAAAGTTCGACAGCACCGACGTCAGCCCGCAGGCGCCAAGCGCATAGAAGGGCAGCGCCAGACCATCATCGCCACTATGGACCGCAAATTCGGCCCCCGCGGCTGCACGCAGCGCCGTCACGCGCGCCGGATCGCCGCCGGCTTCCTTGATCGCAATTATGTTCTGGTGCGCCCGCGCCAGATGCGCCGCCGTTTCCGGGGCGATGGCCACGCCGGTGCGGCCCGGAACGGAATACAGCATCACATCGCAGGAGGTGGAGTCTGCAATGGCGCCGAAATGCGCGATCAGGCCGTCTTGCGTCGGTTTGTTGTAGTAAGGGGTGATCAACAGCACGCCATCGGCGCCGGCATTTTCGGCACGCTTTGTTGCCTCGATGGATTTCCGGGTATTGTTCGTCCCCGTTCCGGCCAGGACATAGGTTCGCCCGGCGACGCGCTTCACGGTGTGGGCAATAAGGGCCTCGGCCTCTTCCGGTTCAAGGGTGGCAGCTTCGCCGGTGGTGCCGACGGGGACCAGACCGGCGATCCCCGCCTCAAGCTGGCGATCAATCAGGCGATCAAAGGCCGCCCAGTCGATGCCCCCGGTTTCGTCGAACGGGGTGACGAGCGCGGTAAAAACGCCCCTCAGGCGAAGGGTAGCATCCGTCATCTTGTTTCCTTTCGGTCAATTGGCATTGATGTCGGTGTAAAAGCCGGGCGCGCGGCCCCTCAGCCAGCGCGCCGCCTCAAGCGCGCCGGCCGCATAGGCGTCGCGGCTGTCCACGTTCAGGGTGAGGGTAATCTGCGCGCTGTCGAGCGCGAGCGTGAAGGCGGTGATCCCGGCGATCTCGCCTTCGCGATTCAGCGCAACCTCGACCTCACGCACCGGATCAAGCGCCGAGATGTCGGCCTGCAGGCCAAGCGTGGTGCCCGAGGGCTGGCGTTTCTTGGCCTTGTTATAGGTTTCCGCCAGCGTCAGCCGGGCCTGTGGCAGGCTTTGGGCCAGCCCAAGGAGGGCCTTGCGAAAAACGCCGAAGCCCGGGGTGAAATTCGCGGCCACGAAGAGGGGCCGCCGGGCACCTTCGTCGCGCAGCCGCTGCATCTGCGCGGGGTCGAACCCCGTGGTGCCCACGACCACCGGAAGGTCGGTGCCGGACAGATGATCCAGCAGCGCCATCGTGCCTGTGGGGCCGGAAAAATCCACCACCACATCGCCCGTGATCGGGGTCAGCGCAAGATCGCGCCCCGGGGTGCCGGCGAGTTCCAGATCCCCGGCGGCGCGGATGCGCGCCACAAGCGCCTTACCCACGCGCCCGCCTGCCCCAAGGACGGCAACGCGCATCAGTCAATCACCACATGGGTTTCCGACATCTCGCGCATGGTGATGCGCACGCCCTCGCGCCCCAACCCCGAGGTGCGCACACCACCGAAGGGCACATGTTCGGCGCGGAAGTCGGGCCCTTCGTTGACCATGAGCCCGCCCACCTGCAGTTCGCGTGCTAGATGACGGATCACGGCATGGTCATTGGTAAAGACGCCGGCCTGCAGCCCGTAGGGCGAGGCGTTCACCTCTTCGATGCACATTGCCACATCGGTGAAGCTGCGCAGGGCAATGACGGGGCCGAAGGTTTCGAGCGCGAGCAGGCGGCAATCCGCGGCCATGTCGGCAAGAACGGTCGGCGCAACCAGCGCCCCCTCGCGCGTGCCGCCAGCAAGGCAGCGTGCGCCATCGGCCTTTGCATCGGCAATACGGGCCATCACCTCGTCTGCGGCCGCAGCGTCGATGACCGGCCCCATGGCGATATCGTCGCGGGCCGGATCGCCGTGCCGCAGGGCCGCAGTCAGGGCGAGCAGACGCTCGGTGAAGGGCGCGCGGACCGCTTCGTGCACAAGCAGTTTCTTGACCGCGGCGCAGCTTTGACCGGCAATTTCGAACCTTTGTGCGACGGCGGTTTCGGCTGCGGCGTCAAGGTCGGCGTCGGGCATCACGATCAGGGGATCGTTGCCGCCCAGCTCCATCAGGCAGCGCACCAGCCCTGCGGCATTCTTCAGTGCCAGCCCCGCTTGCGGGCCGCCGGTGAAGGACAGAAGGTCAATCGGTGCGCGGGCCAAGGCCAGTGCCGTGTCGGCACCGCCATGCACCACCTGGACCAGATCTGCCGGAAAGCCTGCCTCGACCGTCAGGCGCACCAGGTGATCGGCGGCAAGCGGGGCCTTGGGCGAAGGTTTGGCAACCACTGCGTTGCCTGCGGCGATCGCCGGGCCAAGCTTGTGGCAGAGAAGGTTCAGGGGATAGTTGAACGGGGTGATCGCCGCGATCACGCCAACCGGCTTGAGCGTCACCACGGCCTGACGATCAGCCCCTCCGGCAACGATGGCGCAGTGCATCACTTCGCCATCGAGGAAGGTGGCCGCGTCGCCGGACAGGCGCAGCGTATTCTGCGCACGCCGCACTTCGTTGCGCGCTTCGGTGATGGTTTTTCCCATTTCGTCGCTGATGGTGCGCGCGATGGTTTCGGCATCACGGGCGATCAGGCTTGCAAGACGGTCAAGAAGTGCCCGGCGGGTGGCCGGGGTCGAGCTGCGAAAGCCACGCGCAGCGATGCGGGCCCGGCCGACGGCAGCGTTGACGGCATCGGCATCGGCTTCGGGAAGGGTGCCGACAAGGCGGTTGTCGAACGGGCTGCGCACCTCGATCTGGCGCGGAGTGGTGCGGGCAAGCGGGGCAGCAAGGTTCATGCAAGGTCTCCATCGGATGTATCGGGAAGTGTCAGCAGGTCGGCGATCGGCACCGGTCGGAGCGGCATTCGGGCGAGGCCGAGGTCGTTCCGGCCGGCAAGCCGCGTGACCCATTCCGCGCAAAAGCGGCCCTGGCAGGCCCCCATGGCAAAGCGGCCGGTCAGGCGCAGCTGGCGCACGGTGGGGGTGGGGCCGAGGGCGCGCAGGTCGCCCAGTGTGCGGCCCTCGCAGCGGCAAAGGATCGTGTCGGCGGGCAGATCGGCAAGGGGCGGCACGTCAACGGGTGCGAAAAGTGCCGCAAGGCGCTGTTGGGCGGCGCGTTCGCGGGCGACATCGGGGCAGGGGGCGGGCGCGGGTTTTCCCAGCAGTTGTGCCGAAAGTGCCAGCCCGGCGCGCCGACCATCGGCAAGCGCCGCCCTTGCGCCAAGCGCCTCGCGGCAATCACCGGCATGTTCCACCGGGATCGGGGAATTGCCCGCAAAGCCGATGTCGTTTGGCCGGATCCCGTCATGAAGCCCCAGAAGATCGGCGTGGAATTCGCGCAGGCCACGGCGGGTCCGAATCCGGGCGGTCAGCATGTCGTCGTGGCGGGATATTGCGCACAGATGCGCCCCGGTGAGCACCGGAACCCGCGCCGCCAGAAGCCGCGCCAGATGGCGCGCGGCCTCGATCTGATAGGGCAGGGGCAGGCGCATCCCGCGCAGCGAGAATGGCCGCCCGCCCAGGGCGATCACGATGGGAGGATTTCCAAGCGCGGCCAGTTCAGCCCCGACCGCCAGCAGAAGCGGCCCGTTTCCGGCAAGGAGGATCCGGCCCTGCGGCGCCACTCCCAGTGTCTTCAAGCGCGTCTGAAGTGCGCCGGCCGTCTGAACGCCCGGCAAGGTCCAGCCCAGGCGCGGTTGCACCAGTTCACGTGCGCCAGTGGCAAGCACAAGCCCGCGCGGGCGCAGAAGGCCTGCGCCTTCGCCGGTCAGAAGCGCGGTGCCGGTGTGATCAAGCCCGGCAAAGCCGGTTTCGCAGGTGATCTCGATTCCCGCCGCGTGAACCTTTTTCAACAGCGCGGCAAAGCTGCGTTTGTGTTCGGCAGTGCCGGCACCGCGCCCGCCCGGCAAAGGCTGGCGATGCACTGCGCCGCCCGGTGCGCGCGCCTGATCAACGACCTTCACCGGCAATCCGGCCTCGGTCAGCGCAACTGCGGCGGCCAAACCGGCGGCCCCCGCTCCGACCACCAGAACCCGTGCTTCATCCGTCATCTGATGCCCTTTCCTGCGGCTGCAGAACCATTCCATCACGGCAGGTCAGAAGGCAGGCCTCCACCGTGCGGCCGTCAAAGGTCACAAGGCAGTTCTGGCACTGGCCGATGCCGCAGAACACGCCGCGCATCTGTCCGGTGCCAGTGACGCCAAGCTGCGTTATCCCGGCGCGCGCAAGCGCCGAGGCCGCGCTTTCGCCCCCGCAGAACTCAACCTTCTGGCCTTGCCAGAAAATCACCCCGCCCATTGGTGCCTCCCAGGCTCGGCCGCAAAGCGTGCCGGTGTCAGTGCCGCCAGATCGGCTGCGAGTGCTGCATCGGGCGCGTCCCCCAGTGCCATCTGGGCAACCTCGCGCCCGATCAGGGCCGACAGGCAGATCCCGTCGCCTTCGAAACCCGTAGCGATGATGACGTTCGGCGCATCTGGCAGCGGTCCGACAATAGGCAGCCCGTCCGCAGTGGCGGCGCGCACCCCCGCAAAAGCGCGGATCACGCGGCGCTCGGACAGGGCCGGCCAGACCTTTGCCGCGCGCCGGATCAGGGCCAGCATGGTGTCGAAATCCACTCGCGAAGGATCGCCATGCTCTTCACGGCTTGAACCGATGAGGTATTGCCCGGTAGCCAGCGGATCAATCACCACCGGCGGCTCGGGAAGGCGCGTCGGGTCTTCGGTCTTTGCAATCAGATACGAGGCCGCGGTCAGTGCGCCCGGAAGGCGCCCCACCGGGCCGCGGTCGGTAACGAACAACTGCCCGGCACGCGGGCGCACCGGAAGCTCAGGAAACAGCCGCGGCGTCCCCAATCCAAGTGCCACGACAACCCGCCGCGCCCGCACCCTGCCGCTGTCCAGCGTAAGGGTGACGCCGGATATGTCCGGATCAATCGCCCGCACCTTTTCCGGCCAGCGCCGCTCGATCCCGGGGTGATCAAGATAGGCAGCGGTCGCGGAATAGCCGGTCATATGGCCTTCGCCGCGGATCTCGACAATGCGGCGCACCGTGGGCCCGACGCCCGACAACAGCGCGGACCCGCCATCGGCGAAGGCCTGCACCGGCCCGTCGATCGCGCGCAGCTTGGCCACAAGGGCGTCAAGGGCCTGCTCCTCGGCATCACGTGTGGCGAAATACCAGGCCGGTCGGGGCAGAAACGCATGCGACAGCACACCACCCGTGGCCAACTGTCGGGTATACAGGAGCGAGGCCGTTGCGAGGCGGGCCAGAGTGCCGGGCTTTTTCGAGGCCACTGATACCGCGCCATCCGACGCGCCCGATGCACCGGCCGAAGGCCCGGTAGCATCGATCACCGCGACGCGTCCACCCCGATCGGCGATATGGCGTGCGGTCGCAGCGCCGACGACCCCGGCCCCCAACACTGCGATATCAAGCTTTGTTCTCACCCATCTGGCCCCCTGCCCGGCATGGAATATGCGGGCGTCAGGGCAAAGGTTAGTCACGCAAATTCAACGCCGCGATATAAATTCCTCTCTCTCACATGCTAAAAAATTTGCATTACAATGCGGGAATGAAGCGAAACACGGCCATAACATCCAAACCACCCGGCTTCATATTCCAACTTTGTTGTAAGTCAGCACAGCATAATTGTATTGAACGGAAGCGCGAAACGCGATGCCCTGACGTTACCCGCCACCTCACGGCGCGGGGAGGAATTGAGCGAGCCAAAACTGGCCGCAGTCAACAGGAGGTTAGCGAAATGTCGATCTTGAGAAACATGATGGCGGGCTTGGTCGCGGTGGCCGCATCGCTGTCGCTGGGCCAGAGTGCCGAGGCGCAGGGAACCGTCGACCAGATCCGCGAACGGGGGGTTCTGCGCGTTGCCGGCATCCCGACCGAGGCGCCTTACTTCGTCCGTGACATCCGCACCGGCGAATGGTCGGGCTTTGTGGTGGATATGGCCGCCGACATGGCCGAAACGCTCGGCGTCGAACTGGAGATGGTGGAATCGAGCTGGGCAAACTCGATCCTCGACATCCAGTCGGGACGCGTCGATCTTGCCTTCGCGCTGACCGCCTTGCCGGCACGGGCGCTGTCGATCTACTTTTCGGAACCGACCTATTACAACAGCTTCGTGATCGTTTCGCCCAAGGCCGAACTCGCCTCGGCCTCCTGGGCCGATCTCAACTCGCCCGAGATCACCATCGCGGTTGATACCGGGTCCGCGCAGGACAACATCGCCCGCGCCTATCTGCCGCGCGCCAACATGCTTCGCTTCCAGACCCGCGACGAGGCGGTGATCGCCGTGGCCACCGGCCGGGCCGACGCGCTGATCAACACGGTGCTGAACTCGATGGTCATGCGCAGCCGCAACCCGGCGATCGGCGACATCCATGTGCCCGAGCCGCGCCTTTCGTCGCCCTCGGTGATCGGCATCAACTATGACGCCGACGAACAGTTCAAGACCTTCGTTTCGGCCTGGGCAACCTACAACCGTCAGATGGGCAACAACCAGACCTGGATTGTCGGCGGGATGGAGCCCTTCGGCATCACCATGGAGGACCTGCCGGCGGGCTTCGACTTTGGCGGCTGAGGCCAAGGTGGCCGGGTCGCACGGGCCTGGCCGTTCCTGCATCCGCAAGACATGACACAAGAAAGGGCGCCCCGCCGATGTATAACTGGGATTTCTATACGGTTCTGATGTCGCTGGACCTGTTCATGTGGGGAGTATGGCTGACCTTCCTCTACACGATCGGATCAATCGCGATCGGCACCGGCGTGGGCCTTCTGACCTGCTTTGCGCGGCTGTCGCGATTCAGGGTTCTGCGTCTGGCGGCGCGCAGCTATCAGGAGGTTTTCCGCTGCACGCCTTTGCTGGTGCAGATCCTCTGGGCCTATTACGCGCTGCCGATGCTGCTGGGATTTTCGATCTCGAACAGCGTGGCGGGGTTGATGGTGCTGTCGCTTTACGTGGGGGCCTTCTATGCCGAGATTTTCCGCGGCGGCATCCTGGCGGTTGACAAGGGCCAATCCGAAGCGGCGCAGGCGGTCGGCATGTCGCAGGTGCAGACCATGGTCAATATCATCCTGCCGCAAGCGCTGAAGAAGATGTTGCCCGCCTATATCAACCAGTCGGTGATCCAGGTGAAGAACACTTCGCTGCTCTATGCGATCTCGGTTGCGGAACTCACCTACATGACCGCCATGGTCAACAGCGCCACCTATCGCCCGCTTGAGGCATATACACTGACGGCCGTTCTCTATTTCGCCATGCTGTTCCCGCTGACGCAGGTCGCCGATCATTTCGAACGTCGCATGCGCCGCAGTGACTGAGCCAGAAGGACCATGACAATGGCAGTTCTTGAACAACCCAACGCGCGCATTTCGTCGGCCCAGCCGGTGATGGAACTGCGCGGTCTGAAAAAGTCCTTCGGAAAGCTGGATGTGCTGAAGGGGATTGACCTTTCGGTGCCGCCCGGCGACGTGCTGGCGTTGATCGGGCCTTCGGGATCAGGCAAATCGACGCTGATCCGTTGCATGAACATGCTCGAGGTTCCCACGGGCGGCACATTGACCTTCCGCGGCCAGCCGGTGGCCCGGCGCTTTCGTGACCAGGCGGGATCCATCGGCATGGGCAAGCTGCGCCGGCATGTCGGCATGGTGTTCCAGCATTTCAATCTGTTTCCGCACATGACCGTGCTCGACAACATCACCCGCGGCCCCCGGGTGGTGCTGGGCGAAAGCCGCGCCAGCGCCGAGGAACATGCGCTGGAACTTCTTGCGCAGGTGGGCCTTGCCGACAAGCGTGGCGCCTATCCGGCGCATCTGTCGGGCGGGCAGAAACAGCGTGTGGCGATTGCGCGGGCGCTTGCCATGCGCCCCGACATGCTGCTGCTGGACGAGGTGACCAGCGCACTTGATCCTGAACTGGTGGGCGAGGTGCTGGCCGTGATCCGCAAGCTGGCCGATGGGGGCATGACGATGGTGCTTGTGACCCATGAAATGGGTTTTGCCGCCGAAGTGGCCAACCGCGTGATCTTCATGGAAGGCGGTGTCATCGCCGAAGAGGGCTCGCCCGAGGGCATCCTGCGCAATCCGAAGTCCGAGCGGCTGCGCGGTTTCCTGTCGCGTTTCCACGGCTGAGGGTGCGGGGGATGGGGCGTCATCAGATCCTTGTTCATGGTGCGGGCCGCATGGCGCACGCCATCGCCAACACCCTGGCCGTCGATCCGCGCTATGCGGTTCTGCTTTCGGCGCCTGATCCTGAACCCGGCCACAGCACGCTGCCGCTTCTGCCTTCGGTTCAACGCACCGTCGCCAACCTGTCGGCCGCGCCTGATGGCCAGTTGTCGGGCCTTTCGGCGATCATCATGGCGGGCGACGTCTGGGCGAACACGACCGACATCGCCCGCATCGCCCATGATGTGGGTTGTCACTATCTGGACATTTCCGAAAACCCCGGATCGACCGCGGAAATCGCCCGGCTGGCTGAAGGTGCCAGGCAGTGCTTCGTGCCGGCCTGCGGCCTTGCGCCCGGTTATGTCACGGCCTTGACCGCCGAGAGGATGCGCAGCGCCGGCCCCGGCGCGCAGGTAACGGCGCATGTGGGTGTCTTGCCGACGCGACGGGTGAACCGGCTGGGCTATGGCAACCTTCTGGGCATCGACGGACTGCTCGTGGAATACTTCAGTCCCTGCCTCGCCATTCGCGAGGGCCGTCAGGTGACATTATCGCCACTGGCCGAACTGGAAAGCGTGGTGTTGGCGGGCGAGGCCTTCGAAAGCTTCACGACGGCGGGCAGCCTTGACGCGCTGGTGCGCGCGCCCGAAGTGGCGGTTGACGGGTTGGTGTTCAAGACGCTGCGCTATCCGGGGCACCTGGATTACATGCGCTTCCTGATTGACGATCTTGGCCTTGCGCAGCGGCGCCATCAATTGCGTTCCCTGCTGATGAACGGGTTGCCCCCCATCGACGAAGACCGCGTGCTGATCGCGCTGGACATCATCCGCGCCGACGGAGCCCGGGAATGGTTCGAGCAGGTGATCCCCATGCAACCCGGTCCGGATGGTGCCTGGTGCAGTGCGGGGGTGATGGCCACCGCCGCGCATGTCTGCGCGATGGCCGATCTCTTGTGCCGGGGCGTCCTTAACCGCGCAGGATTCCTGTCACAGGCAGCAGTCTCGCCGCGCCTGCTGGAACAAAGCCCCTTCTTTGCGCCCTTGGCCATAGCGGCGGTCGGGGCCGGGGCCGACAAGAACAGTATTGCCTATGGCTGATTCCGGTGACAACATCGGCTCCATGGAAGGGCAGGGCGACACCGGTCGCGTCAAGATCGATATTCTGCTGTTGCAAAGCTTCCATCTGGTGGCCCGGACGGGTTCTTTTTCCGCGGCTGCACGCGAACTCAACATCTCGTTCCAGACCGCTGCCAACCATGTCCGCCGCCTGGAACAGATGTATGGCGCGCGTCTTCTTGAAACCGACAAGGGCGCGCGACGTGTGGCGCTGACGCCGCAGGGAAAGGCGCTTTATCAAAGCCTTGGCAAGGAACTGGACACCATCCTGTCGCGCATCCGCATCCTGTTGCGAGACGCGCGTACCATTCTGCGCGTGGGCGTTCCGCAGGCGCTGTTCCACCATTTCTTCCCGGATATCATCCGCCATTTTCGCGAAACCGAGCCGGATATCGAACTGGCGTTCCTTGAGCGCGACACGACGCTTGAACAGCTGATGCTGGACGGCTCCCTGGATGCGGCGGTGAGCGAGCGCAGTTTCAGCAATGCCTCGATCACCCAGCAGTTGATCGGCGCCTATCGGCTGGCCCTTATCTACCCGCGCGCCTGGAGCGACCGCGACCTGACCGAGGCCGACCTCTCGGGTTTCAGTGATCGGCCCTTCATCACCTACGAGCCCAGCCAGACGATCCGCACCATCGTTCTGGCCTATCTGACGCGGCGCATGGGTCAGTCGCCCCGGGTCACCACGACAGCCTCGGGCAGTACCAGCATCACGCGTCTCGTCGAAAAGGGCCTCGGCTATGCCATCGTCCCGGAATGGAGCGTGGGGCAAGGCGATCACGGCGTCGGTCGTATCCTGCTTACGGGGATCGAGCCGGTGAGCGTCCATTTCGCATGCAGCGCATTCCTGGAGAACAACCCGCATGTGCGTCATCTCTACGGGCTTTGCGTGAACGCGATGTCGCAGTCGTTTTCGAACCAGGATGCTCATCGCGACGGCTGAGCCGCCCCGCAGGCCGGCGTCGCCCAGCGACGGCAGAAATCATCCCGCATGCCCATTGTCCCCGCACTTCTGCACCCACTGACCCCGGCGACCAGCGCCCGCCGGGCCTGCCACGGCCTGCAAGCGGCAGATGCTCCTGCTTACCGTCTTTCTGGCGCGAGGGTGCGCGGAAGGTTCCGGTATCCCTTGATCTCACGTCTCGGAGGGTGCTTCGACAGCCTCGAAAATGGCTGACAGAATGAAAGACAAGATGGACGCGCTAGCCCAAAGGCGACCATGGTTGCCCGGAGAGTTTTTCCCTTCGGTAGCCGCGCCCAAGCAGGTCGGCCTTGAACAGCTCGGCAGGGGTGCGGAAGCCGAGCTCGTACGCGGCGTGGCACTGAGGCCCGCAGAGCTGACGAAACCGCTCCTGGGAAAGCGTGTTCGGGTCGGCGCGTTCCCGAACCGGCCCCGCTGACCGGCGAGGGACCTGTTCGCCACTGGGCTTGAACCGATGGCGCCCTCACCGGTGCCCTCTCGCGGGACCCCACCTGTCTGAAGGTCCGCCGGGGCGGGCGCATGCGGTCGCCGCCATAATCGCTGTGGCCGCCACTACCGAAGGCCGCCGCGAGATCATCGGCCTGGGCATCGGCCCCTCGGAAGCCGAGACCTTCTGGGCCGGGTTCCTGCGCGCTCTGCCTGCCCGCGGCCCTGGCGGGGTCAGGCGGGGATCAGCGCCGCCCACACAGGGCTCAAGGCGGCCATCGCCCGGGTCCTGGAGGCGACATGATAGCGCTGCCGCGCTCACTGGATGCGCAACGCTCTGGCCCATGTCTCCCGCGGCCAGCACAGCGGGGTCGCCGCCGCGATCCGCAAGGCCTTCGACCAGCCGCACCGCGCCCATGCCGGCGAAACCTGGCACAAGCTGTCCGAACAGCTGCGCCCGCGTCGGCCCAGGCTTGCAGACTTCATGGACACCAGCGGCACAACGTGCCGGCCTTCCTGTCCTTCCCGCGCCAGCACCGCACCAGGCTGCATTCCACCAATCCGATCGAGCGCCTGAACAAGGAAGTGAAGCGCCGCGCCGATGTCGTCGGGAGCTTCCCGAACGAGGCCTCCATCATGCGCCAGATCGGCGCCGTGCTGTCCGAGGAGAACAACGAAGGGCAGACCTCGAGCCGCTACGCGATCATCGAGGCCCTCGCAAGGATCGACAGAGGAGATCGACCCCATTCCCAGCATAACCACGAAAGCCGCCTGATCATGCCCTCAGCGGGAAATAATACCAGCTTGACGGACGTGAACATGAAAAATCGTCGAACGATGCCGGCCAAGCCTGTGCGCCATCTCGTCAGGGGTGACATTGGCCTGCCGCCAACGTTCAATCTTGCGGCGTTCCGAACGGAAGAGGTGGCTCTGGCGGATCTTTGCTCGCAGTGTGCTTTCAGGCCTAAACCCCTTGTCAGGCACCAAAAGTCGCGCTTCAGGACAGCGCGCACCACCGGAGCGTTTCAACCCGTGAATGAAGATTATGTTAGTGTTTCGCAGGAACGCACGGCGAGTCAGGCAGGTTTGCCAACCGGGTTTCATTTTCATCGTCCGGCCGAAGTCCGACATCGGGCCTGAGAACAGACCGGCCCTCGGCAACGCCGAAACCGCGCCGGAACTGCTCGGCCCGGACCCGAGCACCCGTCCCATCATCCTGTCGCAGGGCATCCTGTTCTGCGGCACCGAGCCTCGCACGGTCTGGCCGCAGTTCCTTGCCCTTCTGGCGATCGGGCTGGTGCTGTACTGGCTTGCGCTGCGCCGCTTCCCCCCGTTCCTGCGCGAGGTGGCAACAGCCCGCACACCGTGCCATCTGCCGCAGGGCCGCCGACAACCGGCAGCAACAGCGCGAACCGGTGCTGCGGCCGTGCAGGAACCGACCCGTTCCGGCAACCGTCTCGTCCGCGACAAGACGCGGCGCCTGCTTCCGGCAGCGCGGCGCCTTGTGAGCGATCTGCGCTGTTGGCAAACTGGCCCAGGCCTTGCGCGCTCATTGCCGTGATGCAGCGCAGCTAGCGTTCCCAGATCCCCAGCGCATGCAGATCGGCCCGTTTCTGCTGCGGCCCGGCGGCCCTGGCCGCCTCGGCGCAGTCGTCTGTCAACTGATCGGGGTCCCGGGTGCCGGCCCAGTGCAGGGGCCCGCCGGTCCAGCGCGGAAAGCCATAGCCATTGACCAGCACCACATCCACATCGCCCGGCCGGGCGGCAACGCCTTCTTCCAGCACCAGCCCCGCCTCGTTCACGATGGCGGCAAGGGCACGGCGCTGGATCTCGGCCTGCGACAGCGCGCGCCGTGCGATCCTCTTTGCCTCGGATGCCGCGATGACCAGCGCCTCGACCTCGAAGTCCGGGATCGCCTTGCCATTCACATGGCGGTAATAGCCCGCGCCCGTCTTGCGCCCGAACCGGCCCAGTTCGCACAGCCGGTCGGGGATCTCGACATAGCGCGCGCGCGGATCACGCCCGGCCGCGCGCTGCCGGCGCATCCGCCAGGCAATATCAAGCCCCGACAGATCGGCCACCGCAAAGGGCCCCATGGCAAAACCGAACGCCTCAAGCGCCGCGTCCACCTCCTGCGGCAGGGCACCATCCTCGAGCATGAATTCGCAGGCGGCGCGATAGGCGGCATAGATCCGGTTGCCGATGAAACCGAAGGCATTGCCGGCCTGAACCGGCTGTTTGCCAAGCGCCGCCGCCACGGCGAAACCGGTGGCCAGCGTCCGGGCCGAGGTCGCAGCCCCCGGCACCACCTCGAGCAGTCTCATCACATGGGCAGGGCTGAAGAAATGCAGCCCCAAGACGGACCCGGGCCGCGCCGTCGCCGCCGCGATCGCATCGATATCAAGATACGAGGTGTTGCTGGCCAGAACCGCATCGGGCCGCGCCACCGCGTCGATAGCCGCAAAGACCTGCGCCTTGACGCCCGGATCCTCGATCACCGCCTCGATGATGACGTCGCAAGGCGCAAGCGCGGCCAGATCGTCAGAGACGGACAGCCTTGCCCGCGCCGCTGCGGCGCCCTCCGGGCCCAGACGCTCCAGATCGGCGTCGATGCGCGCGCGGCCGCGCTCCAGTGCTGCCGCATCGCTGTCCACCAGCACGACCGCAAGGCCCTTGCGCAGGGCGGCAAGCGCGATCCCCGCGCCCATCGTGCCGGCGCCCACGACGCCGAGCCGTGCCACCGGCAGCGGCCGCACCTTTTCCGCCAGAACCGGCCGCGCCGCCGCACGTTCCGCAAAGAAGACATGGCGCAACGCCCGCGCCTCCGGGGTGATGCGCAACGCCTCGAAGGCCGCACGTTCGGCGGCAAGCCCTTCGGCGGGCGGAATCCGCCCCACGGTTCCGATCCGGGCAATGGCCGCCAGGATATGCGGGCGCTGGCGCCCCCTTGCCGCGGCCTTGTGCGCGGCGGCCTCGAAGGCGCCCTCCGGCTCCTCGGGCGGGGTCAGCGCGATGACGTGGCGCTTGCCGGTTACCGACCGGGCCAGCGCCACCGCCTCGGACCGCAGATCGGCCGCGGCAATCGCGTCGATCATGCCAAGTCGCAGCGCCTCGGAGGCCGCCACCCGTTCGCCGCCGCAGATCAGCGGCACGGCGCGCGCGCGCCCCACCAGGCGCGGCAGTTTCTGCGTGCCACCCGCGCCGGGGATGATGCCAAGCCCGCATTCCGGAAGGCCGACCACCGTGCCCGGCGCCGCAATCCGCGCATCGCAGCCAAGCGCCAGCTCATAGCCGCCGCCAAGCGCCGCGCCATGCAGCGCCGCCACCCAGGGCATTGCCGCGCCCTCAAGCGCGGCGATCACCGCCGGAAGCTGCGGCGCAACCAGCGGCAGGTCGAATTCACGCAGATCCGACCCGGCGATGAAGGTCTTGCCCGCGCCGATCAGAACGCCCGCGCGGATACCCTCCATCGCCCCGGCCTCGGCGATGCGCGCCAGAAGGGCCGCCCGGATCGCTTGCGACCCGGCATTGACGGGCGGGTTGTCGATGATCAGGACGGCAACATCGCCGTCCCGTTCCAGATGCACGGCGGCCGTCATGTGTCAAACACCTGTGCCAACCCGTCGATTGCGCAGACGCCCGCACCTTCAGGCAACACGAACAGCGGGTTGATTTCGGCCTCGGCCACCCGCCCCTCGTGCAGAAGCGCCAGTTGCGACAGGCCCACGATCGCATCGGCCAGCGCGGCAAGATCGCCCTTCGGCGCGCCGCGAAATCCGTCCAGCACTCGCGCATATTTCAGCTCGGCGATCATTTCGAAGGCGCCGGCGCGGTCCACGGGGGCCAGGCGCATGGTGCTGTCGCGATAAAGCTCGGTATAGATACCACCCGCGGCGAGAACCACGATCGGTCCCACCTGCGGATCGCGGCGAAAGCCCAGCAGCACCTCGCCCACGCCCCGCGTCATCTGCTGGACAAGCACCCGTTCCACCCGGTGTCCGCCCGTCCGCGCCGCAACCCGATCCCGGATGGTCGCGATGGCTGCGCGCAATGCATCCTTGTCGGCCACGCCCAGCACCACGCCTCCGGCATCGGTCTTGTGCGGAATCGCCGCGTCCAGAACCTTGACCACGACCGGCCAACCGAAGGGCAGATCCGGCAGCGGATCATCGACGCCAAGCACCACATGCGGCGCCACCGGCACACCCGCCTGCGCAAGCAGCGCATAGGATTGCGCTTCGTCCAGCACGGTGGGCGCGGGACGGTCTGCGCCGCCCGGATCCAGCGGGGCCTGGCGGCGCGGCGTGCGGCGGCTCAGCGCGGCGGCAACCGCATCGCCGCAGGTTTCGGGGTTCTGGAAGGCCGGCACCCCGGCCCGGGCCAGCCGCTGCGCCGCCTCGGGCGCGTCTGGAACCAGAAAGACCGCCAGCGGCGTGCCGGGTTCCTGCGCGGCGTCCAGCGCCGGCTGCACGGCCAGTTCCGGATTGAACCGCGCCGACGACCCGACCGAGGCCAGCACAAGGTCAAACTCGGGCGCCTGACGCAGCACATCCAGCGCCGCCTTCATCACGTCGTATTGCGCGCCAGCCAGCGTCAGGTCCAGGATACGGCCCTCGCCGGCATCGATCCCCACGGCCCGAAGCCGGGCGCGGGTTTCGGCGCTTGCCGGCACCACCTCGACGCCGCGCAGCGCCATCTGGTCCACCGCCATGGCCGCACCGCCGCCGGTGGTGGTCACAACCCCCACCCGGCCCCGCCGGGGCAGGGCCGTGGCAGGCACCCGCTCCAGCAGCGGCATCACCTCGAGCAAGCCCTCGAAGGATTCCACCCGCGCGATGCCACATTCCTTCAGGAAGATGTCGGCAACCTCGTCCACGCCGGCCAGCGATCCGGTATGCGACACGGCCAGTTCCGCCGCCTCTTCCGACCGGCCCAGCTTGAAGGCCGCAACCGGCTTGCCCCGTTCGGCGGCAGCCAGCGCAAAGCCGCGCAGATCCTCGGCATGGCGCAGCGTCTCGATGAACAGCATGTAGCTGGTGACCTTCGGGTCATCCAGCGTCGTGGCACAGATCTCCCCGATCGAGAGGTCGGTCTCGGCCCCGACCGAAACGAGCCCGGCAAAGCCGATCCCCTTGCGCTTGCCGCGCGACACCAGGGCCCCAATGAGGCTGCCGGAATGGGAACCCACGAAGATCCCGCCGCGCGGCAGGTCGGGTTCGGCAAAGGCCGCGTTGGCGGTCAGCGTCAGCCCGGCGTGCAGGTTGACCACCCCGATGCTGGACGGGCCAACCAGCCGGATGCCGCCGCGCGCAAGAATATCCGCCAGCCGCGCCTGATTGGCCGCGCCCTGCTCGCCGGATTCGCCAAAGCCCGCCGACAGCATGGTCGCCACCGGGATCCCCAGCGCCTGACATTCCTCAAGCGCGTCCAGCGCCTTGTCGGTATCGGTCAGGATGAAGGCATGGTCGGGCCGCTCGGGCAGCGCCGAAAGCGAGGGCCAGGCCCGTTCACCCTGCACCGTCTCGCGGCGCGGGTTGACAACCTGGATCTCGCCCTCGAACCCCGCACGGCGCAGGAACTGCAGCGGCCGCCCCGAGGTGCGGTTCGGATCGTCCGACACGCCCACAAGGGCCACGCGCCGCGGATGCAGAAGGGCCGCGGCCCAGTCGGTATTCATCTGGATATCCTTCATGCGCGTTGATCGAAGCGGCGGTCAAAGACATGTTCGGCGATCCGGTTCTTCAACATCTCGATCGATCCACCAGCGATCATCCAGCCCCGGGTGCGCTTGACGCAGTATTCGACAAGGCTCTCGGTGGAATAGCCATAGCCGCCCATCACCTGCAATGCCTCGTTGGCGACATCCCAGCCCGCCTGGTTGCAGGCCAGCTTGGCCAGCGCCGTGTCATAGGCCGTGGGCAGTTCGCCCTGCGCCACGCTTGCCGCGCGATACAGCAGCATCTGCGCCGATTCCAGCTTCAGCGCCATATCCGCGAACTTCCACTGCAGCCCCTGGAATTCGCACAGCGGCCGGCCGAACTGCTTGCGGTCCAGCGCATGCTGGCGCGCGGTTTCGAAGGCATACCGCCCCAGGGCCAGCGCGCGGGACGAATTGCCCAGCCGTTCGACATTGAACCCCGAAATCTGCTTCTTGAACCCGCCCGGCCCCAGCAGCACATTCGCCTTGGGGATGCGGCAATCCTCGAAGTAAAGCGGGCACCATTCCTCGCCGCTCATGAAATGCGACCGCTGGCCGATGGTAAAGCCAGGCGTGCCGCGTTCCACAAGCACCGATCCGATCCCGCCCAGCCCCGGGCCGAAGCGCAGATAGATCAGGAACAGGTTGGCCTCGGGCGAATGGGTCGAAAACACCTTGGAGCCATTGATGACATAATGGTCGCCATCCTCGCGCGCGAAGGTCGTAAGTTCGGTCACCGCCGAACCCGCGTTCGGCTCGCTCATCCCCAGCGAGATCAGCGCCCGACCGCCGATCAGATCGCCCAGGAACCGTTCCTTCTGTTCCGGCGTCGCATATTCCACGAAGGTGCGGATCGGGCCGAAATTGCCCGCCTGCACGACATCGGCGCTTTTGGGGCAGGACAGGGCGATTTCCTGAATGGCGATCACCGCATCCATCAGCGATCCGCCCGCGCCGCCATCCTCTTCCTTCATCGTGATGCCCAGAAGCCCCATCCCGGCCAGCTTCTGCGCAACATCCCACGGGTATTCCGAGGAATGGGCCCGCTCGAGCGCACCGGGGGCAAGCTCCTTGCGGGCAAAACTTCCGACCGACTGCGCAAGCGCAGTCTGATCCTCGCTCAGAAACTGGTGCATATGCTGATCTCCCGACTGATGCACCCGTTCTGCCACAGTGCGCGCGTGGAACAATGATCCCAGAGATCAGGTAAGCATAACCGGTCGTCAGGTTAGACGCGATAAACCCGCATATGCCGACAGAAAAGTTTGCATAACGCGCCGATCATCCGACGCGGTTCCGGGGGTCGGCTGCGACGACACCCAGACCGTCGAAAAGCCTGATCCCCGCCACCCGTTACCACGACCGCCCCCCCGGACGGCAACAGGCCGTTTCGTCCATCTGCCGCCGCCGCTCACCTTCGGGGCGGAAGGGCAAACACCCTGCCCCGCCACGCGGACCGGGCCGTCCCCTCAGGGGCAATAGTAGGCGGTTCCGTCCATCAGCAGCCGCGCCGTCCGCCCGATCAGCGCCTTGGCAACCCGGA
Organism: Halodurantibacterium daqingense; assembly: GCF_042666235.1. Lineage (NCBI taxonomy): Bacteria > Pseudomonadati > Pseudomonadota > Alphaproteobacteria > Rhodobacterales > Paracoccaceae > Halodurantibacterium > Halodurantibacterium daqingense. The sequence continues at coordinate 30,533 of NZ_JBHTFQ010000008.1, read as the reverse complement.
TGCCTCCCGCCCCGGCCGAGACTTCGGCCGCCACCCGCAGCACCCCGCCGGGATGGCCCACGCGCAGATCATAGCGCCCACCCGCCTGCCCGATGTCGCCTGCCGCCTCGTGCACCAGCGTGCCGGGGATGCCGGCCGCCACCGCCGTTCCGGCCGCGCCCGACCCGGGATAGGCTTTGGAAAACTCGTATCGTGCAAGCGATCGGGCAAAAAGATCGTGTTCCGGCGCGCTGACGGCCAGATTGTTCGTCGCCTGATAATCGCAGGGCGGCGCCACGGCAAAGATCAGGGGATTGGTGCTTACACGCAGTTCCTCCTCTGCGCCCGGGCCGGTGATGAAGCCGATATGTGCCGAAACCGCCTTGCGCACCGCCTCAAGCCGCCCCACCAGCCCGGTATCGGCCTGCATGTCAAAGATCGAGGCCGCGGTCTCCATGCCGATATCGGCCGCGCGCACGAAAATCAGCAGGTTCGCCATGTCGACCACGCTCACCTCAAGCGGGCCGATGCCCGGCACGGTGATCCGGTCGCGCGCGTTGCCGGTGGGCAGCACCGCGCCCCCAAGCGCCGAGCCCGCGAAATCGCCGAAGTCCACGTCCAGCCGCGCGCCGGTTCCCGGCACTCCGCCGATGCTGAAATCGCCCTCGACCGCCGGGTGGCCATCCTGCATCGGCACAAAGGCCACCAGCCGGCGCCCGGTGTTGACCTGATGGATGGCAACGCGCATCCGGTCGCCCTCGATCCGCCCGGCGCCGATCAGCGCCCCGTAAAGCGCCGCCCCTGCCGACAGATTGCCGCAGTTCGCCCGCCAGTCTACCCGGGGCAGTTCGGTATTCACCTGGCCAAAGTGATAGTCGATGTCGCAGTCTTCGCGGGTGGGCGGCCCCATGACCGCAACCTTGCTGGTCAGCTTGTCGGCGCCGCCCAGCCCGTCGATCTGGCGCCGGTCGGGCGACCCGAAGACGCGCAGCACCACCCGGTCGCGGGCCTCGCCCTCTGGGGGCAGATCCTCACGCCAGAGATAGATGCCCTTCGACGACCCGCCCCGGATGATCCGGGCCGAAACCGACTGCATGTTGAACCCCGCGCACGTGCGCCCACCCGTCATCAAGTTCTCTGCCGCGCTCATCTGTCTCTCCACGCCGATCCTGGCCCCGAGTCTAACCCTGGTGGTGCGGACTGCACAGCAACCAAAGGTTTGCCTGAGGGCAGGAACCTGTCTGGCTTGGACCTCCGGCCTCGGACCTCCCGGCCGTCTGGGCGCCGACAGGGTGCTGCCGAGCGTTCAGGCTCGGGTCGCGCTTCCATTTCGGAAGGCAGCCCGCCCCGAACGCGCGCCCGCTGCTTGCCGGCAGTTCGAGGCGGCCGCCGGATCCGCCCGACCGCGTAATGAGACCCCCACGACAGGGGCGCTGCGGCCTTCATGGCAGATCGGCGCGTGTTCAATCTGCGGTTTCCCGCCCCGCGCGCGTTCCTGGAACAGGGTATCGGCCAAAGATGTGTTACTGGAGCGGATCAAGAGAACGGTATTGATTGCGTCTGCGGAGATTACGATGAGAGTGCTTGTCTTGGGTGGGGACGGGTTTTGTGGATGGCCGACGGCCCTTCGGCTTGCCCGCGCGGGCCATGAGATCACGATCGTCGACAACCTTTCGCGGCGCCGCATCGATCAGGAACTGGGGGCGCAAAGCCTGTCGCCGATCCGGTCGCTGGACGAGCGGGTCGCGGCCTGGAACCGCTTGGGCCATGCCCCGCTGGAGATTGCCCCGATCGACATTGCCGAAGATTACCACAGCCTGCGGGCGCTTCTTGCAGGCAGGGCAATCGGCGGCTTGCCGAGGGTGAGGGCCGTCACGTTGCCGGCCGGCCTGGGGGGCAGAACGCCGGTAGGTTACGCTCTGCCACCAGATGCAGGGCGGGCATATAGAGCGGCTGTGATCGCGATCCGGCGCTTGTGCCGAAGGTTGTCGAAGTATTCGTCCGTCAGCCCTTGACGATCGATGCGTGACGCGCCGAGGAACAAGGAATTCAGAACAGCGCCTGCGCCAGCCCGCCCCGCCGAGGACCCACCAGCGCCTCGGCAAAGCCATGGAGCCGTTCCGCTATGCCGCCGCGGGCCGTGGCCGCGCCCGCCACCACGAAGAAGGAAATGGCCAGAAGCGGAAGGATCCCAGCGCCGAGGACATGCGCCGCGCCACCACGCTCGCCACCACTGCATCTGCTCCATCATCTGCCGCTCGGACCGGATCGAGAACAGCATCCGGAGCAGGCTGGCCCCGATCAGCCGCTCCGAGGCGGTCGAGGGGCGGCCGCAATCAAAAAAACAAAGCTCTCATCGAGACTGACGATGGTGTCGTTCACAACTCGTCGGATCTGCCGCAGCGGGTGCCGCGCGCAGGCCCGATCCTCAGGATCGACATGGCTGAACCGCGATCTGCTCGTCTCGCCCGCTCCACGCGTGATCACTCCCGGCATCTCCCTGCCGGCGATGAATCCTGTTCTGCAGACCGCGTCGCGACCCGACTTTTCAGCATCCTACCAGCAGCTGTATCCCTCGCGCTGAAGCGTTGATTACTGACGGCTTTTCCGCGGGGCGTCAGCAAGGTTGACCAGTTTCCGGGCGCCGCCTTGCCTTCCCTTCCACGTCAGGGGCTGCTGGTATCGCCGTCCGGACAGCGGTCGCTACCTCCGGCATTCGGCACGCCAACGGCGCGCATAGTCCTCCATCAGGGCAGTGTCCGCAGGCTCGGGCCATGGGCGGGTGGGGGGCGGCCGGGCGGCCGGCAGGCACAAGAGCGCGGCACCGACGCTGGTTCCGGTGGTCGAGGCGGCCTCCGCAATGCCATCCGGGCAAAGGGCCGCCAGCATGTCCATGTAGTCGGGATTACGCGCGAAGGGTCCCTCGACAATGACCGGACCCGCGGCGCCAGCCAGATCAAGGCAGGTCCGGGTCATGAGCGCCAGATACCAGGCCAGGGCCACCATTCGCTGCCCTTCGGTTTCGGGCTCGGCCGTCCAGCGGGCCGTCCGGTCGGGGAAGGGTCCGCAACCGCGCTGCACCGCAGGAAGCAGCATCATGCCCCGCGCCAGCACCGCCGCCCTGTCACCGCGATCAGGCACCGCCGTGCTGCCATCGCGGATCACCTCATATTCCCGGCCACCCATGAAGCGCGCCGAAGGCACCGCCTGGCCGAGCGCATTGACGTTGACCAGAACATCGCGCCCCGGGTCCAGCGCGGCTGCCCGCCCCGCCACGACCATCACCACGACCCAGGTTCCAGTCGAGACCACGGCGAAAGATCCCGTGCGTCCCAGCAGATGCGGATAAAGCGACGCATTGCTGTCATGGATGCCCACCGCGACGGGCGTGCCCGCCCGGATACCGGTTGCCGCGGCGATCGCCTGCGTCACGCCCCCCAGAACCTCGCCGGCGTGGCGCGGCGGCGCGATACGGCTCTCAAGCCCAAGCGCGGCGACCAGCGACGAAAAGCACCCCTGCCATGGGGCCCAGAGGTCGGTGTGGCAGCCAAGTGAGGTCACGTCGGTGGCCAGGTTCCCCGTCAGGCGGAAGCCCCAGTACTGCGGATAGGTCAGGACATGAGCGACCCGCGCATTGATCCCCGGTTGGTGCAGCAGCCAGTGCAACTGCGCCCCGAGGTTCAGCCCGTCCGGCAGGCGCGGCGACCCGGTCAGCGAAAAGTCAGGGCGCAGCGCATCGTAGGCGGGATCGGCCGGGATCGGATGCTCGTAATCGAGCATCGGCGCCGCGAGCTCGCCCTCTGCATCCAGAAGCACCGCCGAGGCGCCATGCGTGGTAACCGAGATCGCATCGACGCCATGCGCGGCCTGCATCCGTCTCAGGCCGTCGAGGAAAAAGGCCCAATGGCCCTCCAGATCCATATGCGGCCAGGGCGGGCCCGGGAGAGCGCGGTTCGGGCGCGTCATCACCGCAATTTCGGCCAGCGTTGCCGCAGCGACCAGCGCGAGCTTCGCATTGGTCTTGCCGACATCCAGAACCGCGACATGCGTCATGGCAGGTGGAACATCGGCACCAGGGGCACGGAGACAGGCGCGTTGTCGGGATGGGTCTGCATCAGATCAGCCATATGCGCCCACCAGCGCCGCATCACGGGATGGCTGGGCAGATTGCCCATGCCATGATCCTCGGGCCGGGTCAGGATACCAAAAAGCGCGTTGGTTTCCGGGTCCAGATGGATGGAATAGTCGCTGACCCCTGCATCCCGCAGCAGCGCGGCCAGTTCGGGCCAGATCTCGTCATGGCGGCGGCGGTATTCGTCCGCAGCCCCGGGGTTCAGCATCATGCGGAAGGCATATTTCGGCATCACGACCTCAGCTTTGAAATCAGGCGCGGCACGGCGATGACGCCGATCAGCAGCGCACCCACGACGATGGACATCACGATGCCCGGCACGTTCAGCAGCCCCAGCCCGAAGGTCACCAGGCCCATCACGATGGCCGCCAGCACGACGCCGGGGATGGTGCCGGACCCGCCAAGGATGCTGACGCCGCCCAGGACGACGATTGTCACGACCTCAAGCTCGAACCCCGACGCGATGGAGGGGCGCGTCGATCCGAGGCGGGAGGTCAGGCAGACGGCGGCGACGCCGCTCATCACGCCGGTCAGCAGGAACAGGATGAAGCGCACCCGGTCTACGCGGATGCCGGAAAAGCGCGCGGCGGTGGCGTTGTTGCCGATGGCATAGACCGTGCGGCCAAAGCTGGTGCGGTGCAGCAGCAGGCCAAAGACCAGCGCCGCAATGGCGAAGATCACCAATTCTACCGTGATGACCCACCAGACATAGCCCTGCCCGAACCAGGCGAAGCTGGCCGGATAGCCGGTGAAGGCGGCATCGCCCAGGACGATATAGCTGATGCCGCGGAAGAGGCTCATCGTGCCGATCGTCACGACGATGGAGGGCAGGCCCAGCCCCGCCACCAGCGCGCCGTTGAAGGCACCGCACAGCAATCCCGTCCCCAGCCCCACCAGCACGATCATCGGCATATCGGCACCCATGCTCATCGCCATGCCCATCGCGGTGGAGGCAAGCGCGATGATCGCGCCGACCGACAGGTCGATCTCACCCGCCACGATCAGCATGGCCATGGCGAAGGCGATCATCGCCTTTTCGGTGAAGTTGAAGCTGGCATCGCTCAGGTTCCAAGGGTCCAGGAAATAGGGCGAGGCCATGGCGTTCAGCAGGAAGATCGTCACTGCAACGACCAGCAGCAGCGTCTCCCAGCTTTTCAGCGCGCGCGCGGCGGGGCTCGTCAGGCGGTCGGGGATATGGCGCGGTGCCGTTGTCATGTCCGCGCCTCGGCCTGTTTCAGGATGATGCGCCCGGGGTCGCGCCGTGCCAGCGTGTTGACGGCAATGGCGATCAGGATCGCGCTGCCCGAAATCGCCATCTGCCAGAAAGGCGAGATGCCGACCACCGGAAGCGCGTTCTTGATGATGCCAAGGAACAGCGCGCCCATCACCGCGCCGGCCACGGTTCCCGCCCCGCCCGCAATCGCAATGCCGCCGATCACGCAGGCCGCGACCACGTCCAGTTCGAACCCGCGCGCGATATCGACATAGGCCACCGCATAGCGCGCCACCCAGAGATAGCCCGTCAACCCGGCCAGCGCGCCCGCCAGAACGAAGGCCGCGAACTGTGTTCGCCCGACGGAGATCCCGGCATATCCCGCCGCATGGGGATTGCCCCCCACCGCATAAAGCGCGCGGCCCAGCGGCAGCCGCGCGACCGCCAACGCGATCAGCGCAACAGCGCCGACCGCGATCCACGCCATGACCGGCAGCCCGAGGATCACCATGCGCGGCAGGGCCTTGAAGGCGTCGCTCAGCTGGTGCGCGTTGATCCAGGCGCCATTGGTCAGAAGGAAGATCGTGCCGCGAAAGATCGTCATCGTTCCCAGCGTCACCACGATCGACGGGATCGCGAGCTTCCACACCAGAAGGCCGTTCACCGCGCCCAGGCCCGCCCCAAGCGCGATCACGGCCGGCAGGATCACCACCAGCGGCACCCCCGCCCCGTCCATCAGCGCCGCGACCATGCCGCAAAGCGCAAGGTTCGCCGCCACCGACAGGTCGATGCACTTGGTCAGGATCACCGCCATCTGCCCCAGCGCCAGCAGGATCAGGGGCGACGTGTCCGTCAGCACGCGGGCCAGGTTGGCCGGGGTCACGAAGGCCGGGAAGCGCCCCGCGATCAGGATCAGCAGCGCGAGGATGGCCAGTGCCAGAACGGCCTCGCGGGATTTGAGGATGCTCATGCGACCTCTCTGCGGTCGATGCCCACGGCGGCGCGGACAAGGTTTTCCGGCGTCATGGTGGGGCCTGCGAATTCGCCGGCGATGCGGCCCTCGCGCATGACGATCACGCGGTCGGACATGCCCAGCACCTCGGGGATCTCGCTGCTGACCATGATCACGGCCAGCCCCTGCCCCGCAAGTTCGGACATGAAGTCATGCACGGCGGCCTTCGAGCCGATGTCGATGCCCTTGGTCGGCTCGTCCAGGATTATGACGCGTGGCCGGGTTGCCAGCCACTTGGCGATGACAACCTTCTGCTGATTGCCCCCGGACAGAAGCGCGATGTCCTGATCGAGGCTGGCGGCCCGCAGATCCAGCCGCCGGGTATAGTCGCGCGCCAGCCTGAATTCCTCGGCCAGCCGCAGGAAACCCGCACGGCTGGTGCGCGCGAGTGAGGGCAGCGTGACGTTCTGGAAGATCGGCAGGCCCTTGACCGCACCCTGCCGGCCCCGGTCCTCGGGGACATAGACAATGCCCGCCTCCACAGCCTCCGCCGTGGTGCGCAGGACGCGAACCTTCCCGGCAATCCTGCACGCCCCCTTCGACGGCCGGGTGATCCCGAACAGCGACTGCATCACCTCGGACCGCCCGGCCCCGACCAGCCCGTAGAAGCCGAGGATCTCGCCGGCATGAAGCGTGAAATTGATGTCCTCGAACTCGGTCGGGTGGCTGTAGCCAGCGACTGTCAGAACGGGCGGACCAATTGCCGCCGGGCGCTTGGGATAGATCTGGTCCACCCTGCGCCCGACCATCAGGCGGACCAGCTCTGCCTCCGTCGTGCCCTCCATCCGGCCCTCGCCCACGAAGGCGCCGTCACGGAACACGGTCCAGCGGTCGGCGATGCGGAAGATCTCGTCGAACTTGTGGCTGATGAACAGGATCGCCTTGCCCTGCCGTTTCAGCGTCTCGACCAGGTCATAAAGCTCCCCGATTTCCTTGTGGGAAAGCGCAGCGGTGGGTTCATCCATGATGACCACGCGTGCATCGACCGACAGGGCGCGGGCGATGGCGACCAGATGGCGGCTGGCGATGCCAAGGTCGCGCAGCCGGGCACCGGGCGATATGGAGGCGCCGATGCTACGCAGGATTTCCGACGCCCGCTCCCGCATTGCGCGGCGGTCGATCAGGCCCCACCGGGTGCGGGGCGCGTGGCCGATGAAGATGTTCTCGGCCACGGTCAGTTCGTCGAACAGGACGGTTTCCTGATGGATCGCGGTGACGCCGGCCTGCTGCGCCGAATGCGCATCGGGGAAACCGACCGCCGCGCCGTCCAGCAGGATCTGCCCCTCATCCGGCTGGTAGATGCCGGTAAGGACCTTGACGATGGTGGACTTGCCCGCGCCGTTCTCGCCGATCAGGGCGGTGACCTGCCCCGGAAACAGGTCAAGCTGCACGCCGTCGAGGGCGCGGACACCGGGGAATGTCTTGACGATGCCGCGCAACGACAGCACGGGGGCTGCCTCTGCGCTCTGTTCGGAATTCATGTGGCTGGTCCTGCGGAAAGGCCCCGGCGACGTGCGCCGGGGCAGGTCAGCGCTCAGAAGATCGAGCTGAACTCATCGATGTTGCTGGCGTCATAGGTGAAGGGGTCGGCCATCGCGGCCTCGCCGTTCTCATCCAGCACCACCTCGCCCATCCGGCCGATGGATATGGTCGCGCCCGGCTCCGCCGTCGCCGCATCGGTCGCCAGCGCATGGGCGATCATCGCGGCGGAATAGCCCAGATCGATGGGGTTCCAGATCGCAAAGCTTTTCGACGCACCCGATTTCACATGCCCCGCCATTTCGGACGGCAGGCCGAGGCCGGTGACATTCACCTGACCGACCTTGCCGGCATCCGTCACCGCCTGCGCGGCGGCCACGATCCCCACGCTGGTCGGTGCGATGATTGCGTCAAGGTCCGGGTAGCTCTGCATCAGGCCCTGCGCCTCGCGATAGGACTTGTCGGCCAGGTCGTCACCATAGACCGTCGCCACGACCTCGATGTTGGGGTAATCGCCCATGACCTTCTGCATCTCGGCGATCCAGGTGTTCTGGTTGGTCGAGGTGCTGGTCGCCGACAGAACCGCGACCTGCCCGCCATCGGGCAGATGGTCGGCGGCCAGCTTGATGATCGTGTTGCCTATCAGGGGGGCCGAGGACGGGTTCAGATGCATCTGCCGCCCCTCCGGCGCCACGCCGCTGTCCCAGCTGATCACGGTGATGCCCCGTTCCATCGCGCGCTTCAGCGTCGGCACCAGCGCATCCGTGTCGTTGGCGCTGACCGCGATGGCATCGACGCGCTGCGCGATCAGGCTGTTCAGCACCTCGATCTGGCCTTCCGCCGTGGTGTCGGTCGGACCGGTATAGATGATCTCGACATCGCCCAGCTCGGCCGCCGCTTCCTCGGCGCCCTTCGCGGCCGCCTCGAAGAAGCCGATGCCAAGCGCCTTGGCCACCAGCGCGATACGCACCGTTTCCGCCTGCGCCGCCCCGGCCATCAGGACCGAAGCCATCGCGGCCGTCGTCAGGATCTTTCTCATCATTCTCGGGTCTCCTCCCCTTTGTCGTTGCCGCGCATCAATCCTCTTGCGCGCGGGTCTTCTTGGCCGACTGGGCGACGGGCGCCACGATCAGCCGGATTTCCGCCGCCTCCAGCATCTTGGCGGCCCGGTCGTCGATGCCGTCATCGGTGATGACGGTATGAATGCGCGACAGCGGGCACAGCAGCAGGCTCGACCGCTGGCCGAACTTGGAACTGTCGGCCAGAACCACCAGCTCATCTGCCTGCCCGATCAGCTTCTGCTCGGCCTGGACCAGCAGCGGATCGCCCTCCATCAATCCCAGGGGGCCCAGGCCACGGCAGCCCATGAACATGCGCCGCGCATAGAAATGGCTGCTGCCATCGGCATCGAAAGGCGACAGGATGATGTTCTGTTCGCGATAGATCGCGCCGGCGGGCAGCAGCACGGTGTTCTTCGACTGCTTCAGCAGATGCTCCGCGATCGGGAAGCTGTTGGTGAAGACCTGCAGCCGCTTGGTGGTCAGCGGATGGACCATCTGGAAGGTCGTGGTGCCGCCGTTGATGATGATCGCGTCGCCATCCTCACACAGCTCGACCGCGGCCTGCGCGATTGCGCGTTTCTGCGCGATATTGATTACCTGGTTGACTGCGAAGGGCCGTGCGTTGATGCCCACGAATTGCGGCGGCGCGATGGCTTCTGCGCCGCCCCGCACCCGGCGCAGCTTCTTGGCCAGATGCAGCTGCGCAATGTCGCGGCGCACCGTCGCCTCGGAAACGCCGGTCAGCGCGCAAAGGTCGGCCACGCTGACCACGGGCCGTTCCTGCACGGCCGACAGGATGATGCGATGGCGTTCCGTTTCCAGCATGAAGCGTCTCCCTTGCCAGCCAGTTTCCAGCAGTTATGCGCATTGTCAATCATTTTCGCGCGCATCATTCACTTAGGCGGCGCTATATGATCGAAACTGATTGAAACTGATTGACTTGGCCGGGCAGGCATTGCTAACCGAAAGTAACATGCGCGGCCGGTGCCGTGCCGAATCGGGAGGATCCCATGACCCAGTCCATTGCCCGCCAGCGGCTTGAAAACCTGTGGGATGAGGCGAAGGCCGTATCCATGAGCGAGCCGGAAAAGCTGCTCTACCGGTCGAACCTGCTGGGATCGGACAAGCGCGTTACCAATTACGGCGGCGGGAACACCTCGGCCAAGGTATTGGAGACTGATCCGCTCACGGGGGAACAGGTCGAGGTACTTTGGGTGAAGGGATCGGGCGGGGATATCGGGTCCATGACGATGGACGGGTTCTCCACGCTCTACATGGACAAGCTCCGCGCGCTGAAGGGCAAGTATCGCGGCGTTGCGCATGAGGATGAGATGGTGGGTTACCTGCCCCATTGCACCTTCGCGCTGAACCCGCGCGCGGCCTCCATCGACACGCCGCTGCACGCCTATGTGCCGAAGAAGCATGTGGACCATGTGCATTCGGACGCCATCATCGCCATCGCGGCTTCGGTCAACTCGCGCGATTTGACGGCAGAGATTTTCGGCGACGACATCGGCTGGCTGCCCTGGAAGAAGCCCGGCTACGAGCTTGGCCTGTGGCTGGAGAAACTGGCGACCGAAAACCCGCAGATGCGCGGCGCCGTTCTGGAAAGCCACGGCCTGTTCACCTGGGCGGACGATGCCCGCGATTGCTACCTCACCACGCTGGAGATCATCAACAAGGCCGCCGCCTGGCTTGAGGACAAGACCGCAGGGCAGCCCGCTTTCGGGGGCGCGAAGGTGCCCACGCTTGAACCCGCCGCCCGCCGCGACATCGCCGCCCGGCTGATGCCGGCCATCCGCGGCCTGATCTCCGGTGACCGCCACAAGGTCGGGCATTTCGATGACCAGCCGGCCGTGCTGGAATTCGTGGGCTCGCAGGCGCTGGACAGGCTGGCACCCATGGGCACCTCCTGCCCCGACCATTTCCTGCGCACCAAGATCCGCCCGCTGGTCGTCGATTTCGACCCGGCGAACCCCGATCTTGATGCCACCATTGCCGGGCTGGGCGGTGCCATAGCCGCCTATCGTGACGATTACGCCGCCTATTACGACCGCTGCAAGAAGCCCGACAGCCCGGCCCTGCGCGATCCGAATGCGGTTGTTTACCTGGTGCCGGGCGTCGGCATGCTGACCTTCGCGCTGGACAAGGCCACCGCCCGCATTTCGGGCGAGTTCTATGTCAACGCGATCAACGTGATGCGCGGTGCCAGCGCCGTCAGCACCTATCAGGGCCTGCCCGAACAGGAAGCCTTCGACATCGAATACTGGCTGCTGGAGGAAGCGAAACTTCAGCGCATGCCCAGGCCGAAATCGCTGGCGGGCCGCGTGGCACTGGTCACCGGCGGCGCGGGCGGCATCGGGGCGGCGACAGCGGAACGCTTCCTGCGGGAAGGCGCCTGCGTCATGCTGGCCGATATCGACGAAGGGGCGCTGAAAACGGCGCATGATGGACTGGCGGGGCGCTTTGGCGCTGACGTGGTGCGGTCCGTCCCGATGAACGTGACGGATGAAACGCAGGTCGCCCGCGCCTATGCCGAGCTGGCAGTGGAGTTCGGCGGCATCGACATCCTCGTGTCGAATGCGGGCATCGCGTCCTCGGCCCCGATCGAGGAAACCTCGCTCGCGCTCTGGAACAAGAACATGGATATCTTGTCCACCGGCTATTTCCTCGTCTCGCGCGAGGCGTTCAAGACCTTCCGGGTGCAGAATATCGGTGGTTCGGTGATCTTCATCGCCTCGAAGAACGGTCTCGCTGCCAGCCCCAACGCCAGCGCCTATTGCACCGCCAAGGCGGCCGAGATCCACCTGGCCCGCTGTCTGGCGCTGGAAGGGGCCAGCGCCGGCATCCGCGTCAACGTGGTGAACCCCGATGCCGTGCTGCGCGGTTCGCGCATCTGGGAAGGCGAATGGCTGGACCAGCGCGCCAGCACCTACGGCACCGACAAGGAGGGGCTGGAGGAGATGTATCGCAACCGCTCGATGCTGAAACGCTCGGTCCTGCCCGAGGATATCGCCGAAGGCGCCTATTTCTTCGCCTCCGACCTGTCCGCCAAATCGACCGGCAACATCCTCAACGTGGATGCCGGCAACGTCCAGGCCTTCACGAGGTAAGCCATGAAGACCATCATCGAGGCCGAGAACGACCCCCGTCGCGCCGATCTGGACACCGATTACGACGCGCTCGGCGCGCGGCTGGCGCGCCGGGGCGTGGACATCGAGGCGCTGGTTGCCCGCGCCGCCAGCTTCGCCGTCGCCGTCCCCAGTTGGGGCACCGGCACCGGCGGCACCCGCTTCGCCCGCTTCCCCGGCAAGGGGGAGCCGCGCGGTATCATGGACAAGCTGGACGATTGCGGCGTGATCCATGCCCTGACCGCCGCCACGCCCCGCGTCAGCCTGCACATTCCGTGGGACAAGACGGAGCCCGCCCTGCTGCGCGAAAAGGCGGAGGAGGTGGGGCTGGGCTTTGACGCGATGAACTCGAACACCTTTCAGGACCAGCCGGACCAGCCGCTCAGCTACAAGTTCGGCTCGCTGTCGCACACGGATGCCGCCACGCGCCGGCAGGCGGTGGAGCATAACCTGGAGTGTATCGAGATCGGTCAGGCCATCGGGTCAAAGGCGCTGACGGTCTGGATCGGCGACGGCTCGAACTTCCCGGGCCAGACCTCACTGTCGCGCCAGTTCGAGCGGTATCTGGACGCGATGCGCCACGTCTATGCCGGGCTGCCGGAGGACTGGCGGCTGTTCTCCGAACACAAGATCTACGAGCCGGCCTTCTATTCGACCGTCGTGCAGGACTGGGGCACCAGCCTGATGATCGCGCAGGAGCTTGGCCCCCATGCGCAATGCCTCGTCGACCTCGGCCACCACGCACCCAATGTGAACATCGAGATGATCGTGGCCCGCCTCATCCGGGCGGGAAAGCTGGGCGGCTTCCATTTCAACGACAGCAAGTATGGCGATGACGATCTGGACAGCGGCACGATCGACCCGTTCCGCCTGTTCCTGGTGTGGAACGAACTGGTCGAGCTGGAGGACACGCCCGGCCTGAACCTTGCCCATATGATCGACCAGAGCCACAACATCACGGACCCGATCGAAAGCCTGATCATTTCGGCCTGCGAGATCCAGCGCGCCTATGTGCAGGCATCGCTGGTGGACCGCGCCGCGCTTGAAGGGTTCCGGGCTGAGAATGACGCGCTGATGGCCGCCGCAACCTTGCGCGCCGCCTTCCGCACCGATGTGGAGCCGATCCTGCAGATGGCGCGCCTGCGCGCCGGCGCCGCGATCGATCCCATCGCGGCCTATCGGGCCTCGGGCTGGAGGGCGCGCGCGGCCGAAACCCGGCCCGCAGTCGCGGCAGGCGGCGGCGGTATCATCTGATTGACCCCCGGACGAAGCGTGTCGGGCGATCGCGCCCGCACCGCTTCTGGCCCTGACGATGCGCTGCAGGCAGGGATCGTCTGACGCGCAGGCCCGTTGGGCCCGCCACCGCCACCGCAGGCGCGCCGACCGGCCATGCTGAAGAAGGCGAGTGGGCTGTTGGACGGAACTGATGCAGCCGCATCTCCCTCCCCCATCCCCAAACGCCGCTGCCTGTCTCGTTGGCCCAGGGGCGCGGCCAGCAATCAGGGTGCCGCTGGTTCCCGGGATGCATCTGGCGGCGACCCCACGCGCGCCCGCGACCGCCGCTTCATGCACCGGAACAGGGACGATCGGTGCGAGGCAGGCCAAGCATCCCGCCCGCCGATGTCACCGGATCATCCGCAGACCGCCGGGCGAAGACCTCGTTCGCCTCGCCGGAACCCGAGCCTGGCGGCCCACGGCTCCTTGACAGGCCGCCAAGGCGGCAGAGCCTGCCGTCGGAACCATCAGGGCGGGGTGATCTCCTTTGCGGCAAGCGCTTCCTGCGGCGCGCCGCCCTGCGCTGCCGACTCAAGCAATGCCCGGATCGTTGCCGTTGTCATTGCGCCGATTTCGCCCGGAGACAGGTTCCTGCCGCGACCCAGCGCCAGATCGACCGCGGCATGAACGGGCGCCTTGCTGTCGAGCGTCCATGCTCCCTCGGCAAGCGGCAGGGTTTCGCACTGACCATTCACGAAGATTTCGCAACGGGTGCCATCAATGTCGATGTCGGCCACGCCCGCTGATCCTGACACGGTCAGGCGCATCAGGGCCCGGCGCCCCTGTGGAAGCGTTGCCGAGCCGGAGACCGAGGCCACTGCCCCATTGGAAAGCGAGATGACCGCCGCATTCGCGAGATCCACGCCGCCGCTTCCGCCCACAAGCCCCGACACCCTGCGCGGTGTGAGGCCGATCATGAAATACATGAGCGCAAGCGCGTGCGAAAGCTGGCCAAAGGCAAAGCCACCCCCCGCGGCCGGATCCTGCCAGGTCGAGGGGTCCGGACGCGCAAAGCTTGTGGCCCATCTGTCCAGGCCCCGCGTGCCGACAAAAACCTCGCGCGTGGCCGAAACGAAGGTGCAGCTGACATGCTCGATCTCGCCAATCAGTCCTTCGGCGATACGCTGCCGGAGCCCGTCAAGATGCGGCAGATAGTTGTAGCTGTTGGCGATGACCAGGGCTCGCCCCTGCGCCCTTGCGATCGCGACAAGATCCCAGGCCTCTCGGGGATCAAGCGTCATGGGCTTTTCGCAAAGCACATGCGCGCCGGCCTCGAGTGCCGCGCGCGCATGTTCGAAATGCATGGCATGAGGAGAGGCGACAATCACGAGATCCGGCCGCCGCTGCAGAACCGCCCGATAATCCTCGGAGGCGAACGCAAAACCGAAATGGGCGCGCACCCGGCCAAGCTCTGCGGCGCCCAGCCTGCAGACGCCGTCAAGAACCACTTCGGGCCGCTCCAGAAGTGCGGGGATATGGTTTTCGCAGGCGAACCAGCCTGCGCCGATCACGGCAGTGCGAAGGCTTTTCATCATGCGTCCTCAGTAAGTCGCCCGACCACCGCTCAGGTCGAAAACCGCCCCGGTCGTGAAGGAATTTTCGGCGGTGCAAAGCCAGGCAATCATCGCGGCAGCCTCGGTTGTCTCAAGGAACCGTCCGCGCGGGATTTTCGACAGCATGTAGCCGATGTGTTCCTCGCTCATCTGATCGAAGATTGCAGTCCGCGCGGCAGCCGGGGTCACGCAGTTGACCGCGATATCCTGACCTGCGGTTTCCTTCCCAAGTGCTTTCGTAAGCGCGATGACACCGGCCTTGGACGCCGAATAGGCTGCGGCATTGGGGTTTCCCTCCTTTCCCGCGATGGAGGCGACATTGACGATCCGCCCGTAGCCCCGCGCCTGCATGCCCGGCAGCAGCGCCTTGCAGCAGTGAAAGACCCCGTCGAGGTTGATCTCTATGATCCGCCGCCATTCGCCGGGATCATAGGCCACCACGGGCGCGTTCGAACCCGCGACCCCGGCATTCGCGACAAGAATGTCGACGGGACCGAACTCGGCCTCGGTTCTGCGGGCAGCGTCCATGACCCCGGCCCAGTCAGACTGGTCCACCTCGATGACGCAGGTATCTCCGCCGATCTCGGCCGCTGTCTTGCGGGCCGTTTCGACATCGCGATCCCAGATGCAGAGCCGCGCGCCCGAGGCGACAAGCCGCTCACCGACGGCACGGCCAATGCCTTGGGCCGCCCCCGTCACAACGGCGCGCCGTTCCTTCACGTCAAGCTTGTTCATGGTGATGTCCGTTTCCTGCAGGAGTTCGGTTGAAGGCCAGCCCGTAGGTCTGGCAGGTGGTGATCCGAAAGATCTGCTCGAGCGCCGGACCGGGCAGGTCGCACAGCACCTCAAGAAGGGACTCGAGTTGATGCTCGATGGTCCCGAAGCAGGTTTCGATCGGGAAGTTCGATCCCCAGGCAAGCCGCTCGGGTCCGAAAAGCTCCAGCGCCTCGCGCAGGAAGGGCCGGATGATCTCGGGGCGCCAGGCGGGATCGATGGGCCAGAGCATTGACACCTTGACCACAACATTCGGCACGACAGACAGCTGCCGCATCATGTTGCGCCATGTGGCGAAGCTGTCGCGCCCCGAGGCGATCCGGGGCCATCCCAGATGATTGAGGACGAAACGGATTTCTGGCCATCGCGCCGCGAGCCGGGCGGCCGCGTCGCCCTGTTCCGGGAAGATGCTGAGGTCAAACACCGCCCGCCGCGCGTTCAGCATTGCAAGGACACTGGTGAAGTGATCCGAGTCGGGCGGCTCCCCGGAGGCGTTGATGGCGCGATCGGCATTGAGGCGCATGCGAAACCCGACCGGTGGCACGCGCCCCTCCCAGCGGGCCAGCTCCTCGCCCCCCTTGGCCCGAAGGTCTATCTGCGCAACATGGCCGATCACGAAATCCGCGCGGGCCTGCGTGGATACCCACTGCGCTTCGCCCAACGGGTCCGCGCAGCCTGCCTCCACATGCACCCCTGCGCACAGGTCCAGAACCCCGTCGAACGCAGCCAGATAGTCCTTGCGGGCAAACGGGCGCCGCAGCGCGCCCGTGTCACCAAAGCTGGGCGGACGCGCATCGGCCGAGAGCCAGGGATAGGGCAGCATTTCCGGATCCCACAGGTGAAAATGGCTGTCGGCCACCGGAAATGCCAGAAGGCGCCCGCCGCTCATCGGACAGACTGAAGCTCGTCAAGGACACCCGGCGCCCACCAGGTTGCCTGCCCCTCGAGGGCCTTTCCTGCGGCAAGCGCCTTGTTGCGCATCGCTTCCCGCTCGTCCTCGGGAAAGGCCACAACCTTGTCTGCACCCGCAAGCGCGGCAACCGCCTCGCGCTTCGCCGCGTTGTGGGTGATGAAGACGCCGCCGCCCTGGTCAAGCAGCGAGGCTATGGTGCTCAGGCTTTCTGCCTCGGCGGTCGCGGTCATCCAGGCATCCACCTCGTCGATCGCGGCCACGAGTGTGGCCTGATCGGCCGAAGACATCCCGGACCAGCGGGTCTCGTTGATCATCCAGACGTGAACACCGAACATGTCCTCGAGATCCGTGACGTTGGGCGCGGCCTTGTGCCAGTTGTTCGGCTGCACATCCACCGGCAGGCCATGGGCCCCATCCACCAGCCCGGTCTGCAACGCCAGGAATACCTCGTTCCAGTTCACGGGCGTCGGATTGGCGCCAATGGCCTTGTAGGATTCCAGCCAGTTGTCGAGCTGCGGCGACCGGATCTTCAACCCTTCGAAATCCGCGGCGCGTTGTGGCGTGACCTT
Source organism: Halodurantibacterium daqingense (assembly GCF_042666235.1). Classification (NCBI taxonomy): domain Bacteria; kingdom Pseudomonadati; phylum Pseudomonadota; class Alphaproteobacteria; order Rhodobacterales; family Paracoccaceae; genus Halodurantibacterium; species Halodurantibacterium daqingense. The sequence goes on along the minus strand of NZ_JBHTFQ010000008.1, from coordinate 13,442 downwards.
GGTAAAGAACGCGCGCGACGGCAGAACCGCGGCACCCAGGATCCGCACGCCCTGCTCGGCGGCAATCTCGTCGATCAGTTCGGCCATCATCGCACTGTCAAGCACTCCGGCAAGATGTTCCTGATCCCGGAACACAAAGGAGAACGATGTCGCCTTCAGAAAATTCGAATAGGGCGCGGCCCAGGCGATGTCGGTGCCGATGATGTCGACGCTGCCCTCAGCCACCTGATCCCTGACCTGCGCGGCATTTCCCAGCACCGGTCCCTCGATATGGCGAACCTGAACGCCCGCGTCCTGTTCCCTGAGAAGGGTGTGCAACCGGTTTCCGGCAAGGTTGCGCAGCGTTCCCGCGGCATCGACCGTGGCAACGTTCAGCGACACCTCGGCTGATGCGGACAGGGCCGTCAGCCCGACCATGGCTGCAACCGCAGCGCCGTGACAGAATTTGCGGATTTCCTTCGACATCGTAACTCTCTCCTCCCGAGTCAGATTGTAGGTTTCATAGCCTTCAGCGCGTCGACGCCATCCATGCAGGCACGGCCGTTGACAGCGCCGGAACGAATGTCATGAGCAGCAGCACCGCAAGCAGCGGCAGATAAAAGGGCAGGATGGCCCGCGACATCGCGGCAAGGCTCAGTTTCGTGATGTCCATCATCACGAACAGAAGAACCCCGAAGGGTGGTGTCAGCGCGCCGATCATCAGGTTGACAATGATCACCATTGCCGCGTGGATCGGATCAATTCCGTTCATCACCATGGCAGGGCCCAGCACCGGCACCACGATCAACAGGATCACCGTGGTTTCGATCAGGGCACCGGCGACCAGCAGGATCAGATTGATGGTCAGCAGGAACAGGATCGGATTATGCGAAATGCCCTCGATCTGCCGCGCGAACCAGCTGACCGTATCCCCCATGGCCAAGGCCCACAGGAACGGCGCGGCAGCCGCGATCAGGAAGGCCAACACACCGGTGGTCAGAACGGTCTGGACCGCGCAATCCCAAAGCCGCCTTGGCGTCAGTTCACCCTGGGCAAAGCCAAGCACGGTCGCATAGACGGCCGTCAGCGCGCCCAGTTCGGTCGGGGTGGCCACGCCGCTCAGCAATCCCGCGATCAGCAGCGCCGGCGCGGAAAGGGCCGGCGCTGCCTTGACGAAGGCCTGCCAGCGTTCCCGCGCCGGCTTGCGCGGCTGCAACGGAACGTCGATCCTGCCGGTGCGCGCCATGATCGCGATGGCGATCATCAGGCTCGCGCCCATCAACAGGCCCGGCACTATTCCGGCAAGGAACAGGTCGCTCAGGGGCACATTCGCCAGAACCGCATAGACCACCATTATCACAGACGGCGGAATGATCGGCCCGATCACGGACGAGGCGGCGGTGATCGCCGTGGCGATACGGGTCGGATAGCCGGCCCGCTTCATCTCCTCGATCTCGATCCGGCCCAGCCCCGCGGCATCGGCCTGCGCGACGCCGCTCATGCCGGCAAAGATGATGCTGGCCAGAACATTGACATGGCCCAACCCGCCGCGGGTATGTCCGACCATGCAGTTGGCAAAGTCGAAAATGCGGCGCGCGATGCCGCCCGAGCTCAGGACCGTGCCGACAAAGACGAACAGCGGCAGCGCCAGGAAGGGAAAGCTCTCAAGCCCGGGCGGCATGCGGCTGGCCACGACCGAGGCGGGAAAAACCCCGTCCATTCCGATATAGACCAGACTGGCCGCGATCAGCGCGAACCCGACCGGTATCTCGAGAAGCACGAAGCCGAGCAGCAGCAGGAAGATGATACCGATGCTCATGTCATATCTCCAGAAGGGGGCGCGGCGCCGGGCGCACGCCGGGCGCAAACAGGGAGATAACGTTGTCCATGAAGTAGTAGAGATGTGTCAACGCGATCGAGACCATGCCCAGGCATAACGGCCAGGCGAACATCCAGCTGCGCGGAATGTTCACCGGCAAGGACACGGTGGCGGTGCGGGCCTGAAGCGTCGTATAGCCGAAGGAATGATAGGCGATCACGGCGGCCACGACCACGATGGCCCCCTGCCCGCCCAGCGCCCAGAGCGCCCGCGACCGGCCGGCACGGAAAATGCCACCGAGCGAGGTGATGGTGATATGCCGATTCGCCTTGGAAGCAAGGGCGGCACCCAGAAACGTCACCCAGATGAACGCGATCGTCGCCCCCTCCTCCACCCAGTAGAGCGATGAGCCGAGGACATAGCGGTAATAGACCTCGACGCTCACCGCGCAGATCATGGCCAGCACCAGAAGGCTTGCCGCGACAAGCTCTGCCCGGCCAAGAACCACGAGGGTCCAACTGAAGAATCGCATCGCTTACCTCCCCTTCGCGATCCGTCGCCATGCGCATGTTTTCGTGGATTCCGACTTGCGATGGACAACGCTATCCATTAACACTGCTTTCTGCGGGCTGCTTTGTCAAGCACCCTGCGCGGCAACCCGAGACAGCCAGAACGAGGACCGGATCATCAATGACCCCAAGCCAAGGCAGCCCCCGGAACCCGACCCCGGACCGCAGCAGCGACGAACGCCCCCGGCTGCGCGAAGTTGCCGAGGCGGCCGGCGTTTCGGTGATCACTGCCTCGCGCTGCCTGTCCAATCCTGATCGGGTTTCCGAAAAAACCCGCACCAGGGTGCTGAAGGTTGCCGCCGAACTTGGCTATATCCCCAACCGTGTAGCTTCAGGGCTGGTGTCGTCCCGGACCATGGTCATTGGCGTGGTGGTTCCCACGATCGCCAATCCCATCCACTCGGTCCTGCTCGAGGCCTTCAACGCCCAGATCGAAACGCAGGGCTATCGGACACTTCTGGCCACCACATCCTATGACGCGGCCAAGGAGGCGGATGCGGTCCGCACCTTGCTGGCCTACAAGGTCGATGCCCTGGCCCTGGCCGGAAAGGTGCAGAGCGCCGATGCCGTCCGCCTGCTGTCGGTGGCGCGGGTTCCGGTGGTCGAGATGTTCGAGCTTCACGATGCGCCGGTTGACCTGAATGTCGGCCTTTCCAATTTCGACGCCGGCGCCGCGCTGGCGCGCTACCTGCTGACGCGGGGCCGCAGGGCCATCGCCTATATCACCCATTCCGGCATCGACGACAGCCGCATGGCGGCGCGGTTTGCCGGATTTCAGGAAACAGCCGGGGCGCAACCCGATGTGCGCCTGATGGAATTCACCGATTCCGCGCCCCCGGGCCGGCTGCGCGAAAGCGCCATCAGCGCGATTCTTTCCCGGTTTCCGGACGTTGATGCGATCGTCTGCTCCGGCCATCAGGCTGCCGTTTCGGCCATTCGTATCCTTACCGATCAGGGGATCGACATTCCGGGTAGGATTGCCGTCAGCGGTTTTGGCGACAGCCCCGCCTCGTGCTGGGTCAGGCCGTCCCTGACCACGGTTGCCTATCCGATGGCCGAAATCGGCGCAGCCGCCGGCAAGATGTTGCTGGCACGCCTGGGCGGCGAGCCGCTTCCGAAGACCCAAGTCGATCTCGGGTTCGAGATCATCGAGCGGACAAGTACATGAAATCTGCAGCCTGGAGCGCCTGATGAGCCTAATAGAGCGGGTTGAAATCCATGAATACACCTTCCCGATCGAGAACCTGTCGCCGGGGCGAAGCTATGTCCCCGGGGCAAGGTCCGACGTGTCGTCGCTCGGGATACGCATCTTTACCCGCGACGGGCTGGAAGGAAGCTATTGCCCGCAGCACGGCGGCAAGAAGGCGCATGTCGGGCAGCTTCTGATGATTGCCCAAAGCCTGATCGGGCGCGATGCGCTGCAGCGCGAGTCGATCTATGATGACCTGAAAAGAGCCCTCCGCCAGGTCGGCTTCATCGGCGTGTCCCATGTGGATATCGCGCTGTGGGATCTTGCGGCGCGGAAATACGGCGTGTCGGTCAAGGAGCTTCTGGGCGGTTTTCGCACACGGCTGCGGACCTATGCCTCGACCACCCATGGCGACGAATATGGCGCGCTGACCCGCCCCGAGGATTATGCGGACTTTGCCGAAGCCTGTCACGCGCTTGGCTTTGGCGCATTCAAGATCCACGGCTGGGCCGAGGGCGAGCCGAAGCGCGAGGCGCAGAATGTGCTGCATCTGGCGGCGGCCGTCGGGGATCGGATGACGCTCCTGCTGGATCCGGCCTGCCAGTTACGGACCTTCGCCGATGCGCTTTACGTGGGCCGGGCCTGCGATGAGGCGGGGTATTTCTGGTATGAAGATCCGATGCGCGACGGGGGCGTCTCGATCCAGGCCTACAAGCGCCTGCGGGAGAAGATCACCACCCCGCTCCTGCTGACCGAACATGTGCGGGGGGTGGAGCCCAAGGCCGACTGGGCCGTGGCTGGCGCCACCGATTTCCTGCGCGCCGATCCCGACATGGATCTGGGCATCAGCGGGGTGATGCGGATCGCCCGCCTGGCCGAGGCCCTGGGCTGCGACGTCGAGCTTCACGGCGTGGGCCCGGCGCACCGGGCCTGCATGTCGGCGATCCGGAACACGAATTTCTACGAACTGGCCCTGGTAAATCCGAAGGCCCGCAACCCGGTGCCGCCGATCTATCGCTGCGGATACAGCGACCATCTCGAGGATGTCGGTGCCGACGGCTGCTATCCGGTTCCCGAAGGGCCGGGGCTCGGGGTAGAGTATGATTGGGATTATATCGCCCGCCGTCGCACCGCCCTTCACGTCTTTACCTGACGCCGCAAGAACACCTGTCAAGAAGGATACCTGAACATGCGATTTCTTCGTTATGGCGCACCCGGCGCGGAAAAGCCCGGACTACTGGATGCGGAAGGGCGGATCCGCGATCTGTCGGTCCTGATCAAGGATCTCGAGGGCGAGGTGCTGTGCCATCTCGACGCGCTGAAGGGTCTTGACGCCACGGCCCTCCCGCTGGTGGCGGATGATGTGCGGCTTGGCCCGCCCGTCAGCGGAACAGGCAAGTTCATCTGCATCGGCCTGAATTATGCCGACCATGCCGAGGAATCGGGCATGAGCGTGCCGCCCGAGCCGGTGATCTTCATGAAGGCCACAAGTGCCATCTGCGGCCCCTGCGACAACATCATCATTCCGCGCGACAGCGAAAAAACCGACTGGGAGGTCGAGCTGGCCGTGGTGATCGGCAAGCCCGCCAAACATGTGACCGAGGCCGAGGCCCTGCGCCATGTTGCAGGATATGCCGTGACCAATGACCTGTCCGAGCGCGCCTTCCAGATCGAACGCCAGGGCCAATGGACCAAGGGCAAAAGCTGCGACAGCTTCGGCCCGCTGGGGCCCTGGCTGGTCACCCCCGACGAAATTCCCGATCCACAGGATCTGCACATGTGGCTGAAGGTGAACGGCGAGATGAAGCAGGACGGCTCTACCCGGACCATGGTCTATGGTGTCGCCTTTCTCATCTCCTATCTCAGCCGGTTCATGACGCTCAGACCAGGGGACATCATCTCGACCGGCACACCGCCGGGCGTGGGGATGGGACAGAAGCCGCCGCGTTATCTGGTGGACGGGGACGTCGTGGAACTGGGCATCGCGCATCTCGGAACACAGGTGCAGCACGTCCGAAGCGACGACGCGGCCTAGGTTCGGGCGCCGGCAGCGGCGGTGCCGCGCCGCCGGGTCATCATACTGTCGTGCGAATGCCCGCGGCGGGCGATCTTGCGGCGGACGGACCGAGGCCGGGTGTCACAGGGACTCATGCTGGAGGGGCGGATCCGGGCTGTTCGTCGCGATCATCGACCCTCAGGCTGCCCTCAGGGCCGCCAGGGCGCTGTCGCTGCCCAATCCATGGTCAGACGCAGGCATGCCGGGCGTGGGGTCAGGCCCAGGGCCCGGCTTGTCATCCGCCGCGGCGAGGAATTCACCCTGACCCCCGGCGGGCAAGGAGGCCTATCGGCTGGGCCTGCAGATCGTGCAGGCTGCGCGGGACGTCGGGCCCTCGGCAACGACTGGCGGCCATTTCTGTGGCCTCTGGACGGCGGCGGGAACGCCGCGCCACGGCTGCGACCACAGCACAGCGTGGTACAAACGCATCCTCGAGGACGTCTGGATGCGCGAACTGCAGGTAATTGAACGCGAATTGACCCTCGCGGACGTGACGCCGGCAGTGGACCAGCTTCGTCCCATGGCCGCCGAAAACCTCGCGAACGCGCACGCCCTCACCAAAGATCGCGGGCGGCTTCTGGCCAGAAGCTCGGCGGCAAGCGGGTTCTCGACCCCGATGCACGGCCAGGATGACATCATGAAGAAATCCGCTTCCTCACCCGCCTCACTCAATCTCGGTGTCAATGTGCGATGGCTTTGACGGTTCTGCTTCGGTCCTATCAGAAGCAGGTCGAGGCAGATCTTGCGGCGCTTCCCCATGGCACGCGCGCCGTCATGGTGATGGCGCTTGTCGAGAAGGAGACCTGCAACAGTCAGGCCCGGATCGCTGCGCGGCGCGGGCTCGACAAGACCGTGATGACCGACCTTCTCGACGACCTGGAAAAGAAAAGCCATCAACCGCAGCACCGATCCGGCAGACCGGCGAAATCGTCAGCCTCACGGCAAAGGGCTCCGAGACGCTTGTCCGTTCTTGCAGCATCATCATGCAACTGGAACGGGGATTGCTGGCGAAGTTGACGGATGACGCCGCCGCGCAGCTTCAGAACCTGCGTTTCAAGGCCGCGGGGCTTGTCGAACCGCCGCCGGAAAGCCCCGACAGCGATCGGCTCTGCCAGGAGACGGCGGTCAACAGCGAGATGTGCTGAAACGGCTCTGGCGTTCAGCAAGTGCTGCTCGGATCGATCGTAGAAAGTCTGTCGCGTTCGGACAGCGCAGCTGCCTAGTGCTGGCGCTTAGCGCCGTGACGAACGCCGGGAATGTCGAAGCGTTCTCGATACGGCGCGGAAAGTGGATACACAGGCTCTCGATGCTCGGACACCAGTCGGGCAGAACGCTCACCAGCCGTCCACCGGCAATATGGCCTGCACCCAGCTTCTCCTGCCAGCGTCTAACGCAGGTCTTTGACTTGGCCGTAGCCGCCATGATCTCGATGGTGCCAAGCCATCATCGGTCAACAGGATGATCCGCGCGCCCACACATGCTTTTGCGGCGAACCGGGCGCTCCGACGAGTGCCTCAGGCAGAGCCCTGTCCATGCCGTGACGACGAGGCCGATACCGGTGCGCATTCCGCATCGTCGCACAGGAACGCAACACCGGGTATCCCCATCGGACTCGTCCGCCCCGATCAATCCATCAGGACAAATAGTTAAGCCTGATCGGCGGGTGGGTATTCGAGCAACGCCGAAAGACCGTTCAGAACGATTTCGAGCCCCTCGCCGAACACCTTGTCAGGTGCGGAATGTCGCGCCTTGCTGACGATTTCTTCCATCATCGGGAACTGGCCCGTCGCGATCTGCCGCTGCAAATAGGGCCAATTGCGCTCTTGCCACTCGGCGTTTGACGCTTCGACGGCAAGTTCGGCGCCCTCCATCCGAAGCGCACCGGTGACAAAGGCGACCAGGGTTGCCACCGCCTGCATCGCCAAGTCGATCCTCGCGAAAGCTTGGTCTCTGGCAAGTCCTGCGTGCAAATCCTCCATGAACCTCAACGCGTTTGGACCGATGGGCGGGCGCCCCCCAAGCGCGTCGATGAACCAGCGATGCTGGAGCCATGCCGCACGTATGCGATAGGCCACCGCGCGCGCCACCGCGCGCCAATCGCCGGACATGGGGCCCTTTGTGAGCATCTCGCCGAAGACCTCATCGACCATGAGCTCGATCAGTTCTTCCTTGGTCTCAAAGTAACTGTAGAGCCGCATCGGGGCCGAATTCGACGCAGCAGCCACTTTTCGGATTGTCACGGCAGACAAACCTTCAGCATCCGCGATGAAGATCGCCGCCGCGACCACCTTCCTGCGCGTCAGTGGCGTCGGCGGCGCTCGATTCACCGGGTCCGCGCGTTCCCATGCCAAGGAACGTGCGGGCGCGGCTGGGTGATCTGACTTAGGCATACGTCTTCATATATCCAAACCAGAAGCTTGTAAATGGCGTACGATACTGTACGTAATACGATAATATACATTGTACGATATAGCCGAATCGCTGCTTTCGGTAGTTCTCAGAAAGGGCATCAAGATGAAAACCGGCCTGACACGCAGAGACTTCATTCAGACCACGGTCGCCGGCGGCGTTGGCCTATGCGCTGGATCGGCGGTGACCTATTTTTCCGTGGTGCCGCCCGCCAACGCACGTGATCAGGTTAATGCGATCACGAACGCGCGGATATTCGACGGCACTACCGTCATTGACGCGCGCTCGGTCCTGATCGCCGACGGGAAGATCGCATTGGTCGGGGGCGAACTGCCGTCCGGCGTTCCGGTCCTTGACGCGCATGGAGCGACCCTGGCGCCCGGCCTGATCGATTCCCATGTCCATACGGATTCAGACGGTCTGAAGACTGCCCTGAAATTCGGCGTAACCACCGAGCTGGACATGAATGGGCAATGGTCGGGCCGTGCCCGCAGAAGCGTTGCTGCCGACGACAGCCTGGCCGACATTCGCGCACCTGGTGCCGGGCTGACCCCACCGGGCGGGCATCCGACAGAATACCAGGCCGAGAGCAAGAACCTGCTGATCAGGTACTATCCATACCCCACGGTATCCACACCCGAAGAAGCCACTGCTGCCGTTGCCAAACGGGTGGCGCAAGGGGCCGACTACATCAAGATATTCCTCGAGGACGGCGAGGTCGTCGGCCACCCAGGTCTCCCAATGATGGACGATGCGACACTTCGGGCCGCGGTCGATGCCACCCACCGATACGGCAAACTGGCCATTGCCCATGCCGTGACGCTCGAGACAGCGACGCGGGCAGTCTCCGCTGGTGTGGACGGACTCGCTCATCTTTTTGTCGACCGCCCGCACACGCCGGACTTCATCGAGGCCATGGCAGCTTCCGGCGCCTTCGTCATCCCCTGTCTGGTTCTGAATTCGTCGGCAATCGGCATCAACGCTGCGGACCTGGCCGCCGATCCGCGCGTCAATCCGAAACTCGACAAGAGCTGGCTGGATGCCCTCGGCCGCAGCTTCAACACCTTCCCGGAAGGCAGGCTGGAAGTCATGTATGCGTCGATCCGGGCGCTTCGAGAGGCAGGGATCGACATCTTGGCCGGCACCGACGTCTCCGAGCCCTTGCCCGGATTCGGGGGCCTTGCGCATGGCGCCAGCCTGCACGACGAATTGCGGCATCTGGTTGCGGCCGGTCTTTCACCCTCCGAGGCTCTGCAGGCTGCGACCGCCACTCCGGCTCGCCGGTTTTCCCTTGCCGACCGTGGCCGCATTGCGCCGGGCCTCAGGGCGGACCTTGTCCTGATGCGCGGCGATCCACTGAGCAATATCGGCGATACGCTGTCAGTCGAAGCTGTCTGGCGGCGTGGCGCGCGGCTTGCGACCCTCACATGACGCGAGCACACGGTGAAAGGACTGTTCCGAACGCTGGTGATTGTTGCGGCCGCATGGTCGGCATCCAGTCTCGGATATTTCTGGTTACTGCCCGTGCTCGGCGTCACCGATGGCTACAATCAGGCGCCCGTTGCCTTCGCGGCCTACTATGGCGCTTGGGGCGCGGCAGTCTTTGCAATCCTTCGGCGCAGGCTGTTTGCCCAAGTGAATTCCACTGTCGCCCGGGCCCATCTCCTACCCGCTGCAGCGCTGGCGGCCGCCTTCGCGCTGTTCGCCTCGGTCGGGCTGCCAAATCTGCCCGGAATGCGCCCACTGGGCGAGCAGGGGCCATCCGAAGTCCATTTCGCGACGCCCGCCTACTTTCTTCCAAAATCCATGGAGATTCTGTTCCAGCAGATTCTGGCCGCCGCGATTGTTTTGGAACTACGGGCCCATGATCTGTCGCTGCGTGCGATCACACTGCTTGTGAGCCTAATGTTCGGTGGTTTCCACCTAACCCTTGTCTATGTCTATGGCGAGGCAAGTTTTGCCTACAGGTTTACCGTCGCAGCCCTCCTCTTCGGCGCAACGATCCCCTACCTGATGCTGCGAGTGCCGCGTGGTTTCCTGCTCTCTTTCGGAGTCCACTGGTGCTTCTACGCCTGGCTCGCCTTGCTGAACACGCCGCCCTGATTCGTGTTGCCCGAGCATCCTCGCCAAGCGGCCGCAGGAGACGGGCTGAACCGCGCCCGGGTTTCCCGGAGCGTAAAACACTCAGAGGATGAGCCCCGTGACAAGGCAGCGATTCACCGCCGCCTGTCCGGCCGAGTTGCGCGAAGGCGGCGTTCGGCTTTTCCGGGAGAACCGCGGCGACCATGCCAGACAGGGCTGCCTGCAAGGCCCATCGCGCCGAAGCTTGGTTGTTCGCCTGACAGTCTGCGTGTCTGGCGCCAGCGGCCGAACGTGATGCCGGTCGGCGCGGCGGTCTGACGCCCGCGGAGAAGGACCGGATCAAGGAACTTGAGCGCCAGGTCCGTGAACTGCCCAAGCCAGGCTTGACCAGGTCTTCACCGCCGCGCCCTCGATCCATGACCGGCCGGCCTCCAGTGGCCATGATTTCGGGCCGGGTCCCGAAGCCTCGAAATCGATGAAGACGAACTGCTCAGCGTCATCAGGATGCATCACGGCCTCCATGGTCGCAGGTGCCGGCTGCCAGATGGCGCAAGATGATTTCCGGCGCTTCGTGGCGGTATTCGATGACAACACTCATGTCTTTCGCCGCCGAAGCTTGCGGTGACGCGCATAATGCCCCTCGATGGCAGTCATCAGTTCTCTGCGAACAAAATCCCGGGTATCGATGATCACCTCGTCATGAACGTCCTCAATACCGCGAAAAACGAACACGATCAGATGCAGGTAGAGCCTGAAGCGATTCATATGCCCGGGCGCTTCCCCCTCGGCTCCTGGCGGCCAGACCAGCGACGTGACGTAGGGGTGCGTTTCGGGGTTCCCTCCTCGTCCAGAATGATTTCTGCATGATCACCTGGAACACAGGCTGCATCAGCGCATCCTCGGAGCCATATAGCCGTAACTTCGCCTTGAGGCTGCCATCACCCAGGATGGACAGCATGCCGGGTTCATGTGCCGCTTCGGCTGCGTAGGTCAGAAGATGTGACAGCCCCCTAGGCTCCAGACTTATTGATCGTCAACGCCAGAACAAGACGGTTGCTGCGAGGATGACGGCGGAGAGGAAGACCCTGGGGCGCCTGTCGTAGCGGGTGGCGATGCGGCGCCAGTCCTTGAGCCTGCCGAACATGATCTCGATGCGGTTGCGGCGTTTGTAGCGGCGCCGGTCGTATCGGACGGCCTTGCCGCGCGACTTCCGGCCCGGGATGCAGGGCTTTATCCCTTTGTCTTTCAACGCATCCCGGAACCAGTCCGCGTCATGGCCACGGTCGGCGATCAGCCAGTCCGCGCCCGGCAGGCTGCTCAGCAAGGCCGCCGCGGCGAGGTGGTCGCTGACCTGGCCTGCGGTCATGAAGAAGCGGATGGGACCGCCTCGGGCGTCCGCCACGGCATGCAGCTTGGTGGTCAGCCCGCCCTTCGTGCGCCCGATCAGCCGGCCGCGCTTGTCGTCGGCCCCCCCTTTTTCACCCGCAGGCTCGAAGCCGTGGGATGCGCTTTCAGGTATGTCGCGTCGATCATCACGATCTTTTCCTCACCGCCGCAGGAGGCCAGCCCCTCCATGATCCGGGCGAAGACCCCCATCCGGCTCCAGCGGACCCACCGGTTGCAGAGCGTCTTCGGTGGTCCATACCCGGACGGGCATCACACCACCGCAAGCCATTGCGATTGATGAAGATTATCCCACTCAGAACGCGCCGGTCATCAACCCGCGGCTTGCCATGGCTTTTGGGAAAGAACGGCCGCAGCCGCTCCATCTGCGCATCCGTCAGCCAGAACAAGTTGCTCATCATGACCCCCGTCAGTTCGGGAGCTTGAATCACGCGGCCCGGCCACCCTCAAGCAGATCAATGGGTCCTGACCCTAGCTGGATCCTCAGTCCCTCGCCGAAAGGGACGCTGGTGCGAATGGAGCAGGCAGGCTTCCGGCCCGACCGAAACCCTACTTTCGGGGCGCGACCGCGCGGGCCTCTGTTTCTTGACGCGCTTGGCGATCTGCTCGCGCGCCTGGACTGACCCTTGGGCCCACACTCGTTGGAGGAACAATTGAACGGGTCTCATCTCAATCGCCTGATCCACCGTTGGACCGGCATTCTCTTTACGGTCATCGCGGCGGCAATCTTCGCCAGCCTCGGCCTTGGGATTGAGTCCGGCGAACGGTCTGTCTCCTGCCGCTCGCGCCCTTCTCCGTCATGATCCTGTCTGCGCCCGGGATGTTTGCAGTGTATCATACCGGACGTTGGCGCACCCGCCGTCACGGACCGAAGGGATAGGGCTATGGCAAGAACAGGCAATACGAGCAAAGAGGGCAAGGCATCCTCGGGCGCCAGACTTCTGGCTGGCGGCAATCCACAGATTCCCAAAGGCGAAGGCGACGGCCCGGTGCGCGCCTATATCGCCGCCATGCCAGGGTGGAAAAGCGCCATTGGCCGCGCCATCGACGAAACCATAGCCAAGGAGGTTCCGCACGCCCGCAAGGCGGTCAAATGGAACTCGCCATTCTATGGCGCGGCCGATGAGGCAATGGGCTGGTTTCTCAGCCTGCACTGCTTCAACCACTATGTGAAAGTGACCTTCTTCCGCGGAGCCTCGCTCGTGCCGCCGCCACCGGGCAAATCAAAATATCCAGAGGTCCGCTATCTCGACATCAGAGAGGACAGCTTTGATGAAAGCCGGTTTCAAGACTGGGTCAGGCAGGCCGCAGCTCTTCCCGGTGAGAAGCTGTAGCTTGTGCGGAACCGGAGCAACTGCCAGCCGCTCCGACCGCCGTTGACGCCACCAGATGAAGGTGACGTGGCCAAGAATCATGCCGGTGCCGCTGTAGCCGGCCGGGAAGGAGGATACTTCGGAGCCAGAGGTCGCCCAGCCGATGCTCGACGCTGAGCCTCAGCGACAGCACCCATCGCGTCTTGTCCATCGCCAGGCTTCACCTGCAACCGGGCCTGGCCAGGCAGGCCAGTGTCCGGAAGGTGATCATCACCGCCCGATCAGCACAAGCCGGCGGCGCGCACTTGACCAGCCCTCGGAACAGCGCCTGTTCTTTCGCATCAAGAAGCGGGCGGGCTTTTGCCATGCACGCTGTGCCCCTTCAGAGACCTACACATCTCCAAACTCCAGGTCCCCGGTGGCACCGCAGGCGGGCGCATCTGACCTTGCCCGACGCGGGAAACCCTCCCGGCTGCGGTTTCGCGCCAGCCAATAGCGAACAGGCCGCGTGTTGCGGGTCCTTGCGTATCCGTCCGGTCTGCCTGCCCTGCCTGCGTGATGGAGTGGGTGATAGTGTCCACTATCGATAGTGGACATCTTGAGGTCGGTGATGGCGGGGAAG